>JAFVZB010000072.1 GCA_017508385.1 Lentisphaeria bacterium | reverse complement strand
TGATGGCGTGTTATGTCTGCGGAGTTGCGATGAACTATTTCCGCTTCAACTACCAGAAGGGCATCACCCGCTTCAGCGACGGAGTCTCATGGCTCATGCAGGTTGCGCTTTTCACCTCGCTCGGTTTGTTCCTCGATATAAAACTGCTGCCTGATTTACTGGTCAAAGGAACGCTTCTTGCGTTTTTCCTCATGCTGGTGGCACGTCCGCTTTCAGTGATGATGACCATTCCCTCGAAGTGGCTCAGCTTCAAAGAGAAGATTTTTGTATCGTGGGTGGGGTTGCGCGGAGCGGCTCCCATCGTGCTCGCAACTTTTCCGCTCGCCAAATTCAGTGAAACTCCCGGAGAGCCTGCGGCGAAGGTGCTCTTCAACCTCATATTCATCATGGTGGTGCTCTCTCTGGTGATTCAGGGAACCACGCTCATGCCGCTGGCAAAAAAACTCAAGCTCGACAAGCCGGTTTCCGACAGAGAGCGCAGTCCTCTTGAGCTCGAACAGACATCTGTTAGCCGCGGAAGCAACATGTTTGAGTTCATCATCAACGAAAACTGCGGTTTCGCAGGCAGGACCCTTGCCGAACTCGGACTTCCGTCAACTCTGCTCGTAACTATGCTGAGACGGAAAAACACCATCATCCAGCCGAGAGGAGCCACAAAAGTTGAGTGCGGAGACGGAATGACCGTGATGGGAAATATCAGGGAACTTATAAAATTTGCCGAAAAACACTTTCCGGAAGAGGCGGCAGAGCTCGCTTCCCAGTCTGACGGCAGCAGCAATTTCTCGATCCAGCAGATACTCAAGCGGAGAAAACAGAGTGAATAAATCAGATGCAACCGATGACCGTCCGATAGGGATTTTCGACTCAGGAATAGGCGGA
This sequence comes from Lentisphaeria bacterium, assembly GCA_017508385.1. Classification (GTDB taxonomy): domain Bacteria; phylum Verrucomicrobiota; class Lentisphaeria; order Victivallales; family Victivallaceae; genus UBA1784. The sequence goes on along the minus strand of JAFVZB010000072.1, from coordinate 79,173 downwards.
CTTACCGTAATGTCAGAGCTCGCAAAACAGCTTCCTGATGAGTCGATAGTTTATCTCGGTGATACCGCAAGAGTTCCCTACGGAGACAAATCTCCCGAGACCATCATCCGCTATGCCGTTGAGGATGCGGACTTCCTGAAAAAGTGCAACGTGAAACTCATCGTCGCCGCCTGCAACACGGTTTCCGCCGTAGCTCTGGATATTTTGAAAGAGCGTTTTTCCATCCCCGTCTGCGGAGTCATCGAAGCAGGAGCAGCCGCCGCCTCAGGGTTACAGAAAAAGCTCGCCGTCATCGGCACCAAGACCACCGTTTCAAGCGGAGCTTACACCAGAGAGATACAAAAGGTATCCCCCTCTCTTGAAGTAGAGTGTACCGCCTGCCCGCTGTTGGTTCCGCTCGCCGAAGAGGGAATTGTCAGCTGGAAAATCTTGCAGGGAGTTCTCGATATATACCTCGGCAAATATCTCGAAAATCCGCCTGAGGCTCTGCTGCTCGGATGCACCCACTACCCGCTCTTCACAAAAGAGTTTGACAAATTCTTTTCAGGCAGGGTAAAAATCATTTCCAGTGCAGCAGCCGCCGCCGATTTCGTGGAAAATCTCATTGAAAACGGCTCTGTTCTGCCCAATTCAGGCAGAGTTCCGCCGGAGCACAGTTTTTACGTCACTGACACCACAGAAAAGTTCCTCAGCAGTGCCTGCCGCTTTTTCGGTGACTCAATCACCCAGGCGGAGCAGGTATCGCTCACAATCACTGAGCAGTTTTGACTATCCGCTCTTTCGGGATATACATTCCGTAGTATTTGAAAACTCCGCCCGACTTGATGAAGGCAAGTGCCTTGCGCTGGAGTTCGCTCGGATTTGCAACTTTTTCGGGGTCACGGGTTCCCCACATCCAGAATGTCGGGTCGTACTCATCCTGAATAAGGTATTGTATTCCGAGCTGCTGGAACCTGACTATGTTGGATTCCGGCGGCAGGAACTGCGCAAGCAGAGGATCGACCAGCCAGGTGTCAACCACAAAACCCTTGTAGTGGTAATCGGGTTTGTACCAATCGAAAAACTCAGCCATCTTCCGCATGGAGTCGATGCAGGCATCTATATCGAGAGCTCCGTCAGCGGGAATATGCAATCCGATGAGCGGGTCATCTTTTTTCAGCAGCAGATTTCCTGCCTCATCCCGCAGTTCATCGAGTCTGAATCCTCTGGTGAGGTTGCACTCGAGCCTGCCGAACCTGAGTGCGACTGCCCGATAGAGGACATTGATCCAGTGAAAACCTCTTCTGATGCCGAAAACGCCTTTGTCACGCAGTTCGTGACGTGACCAGATGGCGATATCACGCATTCCGTTTTCGAGGATGTATTGAGGTATTCCCAGTGAAGCGTGTATCTGTTTTGCGTACTCGATTCCGTAGAAAGCCGACACCAGATTGGCTTTAGCCAGATCATCGCCCTCAACCGGTTCAGGAAAAGTTTCCGGACGTTCCGGAGCCTCGAAACAGAGGCGGCATATCTCAAGACCGGCGGCATTTATCTTCTCATCAGCCAGATATCCGGCGATGATTTTCTCTTCATCTGCGTTGAATCCGCAGAGCTCACAAAAGCGTTCAAGTGTCATCTCACATCTCCATGTTGTTTACATTCCGCAAAGATAAAATACCACCACTTCGCATCAAGTCAAGTGCGGCTCTGTTGAAAAAACGGCTTTTTTGTGTTATATTATAGAAAGGCTCTGTTCCCGACACGGGTAGGTAAAGGCAAATAAAAAAGTTTCCCCGCTTTTCTTGAAAGGGAGAGAGGGGCGCGGGGAGAGAGGGAAAACCTCTTTTCCCGTGAAAAGAAGTTTTCCCTCTTTCCCCGCATCATCTCCCCATATCAGGAACAAAACTTATAGAAAATCTTTTGCTGAAAATAAAATTACGGATATTGACCATGAAAAATGTCAATAAATATAATATAAGTGCGTCAAATATCTTTTGCATGAACTTTTTCAGTTCATTCAATCCGGTATATTTCTGCACTATCGTGTCTCTTCTGCTGTTCCGCAATGCTCCGCTCTTCAAACAGCACGCACTCAACGTGCTTGTTCTTTCGGCGTGTTACACTCTTCCGTGGTTGTGCAGCAGTGCGGCTTCGAGCGGATTTCTGGCGAGATTTTCCTCACGCAACGTGATGTTTTACAGCCGTGCAATAGAGATCTTCATCGCCGCCGCCTCAACTGTACTCATCGGATTGGTGGATATCACCGGCTATATTCCGCTCTTCGCCATCGCAGTTCTGATGGGACTCAATCTCTCGATATACCGCCCTGCCCTCAAGGTCTATACCGCCAAAACGGCAAACCTCAGGTGTCTCGCCAAAATATGTTCGGCGACCGAATGTGCCACCTTGAGCGGGATCACCCTCGGAGCCATTGCCGGTATCGCCGCCGTACAATGTCATCTTCCGGCAAGCATCGCTCTGGGACTTGCGATGATCCCGGCGGCGGCTGCACTGCTGTTTTCTTCACGGCTCGAATCCATACCCGCCCCCAAAGCAGACAAGGACGAGCTCAAACTTGAGCTGAAAATAAAACTGCCCAAGGGTCTGGTGAAGCTCCAGCGTTACCGGGAACTGGTAATGACCGGAGTCGGTGAGTGCTACGTTTTCGCCGCTCTCATTCTGATATCCTGCATCGCCGTTCAGTATCTCGGACTGCATTTCACCGGAGTCACCGACAACATCTATCTGCAATATCTTCTGATGGCTACTCCGCTCATCGGAGCTCTCTTCGGTATCATATCCTCAGGCTACCGCTCCCGTGGCAAGGTCGAGATCGGAATAGTTCCGACGGGAATAATCCTCATGACCTTTTCATCTCTCGCAGTGGGTTTGCTTCCGTTTGCTGGCGACAGATACGCCGAGGGCAGTTTTCTGGTGATACTGCTCTTCATCTTCGGATTTGCCACCGGCAGTATTCTTATTCCGCTCCAGTGTTATCAGGAGTATTTTATCAAAAAGGAGTTCGCTCCAAGATTTTTCAGCTGGTTCTATCTGCCGTTCTCAGGAGGACTTCTGCTGGCGATCATACTTACTTTTCTCATGTACTACTTCAATGTGAGCATATTCACCGTCTGTCTGGTGGTATCACTGCTCACGCTGACTCTCTCGATCGTGAGCTTCACACTTATGCCGCAATTCCTGCTGAGAATGCTTTTCAGGATCATGCTCGACACCATTTACCGCCTCAACATCTACAATGCTGAGCGTCTGCCCGAGTCGGGTCCCGCTCTTCTGGTGGCGAACAGAGCTTCATTTGTGGATATCCTCTTTATCTCAGCGTGTACCAGCCGTCCGATACGCTTTATGATGCACGAGCACTACTACCGGGTGCCGATACTGCACACCCTCTATAAATCCATCGGATTTCTCGAAGTTCCGAGCAAACGGGTGCAGAAGCATAAAGAGCTTATCCAGACCACCCGTGACCTGCTGAGAAACGGCGAACTTATCTGTGTGTTCCCTGAGGACGATATCACCCGCAACGGCACAATGTCAAGTTTCCGCAACGGAATAGGCAACTGGCTGCCCGAAGATCAGGATATTCCGGTCATCCCCATGCGCATCGGCATGACTTGGGGCAGTATCTTTTCATGCAGTCAGGATGGCAGGTTCAAATTGAGACTGCCCGGATTGCGCCGCCATCCGGCATCGGTCACCATCGGCAAACCGGTATCCAGAAACACCAACGCCTACGAGATGAGAATCATCATGGCTGAACTGGGTGCGGAAACCGAGCTTATTCCCGACACATCAGCTAAACCACTGCACACGATTTTCTGTTATCAGGCAAAACGCCATCCGGCGGAAACGATTTTTACCGAATGCACTGTTCCGCATTGGAAAAGACCTTCCAACTTCCGTCTCTTCCTGCAGGCTGCCCTCTTCAGCCGTTTTCTGCGCCGCAACGCCAAAGCCGATGAGGGCAACTATGTCGGAATCATGCTGCCCAACTCGATAGATTTCGCCGTCGCCATGCTCGGAACCCAGATGTCAAACAAAACTCCCGCCATCCTCAACTACACCGCAGGACGCAATGCCAACGCTATCGCCATCGAAAAGGCAGGACTCAAACGGATAATCACTTCAAAAGAGATTTTTGAAAAGTCGGGGATCCAATGCGATGCAGAAATAATTTTCATCGACGAGGCGAAAAAACACGGATGCACCTGGTGGAGCAAACTCTGCTGGTTCATCGCCGCAGTGTTCTTTCCGGCAAACGAACTTATGAAACAGCTCTCTCCGGAAAACTGGAACGATGTCGAAAAAATCGGTGTACTGATATTTTCCAGCGGATCGACGGGTATTCCCAAAGGGATCATGCTCTCGCACCACAACATCATCGCCGACGTACTCTCAATAAGCAGCTCGATCAACTACCGCAAAAATGACGGAGTAGTCGGCAATCTGCCGCTCTTCCACTCTTTCGGAATGGCGGTCTGTTTCTGGATGCCGATCGTTACCGGAACCAGAACGGTACTCATTCCCAACGCCCTCGATGCGGCAAGTGTAGCCGAATCGATGAAGCACGGAAAACTCTCTATTCTGTGCGCCACTCCCGGATTTTTACAGCTCTATATGCGCCGCTGTGTTCCCGAGGATTTCAAAAACATCCGTCTGGTCATCACCGGAGCGGAAAAACTGCGTGATGATGTGGCGGAAAAGTTCCGCAATATGACAGGATTGGTCATAACTGAGGCTTACGGATGCACCGAGCTCTCGCCCGTGGTTTCCATCAACCTTGCCGCATCGGTCAATGAGATGGGAACCCACGTCGTCGAACCCGGCAGCATCGGTCCGCCGCTCATCGGAGTCTGTGCAAAAATCGTTGACCCCTCGACCTTTGAACTCATGGATGAAAACACCGACGGTCTGCTCATCGTCAAAGGTGCCATCGTGATGAAAGGTTATCTCGGTGAGCCCGAAAAGACCAATGAGGTCATCCGTGACGGCTGGTACGTTACCGGAGACATCGCCCGCATGTCACGCAAAGGATTCATCACCATCACAGGCAGGCTCTCACGTTTCAGTAAAATCGCAGGTGAAATGGTTCCGCATGAACTGGTTGAGAGAGAGATCAACAATATCCTGCGTCCCGAAGACCGTCTGCTGGCGGTATGCGGAGCGACCGATCAGGCAAAAGGTGAAAAACTTCTGGTGTTCTACTGCGACCGTGAAAGGCTTGCTCCTGAGCAGGTGGTCAAACGGCTGAGAGAAAAGGGTATCCCCAACCTCTGGATACCCAAACCTGAAAACTTTATTTACATCGAGCATCTGCCCGCCCTCGGCAACGGCAAGCTCGATCTTGCCGCCTTACAGAAAGAGTCAGAAAAATACAACGGGTGAAAGACATGAACAAAAAAAAGCCATGGGGAGGAGTTGTTGACCCATTCCGTCTCTGCGGAAACATCTATTTTGTCGGAACAGTTCCGGCATCATCGCATCTGATAGACACAACTGACGGACTGATTCTGATCGACTCAGGATATCAGGAAACGCTCTACGCTGTCATCGACAATATCTACCGTCTGGGATTTGACCCGCACGATATAAAGTATATCCTGCACTCCCACGGTCACATCGACCACTCGGGAGCAACGGCGGCTCTCGCAGAACTCACCGGTGCCAAGACCATCATCGGCAAGGCAGACCGCCCGATGGTGATGGGAGAAAACGACCTTGTCTACGCAAAAGAGCTCAATATGGATTTCCAATACTTCACACCTGATATCCTGCTTGAGGACGGCGATATCATCGAGCTCGGAAACACAAAAATCGAATGTGTATCGACTCCCGGTCACACTCCGGGCACGTTCTCGTTCTTCTGGCAGACCGAAACCCACCGTGGTATCCTCACTGCCGCCATGATGGGCGGTCTCGGCAGGAACACGTTAACGAGTGACCGCATCAAAAAATACCATCTGGAAAAGGAAAACTGGAGAGGCGATTTTGCCCGCTCACTCGCACTTTGCAAGACCAGAAGCGTGGATATCAACGTGGGAAATCACTGCAATCAGAACCAGACCATCGAAAGAGCCGAAAGACTCCGCAACGGCGACGCAGATGCCTTCATCGACAGCAGCTCGTGGCTGGATATGCTCAATAAAGCAGAGAAACATTTCAACGAGTTAATTGAAAGTGATCCGTTATGAAAATCAACTTGTCATCAAAAGAGTACGATTGTCAGAGAGTTTTCTGTATCGGCAGAAACTATGTTGAGCATATCGAAGAGCTCGGCAATGACCGTCCTGAGTCACCGGTGATATTTTCCAAACCTGCCACCTCTCTGGTAACTGCCGGCAGTACAATACGCTTTCCCCGCTGCGGAGAGACTCCGCATTTTGAAACTGAACTTGTCGTGCTCATCGGCAAAAAGGGAGTTCCCGAAAACTTTGAGGATGCCGCAACTTTTGTTTCAGGTCTCGCTGTCGGATATGACCTCACCCTGCGTGAGACTCAAAACCATCTGCTCGGCAAAGCCCTGCCGTGGGAAATCTGCAAAGGATTCGATGACAGTGCTCCCATCGGCAAATTCGTTCCATTTTCAGGAAGCGCAGCAGATTTGGCAAAGATAGAGTTTTCCGGCAGCATCAACGGCAAGCTGCGCCAGTCGGGCGATACAGCAAAGATGATTTTCCCCATTCCTGAGCTCCTGCTTGCGATATCGAAATACTGGGAGCTCCTGCCGGGCGACCTCATCTACACCGGAACTCCTCCGGGAGTGGGTGCGCTCTCTGCCGGTGACACACTCTCTGCCACCGACCACGCAGGAAACACCTTTGAGTGGGTTCTGGAGAATCCCGGAAAATAAATTCTTGACTTATTGTCTGAACAAGTGTATAGTATAAAAACCTTATATAAACAGTGTAAAAATGGAGTTCAAGATGTTGAAACAACTGTTGTCATCACTGATTGTCAGTGCTCTGGCAGGAACAGCGTTTGCCGCCGCAAATGATATTCCTCTGGAGTGGAATCCCCGCTTTGACCCGTCACTGCCCTGCGAAACTGTCATCGACAGAGCGAAACTGGATAAACTTGCCGGAATAGATAAAAATTCCGCCCTCGATGTCTATGCCGTAAGCGGCGGCAAAGAGACAAAACTCGATGTTACCGTCATCGACACGAACCGCAAGGATGTCGAGACTCTCAGAATGACCGTTCCCGCCGGAACTGAAAAGCTGGTCGCAAGAAAGCGAGACAAAAAAACAGTAAAAAAATGTGCCAATTCCGCCGACAACCTCTTTGCAGGAGCTCTCAAAAGTCCTGCAAAATGGAAGATGCCGAAAGAGGTTTCTGCGAAACTTTCCAAAAACGGAATGGTTTTCAAAGTCAATAATCACGGCAACTACGTTATCAAATACTTTGTCACCCTGCCTGAGGGATATGCCGGAGCTCCCGCCAAATTCGAGTTCACCGTGCAGTCGCTCTCAAAACTCACCTGGGGCAACGGAACGCTGGTCGAACAGTATGACAAAAAAGGCAAACTCCTGCCCGAAAGTCTCACCGACCCCCGCTGGATAAGTCTTATGCGTGCTCCCGGAGTCAGGAGCCACCATATCAAAACGGGATACATCCACAAGGATGCTGTACGTCTTGCTTTTTCTTTTGAAATCGTTGCTCCGAAGTACAAATACGATAATTACGGTTTGGAAATCAAAGACAACTCCATCTCACTGCCTGAGTTTGAACTGAGCAAACTCGCCGTGAGAAAAGCCGCCGTTCTGCCGTTCCCGGCTTACGATGAGCACTTTTTCCCGCAGGGAGTTTCAGGCGAAGCCGGAGACACCGCTTTGAATCTCGACGGCAGAACCATCTTCTTCTACACTCCCAACAGCCACAGCGTTTACGCCATGGGCAAGCAGCTCAGAAATGAAAAACAGACCTTCTGGCCGCTCAACGATGCCACTGTCGAACTCTGGGTCAAACCCATGTGGAAGAAAAGAGATAGTCGTGAACTTATCCTCGTGACCGCCATGAACCGTGACCGTGAAGACCGCAAGAACTTCAAGAAGAGCTTCGGAGAGATGTTCAGTGTCACATACACTCCCCGTTCAGGAAAGTGGAAAGTTCTGGTGAAAGATAATACGCTCGAAGCCAGCGTCTTCCAATTCAACCACAAACTTGATGTCAAAAACTGGGCTCACCTTGCGTTCCAGTACGGCAAGGATGGATTTGTCTGCTTCATCAACGGCAAACCCGTGTTCAGCGACAAAAAATTCAGCTTCCAGCCCCGCAACATCTTCGCTGAAGAGAAACCCAACGGACTCACCGTTCAGCAGGTCGAGTTCGGCGGCAACCGAGGAATGCACCGTTCAGGATTCGACAAATCCAAAAGAGCTCCGCTCGTGCCCTTCCAGATGGATCTGGTGCGCATTTCAAGCGGCAAACGCTATGAAAAAGAGTTCACTCCGGCAAAATCATTCACCGTCGATGACAAAACCGCAGCCCTCTTCAACTTCGACCACAGCATCGATGGCAAGAGCGCATGGGGTCAGGGAAATATTTCCGCTTCGATCAACCACAAACATCTGCCGCTGAGTGCCCGTTTCTTCACCATGAGCGGCAAAAAGGTGCAGTATTACCCCGCCACGCTGCAGGATAACAATGATCCTGACAAAGTGCTCAACATCTACAATTACAGAAATCTGCCCACTGTCGCAGACTTCAAAGCCGCCCGCAAAAGCAGTACAGTCAAATACAAAACAACTCCGGGCAGCACCAAAGAGCTCACCATTCCCGGAAAGAGCTACATGGACTATATTGAGATCGCCTGCCCCGAGGACTCCGACACGCTCATCCACCCCGTGCTCATCGCCAATGACGAGCTGGATACCCGCAGTTTCGGAGACATCGCCGACAGCCTTGATCTGGGCAAAGTCAGCGGCAAAGACCGTGCCAATATCCTCTTTAATCTGGTGCTCAAAGCCAGTGACTACTTTATGACCAATCAGGTGAGTTTCATTCCGCACACCAATAAAGCTCTGAGAGCCGATTATCAGGCTCTTTCGATGCTCAACAACTACTGCGGTTTCGAGTGCGGTCCGCTCAACAGCATGACAGCAAATATGTTCACCTGTTCAGGAATGCTCCCCGCCACCATGGTCGGAGGATACGGACACGCTTTTGAGCAGGTCTTCTATGATGGCAAGAACCACCTCTACGACCTCTCAGCCCAGAGATTTTTCCCTGCCCATGACAATGAGACGGCGGCAAGTCTCGGAGAGCTTGATATTGAAAACGGTCCGTTCCAGAGATTCGGAAACTCCGGCGGAGCATTTATCCGTCAGGGAGTATCCCGCTGGTACGCAAGAAGCGTTCCGGTCATGCAGAAACGTATCGCTTACAACCTCAATCCGGGCGAAAAGATGCGTTTCTACTTCTACAACAACGGTATGTATAACGATATCCAGAACAAGCGCTGCGTTGACCCCAACGCCGTGCATCCGGGAGATAAATTCCCCTACCCCGCCGAGTACCGCATCATGAAGTTCGCTCCCAAAGAGGTGGTGGCAAACGAGCAGCTCTATCAGATACACCGCCCGTTCCCGCACTACTCAAATGCGTTCCTCACCTTTGACGGAAAACCGGCAAAGAGCAACAAGGCGTTTTCACGCTTCACTGCCGACAGCTTCTGCTATCAAATCGATGTTCCCTACCCCATCGTGGCGGCAAGCTACAAAGCCGAGACCGTTGACGGCAAGAGCGCAGACATCGAGATTTCCACCGACGGAGCAAAAACTTTCCGCAAGCTGGTCACAGATGCCAAAGGAGTCGCAACTTATGCAGTGAGAGCCCGTCAGGGATATATCATCAGAGTCAATGCTCCGGTCGAAAAGGTGAAAAATTTCAAGGCTTCGACCGAGATGATGTTCAACAGCCGTATCCAGAATTGCAAACTCAAGGGTGGTAAAAACTCTATTCTTTACAAGAGTATGGATAAAAACGCCGCCGACATCACCATCGCATACAGAAGCGATGTCAAAGATATCATCATCAAGGATGCTCCCTACACCGGAGCTATTCCCGGAAATGAACGCCAGCTCACCGCTGTTGAACCGGGAAAAAGCGTGACCCACGAAGTTACCGGTCTGAGCAGCAGTGCCGCAGTGACCTCATCCTGCGGCATCACCGCCAAGCTCGCTGACGGCAAACTGACCGTGACCGCCAAAGCCGACGGAGCAATGCCCCGCTTCGACTACGTCACCATCAACGATAACGGAGCCGAAAAAGAGTTGACCGTGCTGGTGGCAAAGGGAGTCCGTCTTGCGCTTGCCAAAGATGCCAAACTGCAGAAGAACGCCGAGCCTGCTCCCGCCGGAAGTGAGCGTGTTCAGGATTGCGTCATTCTCAAAAACAGAAACGATGCCGTGCGCTTCAATTTCAAGGAGATACCCGAGGGTGAATATCTCGTCTGGACTGCCGGACGCAATCAGAGCAACGGCAAAAGAGGCGGTATCGCCGGAATAAAACTCCCCTCAGGCAAACTCATCGGTACCTTTAACGGAATCCACTCCGGAACCGAATTTTACAAAGCCATGTTCGGCAACGGTAAAGAGAGAGGCCGCTTCAAGTGGGATGCAGCCGAGGATAAGGATCAGAACAAATATCCCTACTACTCGCCCCGCATCACCAAACTCAACAAGTGCAGCGGACTTGATGTGTATCTGATGCATCCGCAGACAGTTGAGCTTGCCGCAGTTTTGATAATTCCCGCAGTTGACAATGATTTCCGCTGTGAGATGACCAAAGTGCTCGCAGGTTTGAACTACGAGGCGTGGAAGGTGAACAACTCAAACAAACGCTGACACAAGCAGTTTACCGAAAACAGCAAGTCCGGAATACCTCAGACGTATTTCGGACTTTTTTATTAGGCTCTGTTCCCGACATGGGTAGGTAAAGGTAAATAAAAAAGTTTCTCCGCTTTTCTTGAAAGGGAGAGAGGGGCGCGGGGAGAGAGGGAAAACTTCTTTTCTCGTGAAAAGAAGTTTTCACGCTTTCCCCGCATCATCTCCCCATATAAGGAACAAAGCTTTTTATTAAATAAAACCAACATTTCAGTTGCAAAAAACGATTTTATGCTGTATAATATAAGAGACATGAATATCACATAAACAATAAAAACTCAAACAGGAGACGATTATGTTTGATACGAACCGCTGTTTTGCGGCAGGAGCACTCTCTTTACTGACCGTGTTTTCAGCCGCGGCAAAGCCGGCAAACTCGATCGAATTGGAGTGGAACAGCAGGAACAACACCTCTTTTCCCTACGAGGTCGCGATCGACAGGGCAAAACTCGATAAGCTGGCAGGTATTCCGCAGGGAAACACTCTTCAAGCCGTCGCAGTCACTCCTGACGGAGAAAAGGAGCTCGATACTCAGCTGATTTCCGGAAACGCTGCGGGCAAAGAGATACTCCGCTTCACCGTTCCCGCCGGAACTGACAAACTCTATGCCGTGGTGAAAGATGCCCCAAAAAAGGCAGTCTGTGTCAACACTTCCGACAACCTCTTTGACGGAGCTTTGAAAAGTGCCGCCAAGTGGAAAAAAAGCAGAAACTTCATCAAAATAACTTCAAAAGACAACAAAATCACCATTGAAGTAAAGAGTTTCGGCGGATCGAACGTCAAATATTTTGCCGATTTACCAGCGGGATATGCAGGAACTCCTGCCGCTCTCGATATCGAACTTACTTCAAAAGCAAAACTCACCTGGGGCGGCGGAATAAAAGTTGAGCAGTACGATGCCAAAGGCAAACTGCTCCCCGAAAGTCTCACCGAACCCCGCTGGATAAGCCACATGCGTATTCCCGGAGTCACGACCCGTTATCAGGAGTACGGCTTCTTCCACAAAGATGCAAAACGCATCGCCGTAGTATTTGAGTTCACCGCCAGCAAATTCCAATACGACAACCACGGTCTTGCACTCAAAAATCACAATGACGGTCTGCCGAAAATGGAGATCAGCAAACTGGCGGTAAGGCAGGCTCAGGAGCTCCCATTCCCCTCGTATAACAACAAACTTTTTGCCAAAGGCGCCTCCGGTCAGAATGGTGACACAGCCCTGGTGCTTGACGGAAAAACCGTGTTCCACTTTTCGCCCAACACCCACGCCGTTTATAGTGAATCCAAGCAGGTAAAGAGCGACAAAGAGTGCTTCTTCCCCCTAAACGATGCCACCGTTGAACTCTGGGTCAATCCACAGTGGAAAAAGAGTGAGAGAAAGAAATTCGTCATCCTTGATGCCAGAAACAACTACGGTCCGAGGGCAAAAAACAAAGCTATCCGCAAAAGAATCGACTCGCTCTTTCTGGCAACCTACGCTCCGGCGCGCGGAGCATGGGAAGTTTCAGTGTACGATGGCACCAATCAGCACCACAACTTCAAGTTCAACCACAAACTTGAGCTGAAAAAGTGGTCACACATCGCCATCCAGTACGGAAGCAGCGGCATCGAATGTTTCGTCAACGGCAAAAAAGTTTTTGAAAACAAGGAGTTCTCTTTCACTGAACGCACGATCGATCCCAAATTCATGCACAACGACCAGATAGCCCAGCTGGTGTCGCTCGGAAACGATGGAAAAGTTGCCAGAGGAGTCATCAAAAATTTCGCTCCGGCAATGGTCGATGCCCTGAGGATCTCAGGAGGAAAACGCTATGATGATGAGTTCACTCCTGAAATAAATCCCGAACTTGACGGCTCAACTTACGCCCTCTTCGATTTTGACCGCTCCATCGACGGAAAATCTGCCAACGGACTGGGAAAAATCTACGGTTCGATCAATGCTCCGCAAAATTTCCTCAGAGAGCGCACCTTCTCTTACAACGGCAGAAAAATCCAGTATTTCCCCGCAAAACTTATCGACAAAAACAATCCCTATAAGGTTCTCAACAAACTCAACTATCCCGTTGTGCCGTCAGTGGCAGACTTCAAAGCCGCCCGCAAGGATAATGTGGTGAAGTACAGCGCAAAGAACGGTTCACGCAAGGAGTTGTCGATTCCTGCAAACACCTTTATGAACTACATTGAGATATCCTGCCCGGATAATGTTCCCGAGCTGCGCCACCCCGTTGTCATCGCCAATGATGAGCTCGACACCCGCAGTTTCGGTGATATCGCCGAGAGTCTCAGAAACTTCAAAGGCAGTGACTATGAAAAGGTCAACCGCCTCTTCAATCTCGTTCTGGGCGCAAGTGACTACTTTATGACCCATCAGGCGACGATCACCGCCCACAGCAACAAATCCAGACACGCCTCGTATCAGGCTCTCACACTCTTCAACAGCTACTGCGGTTTTGAGTGCGGTCCGCTCAACAACATGGCGGCGAATATGCTCTCTTGCGCAGGACTCCTGCCTGCGACCCAGACTTCAGGTTACGGTCACAGCTTCCAGCAGGTCTTTTTCGATGGCAAGAACCACGTTTACGACCTCTCAGCCCAGCAGTTCTTCCCATCACCCGACAATGAGACTCCGGCAAGTTTGAAAGAGCTCGACCGTGAAAACGGAGCCTTTGAGCGTTGGGATAGAAACAGCAGCTCATTCGTCCGCCAGGGCGCAACAAGAGGCTACTCCAAACACGTTCCCGGAATGCAAAAGCGCATCGCCTACACCCTTCATCCGGGCGAGAAGGCAAGATTTTACTTCTACAACGACGGAAACTACAACGATATCCAGGTCGCCCGCTGCATCGACCCGAGAGCGGTGCATCCCAATGACCCGTTCCCGTATGACCGGAACTTCCGTCTGGCACGGAAGGCTCCTGCTGAAACCGTCTGCACCGAGCAGCTCTATCAGGTTTACAGACCGTTCCCCCACTATTCGAACGCCTACTTCACTTTCAGCGGCAAACCCTCGAAAAACAACAGGGCTTTCTCGAAGATCACTGCTGATGATTTCGTCTATGCCGTCGAGCTGCCCTACCCCATCGTGGCAGGAAAATATCAGGCGGTCACCACCGATGGCAAAATGGCTGATATCGAAATTTCCACCGACGGAGGCGAAACCTACCGTAAACTCGTCACTGAAGCTGACGGACGTGCCGTCTATGCCGTAAGAGCACGCCATGCTTACTATATCAAAGTCAAAGCTCCGATAGATAAAGTTGCAAAATTCGATGCTTACACCGAAGTGATGTTCAACAGCCGTATCCAGAACTGCAAGCTCAAGGCAGGAAACAACACCCTGCTCTTCAAAGCTGAAAACGGCAAAGCCGCAGACATCACTGTTTCCTACCGCAGCAACGTGAAAGATATCATCATCAAGGATGCTCCGTACAACGGAGCTATCCCGGGATTTGAGCGGCAGATAACCGCCGTCGAACCCGGCAGGAGCGTTGTTCACACGGTAAGCGGTGTCTCTGATTCAGCAAAAGTTATTCCGACAGAGGGCATCACGGCAAAACTTGAAGACGGAAAACTTTTCATCACCGCAAAAAGCAGCGTAAAAGCTCCCAGGATCGACAACGTCATCATCGACGACAACGGAGCGAAAAAAGAGCTTGATGTCATCGTGATGAAAAATATCCGTCTCTCGCTCGCCAAAAACGCCCAAACCACCGGAAAAGCAAAAGTCGTCGCCGCAAACAGCGACCGAATCCAGAGCTGCGCTTTCCTGAAAGAAACCAACCAGAAAGCGGTATTCGGCTTCAATGAGATACCTGCCGGAGACTACACTGTGTGGGTGCTCAGCAGAATGGATTCCCTCGCCGCAAGAGCCCGCACCCAGCGCACCGGCAAGGGTCAGGATCTTGCACTCGTGCTGCCCGACGGCTCAGAAGTCGGAACCATGGCGGGAATCAACTCCGGAACCGAATTCTACAAGGCAAAATACGGCCAGCCGGGCGGTAAAGGACGTTTCAGATGGGATGCCCGTCTCGATAACGACCACAACAAATACCCCTACTTCTCACCCCGCTGGACAACTCTCGAAAAGTGCAGCAGCGTGACCTTGAGAGCGACCCGTCCGCAGAATGTGGAAGTTGCGGCAGTGCTCATCACTCCGAGAAGCTGCAACGCATTCAGGTGCGAACTGGTCAAACTCCTCTGCGGACTCAATTACGAGCCGAGAAAAATTGCAGAACAGCAGAAATAGTTGCTGCAAACAGCACACAAGAGGCAGAGTTCCGAAAGCTCTGTCTCTTTTTTTTCGTCCGAAAGAGAAAGAAAATATCACAAATTTTCATTCACACTCTTGAATTTTTGTCATGCAGTGAATATATTTCATAAAACTTACTCTCAACCAACCCCAAAGGGAGGAATAAAATGTTCAAAAAAATACTAACCGTTACCGCAATCACTTTCGGACTGGGAGTGTATGCGATGGCTCCGGTTCCGCCGCCGCCGCCGAGACATCATCACCATCATCATCATGCTCCGAAGCCGGTTCCGCCGCCGAGACATCATCATGCTCCGAAGCCGGTTCCGCCGCCGAAACATCATCATGCTCCGAAACCTGCTCCGAAACCCGCTCCCAAACCGGTGCGCCACCACGTTTCAAAGCCGGCTCCGAAACCTGCTCCCAAGCCTGCCCCCAAACATAATCCTGCTAACGACGGCAGACATCACGGAGCTCCGGCAGGTCATCGCCGCTGAACTGACGGTTGCACTCCACACAAAAGAGTTTCACCATCAAAACAGATAAATGGTGGAACTCTTTTTGTTTCAACATGGAAAAATCCGATTTTCCGATGTATATTAAGAAAACAGCCTAAAACAACAGGGAAAGCCTCTGATGACCAAAAAAGAGAAACTGCATCAAATCCACGATCTGCTCTACGCCGAAATGGGAGAGTGTGAGTGTCCGCTCAACCATGCGGATGCCTATCAGCTGCTCATTGCGGTGATGCTCTCTGCCCAATGCAGGGATGAACGGGTGAATCAGGTGACAGAAAAACTCTTTGCCCTCGCTCCCGATGCCAAAGCGATGGCGGCTCTTGAATTGGAAAAAATCGAAGAGATCATCCACCCCTGCGGGTTATCAGGAGCAAAAAGCAAAAACATTCTCGCCTCGAGCATGATGATACTTGAGAGGTTCAACGGTTCCGTCCCGCAGACCATGGAGGAGCTGACCGCCCTGCCCGGCATCGGCAGAAAAAGTGCCAACGTGGTGCTGGGCAACGCTTTCGGAATTCCCGGTTTCCCGGTCGATACTCACGTCAGAAGAGTGCTCAACCGCCTCGGAGTCACCCGGAGCCAAAATCCTGAAATCATCGAAAAAGAAATTTGCAGCTGCGTTGAAGATAAACTCTGGACCAACTTTTCTCATCTGATAATCCGGCACGGCAGAAAGTGCTGTTCAGCAGCCAAACCGAAGTGTAAAAATTGTGTGCTGGAAAAAATATGTTCCAAAAAGGGAGTGGGGAGATAATGGGATTTCTCAAGAAAAAATTCCGCAATATAAAAAAGTTTCCGACCTGGCTTTACTGGTTTCCGGCGCAGCTGCTCAAACTGATGTACACTGTGCTCTTCCGCCACAAAACCGATGACCCGGCAGGAATACTGCAAACGACCTATCCCAAAATCGGTCTTACATGGCACAACCGGCTCTTATACTTCCCCTGCGCCATCAAAGACCCGATGAGGTCGCAGACCGTCGCCATCGTAAGTGCTTCGAGAGACGGGCAGTACATCACCGACCTGCTCAAGCATCTCGGAATAAACTGCGCCCGCGGGTCAAGCTCACGGGGCGGAGCTCACGCCCAGCTCGAAGCATTGAGAGTGTTGAAAGAGGGGTACAATGTAGCACTCACTCCCGATGGCCCGAGAGGTCCTGCGTACACGCTCAAAAAGGGAGCCATTCAGCTTGCCGCCCTCACCGGAGCTCCCATTGTTACTGTTTCGCTCAACGCCTCAAAATACTGGCAGCTCAAAAGCTGGGACCGTTTTCAACTTCCCAAGCCGGGAGCCACCATCACGCTGGTAATAAGGGGGCCGTTTTACGCTCCGCAAAATGCCACTGCCGATGAATTGGAAAAGTTCCGCAGTGAAATCGAAAACAAATTGCGGGAAATCACAGTAGACTGAAACAGTTCTGCGTGTAAAAAGTATCTTTTTTGTGCAAAAACAGTACTTTACAGCTTGATTTTTACACTCTTATGTGCTATCTTAGCTCTGACGGTATATAATAACAAGTTACACCTTACAGGAGCTGTAAAACATGTCGAATTTTTTCACACCGGTATCAGACGTTGCCGCCGCTCAGAGTGAAGACCTTATCGATCTGCTGATCGAGGGTGACTCCGCACAGAACTATGTTTCAATAATCATCAATACCGAAGCGGATTACACCTATACTCCGGGAACTATCCTCACCTCGACTTTGTGGAACCAGAGCGGAACCATTTACATTAAGATAAACGGCAAACAGACCGCTCTTACCGGTTACACCTACAATAAATTCTGTCCGAACATATCTGCAACAAGTTCAAACAAGAGCGTCACGGGATGCTCGAATACCGCAGACTCACAGATCCTTTACTACTGGCTCGAGAGAGGCTACAAACTCAGCTTCACCGTAACTTCAAACGATTATTACATTCTCGGCCACGATCAAAAAACCTACTACGCCAGCGACAATCCGACCAACGGCGAGGGTTCGATGAGCGAAATCAACAACCTGCTCAAAACTCCCGACCTCAAAAGCGGAGACTTCATTGCCGCACTCAACTTTTACTGCGGTCTGAAAAATCACTCAACTTACGCGAGTTCAACCGGCACATCGTGGTGGTTAACTGACTCCACCGATGGCAGAAGCAGCAACGCTTTCAAAGCCGCAGGCTTCGACAGCCACTTCTTCATCTACCTCAAAGGCAGCAGCGAAACCGACAAAACCATCACCAATAACGGAACGCTCAACGATGTCGGCTACTCGGTCATCAGAGAGGTGCTCGACTACGGCGAGCCGCTCAGAGTCGGTATTCCCGGTCACGCCATCTACATGGATGGTTACAGAAAAACCGATGCAAACGGATATGAGTATCACCTCAACTACGGCTGGGGAATCAACGCTTCAAACTCCAAATGGTACACTGTCAATGAGTTGACCAATCTCAAACTCAACTACATCACCATCGACCTCTCACCCGATGTGACCGTCAAAGTCACCTCAGACAAGAGCGAATACTACGGAGGCTCTTTCCTGCGCGGTATGCAGAGAATCAACAATATCCAGGTCGATAAGGCGACAACTTTCACCTTTGATGATGCGCTTGCCGGAAAAACCATCACCATCAAAACCAAAGCTGAAATCACTTCCAACGTCGATGTGTCGTTTCAGAATATCAAAACCAACCTCAGATTCAGCTCTTCCATCGGTTTCCAATCCAAGAACGCCATGAGTTTTGAGGTTATCGATGCCGGAATCATCCTCAACGTCTCAGGAGCGGACTCCGTTTTCAAGCAGAACGGCTCCGAGGCTGTCGATATCAATCTTGACAACAGCTTTGTGTTTGCCGGAAATCACGCCAACGGCTTTGAGTACATCGAAAAAAATCTCAACATCGAAAACGGATACTTTTACGACAAGCTCGATAAAAACTTCGTCGCTTCAGTAAATGGTTACGCCGTCCGGAGCGGTGCCGGCTCAGACTCGATTTCGCTCGACAAAAACTCCGCCGTCATGGGCGATATCGACCTCGGCGGAGGCAAAAACGCTATTTCCATCAACAACGGTTCTCTCATTTACGGCTCTTTCGGAGGCGCAGAAAACTCTCTGGATGTTACTATGGTCATTGATGATGTGACCAATATCGGACCGATGCTCGTCCTCAGTGACACCGCCGGAGAGACCGGTTTTGCCACCGCCACCGGAAGCTCCATCAATGTCACCATCAATCAGGACATCATGGCTGAGACCTTTACTCTCGTTCAAGGAGTGAACTCAACAAAACTGCGCACTTTCAGCGTCACATTGAGTGTCGGCAGCCAGAAATACACGCTCAACAGCAGCAATCCGTTTGCCAGCGATGCCTACACTCTTGCCTTTGCCGACAACAAGATACTGCTTTCGGTCAATGACACCATTGCTCCTGACGCTCCGGTGGCGACCGCCGATATCACAAAGATGACCAACAAGGACGTCACCGTCAGCGCAACGTTCCCCTCTGATGCGATCAAAAAAGAGTACTGCATCAATGACGGTAACTGGCAGGAGTATCCGGCAAACGGAGTTGTGATGAGCCAGAACGGCAAAGTAAGTTTCAGAGCTGTCGATGCCGCAGGCAACAACTCCCCCGTGACCGATTATATCGTTGACAATATCGACAAAGTTGCTCCGGATAAACCCTCTGTGACGGCGGACATCACCGAACTTACCAACAAAGATGTCACTCTGTCGGTCACGTTCGCTTCAGACAGTTTCTACAAGCAGTACTCGCTTGACGGCAGCAGCTGGACGAACTGCCAGAACAAGGTAATCATCGCTTCAAACTGCACCGTATATTTCCGCTCGCTCGATGAGGCGGGAAACATCAGTGAAGTTGCAAGTTATGTCGTTGACAACATCGACAAGACTCCTCCGGAAAAACCGGTGGCTTCTGCGGATATAACGGCTCCGACCCGTGCAAACGTCACCGTTTCCGCAACTTTTGACGCCGCCTCGGTGAAAAACGAGTACTCCGTCAACGGCGGAGAGTGGCAGGTTTACACCAAGCCGATACTCTTCACTGAAAACGGAATCATCCGTTTCCGCTCAAGCGATGAGCTTGGAAACGCTTCCATCACCAACTACGCCGTCACCAATATCGACCGTGTCGCTCCTGAAGCTCCGAAAGTAACTGCGAACATCACTGCTCCGACCAACAAGGACGTTTATGTTTCAGCGGCTTTCACCGAAGTCAACGGAACAAATGAGTATTCCTTCGACGGCAAAGAGTGGTTGACTTACACCTCAGCCATCAAATTCACCGCCAACGGAACAGTATATTTCCGCTCGACCGATGCCGCAGGAAACGTCGGAGATATCGCAGCGTACACCGTCAACAACATCGACAGAATCGCTCCGGATAAACCTCTCTACACCGTCAACACGACCGGGTGGACAAATAAAGAGGTCATCGTCACCGCCGCTTTCGCCGCAGATTCAGCTCTCAACGAGTACAAGATCGGCGGCGGCAAGTGGATGGCTTACTCAGGAAACATCACCGTATCCGAAAATGCCGATGTGCTCCTGCGCTCGACCGATGCCGCAGGCAACAGCAGCATCACCTCTCTTACGGTGAAAAACATTGATAAAACCGCTCCTGAGCTTCAGCTGAAAAAATCCACGACCGCCGCCGTGGCAAGTGAAATCACCATCACCGCGCAGGGAACCGATGACGGCAGCGGAGTCGCCTCGATCCAGTACAGCTTCGATAACATCAAGTGGTTCACCGGAAGCTCTGTCACCATGTATGAAAACGGCATGGTCCACTTCAAAGTCACCGACAATGTCGGCAATGAGACGCTCGACAGTGCGATAATCACCAACATCACCGACATCACTCCGGTGGATAACATCAAAGGCAACAACCTCAGCCAGATACTCGCATGGGATCAGGAACAGGGCAAGGTCGGTTTTGTCGCCATCAACGCCGATACCGCTCCGCAGTGGCAGGGAGTATGGGAGTGGAGCGAAAAAGAGCTTGATATGTGGCGTGTCGCAGGAACAGGACGCTTCTCAGGCTCCTCCGTCAAGAAAGACGGAATACTGCTCTACAACGCCGCAAACAGCACTTTCGCCGCATGGAGCAACATCGACCGTGCCGACTACGGCTACGTCAGCCTCTGCCACGTCGCAGGCAATTTCAATGCAAAATCTGTCGGCGCCCTCGGCGGAAACGATGATTTTGATGACATCCTCATCGCCGACGAAAAAGGCAACTTCGGAGTTGTTCTCGACGGAACTTCATACAAAGATATCTGGCACGTTGAGGATAATGCCAAAATCGTCTGGGAACTGCTCGGTTCAGGCAATTTCGGAGCTCCGACAGACAGCCTTGTCGTCAAAAATAATGACAACAAGTTCCTCTACCTCTGGGGCAACAACGACAGCACCTTCAAGAGCTGGGATTGGAGTATCCGCACCGCAGGATTCCTCGGCTCAGCCTGGGAATACGCCGCTTCCGGCGACTTCAGCGCAGACCAGATCGATGATATCGTCGTGGTAAACAAATACAACAACGAAGTGTGGATCTGGGAAAACGGCAACTCATCAAACAGCCGCTGGGCAGGTACTATGGATACAGGCTTTGAAGTCGAATCCGTCGGCGACTTCAACGGCGACGGTTACGACGATATCCTGCTCAGAGAACACGTCACCGGCTGGGGAGGAATCGGCTACTGGGGAGCCGGCTACGCCGGAAACTGGAACGACCTCAACTCCAGAATCGAAACCGACCTCGAAAGCAAATTCGCAGTCATTTCCTGACAGTGGAGTGATGATGCGGGGAAAGAGGGAAAACTTCTTTTCACGAGAAAAGAAGCCGAACGTCGGCTTCGTTATTCTTTTCCCCCTGTCCCGCCATAGCCTTGGCGACGGCGGATCTCTCCCTTTCAAGAAAAGCGGAGTACTTTTTTAATTTCTCTTAAAGAGTTGGTTTGCAACGCCGCATGCAGCTGTCTTTATTTTCTGCCTTAAATGTCTGAAAAACAATCAGATGCTGCGTATGAGCAGCATGTAGAGAACTGTTCCGCTGAAGATGGATATCAGCGGGTTCTTTTTCCAGAGATGCAGCCAAATTACTGCGATGGATGATATCAGTTCAGGCAGGAATTTTTCCGGCACGGTCAATTCGACCTGACGGAAACAGTACACCACCAGCATCGCTATCGCCGCAGGTGAGAGGGCTTTTCCGAGGTAAACTGCTATCTTCGGAGCTTTGCCGGTTATTCCGAAAACAATAAATGGGAATGCCCGCAGAAGATGGGTCACAACCGACATCACCAGTACCATCAAAAGAGCGTGAAGCGTTACGTCACTCATTGTATGACTCCTTCTTCAACTCCTTGAGCAGAGGTGTGTTGCGGATAAATATCAGTATAAAAATCATCGCCAGCATCGCCGGAGGCAGCATCCGGTTTTCTCCGAAAATCAGCAGAGACACCAATGTGCAGATAAATCCAATCACCGCCGGGACACGGTTTTTCTTTTCTCTCAGCTGGTCGGTCATGATCACGAGAAAGAGAGCGGTCATGGCAAAATCGACTCCGCGCATATCGCATTTGAGCATCTTTCCGGCAAGAGCTCCTGCGAGAGTTCCGACTATCCAGTAGAGGTGGTTGAAGATGGCGACCAGAAACATGAAGTCCTCACGTTTGACATCTGCCGGACGCTCATCCTGCACCAGAAGTGCGTAGGTCTCATCGGTCAGGGCTCCTATCATGTAAAAACGCCGCCAGCCGCACTTTTTGAACGGCTCGATGAGAGAGAGTCCGTAAACGCTGTAACGGATATTTATCAGAAGCGACATCAGTGCAGTTTCGGCAAGCGGCATGAGCTGCTTCATCATTCCAACGGCGGCGAACTGGAGACTGCCTGACTCCTGAGTTATGCTCAGAAGAAGCACCCACAATGGTCCGAACTGAGTGTCGGTCACCATCAATATGCCGAATGCCATTCCCATCGTGGTGTAACCCATGAGCACCGGAAGTGACACCCGGAATGCGGATATTATACTCTTTTCAGTAAAAAACATGATATATTCCTGTAAAAATGCTGATTTATAATATACATCCTTCGAGTAAGGTTTGCAACTTCAATATTATGGAGTTATCTTAAGGAGGAGGTCTTTTATGACAACTTTTTTTCAGTTCAAAAACACTCCGGTCTCGGTATCGGATTATCATCACGAAGTTCTCGAACTCTGGGCTGAGGTGAAACGCAGCTCCCCTGAGAGAAGTCTCGGCACGGTCACGCTCGACCACCACACCGATGTCGTGCAGGCGTTCCGCGGAGCAAAAGAGGTCATGCCGGGAGCCTGGAAATCAAAAGAGTGCGTGCTCGATGCCGTAGCGCAGCTCAAACACGATGAGCACATCGACTGGGCGTTGCAATCGGGATTGACCGATTACGCCAAAGTTATTGCTCACGTCAATGAAACGACTCCGGCAAACGGAAGAATGGAGCTGCTTTTCGACCCGAAGTTTCCCGATGAGTTGACTCAACTCAACGAACCGGAAAAGTTTTATCCCATGGCAAAAAATGTGCTCGACGACTCGTTTCTGACTCCGCTGCTGCGAGACGTTCCGTCAGGAGCGTACATTCTCGATATCGATTGCGACAACTTTCTCTGCCGTGATGCGCTCTTTCCTCAGAACTCAAAGCTGTGGCACAAACTTATCAGACACGCCACGGCGATATCGGTGTCACTTGAAAGCGATTATGTGCGGATACTCAAGTTCCGCAACGAAAACATAACGGCAGAAGAGATTGCCGATCATCTGCTGTCGCTCTTTGAGACCCTTTTGGCATAAGCTTTGTTCCCGATATGGGGAGATGATGCGGGGAAAGAGGGAAAACTTCTTTTCACGAGAAAAGAAGTTTTCCCTCTCTCCCCGCGCCCCTCTCTCCCTTTCAAGAAAAGCGGAGAAACTTTTTTATTTACCTTTACCTACCCGTGTCGGAAATAGAGCATTGGCATAAAAGGTGACGATTTCTTTTGTGTCACTGCTCACCAGACAACGGTTTCCGTTGCGCACAAAGGGCAGCCAGAGCGCATTGCCGGTCAAATCACGGAACACCGGAAGAACGGGATAAGACGGAATTTTACGGTCAACCCGCAATTTTTTGATGTTTTCCGGACTTTTTCTGCCGAACGGAACAAATTTTTCACCCTCAACTGCCGCTGACAACATCACAGTATCATCCAGCAGAGCGGCATCAAAACTTGCCCGGTCGGCTCCGGCTTTGTCGGCAGAAGAGGTGTAACGGCGCTCGATGATGAACTCCCCGAACTGGATAGACTCCTGAGTTTTCCAGTTCCAGATGAGCTGCTGCGGAGCCGGATGCAGAATATCGACACGCTCTCCCTGAACTGCGATTTCCACTCCTCCGCCCACGGGAATGATGCGCATTTCGCTCTTGTTTTTGGAAACTTCCGACTTGAAACGGGCGAAACTTTCGGATGATACCGGAACATCGTTGCCGCTCTCTTTTGCAAGGTATTTGCGCAGTACCCGAACCGCCACTGCATCGTGAAGAGCCATCCAGAATGTTCTTGCGTTGACGTTGCCCGAGGCGTAGATTTTTTCCGCCTCCTGCTCGATGAAATCGGCATCGCAGGCGAGGACGTCGAGGGACTTCATCAACCCTGCTCCGGCAAACGGAGCTCTTTTTACAATGCCGGGAATGACCTCATTCCTCAAATAATTGCGCAGCATGGCTGAGTCGAAGTTGCTTTGATCGACCATCCACGACTCTATGCCGTTGCGACGCAGATACTCCTCGATCTCGCTTTTGGTGACATCGAGAAGCGGACGGATGAATTTGATTTGTTCCACCACGCTTACACTGCGCAAGCCGGTCAATCCGCTGGCATTTGACCCACGGAAGAGGCGCAGAAAAAGGTTTTCGCACTTGTCATTGGCGTGGTGTCCGGTGATGACTGCGGCGTTTCCGTGGAGTGCTGACAATCTTTTCCAAGCCGCAAGGCGTGCCTGACGTGCGGCGTTTTCCAGACCGCCGCCGTCGCTTGAAACGTTGAGTTTTTCCACGATACAGCGGATATTTCTCGCCGCACAGAACTCCTGACACCACTCGGCTTCACTTGCGGACTCCCTGCGCAGACCGTGGTCAAAATGGACTGCCACAAGAGAAAATCCGCACTCGTTTTTCAGCAGGTCTGAAACACAAAGCGCAGCCGTACTGTCTGCTCCTCCTGAAAATCCGCAGAGCATCACAGGCGTTTTTTCTCTTAAAAAAAGCTCTCTTGCGCTATCAAGTTTCATTTCATTTGCTTCCTGCACTTGCATTTTGAGTTTTCACATGATATAATATAGACTGGAATAAAATTATGTCAACAAAACTGCAAGGAAATATTTATCATGGCACATATCGTAGTTGCAACCAAAAACGCCCACAAAGTTGAAGAATTCCGCCGTCTGCTTGCCGATCAGGATGTCGAACTGCTCAGTCTAGCCGACTTTCCCGGAGCTCCTGACGTCGAGGAAAACGGTAAAAATTTTGCCGAAAACGCCTCGCTGAAAGCCGCCGCCGCCAGCAGTTACTGCGATGCCGCAGCTTTCGCCGATGACTCAGGTCTCGAAGTCGAGGCTCTCGACGGACGTCCCGGAGTTTACTCTTCACGTTATGCTCCCACCGACCCCGAGCGCATTGAAAAACTGCTCAAAGAGCTCGACGGAGTCGAAAACCGCAGAGCCCGTTTCGTCTGCGCCATCGCCATCGCTTTCAACGGAGAGGTGCTCGAAGTGTTTGAGGGTGAAGTAAAAGGAACTATCACCCTTGCCCCGAGAGGCAAAGACGGCTTCGGTTACGACCCGGTCTTCCTGCCCGACGGATACGACAAAACCTTTGCCGAACTTACCGGAGAAGAGAAAAACAAAATCAGTCACCGTGCAAACGCTTTTGCCAAAGCATTGGAATTCGTTGAAGATACCCTCTCTGCACTTGACTTTTAAGTTGAACCCCCGAGGTGGTCAAATGAAAAAACTGCTCACCGCTTTATTTTTAACACTGCTTTCGATTTCGCTGTTTGCCCAGGCAGACAAAGATGTTGAAAAGCTCAATGCGCTGCTTGAAGCAGACTGGAAAAAACATCAGCTTGAGGAAGTTCCGGTCGCACCCGACCACGTTTTCCTGCGTCGCGCCATGCTTGATATCAGGGGAATTTTACCCAAACCACACGAAGTGAAGCGTTTTCTCGCCGATAAAAATCCGCAAAAGCGGGCAAAACTCATCGACGATATGCTCGAGTCAAAAGAGTATGCCGAACTCATGGCGATGCGGTACAGCGATATGTTCAGGATAAAGTCGGAGTTCCCCATAAATCTCTGGCCCAACGCCGTCCATGCCTACCATCACTATTTTCTGGAAAACGCAAGGCATGACAGGTCTTTCTACACCGTGACCCGTGAGTTGCTCACCTCGAACGGCAGCAATTTCAGAGTCGCTCCGGCAAACTTTTTCAGAGCCTCAGCCAACCGCACTCCGTCAGGACTCGCCCAGAGCACGGCTCTCTCTCTGCTCGGAATGAGGTTTGAAAACTTTTCCGGCGACCGCAAGCAGGCTTTCGAGGGATTCTTCAAGTGCATAAAATACAAGAGCACTGATGAGTGGAAAGAGGAGATCGTTTACAACGACAACACTCCGCGCACCATCGAAGCCGGAACTCCTGACGGAATCGATTTCACCATCAAAACTCCCGACACCGACCCGAGAAAAGTTCTCGCCGACTGGATGACTTCTCCGGGAAACCGCTATTTTGCCAGAGCTTACGTCAACCGGGTCTGGAGCTGGCTCTTCGGGAAAGGTATCGTTGACCCCGCAGACGATATGCCGCTGCCGGAAAATTTCTGGAACAAACTCAAACTCAGCACGCCGTCAGGTCAACAGCCATCCAATCCGGAACTGCTCGACTTTCTGGCGGACTACTTTACAAAAAACAACGGCAGCACCAAAAAACTCATCCGCCTCATCATGTTGAGCAAGGCGTACAACGCCCACTGGAAAACGGTAAATCACCAGCAGGCAGCCGCCGAAAAACGGTTCGCAGTTTACCCGGTGCGCCGTCTGGATTCCGAAGTGCTGGTCGATATCATTTCCCGGGTGCTGGGAGTTTATGAGAAATATACCAGTGTGATCCCTGAGCCGTTCACATTTCTGCCGCAGGCAACAAGAGCGGTACAGATATCCGACGGCAGTATTTCCAGCCGTCTGCTCGACAGTTTCGGACGTCCTCCGCGTGACTCAGGCAGGATATCCGAAAGAAAGCGCATCATCGACGACTCACAGCGGCTCTTTCTGATGAACTCAGGCTGGATTTACAACAATGCCGGCCGTTTCCACAACCGCACTTTCGGCAAAAAGAGCCGTTTGAAGCTGAGGGATAAGGTTGATACGGTCTATCTCACGATACTTTCACGTCACGTTACTGACAGTGAATTCAAAACCATAAGAAAGTACCAAAATGATTTGAAGAAAAAATGGCTTCTCTGGGGTGATCTGGTCTGGGCACTGGTCAACTCGAAGGAGTTTATCTATCAGCATTGATACAGCGAGGCGATATCCATGAAAAAGTTATTTATCACAGCTGCATTTGCACTCACAGCGGCGAATGTTTTTGCCGCAGGTCATATCGGATTCTGCTATCCCGCCGGAGCACAGAGAGGTCAAACCGTTGACATCGTTCTCGGAGGTCAGGGTATCGGCGGCAAACGGCAAATAGATGCAGGTCCGGGAATAGAGATCGAAAAAATCACCTACGTTCCGGGATTTCCGGTTCCGGCGGGTGACCAGAGAAGATACATGCACAGGTGGATAGAGGCTCTCGAACACAATAAACCGCGTCCTGTCATGCCGGAAAACACCCAGTTCTGGCGAGTCACTCCGTGGTACGACAATCTCGACAAGCTCAACGAACTTGAGACCGCCATTTTCCAGAGATGGTTCTTCACTCCCCGCAATCCGCTCCAGATGTCGCCCTCGATAAATCAGCGGGTGATTTTGAAGTTGAAGATAGACAAAAATGCGCCGACGGGAAAACGGGAACTGCGGCTCAAATCATACTCTGACGTCACAAATCCGGTTCCGTTTTTCGTAAGTGACGCTCCGGAAATAAAAGAGCCGCTCTACCGGCGACCGGGCAGCAAAGAGGTCGTTCCGACGCCGTATATTCCGGTTCCGGGAACTGCAAACGGTCAAATCTATCCGGGAGAGTGCGACAAGTTTCTCTTCAAAGCCAAAAAGGGCGAAGTCATAACTTTCACCACCACCGCAAGAGAGCTCGTGCCCTTCATCGGCGACGGAGTGCCCGGTCACTTTCAAGCCGTGCTCGAGGTTTTCAACTCAGACGGCAGGAGCGTGGCGTTCGCCGATGACCACCACTTCAATCCCGACCCGCTGATGGTATTCAAAGCTCCCGCAGACGGAGTTTACACGCTCGCCATCAGAGATGCAATTTACCGCGGCAGAGCCGACTTTGTTTACCGTATCAGCGCAGTAAGAGGAGCTCCGAAGTTCGTTATGCCTCCTGCTCCGGCAAGGATAAGCGATCTTGTTCTCTTCGACGGAAGAAACGGCTCAGTGACTCCCCCTGCCCGCTTGCAGGGAGTGATTTCCAAACCGCAGGAAAAATTCAGTTTCATATTGAACGCCTCACCTGAAAAACCGGTCGTGCTCGAACTCTTCGCCCGCAGAATGGGCTCTCCGCTGGATGGCATAATCAATATCTATGACCAGGATAACAAACTCATCGCCTCCAACGACGACATAAAGAGACCGAGAGTCGGACTTACTCTGCACAACGCCGACAGCTATCTCTTATTCAAGGCTCCGAAAAAAGGCGGTTACAGAGTTGAAATAGCCGATACCACCGGGGCCGGAAGTGCAGAACACTATTATCATTTGAGAATAGATTTCCCCCGTCCGGGATTCATCGGTTACATCACTCCGAGCCTGCTTTCAGTTCCGCGCAACGGATGCAAACAATTTACCGCCATCGTTGAGCGGCTCGACGGTTTTGACAAAGAAATCAAACTTGAGCTGCGCAACTCGCACGGCTGCAAACTTATCGGAGAAAACACCATTCCGGCAAAGTCAGAGCGGGCTACATTCACCTTGCAGGCTCCGAAAAAAGCGATCAACAAACTGGTCAACATCGAAGTATTTGCCCGAAACGGCAGGGAAATCATCAACTTCTGCGCCGGTGACGAGCTGATGCAGGCGTTCGCCTACTACCATGTCGTACCCTCGAAAAAACTCTATGTTGCTCCGTCATGGTCATGGAACGCCCATCTCTTTGCGTGGAGCGATTTGAAAAAAGTTTCCATCAAAAAAGGAGGTTCCGCCACATTCAAAATCAAAGTTGGTAATTTGCCTCAGACAGAGAATCCGACCATCGACAGCGTCGAACCGATCGACCCGCCGACCGGAGTCACCGTTTCAGATATGACTTTCATTGACGGAACACTCTCTTTCAAATACAATGTCTCAAAGGATTGCGCTCAGTTTGAAAGAAATCAACTCTTCCTGGTGCGTGTGAGCTACGACAGAAAACCCGACCGCCGCGGAATCATCAAAAAAGCGAAGAATGCCATAACGCTGCCTGTACGCAGGATATCGGTCAGGTAAACTATGAAAAACTGTTTCAAGTATATAACTCCGGCAAGGAGTGCGCTGCTCGTGTTTGCGCTGTGGTGCATTGCCGGAATTGCCGTTTTCAGGGATTACGGACTCTCGTGGGATGAACCGGTCGAGAGAAACTCCGGAATATGTTCAGATGTATTTTTCAAATCATTTGTCGCCGGTGAGAAAATTCCGGATGAGATACGCTCTCTCTGGGGAATTGACCAATATTACGGAATGGCGTTTCAGCATATTCTTCTCACCGCCGAAAAAATCTGCACTCACGGCAATGTAAATCCCATACGATACGCTGAACGCAGCATCTGGCACCTGCGGCACGGAGTGACTTTTCTCTTCGTCACCCTCGGATTGGCGGTTCTCTATTTCAGCGCAAAAGAGTACAATAAAAGGAACGGCAATCCGTATTTTCCGCTCTTTACAGTGTTATCGTTCATGCTCATGCCGAGATTTTTCGCCGAGTCTTTCTACAACGTGAAAGATATCGTTCTGCTTGCCGGATTCATGTTCGGCGGCGGAGCTCTCATGTGGATGGCAAAGAAAAATGACCTAAAAAGCATCTCTCTGCTGGCTCTGGCGGCGGCTTTTATTTCAGGTTTGAGATTTTTCGGAATCATATTTTTTCTTGCCGGAGTCGTCAAAATTCTGCTCACGTTCAAACCGGCTTTCCCCCGCAGGCTCGCAAGAGCGGCATATTTCACACTTCTTTTTATACTGCTGCTGACGATGTTTTATCCGGCATCCTATGAAAATTCGGCAAAATTTTTCATTGATGCGGTCAAAGTGATGTCTGATCATCCGTGGAGAGGTCATGTCTTTTTCATGGGCAAAATCCATGAAAGCATCGCTTTGCCGAAGTACTATCTCATTGTCTGGATAGCGGTAACGACTCCGGTTTTTCTGCTGTTATGCGGAATATGCGGCAGTTTTTTCGGCTTCTGGGATATCGCAAAACGCTCAAGTACGCTTAAAAGATTTATTCTGCTCCTCCGCAGCTCCTCTGCTGAGGCACGGCATTTCCAGTACCGTCTTTTCATGCTGCTGCTCTTTTTCGGAGGTGTGCTCTTTCTCTCTCTCGTTTCAAAAGTGTTTTACAACGGTTGGAGGCAGTTTTACTTTCTTGCGTATCCGCTCTTTTTCCTGACCGCAGAGGGGTTCTGCCGGATTTATCAGGAGTGCTCACGCAAAAAGTTTTTACGCACGCTCTGCGCCGCAAGCGCAGCTCTCTTCGCCGTTTACATCGTTGTTTGGAACATCAACGCTCATCCGTGGCAATTTTGTTATTTTAATATTCTTGCAGGAGACCCCAATTCCCATTTTGAAACCGACTACTGGCGGCTCTCGCAGGCAGATGCTTACCGGCAGATCGCAAGTTACTCAAAGCAAAAGCAAATCAATTCCGCCATCAGGATGAGTCTGGTGAGCTTCAACGCTCTTTCAATGCTCTCTCAGGAGGAAAAAAGTTATGTACGTCTTGCTCCGCCAAATCAGGAATTCGATTTTTATATCTCATCCGAGGATAAAGAATTCACAGTTCCCCGTCATGTACGCAACAATATTTTCAAAGAGAGATACTGCCCCGACCTCTTCGGCAAAGATGTCTTTCTCTACCGCATCTATTACCGTAAACGGAACTGATCACAGCCGCTCTATGCGCAGCAGGTTCACTCCGGCATTGCGCAGTGGGGCGGCATTGGGAATATCTTCTGAAACGTAATTGAATTTGAGCGTGATTTTTTCAGCAGCGGCATTGGCAGACAGCGGAATATCAACATTTTCCACCATTCCTGCTCTCAGCTTTATCTGAGTGTTGATATCATTACCGTAACTTATTGTCAGCACGCCTCCTCTGCGGTATTGACCCGTGACGGTAAATCGCAGGGCTCCTGAGCGTGGATTTGCGGCGAGAGATATTTCCAGAACAGCTCCATCGGCAAGCAGCAGATGCTCATCCCGGAACGAGGCTTTTTCCGAAATCCTGAGCATCGGAAAGGTGCTTTTTATACCGAAATCTATCGTATTTCCGACAGAGAGGTGACGTTTTGCCGCAATTTCATGCTCCTTTATCACCTGCGCCCTGCCATCTTTTATATGAAGAAAGTTTTCCCACAAACGGCGTGATTCTGATTGCAAATGCGGTTCAAGGTGAAGTTCATTCCTGCCGAGGCTGTGGATCTCAACCCGGTAATTACCGTCAGGAAAGGGAAAATCACAACTTTTTACATAACGCACCTGATCGGCAGAAAAGATATATTCACTTGACCACACCTGATTGTTTTCCTCACTTCTTACCACAATGCGGTAACCGCAATGTGCATCCACAGCATCCGGATAAGTCTCGAAAAAGAGTTTGTTTCCGTCAAGGTAACAGTTGGTGTTGAGAGTTTTGTTTGCCGGAGGTGCTGATGATGACACCTTTTTCCAAGCTGTTGCCTTTCCCACCGATGCATGACCTTTTTGCGGCTGATACTCCGGCGTTGCCGCCCCGGTATCAAGTGACGGCAGCTGAATATCTTTTTCAAACTCTTTGAGTATGGTTCCTGTGAGGTAATTCACTTTTCCCGGAGCATGATTGACCATCAACGGACGACCGGTACTTTTGCCATTTTTGACAAAACAGACGGTTCCCGGAGTGTATAATTCGGAGTGGTCTCCGGTAATGATGACAGAAGTATTTTCCCACAAATCGTGGCTTTTGAGCAGCTCGATGAGTTTCAAAACCGCTTTGAAACTTCCTCTTAATTGATCGACACGCAACGGAGTTTTTGCTGATATTTCCAAGTTTTCATCGGTGGAAATCGGGTCGTGGGCTCCGTGCAGATGGAGATATTTGAATACATTTTCTTGCTCTCCGACCTTAAACTCTTTCACCAGTGAACGGTAAAATATCCTGTCGTACGGCTCACCTGTGCTGTTTTTCCGACGGCACGACGAACGGAAGAGTCTCTTTCGTCCGAAACAGCTTCCTCAACGGAACCATGACCATCCTGCTGAATGTGATCTCAAGCAGTTTTCTGAACGACGCCTTGTGCACCTCACGAGTGACCTCAGTTGAGTTGTCTATCACGTCAGGAGCATAACTTATCGTTTGCAGAATAAACGGATATCCCTCAACTCTGAAACCGTGCCGCTTCAATCCCGAAAAGAGGGAGTTTTTATCACGGCAGACCCGCTCCAGATATTTTGAATGGCCGTCATCATCGTTTTCATCTGAGTCGTAAGGTATTCCGCTCAGCATCGCAGGAACGGCGTACATCGTGCGGGGAAGATCGCTGGTGTAATTGTCGTACATGGTGAAATCTGCAAGTGCCGATGCGACTTCAGGATATTTTTCCAGAAGCTCACGGGCGATATCCACACCCATGGAGTCAACTACCAGCAGGATGACATTCTTTTTACTGCCGAAGGTAAATTTATCCTGCTCACTGAAACAGTACTCCTGATAGTCGTACTGCTCCTGCCGGGCACTCCGGTCAAAGAGCGGAAGCACTGCGTAAGCGAGCTGGGCAAACAGCAGCACCGATGATATACGGCAGATGTTGGCAGACACGATTTTCCGCAGTTTCCAAGCCGCAAAAAAGGGAACGGCAAGAAGAAAAAAGTGGGCGGAAAACATTATTATTCTGTCAGATACACCGATTGCAGGGTCGGTGTAATCCCGGAAATAGTTTTCGGCAAAATGAAATTGCAGAAGCATGCTCACTGAAAAAGCCAATACCAAAGCCGCCACGCCTGATTTGTATGGGCGCAAAACCAGAAGGAGTCCGGCAACAGCGGCAGATATCACTGCCATGATGGCGAAACAGATTGCCGCCGCCGCAGGAGTGCTCAAGATAAACGCACTTTTATTTGTCAGATAAATATTCATCACAGGAGCAGCAAAAACCGCTCCGACAGTCAGGGAAAGCAGAAAAATATCCGCTTTCTCCGGAAGAAATGCCAATTTCATAAAAACCTCATTTGTCAAGTTCGATAAGTACACGGGAACTGTTGTTTATTTCACGGATACGTACTCTTGGAAAACTCTTTTTGAATGCCGTCACGACATTTTCGAGCTTCCAATCGGCGTAAATACTCCCCCTGCCCCGAACCAGCTGCTGCATCATCGGGTCGTCGTGCGGCACAAACTCAACCAATGCAGATTTTTTCGCTATGGCAAAAAATTTTACGATTTTTTCAAGATTCCAGTTTCCGGTCACCCGCAAATGGTGCATCAGAGCAAGTCCCATGATGCAGTCAGGTTGACAGCGGTCAAAAAAACTGCTGCGCTCCTCGTTGAACGCTCCCGCTCCGGGAGTAGGATTGAATATATCAAGTTTCACCGGAACGATATTACTGTCTGTATTCCGGCATTTGAGGTAGAGTGCATCGACAGCATTGGCATCAAAATCAGCAGCGATGACCATGGATGAGTGGCGTGAGGCTATCTGAGAAAAGAGTCCGCAATTTGCTCCGGCATCGAGAAGCACACCCGGCTTTCTTTGGGAACAGAACTCTTCAGCCAACGCTTTTTTGTGCTCAAAACTTGCTTTTGAATAGTGGTCACAGAGGTAATAATCCTGCCAGAGCGTCTTATTGGTATTGGTTCTCAAACTTTGCAAATCGTGCAGAATCGTTTCAAAAAGGTCATGCAGTCCGTCGGCTTTCATCCGCACCGAACGGTTTCCCGAGCTCATTCCTGAATACTTTTTATCAGCAAGAGAGTGCAGATGGATATGGGTCAGTGCAGGAAGAAAAAAGTAACTTTTCCACGGCAGCATCTTTGATGCGACATCAAGTTTTATACCATCCACATCGCTCTTCAAAAGAGCAAGAGTTTCAGGAGATACATATTTCATAAGCATAAGCGGGGCAAAAAATTGCATACAAAATTGTTTATATGCCATCCATGGGGTTTTCAAATCACACGGAACAAAACTTGTGTGATCTATGAAATACATTTTTCCTTTGTGATACGCCAGATTGAATGCGCTGGCATCCTTGAGGATAAAACCGTATCCCAGTGCTGTGCGGCAGATTTCAGCCGTAACTTGCGCCGCATCGAGAAACTGATTGTAACTCCATTCGTAACACCAGGTTATGAACGGTATCTGTTCCGGTTCAAGAGTGATGGAGTCATTGTTTTTTGCAATGATTTCAAAAGGTAAAAGCAGCTCTCTTTCCACCAGTACACCGGCAAGTCCGCTCGAGATGAACTTATCAAAATCAGCCACCGCATTTTTACCGATGCAGCGGAACACTTTTCCGTCCTTGCGATACACAAATCCCGACGGGTCACGGAAACTTGACGGCAGGCGTTCAGCCTGTGCTGCCGGAGTCATTTGTCATCTCTTAAAAAGAGTTGCTTGAGCTTGGAAATTATCTGTCTCGAAAATACCAGACACGAAAAAAATCCTACTGCAACCGCCTGAAACAACATACTGCCTGTACCGCCGTCAATATACATTTTTCAAACCTTTCATTTTTGTTCGTTTGCCAATATAACGCAAAAACGAATTGTTTTATTTTTGTTAAAATGGCTTTTCAGGCAAAAAAAATTCCGGAACCTGCAGTGAAGTTCCGGAAGATGTGCGTTTGGGAAAGGAGTTACTTCGCTGATTTCAGCAGAAGAGCGGTGACCGCTTTGGCAAATGCAGCCGGGTCTTTGAGCGGACTTCCCTCGGCGATGAGCGCCTGCTCCCAGAGGATGCGGACGAACTGTGAAAGCTCCTCTTTCTTTTCCTCTTTACCCACCATGGCGTTGAGTGCTTCGATGAGAGCGTGGTCGGCGTTGAGCTCGAGGATGCGCTTGGATTCAGGAATATCCTGATGCATCGCTTTGAAGAGACGCTCCATGTGCGGACTGAGTGCCGCTCCGTCAACGATGAGGCAGCAGGGACTGTCGGTGAGACGGGCGGAAAAGCGCACTTCGCTCACTTCGTTTCCGAGCTCGCTCTTGAGGTAATCGACAAGTTGGGCGTACTTCTTCTGTGCCTCTTCGATCTTCTCTTTCTCGCCGTCAAACTCCATATCGCCCTTGGTGACCGATTTGAAGTGCTTCTGCTGATACTGGAACATCGACTGCATCACCCACTCGTCGATGGGGTCGGTCATAAAGAGAACATCGTATCCCTGCTTGCGGAAATACTCCAATGCAGGGTTGGAGGCGACGGCATCGGTTTTTTCACCGGTGATGTAATAGATATCCTGCTGGCTCTCGGGCATGGCGTTGACGTACTCGGCAAGAGTTATGCGTTTGCCGCGCTCGCTGTTGAGGCTCTCGTACATGACCAGGTCTTTGAGTTTCTCGGCGTTGGCGAAATCGGTATGGAGTCCCTCTTTGAGCATACGTCCGAACTCGGAAAAGAACTTCTCATAGCTTTCGCGGTCATTTTCGAGCAGTTTTTTGAGTTCTCCGAGAACTTTGGTGACGACGGTCTTTTCGATTTTTGCCAGATGGGGATTTTCCTGCAAAATCTCTCTCGAAACGTTGAGCGGCAGGTCACTGGAATCGACCACTCCGCAGACGAAGCGCAGGTAGTCGGGAATCAGCTCTTTGCACTCGTCGGTGATGAACACACGCTTGACGTAAAGCTGGAGTCCTTTCTTCTGGATATCGGGCATCAGCAGATTGAAAGGAGCGGTTTTGGGCAGGAACAGCAGAGCCTTGAACTCGCTGACACCCTCGGCTGAAACGTGGATGGCTTTGAGATAATCGGTGCCTCCGAAATTGGAAAGGTGGCTGTAAAAGCTCTTGTACTCATCCTCGGTGATCTCAGAGGGTTTTCTCAGCCAGATGGCTTTGGAGGTGTTTACCACTTTATCCTCGATGCTCTCGCTCTTATCCTCGTTGACCTTCTTTACCGGCAGGATGATGGGGTAAGCGATATAATCGCTGTAACGGTGGATGATGTTTTCAAGTTTCCAGCGGTCAAGATAGACGGCGGCATCATCTTTGATGAAGAGTTTGATCTCGGTTCCGGGAGTGGTCTTGTCGCAGTCATCGAGAGTGTAACTGCCGGTGCCGCTGCTTTTCCAGAGCACGGCGGGGTCGTCGGAGCCTGCTTTTTTGGTGCGCAGCTCAACTTTATCCGCCACCATGAAGGCGGAATAAAATCCGACACCGAACTGACCGATGAGTTCGGGAGTCTCGGCAAGTTTCTCTTTCTGCTCGCTGAGCATCTGCATGAAGGCTTTGGTTCCGCTGCGGGCGATAGTTCCGATGTTTTCGATGACTTCGGCTTCGTTCATACCGATTCCGTTATCGGTGACGGTGACGGTTTTGTTCTCGCTGTCGATGTCGATACGGATACTCCAATCCTGAATCAGTTCCGGGTTGGTCAAGCCGGCAAAATGCGCCTTATCGATGGCGTCTGCGGCGTTGGCGACCAGCTCGCGCAAGAAGATGTCGCGGTTGGAATAAAGTGAGTGGATCATCAGCTCCATAAGCTGATTTACTTCGGTTTTGAATTTCTGGGTCTTTGCCATAAAAAAACTCCTTTTGTGTTGAAAAACCTTTTGACAAGTGTTGAATATAGTTTTTTTTACGAAAAAATCAAGTCTTAAACGCAATAGAGTGTTGCAAAAAACAGAAATCGGGCTATTATTATAAAACTGGTAAGTTGATTTGAAAAATAACACTGTCCAAAAATACAGGAAAAAATATGAGTAACGAAATGCAATCACTGTCGTCCGGGTCTCTGTCGGAACCGTTGAAAGAGCTGCTGCACCGCTATGAAAGCGTCTGCAAAAAACTTGAAGAGCTGCCCGATACTCCGATTCAGGATGTCGATGTAAAAATTGCGCAGATCGATGCGGAATTCAACGCCCTGCCCGAACTTCCGGAGGAGTTCGCTGAGGTCATCAACAAACGCTATGCCGATGCTTCAAAGAAAGTACAGCTCTTCAGAAAGGAAATCGAAGAGCGCAGCTGTGAACTGCAGAAAATCATCTCGGCAGCCGATTCCGTCATCGCCGCAGGAGAGCTCGCCACCGCCAAAGAGGTCGAAAGCATCGAGAAAAAGCTCTCCCAGTTTGACGGAGCCGCCGAAAACAGTGATGTGCAGGAGCGTTTGAACAAACTTGCTCCGCTGCTCGAAAAAATCAAATCCGAGCAGGCCGCCGAACTTGAGCGCATCAAAAAATGCGACGAATTGACCGCAAAACTCGAGGCTCTCGACGCTCTTGAGGATTTCGCCGCCATCAAAGCTGCCAAAGAGGAGATCAAAAAAGAGTACGACTCAATCGGAAGCGTTCCCTCTGCCAACGCAAAACGCTACTCCGATGCGCTCAACAAAATCAGAACCAAACTCAATCAGCACTACGAGACTCTCGACCTCGCCCGCTGGGAAAGTTACACCAGAAAACTCGATCTGCTCAAAAAAATCGAAGAGCTCGCCGCTATTCCTGACCAAGAGCTGAACACCGCCGCCGCAAAACTGCAGGAACTCAGACTCAAGTGGAAAGAGTGCGGAGTAGTTCCCAATGAGAAGAAAGATGAGGTCAACAACCGTTTCCTCGAACTCACCCGTCCGCTTCAAAAGCGCATCGACGACTACTACACTCAGCTCAGGCAGGCAAAAAAAGTCGCCGTCGAGCAGAAGATGCTCATGTGCGCCACTGCTGAGGCTCTCGCCGACTCGACCAGCTGGAAAAGCACTTCTGAACAGTTCAAAGCCATGCAGGCCGATTGGAAACAGCTACCGCACACCGGAAGCACAGAAAAGGAGCTCTTCACCCGTTTCCGTGCCGCCGCAGACAAGTTCTTCACCGCCCGTGACGCCTTCTTCAAGGAGCGCAACAGCAAAATCGATGCCGCAAAAGAGGCTAAACTTGCTCTCATTGCCAAAGTTGCAGAGCTCGACCCTGCCGACCGCAACGGAGCAAAGAAACTGCGTGAGGAATTCAAAGCAACTGCCAATGCAGGTAAGTTTGAACTCGATTTGAGAAAACAGTTCGACTCCGCCATGGATGCCTTCTTCTCAGCCCTGAGAGAGAGCATTTCCCGCAAGGAAAACCGCAGTTCCGAACTGGTGAAAGAGCTTGAGACCCTCGCCGCCGACCCCCTTCCCGGAAGAACCAGAGCTGAGGATATCATGACTGAACTTGCTCAGCTCAAAGTCCGCAACAACGCCAGAAAAGAGCACGAGGCGATTTCCAAATTTGAGCGTGCCGAAAAAGAGGCTATGAGCAAAGCCGATAACGATAAATTTGCCGAATTCAAGCGCATCGTGCTGGCTCTCGGCAACAATCCTGCCGAAAAGCCTGAGGGAATAGTGAAGTTCAGCCGTCTTGCGACTGTCTTTGAGCTGCTCAACTCGACCGAAGCCAATGCCGCAGCAAAGCTGGATAAAATCATTCAGGCATCACGCAAAACAACAGAAAAGATACTCTCTGAACTGCGTGAACTTGCCGGAAATGACAACGAACAGCCGCTTACTCTCGCGCAGGAGCTCGAAGCCGCCATCCTCGGCAACTTCGCCCGCACCGAAGTTGAAAGAAGCCGCAAAGCCCGTATTTCCGACATCCGACATCTGCGTCAGGAGTTTATGACCATCTATCTGAACGCCGATGAGTTCTCAGATGCCGTCAGCGAAGTTGAGGAGCTTCTGGCAAAAATTTCCGCCAATCAGCAATAAATCACTTTCACATAACATAAGGATAAACATAAAATGAATAAAGTCAGAGTCGCCGTTTTCGGAGCATCAGGTTACGCAGGTGAGGAGCTTCTGCGTATTCTTCTGCGCCATCCCAATGTCGAAATAACCGCCATCACTTCACGCAAAAACGCAGGCGAGCCCGTCTCGACGGTGTTCCCCCGCTACACCGGAAGCGGTCTTACTTTTGTCGCTCCTGAGACTGAGAAGATCGCCGCAAATTGCGATGCCGCCATCCTCGCACTGCCCCACGGTCTTGCCGCCGAGTTCGCTCTTCCCCTGCTCAAAGCAGGAGTCAAGGTATTCGACATCTCAGCCGACTTCCGCTTGAAGAGTCTGGCAAAATATCTTGAATACTACAAAACCGAGCATCCCGCTCCCGAACTGCTCAAAACTGCCGTTTACGGACTGCCTGAGCGTTATCGTGAAGATATTAAAACAGCAGACCTCATCGCCTGCCCGGGATGCTACCCCACCAGCTCGATTCTGCCGACTGCTCCGCTGCTTGCCGCAGGTCTGGTCAGCACCCGAAACATCATCGTCAGCAGCTGCTCGGGAGTCACCGGAGCCGGAAGAAAAGTTGACCTGCCATACATCTACCCCGAGTGCAACGAGAGCCTCAGAGCCTACGGAGTGGTCGGACACCGCCACACTCCGGAAATCGAGCAGGAAATGGCTTTCGCCGCCGGAGTTGACGAGTTGAGCATCAACTTTATTCCGCACCTCGCCCCCATGAGCAGAGGAATCAACTCGACCATCATCATGGAAGCCATGCCCGGCTGCACACTGGAAAAAATCGCCGCCGCTTATGAGGCAGCTTACGCCAATGAGCAGTTTGTCCGTGTCCTGCCTGCCAAACGCACTTCGGATACCAAGTATGTCTTTATGACCAACTGCTGCGAGATCGGATTCAACCTCGACCCCCGCACCAACAAAGTCATTCTCACCAGCTGTATCGACAACCTCACCAAAGGTGCTTCAGGTCAGGCTGTCCAGTGCCTCAACATCCGCTTCGGACTCGATGAGGCTGCCGGTCTTATCTGAACAAAATGGGTAAACTATACATTATTTCAGGAGATGACGATGTCGCCCGCAAACGCAGGGTGCGTGAGGTCGTCTGTGAAATAACTCAGTGCGACGAGCCGGAAAATGACCCGGCTCTTGAGGTCATCTCAGGAGACGCCGAGGAAAGTATCGACAATATATTGATACGTTTCCTCGACGCTTTGCGCACGCCTCCGTTTCTGGCGGACTCCAAGAAACTCTGGCTCAGACATCTGCCGGATATGGAAATTTTTTCAGGTGACGAACCGTCGAAAGTCGTCGCCTCGGTCATCGAAGAGCTCACTTCCCCGCTGCCCGATGAGCTTACGGTGATCATCGACGCTCCCAATCTCGACCAGAGGAAGAGTTTTGCCAAAAAGCTCAAAGCCGCAGGAGCGGTCATCGAAAACAAAGTCACTTCCAAGCCGGGTGACAGAAATTTCGCCGACTCCAGACGGCAGGAAATTTTCCAGTGGAGCCAGAAGTGCGGCAAGCGTATCGATGCCGATGCCGTTCAGTATCTCGCTGAGGTGGTGGGCGGTTCAAGTGCCGCTCTTGCCAATGAGCTGGAAAAACTCTACTGCTACACAGGAAACCGTCCGACCGTCACCCTCGATGACTGCAAATGTGTGGTTTCAAGGACTCCTGAGGCTATCGCATGGGAGTTCACTGCCGCACTCACTGCCAACAACCAGAAAGAGGCGATAACTCTGCTCGGAGCTCTGCTGGCAAGGCAGGAGCATGAAATCAAACTGATGGCGATAATTTCAGGTGAGTTCCAGAAAACCATACAGGTGAGAAAGGCTCTCGACGACCTGCACATCAGAGGCAATGTCAATCCCCGGACTTTTGACAATATCCCTGAGGATATCCGCAAAGCCAATCCCGACAATATGTTATTGAAAATGCACCCGTTCCGGGCGTTCAAGGTGTGTGAGGCGGCGACAAGATTTTCTGCTCCTGAGCTGGCTGAAAAGATATCTTACATCCGTGATGCCTCAAGAGCTCTTGTTTCGGGAGCGGGCAACTCACGCATCATTCTTGAGCAGCTCGTGCTCAAACTCACCTCGGCTCCGCAAAAAAGGAGGAACTACTGATATGCATCTGCACTTTATCGGCATCGGCGGAATCGGCATGAGCGGTCTTGCCGCCGCTTTCCGTGACCTCGGTCACAAAATCACCGGAAGCGACCGCGGAGCACTTAATCCGGAAAACCGTCACATCATACAACCATTGAAAAAT
The DNA here is from genome assembly GCA_017508385.1 of Lentisphaeria bacterium. Lineage (GTDB taxonomy): Bacteria > Verrucomicrobiota > Lentisphaeria > Victivallales > Victivallaceae > UBA1784. Next base: position 37,924 of record JAFVZB010000072.1, on the reverse strand, counting down.
CAGGGCATAGAGATTTTTCCGCAGGATGGCTCCTACACAAAAGCCGGAACTCCGGATTTTCTGGTCTATTCGAGTGCCATCGAAGAGGATAATCCCGACTTCATTGCAGGAAAATCCATCAAAAGGCTTCACCGCTCGGAACTGCTGGCAAAATTGATAAATCTGAGCTCAGACAAACAATACTCTGTCGCCGTTACCGGAAGTTGCGGCAAAAGCACCGTCACCGCCTATCTCGCCGAGGCTCTGCTCAACTGTCAAGCCGACCCGAGATGTCTCAACGGAGCAGTCTCAAAACGGTTCATGAGTGAAAACTGCGTGGGAAACTACCGCAGCGGCAACGGAAAATTCTTTGTTTTTGAAGCCGATGAGAGCGACAAAAGTCTGCTCAACTACTCCGCCGACTACGCCGTTATCCTCAATATCGGAACCGACCATTACAGCAAAGAGGAGCTCGCTCAGGTGTTCGGCAAATTCCTGAGTTCCACCCGCAAAGGAGCTGTCGTTGAGCGGGGAGTTTACGACTTGGTCAGAGAGTTTATTCCTCCGCAGCTTGAAGTGAAAGTTTTTGAGAGCGGCATTGATGAACACGCCGAATATGCAGTAACCGGTTATCAGCTTGATAAAAGCGGCAAAACTCCGAATCCTGTTGCCTCGTTCACCGGATGTGATGAAAAGATAACTCTTCCCCAGTGCGGCTTTCACATGGCGAAAAATGCGCTTGCCATCATTTCCCTGCTCGAGCTTGCCGGATTTGACCGCAAAACCGCCATCAATGCCGTACAGAGGTTTGACGGAATAAAACGCAGGACTGATTTCTGCGGAACAAGTGTTACCGGGTATCAGGTTTATGATGACTACGCCCACAATCCGGAAAAAGTCTCCTCGTGTCTGGAAACCATGCAGAGCCTTGCCAGCGGCAGAGTGTTTGCCATATTCCAGCCGCACGGCTACGGTCCGTTCGGATTTATGCGTGATGAACTCTTTGCCGCGCTTGAAAAGGTGCTCCGTAAAGACGATGTATTCTGTCTGCTCGAACCCTACTACGCAGGAGGCACATCAAGCAAAAAGCCCTCCGCCGCCGAGGTGTGGAGCGACTGGCAGCAGAGAGCCGCAGACAGGAACAAATATCTGCTGTTTCCGGATAGAAAAACGCTTGCCGGATATATAAAAGAGAATGCCGCAAGTGGCGACATTGCGGTTGTTATGGGTGCGAGGGATAACTCCCTCGGAGATTTTGCAGTGGAGCTTGCCAAATTATGAAATACGCCGCAATAGACATCGGCAATGTATGTATCGCCATTGAAAAAACCGCTCCGTTCAAAGGAATGGGACTTCCGGTCGAACAGGGAAATATTCCGGGATTGGCTGAGTGCGTAGCCGCTTTTGAGTTCGGGCAGATCGGTGAAGAGGAGTTTTTCCGCAGATTGACCGCCCTGCCCTATTGTAAAAACATATCCGTTGAGAGAGCTGCCGAGCTTTACGACAGTATTCTGCTGCATCCCGTGCCGGGTATGCCGGAACTGCTGTGCAGTTTGCCTGAAATGGGGGTAACTCCGGTGTTCTTTTCGGATATTTCAACTTTCCACCTCGAGGGCAGCAGAAAGAGATTTCCTGAAATGCGCAATTTCGAGGGAATTTACAGTTTTGACTACGGTGCTTACAAACCCTCTCCGATACTTTTTGAAGCGTTTGAGAAGAAATACGGCAAGCCGGTGATATACGCCGACGACCGCAGTGATCTTATCGAAGGAGCTGAAAAATACGGCTGGAACGCCCACTGTTTCCGCTCGGCTGAGATACTTAAACTGGAAATAATCCGTATTCTGGATAAATGACTATATATAAAGAGGCAAATCATGAACAAGTTTTTTACTCTGTTTTCAACACTCGCAGCAGTGCTCGTGCTCTCCGGATGCGCAAGCACCGATGAAACGCTCCTGCCATCAGAGATATCAGTTGACGAACTGCAAATCCGCAAAGATGCGGCGACCGACCCCGAAGGCAAGTTTTCAAAGGCTTCGAGCTACATCATGCGTCAGAATATATCCGACAGCGGTATCTTCGGTGGAACGTCAAACAAAATCATCGAACTGAAATACAAGCGTCCTGATAAAATCAAATGTACCGTCATGGAAGACGGCAAAGCGATTTCAGGATACATCATCAACGGCAATTCAGCCTGGAGTATCGATTACAGCGCAAACAAAGTTGTTCCTATCCCGCCTCAGCACATGGTGATGATAAAGACTCTGACCAAACTCAACACTCCGGCGACCAGATATAAAGATGTTTTCAAAAATGTTGAGATATTCCGGTGCAAAACTTCTGACGGAGAGTTTTTCAAGCTGCACTGCTCAAACAATCAGAAAAACTCCTTTGAGATATACATCAATGCCTCGACTTATCTCACTTCACGCATGAAGACCTCGTTCCGGCTTCCCTCGGGAACCCTCAACACCGACAGCCGCATGAAAAGCTACACTCTTTATGAGGGAATAAGGATTCCCGATGAGTCGGTCTCTGTTACCGGTGATGAGGAACAGACTCAGAAGGTCATCTTCTACAAGCTGGATGTTCCGGTCGATGACAATGAGTTCAATCCTCCGGTGTTGTAAAAAATTTCAAAAAAAACTTGACAAAAGTTATTTTTTCTGATATTGTAGAATTGTAAGCGTGCGTGCGTACGCGTGCGCGAAAGAGCTTTGAATTTCTTAATTTACGGATAGTGGCAAATGAACAGATTATTGATCGTCGAGTCTCCGACCAAGGCGAATACCATCGGGAAGATGCTCGGCAAGGACTACACCATCATCGCTTCGATGGGTCACATCAGAAACCTGCCCGAACATGAGCTCGGAGTTGATATCGAACATGATTTTGCTCCGCAGTATGTTGACTCACCCAAAAGCAGAAGCATTGTCAAACGGCTGAAAGATGCGGCGAAAACTGCCGATGAAATCTATCTCGCTCCCGACCCTGACCGTGAGGGAGAGGCTATTGCGTGGCACTTGAAAGATGTTTTGAAAAAATCAACCAAGTCACCGTTCTACCGGGTGAGTTTCCATGAGATCACCCGCACCGCCATCGAGAACGCCATCGCCAACCGCGGCGATATCGACCCCGATCTGGTCGATGCCCAGCAGGCAAGACGTATCCTCGACCGCATCGTGGGATACAAAACAAGTCCGCTGCTCTGGCGTCAGCTCGAAAAGGGCAGCAGTGCCGGACGTGTGCAGTCAGCCGCTCTGAGGCTCGTGGTCGAGAGAGAGCGGGAAATAGAGGCTTTCAAGCCTGAGGAATACTGGAACTTCGGAGTCGAATTCGATGCCGGGAAACCGGGAATTTTCCATGCCCGTCTCTTCAAAATCGACGGCAAAGACTTCAAAATCACCAATCAAACCGATGCCGAGGCTCTGAAAAAAGCGGTTTTGCAGGGTTCTTCTCCGGCTGTTGATGAGATAAACCGTCAGGAAAGACGCCGTTTTGCAGCTCCTCCGTTCACCACCAGTACGCTCCAGCAGGCGGCAAGCTCCAATTTGAGGATGTCCGCCACCGGAACCATGCGCTGTGCCCAGCAGCTCTACGAAGGTGTGGAACTCGGCAACAAGGGCGCAGTCGGTCTCATCACCTACATGCGTACCGACTCAGTGACCATCGCCAAAGAGGCACAGTTTGCCGCAAGGGATTTCATCCGTGAGACTTACGGTGAGGCTTTCGCTCCTGAAAAATTCAACGCCTACAAAAACAAGGCCGCCGCTCAGGAGGCTCACGAAGCTATCCGTCCGACCGACGTGCGCCGCACTCCGGAGTCGGTAGCTCCGTACCTCGACCCGCAGCAGCTCAAGCTCTACACGCTTATCTGGAAGCGTTTCGTCGCAAGTCAGATGTCATGCTGCAAAATCGACCAGACCACTGTTGACAGCCGCATTCAGGGCAGTGACAATTGCGAATACACCTTCAGGTCGGTCGGTTCAGTAGTAACCTTCCCCGGTTTCACCAAACTTTACGAGTATGCAGAAAAAGAGAGCAAAGATAAAGATGAGTCTCCGGTGCTCGCACAGCTTTCCTGCGGAATGCCGCTGGTGATAACCAAATTCGACGGCACGCAGAAATTCACTGAGCCTCCGCCGAGATTCAACGAGGCAAGTCTCATCAAGGCTCTCGAAGAGAACGGAATAGGACGTCCCTCAACCTACGCCGCCATCATGCGCACCATTCAGGATAGAGAGTACGTCAAGCGGGATCAGGGCAGACTTGTTCCCACCGAGCTCGGAATAAAGGTCAACGATTTCCTCGTCGGCAGACTTCCCGAACTCTTCGATATCGGCTTCACCGCCCAGATGGAAGAGAAACTCGACATGGTCGAAGAGGGCAAACAGCCGTGGGTCAGCATGATGCAGGAGTTTTATGACAAATTTATCCTGTGGCTCAGGGAAGCAAAAGATGCCGATGCTCCTGAAAGCAGTGATGCCGCAGCTATCCTTGCTCTGTTCGACAACGTCACCTACGCTCCTGCCCGCAAGGTCGGCAGGCGCACGTTCAACGACGGAGATTTTGTCAACTCGGTGCGCATCAAATTTTCCAACGACGGAAAAATAAGTGCCAAACAGTACAGTGCCCTGCTCAATCTGGCGGCAAGGTATTTTGACAGTTTTTCAGATCAGACTTTGCTTGCTCTTCCCGACAATCTGCGCTCTGCGATCGAGAATGAGGCAGCCAAACTCCGGGAAAAAGCCGCCGTGCAGGAGGTCGAAGCCGCTCAGGCTAAAGAGATCGACTACGCCGGACTCTTCGCCGCTTTCGACAAGGTCAAGTGGGATGAGCCCGTCAAGCGGGGCAGAGTGACTTACGATGACAAAAAGTTCTTCGACTCTCTGAAAAAACAGGCTCTCGCAGGCAAACTGCTCAGTGACCGTCAGACCGCAGCTCTGGTCAAGATGGCGAACAAATATCAGAGCCAACTTGATAATGCAGAAAATGTTTTTGCCATTTTGAATGTGGCTCCTGCTCCTGCAGAGGAAAATGCGGCTCAGCAGGAAAACAGCGGAGCTGCCTCCGCCGGAGCAAGTGAGCTTATTGCGGCTCTCTGCAAGGTCGAAAAGTGGGAAGAACCGGTCAAAAGAGGCAAATTTTCATTCGATGACAAAAAGTTTTTCCAATCAGTAAAAAAACAGTTTGATGACGGCAGAACTCTCTCTCCCAAACAGATTTCTGCACTTGACAAACTGGCAACCAAATATGGAGTAAAGTAAAATGAGTGAATTGGAACAGAACACCGATCAGCAGGCAGTTGAGAACTCAGGAAACACCGAATGCAACTGCGGATGCAATGAAAAAGAGAATCAGAAGAAACCCTGCGCCTGCAAGAAAATACGCAAGGTCGTGCTCTGGGTGCTGGGAGTGATCGTTGCGGTCATCGCACTGCTGCTGATTTTCCGTGATTTTTACATTCCGGCAGTAGTTTCCAAAGCAGGAACCTATGCACTCGGAACCAAAGTCGAGCTCAAAAAGTTTTCCAGCTCGCTCACCGGTAAAATCGACATTCAGGGCTTGAGCGTCGCCAACCCCGAGGGATACAACAATCCCAACGCTTTCGTGCTCGAAAGAGTCTTTGTCGATATTTCCATACCCTCGCTTTTCAGCAATGAGATCATCATTCATGAGATTCTTGTGACCGGTATGCAGGTCGATCTTGAGGCAAAACTCAACCGCACCAACCTCACTGATCTCCAGAAAAACATTGAAAGCAAACTTCCGGCAAAGTCAGGTAAGCCGGCTGAGAAGCAGGAGGTCTCTGAAACCGACTCTGAAAAACCGCAGAAGAGCGTGGTCATTGAGAAACTTGATATCAACAACAACTATATCAGTTTCTCGAATGCAACACTTCACCTGACAACTAAAATTCCGCTCGTGCCCATCAGTCTGAAGGATATCGGCAGAGGTCAGAGTATTGCCGAGACCGTCAATGAGATCCTGATCAGGGTTCTGACTTCCGTTTTCGATGCCTGTTCAAGTGTCGGAGGAGCACTCAGCAACTCACTCAAAGATGCCGGTTCCGCTCTCTCTGACTCGGCAGGAAAACTTGGCAAAGGCTTATCCGATGCCGCAGGCAAACTCGGTGATGACCTTTCGAAATCAACCAAAGATCTCGGCAAAGGGCTCTCTGACTCCGCCAACAAACTTTTCAGGAACTTCAAGTAACATGAAGATACATTTTCTCGGCACCTGCGCAGGAACTGAGCCGATGCAGGGAAGGCACCACTCGTCATTCATTATTGAGACAAACGGAGCTTTCTATCAGTTCGATGCTGGCGAATCATGCGCCTACACAGCGTTTTCCACGATGGGACTTGATTTACTGAAAACCAAAGCACTTTTCATTTCCCATCCGCACATCGACCACACCGGAGGGCTGCCGCACTGGATATTCACCATGACCAAGCTGTGCTGGGTCAGGAAACTTCAGGAAAGGAGTTTCAATGTCAGTGTCGCCGTTCCTGAATTACGCCTGTGGGAGTGCGCCAGTGAACTGGGTACCGATATGCGCCGCAGCAACATGGCGGAGTACATCGTCTATGATGTCAATGAGGTGCACGACGGAACAGTCTATCAGGATAACAACATCAAGGTCGAGGCTCTGCACAACCTGCACATGGGTGTGCCCGCCGACGGAATTTGGAGAAGTTTCTCTTACAGGATTTTCTGTGAGGGTAAAACCATCGTCTTCTCGGGAGATATCAAAAAACTTGAGGATATCGCAACTTTCCTTGCCGACGGCTGCGACCTGTTTTTGTGTGAGACCGGACACAATCATCCGGCATCCATTGCAGAACAGCTCAAAGCCTACCCTGCTCCGGGAATGGTCGGATACATCCACAACGGCAGGGCTTTTCTGAATAATTATGAAGAGTCAAAAGCCAGAACACAGGAGTTTCTCGGAGAACGCTTCTTCATTGCCGAAGATGCGGAAACAAGAGAATTTTAGGGAGCATTAAAACATGAAGTACATCGGAGCTCACGTCAGCACGCAGGGAGGAGTCGAAAACGCTCCGCTCAACGCCAAAGCATTGAATGCGACTGCCTTTGCCCTCTTTACCAAAAATCAGCGGCAATGGGTCGCTCCTGCACTGAAGCAGGAAAGTATTGAGAAATTCAAGGCAAACTGCGCTCTTTGCGGCTACACTCCTGAGATGATACTCGCTCACGACAGCTACCTGATAAATCTCGGACAGCCCGACCCTGAAAAGCGCAAGCAGAGTTTCAACGCCTTTGTCGATGAGATGACCCGGTGCAGTCAGCTCGGACTCGACCGTTTGAACTTTCATCCCGGCAGTCATCTCAAACTCATCAGCGAAGACCAGTGTATCTCGCTCATTGCCGAAAGCGTGCGCAACGCCATCGACATGGTGCCTCAGGTAACGGCGGTTTTTGAAATCACAGCCGGACAGGGCAGCAACCTCGGTTACTCTTTCGACCAGCTTGCGCTGATGCTCGAGCGTACAGACCGTCCTGACAGCGTGGGAGTCTGTATCGACACCTGCCACGCTTTTGCCGCCGGATACGATTTGTCAACTCCTGAGTCATGCGAAAAAGTTTTTGAGGAATTTGAACGCAAAATCGGATTCCGCTATCTCAAAGGAATGCACCTCAACGATGCAAAAGGCACTCTCGGCAGCCGTCTCGACCGTCACCACAGCCTCGGAGTCGGAAACATCGGCTGGGAGTCTTTCAAATGGATAATGCAGGATGAGCGTTTTGATAAAATTCCGCTCATTTTGGAGACCATTGATGAATCACTCTGGCTCGATGAGGTACAAAAACTTCACGATTATGCAAAAAACGCTTGAAAAACATAAGAGTTGAAGATATATTAGACAAAACGCCGACTTAGCTCAGTTGGTAGAGCAGTTGACTTGTAATCAGCAGGTCGTCGGTTCGAATCCGACAGTCGGCTCCAGCAAAAAACAAAGGGTGCTGTTCACAGTAAAGTGGACGGCATCTTTTTTTGTCGTAAAACTCCCTGTCCGTATATGAAACAGTCTCTTCAACTTTGGCTTTCACGGAACTTTTCAGGAGAAACTCCGTACTGCTGTTTGAAACTGCGGGAAAAAGAAAACTGATGTCCGTAACCACAGAGCGAAGCTATGTTTTTTATGGGGTAACTTGTTGACAGCAGCAACTGTTTTGCCTGTTCCATACGGATTTTTTTGAGCACTGAATAAGGAGAAGAACCATAATATTTCCGGCACAACACAAAAAAATACGGCTCAGATACTCCGCAAAACTCTGCCATTTTACTTACACTCCAATCTGCCTGCGGAGTCATTATCAATTTTGACAACAGCAAACGGAAACCCGAAAAATCATCCGATGCATTGTGTATCTGCTCTTTCAAAATATCAAACAGCAGCGTTCCGAGGGTCGATTTCTGGTGAGCGTGGTCAAGCGCAGCAGAATTCAAGCGGAAAGCCTTTTCCATAAGCTGCCACATCAGCTCGATTTCTTCTGTTGAAGAGTGCAGATGACGGTCAAAATTCCAGCTGGGAGATGGTTTCAGCAGAAAAAACATGCTTTCGGATCTTTCAGTGGATTTTATTGTCTGGCACTCTCCGGCAGGCATCAGCGCAAATTCTCCGGCAGACAAAACTCCGCTTTCTTCTCCTGAGCTGTATTCAAAACTGCCGCTGCGGCAAAAAACAGCCAAATGCCGCTTCGGAGCCGGATAAAAAACATAATAGCCTGCTGGATAGCTGCACAAGGCTGAAAGGAAAACTGTTTTACCAAAATACTCAGCACCTCCAAAGCTGTCGAAAGAGACAAAGCGTTCGGAACTTCCTGATGGCAAAAAAATAGTTTTGGTTTGTTTTTTCATATTTTTTGTATATTGGAAAACGTTGTAAAAAGATATTTACGGTGTATAATAATATAGCACACCAATAAAAATATTAAAGGAGATATTTCAAATGAACGGCAAAATTTATATCAACCGCAATTTCACTGTCGGCAAAGCAGAAGATACTCTTTACGGAGGCTTTATTGAACATATCGGCAGGGCGGTTTACTCAGGAATTTATGAGCCGTCTCATCCGACCGCCGATAAAGACGGGTTCAGACAGGATGTCATTGAACTTGTAAGAGAGCTCGATATGCCGGTGACCCGTTATCCCGGAGGAAATTTTGTTTCCGGATTTGACTGGAAAGATGCCATCGGTCCGCAAAATGAACGTCCTGCACGTCCTGACTGCGCCTGGAAATCAATCGAGCCTAACAGCGTCGGCATTGATGAATTTATGAAGTGGTGCAAAAAAGCCAATACAACTCCGATATATGCCGTGAATCTCGGAACAGGAACTCCGAAGTCGGCTCAGGAGATCGTCGAATACTGCAATCTTCCCGGAGGAACCTATTGGAGCGACAAGCGCAAACAAAACGGTTCGGCAACTCCGCACAACATAAAATACTGGTGTCTCGGCAATGAAATGGATGGCGACTGGCAGATCGGTCACAAAACTCCGCAGGAGTATGGCAGGATAGCTCACGAAACTGCCAAGATGATGAAAATCATCGATGGTTCAATAAAACTCTGCGCCTGCGGCTCTTCATCGGGAACCCTGCCCTCCTTTGCGCTCTGGGATGAGCAAATAATGCAATATTTGTATGATGACGTTGATTATCTTTCAATACACCGTTACTTCGGAAACGGCGATAAAAACATCGCAAAGTTTCTTGCCTCCCCGGAAGAACTCGACCGCCGGATCGAGGATGTGATTGCCTGCTGTGATGCGGTGAAAGCCCAAAAAAAGAGCTCAAAAACCATAATGATATCCCTCGATGAGTGGAACGTATGGTACAGAACAAACGGTAAAACCGATGAAACTCACGCATGGAAAACCGCTCCTCCGATACTGGAAGAAAATTATGATATGGCAGATGTTCTTGTCGTCGGCGGCTCTCTTTTGAGTATGCTCGACCACGCCGACCGCTTGAAGATGGCGTGCATCGCTCAAACTGTCAATGTCATTGCGCCCATCATGACCGAAAAGGGAGGCAAAGCATGGAAACAGAGCATTTATTACCCGTTTTTAGAAACCTCACGCCACGGCAGGGGAATGGTCATGCGTTCTGTTGTTGACTCGCCAGCTTATACTCCTGCGCCCGGCAGAGAACCGGTAAAATATCTGCGCGCGGCTGCCGTCTGGAATCAGGAGAAAAATGAAATCGCCATATTTGCCATAAACCGTGCTGCTGAAACGATGGATTTCTCTGCTGAACTCGGAGATTTTTCAACACCGTCACTCATTGAAGCAAAAGAGATCCACCATCCCGACCTTGATGCCAAAAACAGTGCCGATGCTCAAAACATCACCTCAAAGAGTATCGACCTGCACTTGGCGGAACTCAAAGGCAATCAACTTTCAGCTCAGCTCAAACCGTACTCATGGAATATGTTTCTGCTGAAACTTCAAAATCCGGCACGGTAGATTTTGTGCATCGGTGTTCTGCCTATTTCGGTGAAGCTCATTTTGAAACGGCTTTCGAGCGTGGATACATCTTCTGTTTTGTTTATCACGGCAATCCATCCCGGTTTGAGCTCTTCTATTCTGCCGCAGGGACCATCGAAAATCATGTTTCCCGGGGATTTGCCGTTTACTGCGGTGTAAAACATGATGCTCCACGGGTCGGATGAGAAACTCAGATAGCAGAACTCCGCATTTTGGAGCGCAAGAAAACGGGCGGTCTCCTCAGGGCGGTGCTCTTTTGAAGTGTACCACGGAGTAAAGAAATCGTCTGCGACTGCTGTTCCGTTGATTTGACTTAAAACTTTTTGCGATGACGGCAGGTAGTTGACAAGCAAAGCTGCTCCGATACAGCAAAGCGCAAAAATCGCTTTCACTTTTTTGTACGGCAGGAGTTTTTTATATCTCATCAGGGCAAGGAGGTGAGTTGCTCCGTTGGAAACAACAAACAGAAATACTCCGAAAAAAGGGAAGTACACTCTCGGGAAGGGTGCGACTTTGGCGCAGAACACCAGAGGCAATACGCAGAAAAACGAAAGAATGGAGCTGCCAAATTGCTTTCTTACTGCGCACGCAGCAATAGCGCATATCACGACAATGGGAGCGCAGGCGGTAAACGATACCGCTCCTGCGAAAAGTGAGCTCCACCTGTCATGCCACCCCTCGCCCAGACGGCTTGCGGCTATCACCTGAGGAATAAGTGCTCCCCAGAAGAGGAGAAAAGCTGCGGAAGCGAGTAGCCCGAGGATATAGAATTTTTTTTCGCAAACAAAACGCTTTTTCAAAACTCCTGAGGCGGCAAACACCGTTGCTCCCAGTAAAAAGAGGTCACTCGGCAGCACCGAAGCGCAGGCGAAAGAGGAAAAGAAAAATCCGACAGCGTATTTTACTTTTCCGTGCACAATAAATTTTCTTCCGAAATCGAGCGCAAGCACCGAAAAAAGCAGCGCAGCCATGTAGCCGCGGACTCCGGTGGCGTAGATGACAAACGGCAGAGATGTCACAAAACAAAGCAGGCAGACACGGTGGGCAAAACCTTTGAAGCTGCTCCACCACCGGATGATGAACACCGCCGCAAGTCCGAGAGAAAGCAGACGGCACCAGACATCGAGGCGCACCGTTTCAGGAGCGAGCATCCGGTGACAATGCAGCAGCATGGTATAGCCGATGTGATTATTGGGAATGGCGTAATTGGAATATATCTTTTCCAGCGGCAGCAGAGCAAAATTGAGCAGAGTCAGCGATTCGTCAAACCAGAACTCCCTTGTCATGTAACTCCTTGCCGCCAACAGAAAGAACAGCAGGACAACGGCAACTGAATACTTGCGAAACTTATCCATAACTTTTTAAGCCACACTCTTTCTGAAACGCACCAAAGATATCCAGAAGAGCACACTGCCGATGATGAAAAGCATGATGAATTGTTTATAAACAACATCTATTCCTGCTCCTCTGAAAAGCACCGCCTGACTCAGCTCGACCAGATGGGTATTGGGGGCGGCAAGCATGATATCCTGAACCCAGAGCGGCATACTTTCACGGGGAGTTGAACTGCCCGAAAGCATCTGCATCGGCAGAAGCACCAGTATCATCAACATTCCGAGCTGAGGCATGTTTTGCGCTATGCACGCCAGGAATATTCCCAGACTGGTCACGGCAAAGAGATGCAGTGCGACTCCTGCAAGATAGAGCAGTATCGACCCCTCGATGGGAATATTCATCGCCATTTCAATTACGAAAACAAGTGAAAATGCCGATGCCGCAAGCACCACCACCATCATCGCCCAGATTTTCGAGACCATGATTTCAAAACTGTTGACCGGCATCACCAGCAGATGTTCGAGAGTTCCGCACTCACGCTCTTTGATGAGAGCTGCTCCTGTGAGGATGATCGCCAGCATGGTGATGTTGTTGACCAGCTGCATGACTCCGCTGAACCATATCTGGGTGAGATTGGGATTGAAGCGGTTGCGGATGACGGTTTCCGCCGCAGTTGAGGCGTTGGCTGTGCCGGAAAAAATCGCAACTTCCCGGGCAATTATCTTCTGGATGTATCCGCTTCCCGTAAAAGCCTGACTCATACGGGTGGCATCGACGTTGAGCTGGATATCAGGAGCCCGCCCTGCCCTGACATCACGCTCGAAGTTATTGGGAATGACCACCACAAAGGTGAAGTTGCCGCTGTCAAGCTCGGCATCTATTTCCGGACGGGTTATCTCGACCGGTTTAAGGAACATCGGCGGCATGAGTGAGTCGATAATACGGCGGGAAAGCTGGGAGTGGTCCTCATCGACCACCGCTATCGCCGCATTGGTGATGGAGTCGGGAGTGGCTGAACCGGTAACGTAAACTCCGAGAGAGAATGAGTAGATGATAAGAATCACCAGCATATAATCCCGGAAAAGTCCGCGCAGTTCCTTGACTCCGAGATGGAATATATTTTTGATACTCTGCATCATTTTCAACGCTCCTGTTTTCTCAGACACAAGACTCCGGCTCCGATGACGACCGGTATGGTCACGGCAAGGATCAGCATCGGCATCTTCAATTCTGCAAATCCGAGAGCCTTGTTGAATACTCCGCGGCTGATGAGCAGCATGTAGCTTGTGGGATAAAGAGTTCCGATGATTTTCGCCATTCCCTGCTGAGTGGCTACCGGATTGACCATTCCGCACATCTGAGTGGCAGGCAGAACTGTTCCCAGCATGGTGAGAAATATCACGGCGATCTGACTGCGGGTGACGGAACTTGCCAGCAATCCCATTCCGGTGGAGCAGAAGCAGTAGAGTATAAGCGATATCACCAGAACAGTGATACTTCCCTTCACCGGAACGTCAAACAGCGTCACCGCCATGGATACCAGCATCATGAAACTCAGGCACGAAAAGAGCACGTAAGGCATCTGCTTGCCGAGCATGAACTCCGTGCGGGTGAGCGGAGTGACGTACAAGTTGATGATCGACCCCATCTCTTTCTCTCTCACGACCGCAAGAGCCGAAAGAATTGCCGGAATCATCATCAGAAGTATCGGTATCACCGCCGGAACCATCGCAGGCAGACTCAATACATCAGGATTGTAACGGTAACGGGTTTCAACGTTTGCAGGCACAGATAAACTTGTTCCGTTTTCACGGTTGTACTTTTCGATGAAGCTGTTGTGGAGTGCTGAAACATATCCGTTGACCGTCTCGGCACGGCTTGGCATTGCTCCATCGACCCAGAAGGCGATTTGCGGATTTTTTCCCTGCTGAACATCCCTGCCGAACCCCGGAGGTATCTCGACGACAAGACTCAGTTCGCCTGAGCGCATACGTTTGTCGATATCATCGTAGTCAATTACAGGAGGACACTCTTTGAAGTAGCGCGGAGAGCCTGCCAGGTGCAGAACATACTGGTGACTCAAACCGCTCCGGTCGTGGTCGAGAACTGCGTAAGGCAGATTTTCAACATCCATAGTGATACCGAATCCCATTACCACCATGAGCAGAAGAGCTCCGAAAAGCGCAAGCGTTGCCCGTATCGGGTCACGCATAAGTTCAAGTGTCTCACGCCAGAAACAGCTGTACCAGCGGCGGATACTGAATTTTGAAGTGAAAAACTCTGCCAGGGCACCGTGTTTCGCTTTATCTTCAGGCTCTGCCGCAGAAGCGGAGTACTCAACCTTCTCTTTCGATGAGGGGTCGGCATCTTCGAGATAACCGATGAACGCCTCCTCGAGAGTTGCGGCTTTGCGCTCGGCTACCAGTGCCGCAGGAGCTCCGCAGGCAAGAGAACGTCCGGCGTGCATCAGTGAGATGCGGTCACAGCGTTCGGCTTCGTTCATAAAGTGAGTGGTGATGAAAATGGTAACTTTGTCACGGCGTGAAAGCTCAATGATGAGCTCCCAGAAAAGGTCACGGGCGACCGGGTCAACTCCGGAAGTCGGCTCATCGAGGATGAGGATTTTCGGATGGTGTATCACAGCTGCGGCAAGCGAAAGACGCTGTTTTATTCCGAGCGGCAAATCTCCGGGAACGGTGTCTGCCACTTCCCCCAGCTGAAAACGCTCTATCATCTCTTCGACCCGCAGTTTCACATCTTTCTCTTCGATGCGGTAAAGACGGGCGTAGAGCATGAGGTTCTGTCTTACGGTGAGCTCTCCGTAAAGAGAAAAGAGCTGGGTCATGTATCCGAGCTCAAGGCGCACCGCCATACTGTTGGAGTCTATCGACTCGCCGAAGAGACGGGCGGTTCCCTCAGTTGCCGGAAGCAATCCGGTAAGCATACGCATGGTGGTTGTTTTGCCGCATCCGTTGGAACCGAGAAAGCCGAATATCTCGCCGCGGCGTATTCTGAAACTCACATGGTCAACTGCGGTAAAGTCTCCGAAACGCTTGGTCAACCCCTCAGCCTCGATGGATATATCGTTTTCATCGCTCTCGAGCGGAGGCACGGTCAACTTTTTGTGTCCGGTGCGGCTGCTCTCGGGAAGCAGCTCGATGAATGCCTCATCAAGATTATCTTTGCCTGTCCGGTCGAAAATTTCCTGCGGAGTTCCGGTGTCGAGTATCTTGCCGCTATCCATGGCGATGAGCCAGTCGAAACGCTGAGCTTCATCCATGTAGGCGGTCGCCACGATGACGGTCATCTGCGGCTGCTCCCGGCGCACGGCATCGACCAGATCCCAGAACTGACGGCGGGCGAGCGGATCGACTCCGGTGGTCGGCTCATCGAGCACGAGGATGTCGGGGTCGTGAATGAGAGCGCAGCAAAGTCCGAGCTTCTGCTTCATGCCTCCTGAAAGTTTTCCTGCCGGACGGTTGAGAAACGGATAAAGTCCGGTACTGCGGGTCAGGCGGTCGATGCGTTTGCGCCGCTCGGCGGCATCGTGTCCGAAGAGACGGGCGAAAAACTGCAAGTTTTCCTCGACGGTCAGGGTAAAATAGAGGTTTTTACCGAGTCCCTGAGGCATGTATGCGATTTTCGGACAGATTTTATCACGGTGTTTCTTGCTGCGCATGTCTCCGCCGAGCACCCTGATATCACCTGTGTCGCCCATGGCACGGGCTCCGGTGACAAGAGAAAGCAAAGTCGATTTGCCGACTCCGTCCGGACCGATGAGTCCGACGGTTATTCCTGAGCGTATCTCAACGGAAACATTGTCGAGCGCAGTCACTCCGCCGAACTTGAACGTCACACCACTTACGCTCACTGCGGAGCAGGCTTTGGGAGTATCGCTCATTTTGCCGGTTTTTCTCCACGCTCTTTCATGAGTTTGAGTGACTCGGGCCACTCCGCGTCAGGATTGATGCGCACCCATGCGACTCCGGGAAGTCCGGTCTTGACATACTCGATGTACTTGGCAAGCAACTCAGGAGCGATCCTCGCCTTGATGCGGAACATCAGCTTCTGACGCTCGATTCTGGTCTCGACCGTTTTGGGAGTGAACTGCGCAACGCTCGCAACGTAGGATATCTTCGCCGGAATGGGAATGTTCGGCAGTGCATCAAGAACGATGCGGACATCGGCTCCGATCTTGACCTTTCCTGCGGTTTCCTCGGGAAGATAGAAAGTAATATAAACGTCGGTGAGATCGACCAGATTGAGGACTTTGCCTCCGGCATTGAGCACCTCACCCGGTTCGGCGATGCGGTACTGGACTCTTCCGCCGATGGGAGAAGTCAGATTGCAGTCGTCGATATCAGCCTGTATTCTTGCCACATCGGCTTCGGCGGCTTTGATATTCGCCTTTTCTCCGGCAGCTTTCGCCTTCGCCTCATTGATCGCCGCCTCACACTGTTTGACGCTGGCTTTCGCCGCCTCAAGTTCGGCTTTGGCAGTAAGATAGATGGTCTCATCGTTCTCGAAAGTCTGCTGGCTGGTGGCGGAGTCTTTGATAAGTTTCTGAGCCCGCTCATAGCGTTTTCTTGCTCCGTCAAGCGCACTATTCTTCTGACTGACGACCGCTTTTGCCGCCTCAAGTTCGCTGAGTTTCACTCCGATGGTGGCACGGGCTCCCGCCTCGGAGGCGACTGCCTGTGAGTATTTTGCTTTCGCCTGGGCAAGTTCAGCTTCGAGGGTGTTGGTCTGCATCTTTGCCAGAAGCTGACCCTTTTTCACCATATCCCCCTCGTTGACATAGATCGCTTCGATCCTGCCGGCAAGTTTGGCTGCGACATCCACTTCGGTAGCCTCAAGTCTGCCGTTACCTGAGGCAAAACCCGGATTGCGGTAAAGCGCATTTTCACGGTAAGATTTGATAAAATAAAATCCAAGTCCGGCTGCAGCGATGATAACCATGGCGATGATAAGTTTTTTGATATTCATTTTTCCTCCTGTGAGTTGATTTTCTGCCGTTGTATTACTATAACACATTTGCGCTTTATTGTCAACACAAAAAAAACGCCCATCCCCATTTTTCAGGGGAAGAGCGCTATTGCAAACGTTTCAACAAGCTGGTAAGGCAGCTCAGAACTCGCTGTAATTGCCGAGGAACACTATTTCCTCAGCCTCATTTTCCAGCTCATCGAAGAGCTGGGGGATCCCCGGAGCCACCACCTGAGCATCAAAGTCGAGGTAGAAACTGTACTCGAACTCCCTGCCCGGAGTCGGACGGCTCTCGAGTTTGGTCAAATTGAGGTCGAGGGCGGCGAACTTGGATATCACGTTGTGCAGAGCTCCCGGCTTGTTGGGCAGCACCACGAACAAACTTATCTTGTTTGCGCCCGGGTAGATCTCGGGCTTGCGGGATATACAAATGAATCGGGTGTAGTTGTAATCGGTGTTCTGAATGTTGACATCAAGGGCGGTCAGACCGTAGAGGCTTGCACACTCTCTTGCACCGATGGCAGCCACGTCACGGCGTCCTGACTGGGCGACGATCTGAGCTCCGGTAGCGGTACTGTCGCTGACGGTGAGCTGAACATCTTTGAGTCCTTTGAGGAACTTGCCGCACTGCTTGAATGCCTGCTCGTGTGAGTATATCTCTTTGATATCCTCGAGCTTCACGCCCTCGGGAACCAGAAGTACATGCGATACCTGCTGGCGCAAACTGCGGACGATGTGGAAATCAAATTTCTTCATCAGATCATAGACCGCATCGACAGTTCCGCTGGTGGTGTTGTCGATGGGGAGAAGTCCGTAATCGCAAACACCCTCCTGCACAGCCTGAAAGACTCCGGAAAAGTTGCGCAGGTACATGATGTTGGCGACTTTGAACATTCTGTCGCAGGCGATCTGGGCGTAGGCTCCCTCGACTCCCATGCAGGCGACGGTCGCCGCCTCGGGGAATATCTGCGGAGTGCTTTTGAGCGTTTCGGCAATACGGGTGGCGATTTTACCGTTTCCCGGCATCAGCTCACGCTGGTAAGCCTTGCTCTGCTCGATGATGGTGCGGAAGAGCGCAACGGAGGGCTTGCCCATGTTATCCTGAGCTTCGTTATATATGCGCATCAGAATGCGGCGTTCACGGGATTTATCGAGCACTGCCGCATGGTTCTGCCGTTTGTACTCGGCAATATCTTTTACTACTTTCATGCGCTCCTGGAAAAGCTCAAGCATCTGACTGTCGATCTTATCCAGCTCACTGCGGTATTTTTCCAAACTCATTTTATCACCTCTTGTTATTTGCACAACTCTCTTGCGTCAACGAACCCCTTGAGCTCTTTCATCAACCGGTCGAACGCCTCCATGGTGAGGCTTTGAGCTCCGTCGCAGAGGGCGCAGGCGGGATTGTTGTGAACTTCGATGATAAGGGCATCTGCGCCGATGGCGACTGCCGCCTTCGAAAGCGGAGAGACGAAGCGGGAAATTCCGGCAGCGTGGCTGGGGTCGATCACCACCGGCAGATGACTCAGAGTCTTGAGGCTGGGAACCGCAGAGATATCAAGAGTGTTGCGGGTGTAGGTTTCGAAAGTACGGATCCCGCGCTCGCAGAGCATGACGTTTTCATTTCCTGATGCCATGATGTACTCGGCACTCATCAGGAGCTCCTGATAGGTGTTGGCAAGTCCGCGCTTGAGCAGGATCGGCTGCTTGCAGTGACCAAGCTGTTTGAGCAGCTCGAAGTTCTGCATGTTGCGGGCTCCGACCTGAATCACATCGACCTCGGCAAAGAGATCTAGCTGGGAGATATCCATGATCTCGGTCACGATGGGAAGTCCGGTATCTTTTTTCGCCTCGAGCAAGAGACGGATACCCTCGTCACGCAACCCCTGGAATGCGTAGGGAGAGGTGCGGGGCTTGAAAGCTCCGCCGCGCAGCAGAGTCGCTCCTGAAGCCTTGACGCTGCGTGCCACGGTCACGATCTGCTCTTCGCTCTCGACGGAACAGGGACCGGCAATGACAGTAAGTCCGCCGTCACCGATGTTCTGAGTACCGACTTTGACGACGGTATCGAGCGGATGGAACTTGCGGTTGGCGTTTTTGAACGGTTCCTGAATACGTTTGACATCCTCGACGATTTCCATCTGCTTGATGAGGTCGATATCGAGGTGGTGGGTATTGCCGATCAATCCGAGGATGGTCTGGCTGGTTCCCTCACTGTGATGCACCTGTAAATTGCGCTCTTTCAGCCAGCTGGTGAGCATATCCAACTGAGATGCCGGTGCATCCTTTTTCAGAATGATGATCATTTTGATTTCTCCTTTTATAATTACTGCATATCATGCACAAAATTTTCAATAAAAAAAGCTCCGCAACCTCTGTTACGGAGCCCGTTACCTTGCATCCTCAACGCCTGCGGCGTATCGGTCACGCAGCCATGCAACAGCGGGCCCCGCTTCTAAAGTAAAAGCGGTAACCAAAGCTGAAATAAAAGCTGCTGTAAACGAATTCTATCATAATACTCTCTGTTTTTCGCAGGTCACCTGACCCGCTTTCTGCAGATAATATACCTCAATGCGGCGTTATGTCAAGGGCGATTCCGAAAAAAATTCAAATTTTTTCTCAGACAGAATTAAAAAAAAACGGATATTTGACTTGATATTTTGCAAAATTTCGGGTATATTCCATAAACTGTAACTTTTAATTAATTCAATAGGGAAAAATGAACGAAAAAATACAAAAAAACTCCCGCTGGCTGATACTTGCCGCTGCGGTGATCGCCATACACCTGGTCATCGCCGTCGCAATCAGAGGATGCAGCGGGGCTGACAGCAACATCAAAGACGACAAAAAAGAGGCTGTTTCCGGGGAGTCTCCGGGATTTTTTGAGCGGCTGTTTTCAGGCAAAAAAGAGAAGCCTGCCGCCGAAACTGAAAAAAAAGCGGATAAGCCTCAAGAGCCTGAACCTGAGAAGAAAAAACCGGTTCTCATCTACCGCAAAGCTCCGGCGGATGTGCCCGGATTCGGTACTCCCTTTGATTTTTCGACCGCACGACACGGCGAACTGCCCGATTACTACGCTCCGGGAAGCAGGGGCGCAAAGAGCGGTATCGTTGTCGATCTCTCGACCAGAAAAGTTTTGTGGGAGAAAAATTGCAGGCTCAAGACCGGAACCGCCAGCATGGCAAAACTCATGACTCTTCTTCTCTTCATGGAGTACATCGATGCCAATGAAGAGCTCACTCTCGACACTGAAACAATCGTTCCCAAAGGGGTGATGAACGTTCCCCGCACCGGAGTGGTTTATCTTGCTCCGGGTGAGAAATTCAAGTTTTCCGACATCGTCAAAGCCGCCTCCATCAAGAGTGCCAACGATGCCGCAGAAATGCTCGCCCTCACCGTTGCTCAGGACTCAAAGAGCTTCGCTGCGCTGATGAACAAAAGAGCCATTGAACTCGGCATGAACTCCACCAACTTCATCAACGCTCACGGACTCACCGAAAAAAACAAAGACGGCAAGTACGTCTTTCCGACTTCCACCGTTCTGGATATGGTCATCCTCGGAGAGAAACTGCTCGCTTATCCCGTGCTGATGGAGTATTTTTCGACTCAGCAGAGCTCACTGAGAGTGCAGAAACCGCTGGTTTACACCAACACCAACAAGCTGATAAATCCGCGCTATCCCGGAGTTGACGGCATGAAAACCGGCTTCACCCGTGCCGCCGGATTCTGTCTGGTGTTTTCCGCAAAACGCAACGGAAAAAGAATCATGGGATGCGTGACCGGTTTCAAAAGCAGGGTCGATCGTGACCGCTTCTGCCGCAAGCTGGTCGATTGGGCTTTTGAACCCGAAAAGAAGATCGCAGTACAGAAAAAAAGTCAGGCTCCGGGCAAACGGAAATCCGCTGTCAGCAGCAGCAAAAGCAGAAAAAGCAGGAAGAGATAACTTTTATGAACATCACAGCAAATTGGATTTGGATAAACGGAAACAGCGGACTTGACTACAATACTCATGTCGTATTCAGAAAAGATTTCCGTCTCGACTCGGCTGTGAGCGAGGCAAAACTTGCCGTTACCGCCGATACGAAATACCGTTTGAAAGTCAACGGGCAGTGGTGCGCAGATGGTCCGGCAAGAGCTTACTTCGACCATTACAGCTACGATGTCGTCGATCTCTCAAGCCTGCTGAGAGTCGGACTCAACCGCATAGAGTGCGAGGTGCGCTTTGCAGGATGCGGCACTTTTCATCAAATTCCTCAGCGGGGAGGATTTCTCTGTCAGCTGGATATCGACGGCGAAACAGTTGTCATCTCTGATGACTCATGGGAAGCTGCTCATCTGCCGCAATGGGTACAGAATACTCCGAAAGCCGCTCCGCAGCTATACCCGTGGGAGCTTTTCGATGCTTCGAAAAATCAAAGCTGTGAGTGGCAGGGCGTTTACATCATCGGAAACGTCAACGACGCTCCGTGGAAAAACCTCTATCCCCGTGAGACTCCTATGCTCACCCGTGAGGAATCCCTGTTGAAAAAGGTCATATCATGCCGTGCGGTGAACAAGGAGTATCTCACCTTTTCACTGCATCCGCACCGTATGCTTTTCCCTGAGCACTTCACCATCAACAATCAGGATATCGTCCCGTACGTCATGGCGATAGAGTTGATTTCTCCCCGTGAGCAGAGCGTAAAGCCTGAATACCTCAATGCCGTCGCCTGTGTCAACGGCAAAGCCGCCGACGACAACGGAAATCTGCACTTACGTGCCGGAGTCAACACCGTGGTCTGCGCCATGCACTCCGCCTGCGGCCACGATGCGAACTCAGCCGTCGCTTTCGCCCGTGAGTATGAGCTTGAAGCCGGAAAAATCCACTGCTGTGTTTTGAAAGATATCGCCAGTCTGACCAAAGATGTTCCGCTCTATCCGTGGGCGAACCCGGAACACCGGTTGCGGCTTGAAAAGTACGAAACGGAAAAAGAAAAGGCGTTCAGCTGCTCAGACATGGAAACCTTTTTGCGCCGTTTCCCCGATGCCAAAGAGTTTTCAAGCTCCGACTTCACCGAAGCCGCCGGAGCGGTCTCAGCTTTCTGCCCCCGCTATCTGTCGGCAAAAGTCAGGGTCGATGAGCCGCAGAATATAGTCTATCCCGACGACCGTGACACTGTGATCTATCCCGCTGAGGGATGCGATGTTCAGCTGCTCTGCGACCTCGGAACTCAGAGTGTCGGCTACTGGAACTTCAATTTGTATGCTTCCGCCGGAACCATCGTCGATATCGCCGCTGTGGAATACATCACTCCGGAGGGAATCCTTCAGCAGCCGGGTGAGCGTTATCTCAACTCGATGCGCTACATCTGCCGTGAGGGTCTCAACCGCTACACCAGCTACTACCGCAGGGGCGGCAGGTTTGTCACCATCACTCTGAGAAACATCACTGCTCCGGTAAAATTCCGCAGTTTCCGCATGGTGGAGTCAACTTATCCTGCGGTGTTCGAGGGATATTTCCGCTCAAGCGATATACGATTGGATAAAATTTACGATATTTCCGCAAGGACTCTCAAGCTCTGCATGGAAGACACGTTCACCGATTGTCCGCTCTACGAGCAGACCTACTGGATCGGTGACGGCCGCAACGAGGGTCTCTTCGCCATGAATTCATGCCGCAGTTATGATATCGTGCGCCACTGCATCCGACTTGCGGCGGAATCAATGCGCCACCTGCCATTTTTCGGCTGTCAGGTTCCCTCGGCGTGGAGCTGTCAGATACCTGCGTTCGCTTTCATGTGGCAGATGTCGATCGAGGACTACTACACTGAGACCGCCGATATCGATTTTGTCAGAGAGATGTTTCCCGCAGTCGTTGAGATGCTCAGACGTGCTTCAAATCTCTGCCGCAATGACTTGGGGCTGATGGAAACTTACGACTGGAATTTCCTCGATTGGAGCAACATGGATACCCAGCACCCCTACATGCTCTACAATACATTCCTCCTTGCCGGAAGTCTGCGCTCCGCCGCAAGGCTGGCTTTGCAGCTTGAGATGAATGAGCAAGCCGATGCTTTCAATTCAGAAGCAGAGAAAATATCCGCAACCCTCAACACCTTCTGGGATGAGCGCAAACAGGCTTACTTTGAAGCTGTTGACCAAAACGGCAATGCCGTGGAACAGTTTTCTCTTCACACCAATCTTTTCGCCCTGCTTTATGATGTGGTCAGCGAAGCTCACGCTCCGTCTGTGCGTGCCAATATTCTCGGAGAGCGCAACGATCTTATTCCGGCAGGCTCGCCGTTCTTCACCTACTATCTGCACGAGCTTTACGACAAACTCGGAGCCTGGGAGCAGAGCTACAACAAGGTCAGGCGTGACTATCTCAAAATGCTCGACTTCGACGCCACCACCGTCTGGGAGACCTTTGCCGAAGCCAATTATGACCACACTCACACCAACAGCGCATTTTTCCCGACCCGGAGCAACTGTCATGCGTGGTCATCAATTCCTCTGGCACTCTTCCCCCGCCTGCTTCTGGGTATCAGACCGCAGGGCATCGGATGCCGGGAATTCAACATCTCTCCCTTTGTTGCCGACCTCGACTTTGCCGGCGGAGCAAGGACAACTCCGCACGGCACTGTCGAAGTGGAGTGGAAGCTCGACCGTGAAGCAGGAGTTTTGGACATCACCTGCCGTCATCCGGAAAAGATAAAGTGCTCTTTCGTTTCCAATGCCTCCATAGACAGTTTCGATATCCGTTACAATGATATAACTCTTTAAAGGAGCGAACCCGCATGGATTTTTTTCAACACTCGTTCTGGCCCGCAGCATTCGCCTTTGCAGGCGTGACCATCGCCGCATACACATTGATCGAATTCGGTCTCTTTATCGCTTCACGCTACCGTGAACGGTATCTCGAAGAGGCGAAAACCGAATTAGATGATGTGCTCATTCAGATGCCGGCGAACCGGGTGTTGGATATATCCATTGCAGTGAGCGTTCTCGGTGCGGTCATAACTCTGGTCATCACCGCAGTGCAGATGGATGAATTTGCCTGGCACTGGGGAATCCTCTTTGCCGTTGCCGCCGGAAGCGTGCTCTTCCCCGTTCCGAGGATCGTGCTCAAGACTTTGAAGAAAAAGCGTCTGCAGAAATTCAATCTCCAGCTCGAGGATGCGCTCGGAATGATGTCAAGTGCCCTCAAAACAGGTTTCAGCATCCATCAGGCTCTCGATGAGATAGCCAACTGCGACATGCATCCGGTCGGAATAGAATTCAGGCTGCTCACCAATGAGTTGAGACTGGGCGTTCCGCTCGAACAGGCTCTCGAAAACATGAACCGCAGGGTGGAATCAGACGATTTCGAGCTGGTCGTGACCGCAATAATCACCGCACGCCAGACCGGAGGAGAACTTTCAAGTGCCCTCGAAAGAGTCGCCGGTCTCATCCGTGAGCGGGTGCGCATCGCAAGAAAAGTCCATTCACTCACCGCCATGGGCAGACTTCAGGCGATAATGATCGGTGCCATGCCGTTCCTGCTGCTGTTCGGACTCAGCCATATCGCTCCGCAGATGATGCAGATATTTTTCAACAGTGCCGTCGGCATCATCGCCATCGTCGCCGTATTCGTGCTGGTGATATGCGGATTTCTCGCAATCAAAAAAATAACCACGATCGAGGTGTAACATGGATACTGTTCTGACCTTCTGCGCCGCTCTCTTTACCGGACTATCCGCAGGCAGCTTCTTTTACTGTGCTCTCAAGATGCTTTCCAATGCCAAACTCGAAGCCCGCAACGAGGAGTCAGGCAAACGCTTTCCGCTGCTGATAAAGATTTTACTGCCGCTCTGCGGGATTTTCCGCAGCACGGTAAAGAAAAATGAACTTGCCGCATGGAAAAAGAGTGCGGCAAACCAGCTCCACATGGCAGGATTCAGCGATGATGAATTCGATGCCGAAAGTTACATCTCGCTCAAATTTGTTTTCTATGCTCTTGCTCTGGCAATACTCCTGCTCGGAGCCTTTGCCGACCGCATCGCCATCAGTGCGATAATGGCGGTACTGCTGAGTTTTTATCCTGACGCATGGCTCAAAGGCACGATAAAGAGAAGACACACCGAAATCATGAAGGCTCTGCCCAATGTGCTCGACCTGCTGACCCTCTCTGTTGAGTCGGGACGTGATTTGATTTCCAGTTTGCGCGATATCCTCAACCGCAGAAAACAGGATGCCCTCGGCGAAGAGCTCACCAGAACTTTTCACGAGATCCAGCTGGGCAGAAAGCGCACCGAAGCATTGCGTGCCCTCGCCGACCGGGTGCGCCAGATCGACCTCACCGCCACCGTCAATGCCATAATTCAGGCGGAAGAGCTCGGAGTGAGCATCGGTAAACAGCTGAGGATACAGAGCGACACGCAGAGGGCAAAGCGTTTTGCTCTGGCGGAAAAACTCGCCAATGAAGCCGCAGTCAAAATCATTATTCCGGTGGTGATTTTCATTCTTCCCGCAGTGTTCATAATCCTGCTCGGACCTCTTGCAGTTCAAACAGTGAGGATGTTCAGCTGATGATACGCAACCTTTCAAACGGCAGAATCATTGCTCAGAACGAACTGATCGCCCGAACTTTTTTCCTGCGGCTGACCGGAATGCTCACCCGCAGATTTTCCAACTCATTGGATGCCATCGTGTTTGAAAACTGCAATGCAATACACACTTTCGGAATGCGTTTTTCGCTCGATGTGATTTTTGTTGACAACTCAGGTCACGTTGCGGCAGTCTGTGCCAATGTCGCTCCGTGGAAAATCGTTTCAGTCCGTGAAAAAAGGTGCACGACCATTGAGCTTCCGGCAGGAACGCTCTCTGATTCATTGTGCTCAATTGGTGATATTATAGAAATTAGCTGATAAAAAACAAGTTTGCTCCATTGACAAAATCATCTGTTATGATATCTTATAGTATGTGATAAAATCAAATACCATGTGGACAATATAAAATGAAGATAACTTTTATAAGCGGTGATATGACCGGCAGGAGTTTTGAATACTCCGACTGCAACATCACCATCGGCAGAGAACCGGATAACACTCTCTGTCTGGAAACAGGCGGAGTTTCACGTTATCATGCTCTGATATCATATCTCGACAACTCCTGGAGCATATCAGACCTCAACAGCACCAATGGCGTAAAAATAAATTCCGTTCTTCAGGCAAGTTCAAAACTCACCAACGGCGACGTGGTCACTATCGGTGAGCACTCTTTCACGATCTCGGATATCGTTTCTTCCGGCAAGGTTGTCACTCCGGTCGTTACGATTCCCGGAGAGCAAAACAGTGCGGAAACGGTTGCGGAAGATACCAGTATTCTTGACAAATTCAAGGCTCCGCTCTTTTCTCCTGACGCCGACGGAGAAAAATCAGATGACCCCAAGCCGGAGCAGACAAACAGAAAACGTATCTTTTCCAACCGTCTCTACTACACCATCATCGTCTGTATTGCCATCATGGGTATCACGACTGCTGTAAAGGTATTTTCCAACAAAAACGGCTCGGCCTCTGAAAAATCAGGAGCCGGTGACGAACAATTGGAAACCATTATTTTTGAGCGGGTCAGGTACTACGACAACAATGTATTCCGCTTCACCATGACTCTCGATGGCAGAAAAGCCGTTTTCGTGATAGATGATGTCGCCACCAACCGCCACTCCAAAGAGATAGTTATTGACGACCCCGCCGGAGCTGATACGTTGAGAAGCCAGATACTCGAAACCGGAATAATGACCGAAAAACAGAGTTTCCAGCCGGGTTCTCCCAACGTGAGCACCAAAATCACTCTGATAAGCGACCGCAACTGTGTCGATTACAAGATCGAGGGTGAGGCTCTGCCCAAAGATCTCGATGATATAGCCTCCGCCATTGACGAATTTGCCGAAAGCTGCGGAATGATAACAGTTTCCCGCACCAGCGAAGAGATCATGCAGATCGCGGCAGAAAATTTCCACAAAGCCGAAGACCTTTTCAACAACTCCGAGGCGGCTGAGGAAAATCTGAGGGATGCGATTTTACGTTACAAAATCGCCGTGCGTTATCTCTCGCAATACTCTCCGCCTCCGCCGATGGCGACAAAGGCGATGCGTCAACTCATCAGAGCCGAAGAGATTCGCAAGAGAAAACTCGATGAACTCAAACTTGCCGAAAACAGATGTCTTGACACAAATCAGCTCGATGAACTGAGGAATGTTTACCTCAAGATGATAAAACTTTCAGATACCGGAACCAGAGCTTTTGACCGGACAAAACGTAAACTCTTCAAACTTGACCGTGCTCTCTCACGGGGGAGGAACCGTCGATGAAAACAACCGCTTTCAACTGTATTTGTATTCTGTCAGTTATATGCCTGATATTCCTTGCCTGCGGATGCGGAAAACAGGATAAAAGCTCTTACCTCACCGTCGAGGGCAAGCCGGGGAGAATCCTCAAAATCAACAGAAAAAATGTGATAAGAGCAGATAAAACTGTGCGTTTGAAAATAGCTCCCGGAAATCATCTGCTTGAACTGTCTGCGCCCGGTTACGAAACGATTTACCGCAGGATAGTTGTCAAAGAGAGAAAAAAATACACCTACGCTCCGAAGATGAAGAAAACTCTTTCGGCGGTGCTTATCGAAAGCACTCCTTCCGGAGCGGTGGTAAAATTCAACGGCAGCAACAAAGGAACGACTCCGCTGGTGCTCCGCGACCTTGAAATCGGAACTCACAAGGCTCATCTCGAGATGCCGGGATATGCGGCAAAGGAAATCAGCTGGAATATCAAAGATGCGCGTCCGCTGCCGAAAATCAAGGTCTCACTTGACTCAAACACGGTCAAAGTACGCATAAATTCACGTCCTGAGGGAGCAGAGGTCGTTGTCGATGACGTTCCTGTGGGCAAGACTCCCTTCGAGGGCAACTTCGAGACCGGGCTGCACATCGTGAAGCTCAACAAGAGCGGTTTTGTGGAAATCACTGAGCAGATAAATCTCAAACGCTCCACGTCGTTCAGAAAAAATTTCGTACTGAAAGCCCGTCCGGGAACTTTGAAAATCGTCAGCAATCCCGCAGGTGCGATCGTCAGCATCAACGGCGAAAAACGGGGAATCGCTCCGCTCACGCTTGAACTCGATGCCGGAAAACACCGTCTGAGGCTGGAAAAAGACGGCTTTGACCACACCGACCGCACCATAACGGTCGCTCCTGCCCAGAACGAAGAGATGGTTCTGACCCTCGGCAGTGCGACCGGCAGCGCAAGGTTCCTGATTTTCCCGGGCAACGTGGCTCTCAAGCTCGACGGAAAAGATATGGGCAGAGTTCCGATGGGCGGCAACGGTCACAAAGAGGTCAATTTCACCAAGCTCTCGCCGGGAACACATGTGCTTGAAATGACTCATCCGATGGCGAAACCCTCGACCAGAAGGCTGACCTTCAAGGTCGAAAAAGGCAAGATGTATCAACCCGATGAGCCGGTGGAAATCTGGATAGCAAACTGCGAAGTCACCTATCCCGACGGCAGAAAAGAGACCGGTGCTCTCTATTACGAGACTCCTGACGGTATTCTTTTCGGACCCTCTCCCAAAATCAAATTTGAACTCAAACGCAATCAGATAAAAGGATTCCGCCGTCTGCCGGAACTATAAAATAACAGGTAACAGATATGTCAAAAAATCTTCTGCGTGAAAAAATTATCGGCGGTTTGCTCGGCAAAGCCGTCGGAGGAACTCTCGGCGCTCCTTACGAGGGATGCCGCGGTCCGCTCAACTTGAAGTTTTACGACCCCGTTCCCGAAGAGATGCTGCCCAATGACGACCTCGATTTGCAGGTACTCTGGGCGTGCAAGCTCCGTGACGACTGGAACGGCATTTTAAGCTGTGACAACTTAGCCGATGCGTGGGTCAACTGCGTGGCTTTTCCGTTCGACGAATACGGCATTGCCATCCGCAACATCAAGCTCGGACTCAGAGGTAAAGCCATCGGAATTTACGACAACGCTTTTGCCGACGGTCTCGGAGCTGCTATCCGCAGTGAACTCTGGGCATTTCTCGCTCCCGGAAACCCGGAACTCGCCATCAAATATGCCAAAATGGATGCCTGCATCGACCACTTCGGCAGCGGTCTCGATGCAGCGGTCTTTCTCACTGCGCTGGAAAGCATGGCATTCTCAGAACCCGATATCGCAAAACTCATAAAAAAGAGTGTTGAACTGATTCCTAAAAAATCGCTGCTCCGTGAGGTCATCAAGGAGACTGCAAAGTTCTGCAAAAAGAGCAGCAACGTCAAAAAAATCAGAGCGAAGATACTTGAAGAGTTCGGTTGCGACAACTTCACCGATGTCCACCAGAATATCGCATTCTCAGTTGCCGCTCTGCTTCTCGGAAAAGGTGACTTCGGCAAGAGCATCTCTCTTGCGGTGAATTTCGGATGCGACACCGATTGCACCGGAGCTACTGTCGGAGCGGTTCTCGGCATCATCGACCCTGAGGGTATTCCGCCGAAATGGCTGAGTCCCATCGGCAGAAATCTGGTGGTCAGCAAGGAGATCACCGGCATAAATCCACCATCCACCATCGATGAGTTTGCGGATATGATTCTTGAGCTGAGAAAAAACATCACCGTCATCGACGATGCCAAGCAGGATATTCCGGAAAAACTTCTGGAAATAAAAGGTACCTGCGGCACGGTCGCTCACTGGTTTGCCGATGATTTCCGCAAATGCGAAATCAAGGTCGATGGCAAGAGCGAAGTCACCTTTTCAGGCAACTATGTCGAGGTCGATTTCAGAGGACTCAAACCCGACACTCTGCTGGTTTATAATGTTGAATTCGAGCTCGAAAAAGATGGTGAGTACATCGTCATGGTCTCCACCACGGCAAATATGCGTGCGTGGATCGACGGCAAGTACGAGTTCGGTCAGGAATTCGGCAGGTTCCTGCCGGCTTTGCACCGCACTCCGCTCAATCAGAGATGCACTGCCCGGCTCGAAAAAGGCAGGCACACTCTTACTTTCGCACTTGCTCCGGCAACTGAGGATATGGAAGATGCTCCGCTGTTCTTTTCAGTCGGCGATGCCGTGACCAGAATGCACATCCACAACGCCTTTGAGCGCAAGATTTTGAAAAACAACTGAAACTTAAAATAAAAGGAAATCACAATGGAACACCTCAACACGCCTCCGGAAAATCACGTCAAGGTTCTCGGCGGTCAGGGATGGGTCGGTCTCATCGACTCTCTCGGAACTGAAAGCACCATCGTCAACGCCGCCAGAGTCTCTTTCGGCAAACTCAAAAGCACCATGGATGAGCGGGATGTCAAGCTGCTTGAGTATCTCATAGAAAACCGCCACACAAGTCCGCTTGAGCACATTGTTTTCACATTCAGTATCCACTGCCCGCTCTTCATCAGAGGTCAGTGGCACCGTCACCGCACCTGGAGCTACAACGAGATTTCCAGACGCTACACCGAAATCGACATGGAGTTCTACACTCCTGACGTGCTGCGCCGCCAGTCAGAAAACAACCGTCAGGCATCGTACAGCGACCCCGACTTCAATCCGGTTGAGCTGCGTGAGGCGATTTCCGCCCACAACAGGGAGTCTTTCGCCCTCTACGAAAAGCTGCTGGCTTCAGGAGTCTGCCGTGAGCAGGCGCGCGGAGTGCTGCCGCAGAACATGATGGTCACCTTCTGGGGAACTGTTGACCTCTCAAATTTGCTGCACTTCCTCAACTTGCGTGACAGTGACCACGCTCAGGCGGAAATCAAAGAGTACGCTCAGGCAATCAAAAAACTGATCAAACCGATCGTTCCCAACGTGGCTGCCTACTTCGAGAAAAAGGGTCAAACCTGGTAAAAAAAGGAGAATATAAAATGCGTAACACAGATCGTTTTCAGGGCGAAAAAGTCCGTATCGGTATCCGTCCGGTAATCGACGGCAGACGCCGCGGAGTAAGAGAGAGTCTGGAAGATCAGACTATGAATATGGCGAAAGCCGCCGCCAAACTCATTGAAGAAAATATCCGCCACATCGACGGTTCAGCCGTTGAGTGCGTCATCGCCGACACCTGTATCGCAGGAGCCGCTGAGGCGGCAAAGTGTGCGGCTAAGTTTCAGAAAAACAATGTCGGTGTCTCTCTTTCGGTCACTCCCTGCTGGTGCTACGGCTCGGAGACCATGGATATGGATCCCCTCACTCCGAAAGCAGTCTGGGGATTCAACGGCACTGAGAGACCGGGAGCCGTCTATCTTGCAGCCGTGCTCGCC
Organism: Lentisphaeria bacterium; assembly: GCA_017508385.1. Classification (GTDB taxonomy): domain Bacteria; phylum Verrucomicrobiota; class Lentisphaeria; order Victivallales; family Victivallaceae; genus UBA1784. The sequence continues at coordinate 6,835 of JAFVZB010000072.1, read as the reverse complement.
GCCCACAGTCAGAAGGGACTCCCCGCATTCGGAATTTACGGTCACAACGTGCAGGATAGCACCGACACTACTATTCCGGATGATGTGAAAGAAAAAATCCTGCGTTTCGCCAGAGCCGGACTCGCCGTCGCCACCATGCGCGGCAAGAGCTATCTCTCGATGGGCAGCGTTTCCATGGGTATCGCAGGTTCGATCGTCGATCCCAACGTCTTCGAGGACTACTTCGGTATGCGCTGCGTTTCCATCGACATGAGCGAATTCATCCGCCGTGTCAATGAGGAAATCTTCGACCCCGAAGAGTACAAAATCGCTCTTGAGTGGACCAAAAAGAACTGCAAACAGGGTCCGGACGTTTACAACAAAGAATCACTTTCCAAAGAGCGTCAGCAGGAAATCTGGGAGTATGTGGTCAAGATGGCTATCATCGCCAAAGACCTCATGGGCGGTAATCCGAAACTCGCCGAGCTCGGTTTCGGTGAGGAAGCTCTCGGTCACAACGCCATCGCCTCAGGTTTCCAGGGTCAGCGTCAGTGGACCGACCACATGCCCAACGGCGACTTCATGGAAGCTATACTCAACTCATCTTTCGACTGGGAAGGCGCACGTCAGCCCTACGTCGTTGCCACCGAAAACGATGCCATGAACGGTATGGCGATGCTCTTCGGTCATCTGCTCACCGGAACCGCCTCAGCGTTTTCAGACGTCAGAACCTACTGGAGTCCTGAAGCCGTCGAGCGTGTCAGCGGTATCAAGCCGACCGGACTCGCCGCCAACGGTTTCATCCACCTCATCAACTCGGGCGCGACCTGTCTCGATGCCGCCGGATGCGCTGAGAAAGACGGCAAGCCGGTGATGAAACCCTTCTGGGAGCTCAACGACAAAGAGATCAACGACAGTCTTGAAGCCACCAGCTGGATCCCGGCAAGTCTGGGATATTTCCGCGGCGGCGGCTACTCAAGCCACTTCCTGTCAAAAGGCGGAATGCCCGTCACCATGACCCGTCTCAATACCGTCAAGGGTCTCGGTCTCGTGCTCCAGATCGCCGAGGGCTGGACTTGCGACGTCGATGAGAAGATATTTGAAACCATCAACAACCGCACTGATCCGGGCTGGCCGACCACCTTCTTCGTGCCCAGACTCACCGGTGAGGGTGCTTTCAAAGATGTTTACAGCGTGATGGCAAACTGGGGTGCAAACCACGGTGCTTTCAACTACGGTCACATCGGCAAAGACCTCATCACTCTGGCGGCGATGCTGCGCATTCCGGTGTGTATGCACAACGTCGATGAGGATGGAATTTACCGTCCGAGCACCTGGAGTGCTTTCGGCATGGATAAAGAGGGTGCAGATTTCAGAGCCTGCGCCGCACTCGGTCCGATCTACCGCTGAAAACAACGATAGAACTCCTGCTCCCGGAAAAATGATTTCCGGGAGCTTTTTTTTGCATTTTATCAAAAAAACAACTGGAAAAAAAGCAGGAGCAATATTATATTTTATCAGGCACATTTCAATCAACAGGGAGCTCAATCATGACTATCGATAAAGAACTTGAAAACAACATCATTTCCGCCGGACAGGGTCATGTTCTGCAATACTGGAACGAACTCGACGAAAGCAGCCGCAAACAGCTTGCCGGTCAGTTGGAAAAAATCAATTTTGCCGAGCTTGCAAGACTTATTCCCGAATATGTCACCAGCCGTCCGAAAACGGTGATTCCCGACGACCTTGCTCCGGCTCCGTATTTCCCGATGACTCCGGAAACTCAGGAACAGAAAGAGCTTTACGCCCGGGCTTACGAGCGGGGCATTGAACTCTTGAAAGCGGGCAAAGTATGTTTCCTCACCGTCGCAGGCGGTCAGGGAACACGTCTCGGCTTTGACGGTCCGAAAGGAACTTATCCCATCGGTCCCGTCACCGGAAGAACTCTCTTTGCCTACTTCGCCCAGAACATCCTGAGGGCGGGGCAGAAATACCAAGTCAAATTCTCATGGTACATCATGACCAGTTTGCTCAACAACGAAGCCACCACCCGCTTCTTTGCCGAAAACAACTACTTCGGTTTGGATAAAGAGCAGGTCTTCTTCTTCACTCAGGGAACTATGCCCGCCATCGGTTATGACGGCAAACTCCTGCTGGGCGCAAAGGATTCTCTCTCACTCTCTCCCGACGGTCACGGCGGAACTCTGCTGGCTCTGAGAAAGTCAGGAGCACTCAAGAGGATGGAAGATGAGGGTACCAACATCATATCATATTTTCAGGTTGACAATCCCCTCATCAAGATGACCAATCCGCTCTTCATCGGTCTGCACGACCTCGAAAACGCTGAGATGAGTGCGGTCATGCTCGCCAAGACCAACGCTTACGAAAAGCTCGGCAATTTCTGTGTTTCAAACGGCAGGCTCAACATCATCGAATACAGCGACCTGCCCAAGGAGCTCGCAGAAAAAACCGATGCCTCAGGCAAGCTCTGCTATATCGCAGGAAGTCCGGCTATCCACCTCATTTCCCGTGATTTTATCGGCAGACTCACCTCAGGAGGCGAACTTAAACTGCCGTGGCACCGTGCCGACAAAAAGATTCCGTTCATCGACGCAAACGGCAATCCCGCAACTCCTGCCGAACCCAACGGAGTCAAACTTGAGTCTTTCATCTTCGATGCTCTTCCGCTTGCCGGACGCACCATGGTGCTCGAGTGCGACCGCAACGAAGTCTTTGCTCCCACCAAGAATCCCACCGGAGTCGATTCCGTCGAGAGCTGCCGCGCCATGCTCATTGAGCGCGATGCAAAACGTCTGGAAAAAGCAGGAGTCTGTGTCGCACGCAAAGCCGATGGCTCGGTCGATGCCCTCATCGAGATATCTCCGGCTCTGATACTCGATGAGGAAGATGCCGCCAAGTACGTCAAAGACAACAACATCACCTGTGTCAAAGCAGGAGAAACTCTTGTTATAGGTTAACAGGATGCTGGTTCCGGGCAGACACAAAAACATATCCGCCGTTCAACAGGGCGATAACACTCAGATGGTGAAAACTGCGCTCTCTCTCATCATTGTTGTCGCCATACTTGTTGCTTTCGGTCTGGTCATGCTCTATTCGGCAAGCTCCGGCAGGTCGGGAGTCAAATTTTTCAGCAATCAGCTGATCTGGGTCTCGATCGGAACCGCAGGAGCAATAAGCTGTTTCGTCATCGGCTACCGCAGAATGGCGGAACTCAGTCTCATCTGGATGGGACTCTCATTCGTTGCACTCGTCATCTGTCTCTTCTTCCCGGAAATCAACGGAGCTAAGAGGTGGATACAGCTCGGAGGATTTTCCATTCAGCCGTCGGAGTTTGCCAAAATAGCCGCCTCGCTTTTCGTGGCGAAGTACTGCAGCGACCATCCGTGGACATTTTCCAAATTAAAAACTCAGAACGGCTTGCTGAAAATGGGACTTATCCTCGCTCCGGTCGTCGGTGCGGTCATCGCCGGAAAGGATTTCGGAACCGCCATCCTCATTTTCACCACCGCTTTCGCCGCCATGCTTGCCGCCGGATTGTATCTGAGGTATCTGGTAATTCCTGTTGCGCTCGGCGGTATGCTTGCAACTTATATCTACTTCTTTGATGTTGAGCGTCTCAGCCGTGCGACCTCGTTTCTCCATCCTGAACGCGTGACCAAAACAGACGGCTATCAGCTCTGGAACTCTCTGATCGCTCTCGGCTCAGGAAACTGGTGCGGTATCGGTTTCATGGAAAGCCGCATGAAAGCAAGGTATCTGCCCGAAGCTCACACCGACTTCATCATCGCCATCATCGGCGAGGAGCTCGGTTTCATCGCCCTGCTCACGATCATCGTGCTCTACACTTTATTCTGCCGCAACAGCGCAAAAATCGCACTCAATTCCACCTCAAGACTCGGAACTCTGCTCGGTTTCGCACTCTGCTGCGGAGTCACCTTGCAGGCGGTCATCAACCTGATGGTGATTTCAGGAAGTGCTCCCACAAAAGGTATGCCCGCTCCGTTTATCAGCTACGGAGGCAGCAACATGATATCTTGTCTGATTGCCGTGGGACTGCTGATATCCATAGCTTCAGAAGCCTACGATGCCGAAGCCGACAGGCGCATAAGAGAATCCATTTCAAATGCACTTTTCTTCTTCCGCAGGCGGAAAAACTCCGGCAAAGCGTGATCTGATTGAAAAAATTGTGTTTTGCGGCTTGAAAAATCACACTTGGAGTAATATATTATAGAATGATGTGTAAAGCTATTAACAAGATAGAGAAAGGGGGTGAATCCAAATGACCACTGAAGTCCGCGTCAAAAAGGGCGAAGTTATCGACCGCGCATTGCGTCGTCTGAAAAAGAAGCTCGACAAGGAAGGCACCCTCAAAGAACTGCGCAACCGCCGTCACTATGAGAAGCCGAGCGAGATCAAACGCCGTGAGGCCAAACAGCGTCGCCACTGATTCAGTATCACACTGAAAATGAGGTCGCTGAAGCATCTCAAACCAAACAACGTCAATCTTGAAAAAGGTTGGCGTTTTTTATGCCTGTTTTCGGGGATCGGCTGTCTGATATGGGAAGATGATGCGGGGAGAGAGGGAAAACTTCTTTTCACGAGAAAAGAAGTTTTCCCTCTCTCCCCGCGCCCCTCTCTCCCTTTCAAGAAAAGCGGGGAAACTTTTTTATTTACCTTTACCTGCCCGTGTCGGGAACAGAGCCATAAAAAAAAGCCGCCCGGTGAGGACGGCTTGGGGTGTTTCATATCATCAGAATTCTGCGACTTCCAGACTGGAGCTTAACAGGGCTTTCCTGTCTCTTTGCATTTTTCTGCTTATGTCGCCCTGCCCGTTGGCATCGGCGTGGCCGTCTGCCCAGAGGATATTCATTCTGTCGTTGTGGGCGGCATAAGCAACGTTGGTGCTGGTTCCGAAAGCTATCCAGTACCATGAACTCCTGGTTGTTTTGTAATAACTGTCTCCCAGCACGAACATAGTCGAGGGGTTATGGAGGAATTGCGGACGTAAAGAGTATCCTGACATTGCACCTGCACTGTCGGTGATAGCGAATTTTACTTTCCACTCATTGAACTCGGCATTGGTCATCAATTTATCACGCTGTGTTTCGGTGTAAATGCAGGTAAAACCGTAGGTTGAGACATGACGTCCGATAACATCGCTCAGTGCTCCGTCGGTTTTGGTGACCCGCCAGTTCTTCTTCTGCCAGGTGTAGGGGAAAATGGCGGGGCACATCATGGAATTACGGCTTGCAATATAATTTCCGCCTTTCCAGGTTTTGGCGTTGGTGCTGTGGTAATCGACAAAGGCATCACGGTTGAGCAGCATTGTCCACTGAACATAGCCGTAGTACATCATCATCTCTTTGTTATCGTCGATGTAAGAGAGGATTCCGTTTCCGCTCTGTTTCAGGTTATTGAGGCACTGGGCGGACTTCGCCCTGTTTCTTGCGCTCGAAAGTGCCGGCATCAGGATGGATGCAAGAATAGCGATAATCGCAATTACAACGAGAAGCTCAATAAGAGTAAAGCGGTGCTTTACTCTCACTTCCGGAAGTGAGTACTTTTTCATTTTCAAATCCTTTCTGTTAAAACATCATGTTCTTCAAAGCATGATCACCATTGACTCTTGTTATATTATACATGTAAAAAACTTATTTCAGAACCGTATTGATTCGTTCGGACTGATGAATACTTTACCGGTGTAGCCGGGGAACTGAGCTGAGAGTGCTCCCGGTTCGAGGCTCGGAGCGTGTCCGTCACCGAGCAGAATATTTATCCTGCCGTTGTGCGGAGCCATGTATGAGGAGCTCGACAGCCAGTACCACGAGGTCTGGGTCGGAGTGTACCAGCTTCCGGCAAGCAGCAGAAATCTTGACGGCACGTTCATAAACTGGGGTCTGAAAACATTGTAATTTCCGCCGCCGTCGGTCTGCTCGACAGAGAACTTGTTTCTCCAGGCGGCAAGATCGCTTGAGCTCATCAGTTTATCCGGAGGGATAGTGTTTGAGTTGGGCATAAATCCGTAGGTCGAAACGTGGCGTCCGGCATAAGTTGTGCCGTTGGGAGTGACATAGTTGTTTTTCTGCGGAGCGAACGGGAAAATCGAGGGGCACATATGCATTCTGCGGTCTTCGAGATAACCGGTGACTCCCCAGGCTTTGGGGAATGCTTTACCTTTGTACTCCACCATGGCGGACTTGCTCAGAAACATATTCCACTGGAAGTAGCTCTGAATATAGATCGCCAGACACTTGTTATCATCGACATAGCTGTGAACTGCGACGCCTGCCTGCTTCAAATTATTGAGGCACTGACTCGACTTGGCACGCTCTTTCGCACTCGAGAGTGCAGGCATGAGGATGGCCGCCAGAATGGCAATTATCGCAATGACGACCAGCAGTTCAATAAGAGTAAAGCGGTGCTTTACTCTCACTTCCGGAAGTGAGCGCTGTTTCATTTTTTCTCCTTTGTACGGTATAAAACCTGCTTGTTTATCCATATTATACCACAGAAAAGAGTTTTCCGCAAGGGCGCAAGCGGCAAAAACAGAAAAAAATTGTGTTTTTTCCATTATAGACTTGCAAAAAAACAGTTTATGCCGTATAATTATAACCATAAGACAAAAAAATGTATTATATTACAAGCAAAACGGAGGCAAAACCTATGAAATCAGCAAAGAAATTTACACTTATCGAACTGCTTGTGAGCAAAACTTGTCAAATATGTGTTTCGCCGTTGTATTATTTTCCAAAAAGTACTCCGCTTTTCTTGAAGGGTGAGAGGGGTGCGGGGAGAGAGGGAAACTTCTTTTCCCGTGAAAAGAAGTTTCCCTCTC
>JAFVZB010000071.1 GCA_017508385.1 Lentisphaeria bacterium | reverse complement strand
TGCGGGATACTCAGCCAGCCTCGTTGGGCTGGCTTCCTCCCCTTGTCACGGCGTAGTGTAACGAAGACGGATGCACCCGTCGTGAGCCGATTTTTATATCGGCTCACTCCTGCTACCGTATGTCGCACGCAGTTCTTTGCGGCGATATGGGGCGTTTTTTTATTGGTATTTCTATGCGTATGCGGCGAAGCAGGTATATTTTTTGCGCTGCCGCGCAAACTCACGCAGATGTTTGCGGCGGTGTTTGGCGTTTGGGTATGTTGCACGCTGTTGTTCGCGGCGTAATGCACGGCTAAGTTGTGGCGCAGACAATGGCAGGCGGAATACTTTTCCACATACAATATCTCCGTTCACTCCGTTCTTCTCCGTTCTTCTCCGTTCGGGAGCCTTCCGTTTTCTCAAGCCGAACTGCGTGGTTTGGCTTCTTTCAAACAATAGAAAAAGGCTGTTGCACACCTCTTTCAAGGTTTTGCAACAACCCCTTCTGAAATCATACAGGAATTATGACTCGCTCATCACTTTGGCACGGGCGACGGTGAGAGCTGATTCCGGAGTCTTACCGGTACAGAAAAGCTCGATATCGCTGCCGAGACACTTCCAACGCTCCTCAAACTCGATGGAGTTATTGGCACGGTGCGGAGTGAGAAGAACACGCTCATTCCTGCGGAGTATGGAATCCTCCGGAAGCGGCTCAGTCTCAAACACATCAAGTGCCAGGAAGATATTTTTGGCAGCGGCAACCTCAGCCATCGCCTGCTCATCAACCATCTTTCCGCGGGCAATGTTGACAAAAAGGGCGTTATCTGCCATCAATTCAAACTGCTCACGCTTGATGAGTTTATCGGTCTCGGAATTGTGTCCGCCGGCAAGGATTATCACCTCGTTATTGGCAAAAGCCTCGTTGAGAGAGACAACGGAAACTCCGTCTTTGGCGGCATCCTCAGCGGAAAGGTGGCGGGAAACCACGCTGATCTTATCGGTGAAGCACTTGAAGAGGTTGACAATGGCTTTACCGATGCGTCCGTAACCGACCACGGCGACCTTGCGGTTGTTGACGATACGGGTGCGGGGATACTTGAAGCGGGGCCAGGCTTCACCTGAAACCATGTCGTGATGGTAGTTGTGGATCCTCAGGAAAGAGCTCAGCACCAGTCCGAGAGTGTACTCAGCCATCGGTCTCTCACGGGATGCTCCGGTGTGGATGATGGTGATTCCACGCTCAAGAGCGTAGATGTCGGCGATGTTCTGACGGGTTCCGCCGTAGGTGGAGGCAATCAGTTTGAGGTTCTTTGCCGCATCAATGACACGCTCGGATATCAGCATCGGAGCAGTATAGGGAACAATGACCGCAGCATAAGGCTCGATGGCAGCCAGCACCTTTTCCTCGGTGGGTTCAGCCATGACGTCGATATCGTAAAATTTGGCAATGATCGCCTCGACCTCTTTGTCGGCGATCGGACAGAGTGAAAGAAGTTTCTGTTTCATATTATATTCCTTTATACTGCAATTAAATCAGAAGTAGCCGCCGTTCTCGACGACCTTGGTCGGTTTCATTCCTGAGTTGACCATATCACGGATGCCCTCCTCTTTCTCGAGGATGCCCTCAGCCTTGACCAGCACATCATAAGCGATTTCGCCGGGAACGCGGATGGCTCCGTCGATGTCGCCGAAAATCCAGTCGCCGGGATTGATGACGATCTCACCGATGCGGATGGGCTTCTGGTAGTAATACATACGGAATCTGCCCAGCATACCGACATTGGTGCGGTACTGGTGGAACACCGGGAAACCGAGAGCCAGAATAGCCTCAGTGTCTCTGATACCGTTGATGAAAGCTCCGCGGCAACCGGCACGGAGAGCAGCCATAGTCATAACTTCACCCCACTGAGCGGTAACGGTGTCACCGGTGCAGTCCCACATGACGACGCTGTCGGCGTGGAGATCTTCAAGCATCTTGGCACGGGCCTCGAACTCGCCGTCGGTGGTGATATCAGGAGCACCTTTAATAGTAAAAGCCTGACCGCATATCTTCATCTCGGGCTTGAGCGGAGCATAACTTGACGGCAAAGCAGCGTGCATCTTGTAGTCAAAACGCAAAACGTCATTGACTGCACCGGAATAGAGCTTGAGATAACGCTCTCTCATCTCGGCGATGGAAATCGGATAAGTGTGTTGTGACATAAAAACCTCCTTTGAGTTTATCATTGATGATAAAAACAATCATCATACCTTGTAACAGAGTTAATATGCGTGCAAAATGCAATAATTTCAAGGGCAAAACGAAAAAAACGGAGAGTTTTTCATAAAGCTTTGTTCCGGATATAGGGAGATGATGCGGGGAGAGAGGGAAAACTTCTTTTCACGAGAAAAGAAGTTTTCCCTCTCTCCCCGCGCCCCTCT
>JAFVZB010000070.1 GCA_017508385.1 Lentisphaeria bacterium | reverse complement strand
GATATTTTTGTAGTTGTTGAAACTGAAACATCCGATTTTTCCGATAGAACCGAGGCGGCGGCCTTTATATGAACCGCCCACAGCCTGACAGGCATCCTCTACCACGGGAATATTGTGGCGGTTGGCGATTTCCATGATCCTATCCATGTCGCAGGGCAGATTTGCCATGTGAATAACGATTATCGCCTTGGTGCGTGGAGTGATTTTACGCTCAAGATCGTCGGGGTCCATAGTGAGTGTATCGTTTATCTCGACCAATTTCGGAATTGCCTGAAGCAGCATCGGAGCAAGCGGAGTCGATATCCATGTATAGGCGGAAATCAAAACCTCGTCGCCTTTGCCTATTCCCAGAGCAACCATGGCACACATGAGAGCACTGGTTCCCGAGTTCACCATCAGGGCGTGTTTAACACCTGCCATCTCTGCCAATGCCCGTTCGGACTTTGCCAGATATCCCTCGGTTTTACCCTGAAAGCGGGTGAGCACACCTCTCCGGATAGTATCTGCTACTGCATTGATCTCTTCTTCACCGATTCCAAACATAATTTTTTCCTTTCACCAGTTTTTGCCGAATAATTTTTCGACGTTTCTATAAAAAATGTTGCGTTTATCTTCGTCACTTATTTTGGAAGAAAGCACTCCTCCGATCACCTGAAATTCATCGAACCACGGCAAATCACTGCCGAGAAGCAGTGACTCTGAGCCTGCATTTTCCACCAACTGCTCAATTACTCCGTTGACTCCGGGAATGGCTGTCAATTCAAGATAAACTTTTCCCGGAGACTCTTTGACCAGCTTCACTGCGTTATCCCAGTCGCCGTAAATACTGTGTCCGGCAAAGATGATGAGGTCAGGATAACGTTCGGCGACCTTGCGCAGCTCTTCGTAACCGCTTTGCGATGAGCCTCCCCATGTGTGGAACAGCACCGGCAGGCGGCGTTCATTGGCGAAGGATAGCGCATACTCGTACTTGCGGTCAGATACCTTCACCCGGTGGTAATCGGCAAGTATCTTCAAGCCGACAGCATAAGGTCTCCATGAATCAAAAAGCCGCAAATCCTCTTTTATGTGGGATGGATAGTGGGGATTTACTGCAACGTACATCCGCAACTCTTCCGGATAGCCGAGACAGATTTTGTGCACTTCTGCGTTGCGTAAATTTGCATCAAAAAGAGCGTGATGGTGCGAAAACACCAAACGTTTCACTCCGGCGCGCCGCATATGTGCAACCATCTCAGAAGCACTGTCGCGCTTGAAATAAATCGTATTGAGTGACCCCATGTGACCGTGCATATCGTAAATGGGGCAATCTTCAACAACGGTGTTGCTCCAGAACTTGCCTGCAAGTGTGTTTTTATCCTCCCAGATACTCATTTTCCCCATGACTCCTCTAACAAATTCTGCATATTGACTCCGGCAATTTTTGCAATGGATGCCATATCGAGTCCGCTGTTTTTCAGAGCGAACATCATACTGCCGTGATTGTAGGTTGGAAAGCAGCTGGCGTAAAGCAGGCGGTCAGCTCCGTAAAGTACGGCAAGATCTCTTATGCCTTCGGGAACCCAGTAGGCAGTGAGCATATAATAAACATTGGGGAAATACTCCAAAAGCGGACGCACAAGTCTGTCTGTTCCGTGGCGGGTGGTATCATGGATGAACAGACGGTTGTCGGGAAATGTCTCAACAAAGCGATAGAGCTCTTCCCACTTGCGGTTATAATAATTCATCAAAACAGGAATCTTCCGTTCTGCCGCCTCTGCCATTATTTTGCCGATGGAGTATTTGCCAGCCACCCACCGATGGTCAAACGGGTCGAGTGTAAGGGCGCAGATCTTCTTTTCGGACATTGCAGAAAAGAGATCATCCGGCAGCTCACCGCACTGCTCAGGCAGCAGACACCACACTCCTCTCAGGCGGTCCGATGTGTCGGAGGAGATGAAATCAGCTATCCACTTGTTTGCATATACGGCTCCGGCGCCTGCAAGGTTGTTGTACTGCACCAGAGCTTTGTCTATGCCGTAGAAGTCCATCTCAGCAAGAAGCTCACCGGGAGTTGAGCTTGACCGTTTGCCGAGGAAATCGTTTCCCACACTGCACATCGGGTCATAAAAAAATAATTCTTTCATACTAAAAAACCTTTTTTGAAATACTTTTTGCTTGCACTCAACTTTGTCTGATGTATATTATATACGCTGAATGATTTTTTGACAATCTCAAAATAGAGCATTTTATATATGAATCGTGCAAAACATATTGTTTTTGATGGAAATTTTTATGCACCGCTGAAAACTGTTCCTTATGCAGTTCCCGGCAAGAATATTGAGTGTCACCCATCTATCGAGGCATTTTTACAACTTGAGGGTACGTGCAATTATTTTTTGAACGGAAGCAAAATCAGAGTCTCTGACGGAGACATCTGTCTGGTTTTTCCGTGGATTCCCCACCAGAATGGTTTTGATTTGGAAGATTCTGTGTGTGAACAATTGTGGCTGATGCAGGAAGGTAAAACTTTTTTCAGAATTCGCCACGAACTGAATTCCCAGTATTCAATAATCCGGCGGGGAAAAATTCCTGCGGAATATCACATGCTGTTTCTGAGGCTGGCACGGAATTTTCAAAATGACTCCGACCCGGAACCGCTGAAAGCCTTTTTCAAGTTATTTGAACTGGAATCACGCAGGGAACTTCACCATTTGAGCAACAACAAAAGCGATATCGCCGAAACAGTTAAGCTATACATAACAAGCCGTAACGGAGCAAACTGCTCCATGCACGAGCTCGAAAAGTACACGGGTTTCTGCCGCAGTCACATATCACACACGTTCCGTCAGGAGTGCGGTATCACGATCGGAGAGTATATAAATGTTATCCGGCTCGAATACACAAGACATGCCTTAGCCGCCGGGCAGAAGCAAAAAGAAATTGCCGGAGCTTTAGGTTTTTCCTCTCCGGCGGCTTTCTGGCAATGGTACAGAAAATTCCGGAGCGACAACTCCGGGAAGTAGCGTCAGGACATATTACGTTTATTTCAACTGCCTGAAAAAAGAATAAAAAAAGCTTTGTTCCAGATATGGGGAGATGATGCGGGGAAAGAGGGAAAACTTCTTTTCACGAGAAAAGAAGTTTTCCCTCTCTCCCCGCGCCCCTCTCTCCCTTTCAAGAAAAGCGGGAAAACTTTTTATTTACCTTTACCTACCCCGTATCGGGAACAGAGCCTTTTATTATTATATTTGTTGTGAAGAAAAATTTCCGGCGGCGGCTTGTCACGGCGTAGTGCAACGAAGACGGACGCATTGTGGTTAATTTCGTATCCAGCTTCGATGTATGACTTTTGCAGATTCTCATCAAGCGTGTTGCGTTTTATCGCAATTTCTGCCGTTGAAATATTTCATATTATCCCAAAAAGAATAAAAAAAATGGACAGAATCTTTCGATTCTGTCCGATTTTTTATACGAGAGTCGTATTATTTGTACTCTACAGCTCCAACAGAGGCGATCTCTTTGGTCTTGCCGTTGACGCTGCGAACTGAGTTCGGAACGACCGGGCAAGCGCTGCTGACAGCGGTGTCGGATTTACCGTTGGGATATCCGGCGTTGTTGATGTTGAACCATCCGGCTCCGGTGTATCCTCTGACGTTTCCGGCGAGGTACAGGATGTTACCATAGTTGGTGTGGTTGGCGTTGTCGTTGTTGATTCCGACACCCTCACCGCCGGTGTAGTCGGCAGCGACGGCGGAGTCGGCACGACCCCAGATGGTGCTGTCGCCGTCGATCATTCCGCCGACGAAAGCGTAGGTGGCGTTGGTAGCAGTGTCAGTGGCGCTGCTGCCGTAGGTCAGAGAATCAACACCCTTACCGGCGGAGGTGACGGTTGAGGGGCAGATGTAGACGCCGTAGTCGGCGAGGAAGTCATTGGAGCGGAGAAGCTCGAGACCGCCGGCACCGCGGGAATCTTTGATGGCACTGCCGTCAGCACCAGCCTGTCCGAGGGCGCCCGGATATTTGTCATTGTAGGCAGCACTGTAAAGCTTCAGAGCTTTGCCGAGCTGGTTCAGGTTGCTGGTGCAGCTTGCACGACGTGCACTCTCACGAGCCTGCTGCAGAGCAGGCAGGAGCATTGCGGCGAGGATCGCGATGATGGCGATCACGACGAGGAGTTCGATCAGGGTGAATCCACGACTTTTTTTCATTTTCTTTACCTTCTTCTTTTTTTTGAAGTTTTGTCTTTTTTGGAAAAAGCAACTAATTAAAGTCTTTTTTCCGCTTCTGGTATATATTATACCAATTATTTTTATTTTCGCAAGGGGTAAAAACAACTTTTTTCAAAAAAATATTGATTTTTTTATTTCTTCCCCTGAAAATAACAGAAAAACGGATTTTTCCGGTCTGGAAAAATCCGTTTCTGATGGGCAGTTATTACTGCTCTTCGCCAACTGCCCAGCGGACGAAACGCTTGATCTTCAGCTGCGGATAGAGCTTGGCAAAGGTGCTCTTGTCATCTTTGACCCACGGCTGGTTGACCAGGCAGACCTCTGAGAAGTAGCGGTTGATTTTTCCGGCAAGAATCTTCTCGAGCATCTCGGCAGGTTTTCCGGCGAGTTTCGGATCTGCTGCTGCGGCGATCTCTTTCTCTTTGGCGACGACTTCGGCAGGAACATCATCGCTGGTGATGTAAGCGGGGCTGAAAGCAGCGATGTGCAGGCAGAGATCATTGAGGACCTCGGCACTGGCATCTCCCTCGACCTCGACCAGAACGCTGACACGTCCGCCCATGTGGTGATAGCCGCCGAACTTGCTGTCGGCTGAACCGTTCCACTTCATAGCACGACGGAGCTGCATATTCTCGCCGATGGTGGCGATGTGGCTGGTGATGACAGCCTCTGCCTTCTCATTGAGAGCGGCAGTGATATCACCCTCGCCATCAAGCTCGAGTCCGGCGGCAACGACGCTGTCAACCAATCCGGCGAATTTCGGAGTCTTGGCGGCGAAGTCGGTCTCGCAGAGCATCTCAACGATGACTGCTTTGCCATCGGCGATGCTGGTCCAGACTTTACCCTCGTTGGTGGAACGTCCGGCTTTCTTCTCAGCCTTGGCGATACCTGATTTACGGAGATTCTCAAGAGCCAGCTCCATATCGCCGTTGGCGGCGGTGAGAGCCTTCTTGCAATCCATCATACCGGCTCCGGTCTTCTCACGGAGCTCTGAAACCATTTTAGCGGTGATCATTACTGTAATTCTCCAATTATATATAGATTACTCAGCATCCGCAGCTTCGGCTTTTTTGGCAGGAGCTTTGCGGGCGGGTTTCTTGGCGGCGGGCTTGCGGGCAGGTTTCTTCTCTGCCTCTTCGTCAGCAGCGTTTTCCTCGGCGATGCGTTTGGCAGCCTCGGCGGCATCACGCTCTTCGGTGACACGCTTGTGGTGGATCTCGGTTGCGACTTTGATTGCCTCACGGAAGAGTCCGAGGATGACCTCGACTGACTTCACGGCATCATCGTTGGCAGCAACAGGATAATCGACCATGCTGGGGTCGCCGTTGGTATCGACGATAGCGACGATCGGAATATTGAGTTTGTTTGCTTCACGGACAGCGTTGAGCTCGTTGCAGACGTCAACAACGACCAGAGCGGCGGGGAGCTTCTTCATGGCGGCGATGCCGTCGAGATCACGGTGGAGTTTTTCCACACGGCGAGTCATTCCGGCGATCTCTTTTTTCTTCATGCCGTTGACGCTCTCGCTGCCGAGGGTGGCATCGATCTCAGCCATCTTGGCAACGCTCTTGCGGATGGTGACGTTATTGGTCAGAGTTCCGCCGAGCCAACGCTCGGAAACGCTGTACATGCCGGTATCTTCGGCAGTCTCTTTGATAAGGTCGCGGAGCTGACGTTTGGTTCCGACGAAGAGGATCTCGCCGCCGTCAACCACGGTGCGCTGCAGAAAGTTGCAAGCAGCTGCGATCTGGTACATGGTCTTGGTGAGATCGATGATGGTGATTCCGTTCTTGGCACCATAGACGAACTCTTTCATCTTGGGGTTCCAGCGACGGGTCTGGTGACCGAAATGACATCCGGCTTCCAACAGGGTGTTGATAGAAACTTTACCCATTTTGCGTACTCTTCCTTTCTGTTGCGGCAGCTTTTCTTCAAGCGACCTTTTTGTTCAGTTGTTTATTTCACCGCAGTTCCGGAGTGTATCTGACGCAAATAAAGATACAATCCACCCACGGATATTTTCTTAATATAACACACCGGAAGCTCTTTTTCAAGTCAACAGAGCAAATTCAGCGCATTTTGCTCCAATAAAAGAGCTTTTGCGCCTCTTCGAGCTCGGATTTTGCCGGTTCGCAGGTATCTTTCAATATATTGTTGATACCGAGCGACTCCCATTTGTACTCACCCATTTTGTGATAGCCGAGCAAATCGACCCGCTTGATGCAGGAGTATTTTTCGAGGTAATTTGAAAGCTCTTTCAAACGTTCCGTATCCAATGTGAGTTGAGGCACGACAACGTGTCTTATCCAGACCGTTTTCCCGATCTCTTCGCAGTAATCGAGGGTCGCAAGAGTGTTTTTGTTCCCCTGCCCCGTGATTTGACGGCACTGTTTGTCATCGAGACTTTTGATATCCAGCAGCAGCATATCGGCAGTATCAATGACTTTTTTCGAGTGTTCCAGAGAAACGCTTCCTGCGGTATCAAGTGCGGTATGGAACCCCTCTGCACGGCAGTTTTCGAGCAGGCAAAGGGTAAAATCACGCTGTAAAAGCGGCTCGCCTCCGGAAAGAGTGACTCCGCCTGAGCGGATGTAGCTGCGGCAGGATTTTATCTTCGCCATCACTTCAGATACCGTGTATTCTCTGCCGCCCGACACATCCCAGGTGTCGGGATTATGGCAGTAGCAGCAGCGCAGCGGACATCCCTGAAGAAAGACGATAAAACGAACTCCGGGACCGTCAAGAGTCCCGAAGCTCTCAAATGAGTGTATTCTTCCCGTCACGTCAGAACTTGCCGTGGAAGGTGCGGGATATCACATCAAGCTGCTGCTCACGGGTCAACTTGATGAAGTTCACAGCATAACCCGAGACACGGATGGTCAGCTGCGGATACTTCTCCGGGTGCTCCATGGCATCCAGAAGAGTGCTGCGGTCGAGAACGTTCACATTGAGGTGGTGTCCGCGGTCAACAAAGTAACCGTCGAGCAGGCTGATAAGGTTGGAAACCTTCTCAGTATCGTTGCGTCCGAGCGTATCGGGGAAGATGCTGAACGTATAGCTGATACCATCCTCGGCGTAGTCGTACGGCAGCTTGGAAACTGACTTCAAACTGGCAACTGCTCCATTGACATCACGTCCGTGCATCGGATTTGCCCCCGGAGCGAACGGTTCGCCTGCCTTTCTGCCATCCGGAGTCGAAGCCGTCTTTTTGCCGTACATCACGTTGCTGGTGATGGTCAGGATCGAAAGAGTCGGCTTGCTGTTGCGGTAGGCAAAGTGACTTGAGAGTTTACGCTCGAAGTCTCTGACTATCTCAACTGCGATCTGATCGACCCGGTCATCATCGTTTCCGTATTTCGGGAACTCGCCCTCGGTGATGAAATCCACGGCGATGCCCTGCTCATTGAGCACAGGTTTCACCTTGGCGTACTTGATGGCTGAGAGACTGTCTGCCAGAACAGAGAGTCCGGCGATCCCGCCTGCCATAGTGCGGTGGATCTCCTCATCGTGCAGAGCCATCTCGATGCGCTCGTAGCAGTATTTATCATGCATGTAGTGGATGATATTGAGCGTATCTATATAGAGTTTGCTCAACCAGGTGGTGATCTCGTCAAAGTTGCGCATCACCTCGTCGTAGTTGAGGTATTCGCTCTGCGCCAGATTGGGAAGGGCAGGTCCGATCTGCTCTCCGTTGCACTTGATATCACGTC
This sequence comes from Lentisphaeria bacterium, assembly GCA_017508385.1. Taxonomy (GTDB): domain Bacteria; phylum Verrucomicrobiota; class Lentisphaeria; order Victivallales; family Victivallaceae; genus UBA1784. Next base: position 7,041 of record JAFVZB010000070.1, on the reverse strand, counting down.
CGCCGTTGATGGCGTAAAGCAGGGCTTTGGCGAGATTGCAGCGGGCTCCGAAAAACTGCATCTGTTTGCCGATGCGCATGGCGGAAACACAGCAGGCAATTCCGTAATCGTCTCCGAACTTAACCCGCATGAGATCATCGTTCTCGTACTGGATGGAGCTGGTTTTGATTGACACCTGAGCACAGAATTTCTTGAAGTTTTCGGGCAGCTTATCGCTCCAGAGCACGGTAAGGTTCGGCTCGGGAGCGGGGCCGAGATTGGTCAGGGTGTGCAGGAAACGGTAGCTCATTTTGGTGACCATCGGTCTTCCGTCAATCGAGAGTCCGCCAAGACTTTCGGTGACCCAGGTGGGGTCTCCGCTGAACAACTCGTCGTAAGCCGGAGTACGCAGGAAACGCACGATGCGCAGCTTCATGATGAAGTGATCGACAAACTCCTGGATCTGCTCTTCAGTGTACTTGCCGGATTTAAGGTCTGCTTCTGCGTAGATATCGAGGAAAGTCGAAATACGTCCGATCGACATCGCCGCTCCGTTCTGCTCTTTGACCGCGGCAAGGTAGCCGAAGTAGAGCCACTGGATAGCCTCTTTCACATCCTGCGCAGGCTTGGAGATATCAAAGCCGTACTTTGCCGCCATCTCCTTGAGCTCTGAGAGTGATTTTATCTGTTCGGCTATTTCCTCACGCTTGCGGATATGGTTGGAATCCATGACGTCGATTATCATGTTCTTTTTGGCGATTTTTTTCTGCTCGATGAGGTAATCGACACCGTAGAGAGCCACACGGCGGTAGTCGCCGATGATGCGTCCTCTGCCGTAGGCATCGGGAAGTCCGGTCATGATTCCGGCATGGCGTGCCATCTTCATCTCGTCGGTGTAAACATCGAAAACACCGTCATTGTGAGTTTTGCGGTACTTGAAGATGTTATCGACAACAGGATCCATCTTGCGTCCGTAAGCCTCAAGCTCGGTATGAACCAGACGGATTCCGCCGAACGGCATGATCGCACGTTTCAGCGGAGCATCAGTCTGGAGTCCGACTATCTGCTCAAGCTCACGGTCGATATATCCCGGCTCGTGACTGGTGATGGTGCTGATAGTCTTTTCGTCGATATCATAGACTCCGTTGCGCTCACGCTCGACTTTCATAAGCTCTGAAAGCTGTCTCCACAGCTCAAGAGTGCCATCCGTAGGAGCCGCAAGAAACGCTCCGTCGCCATAGTACGGAGTGTAGTTCAACTGTATGAAGTCTCTGACGTTTATCTCTTTGTTCCAATTTCCTTTTACAAATTCCATAGCAACACCCCCATTTTCTCGTGTCGGTCATGCAAATCATTATCATATCTTTCAGATATAATATACACCAATTATCCTCTTTGTCAATCCAAAAAGCGTACTAAAATCAACAAAAATGATAATCATTACTGTTTTTATAACAAAAGGTGATGCGATGCTGTGCGAACTCAATATTTTACAGAAATCAGGCTGTTTATGCGTTGCCTCAACTCAATTATCCACTCTGATGAACGGGGATAATTTTCCATGGTGAGCGTGTGACCAATGCCTGAATGGATGACTTCGAGACTCTTTTCTCTGCCGATGCGGGATTCAAGCAATCTGAGAGCACGCAAATCCTGAAGAGCTTCGTACATGACCTCGTGACGGATACTGTCGATGGGACCCTCGGTTCCCGGGTAAACGGCAAAAGCATCTCCTGATGGAAATGAGCGGTCAGCATCGGTCACACGGAACGGGTCGATGTCAACTCTTTTCGAGAGACGGCTGTACCAGAAATTGTAACCCCATTGTAAAAACCCTGCGATGTCATAAACGTACAACAGCACCCCCATAATGCGGTTGCGTGCAGACGGGTAGTTGAAAAATCTGTTGGGCACTTTTGCCTTTTGAGCGCAGCAGTAGTAAGTCCAGAGCGGAGAAACTTTTGCCGAGTAAAATTCTTCGAGGTGATTGTTCCCGGGGATTGGAGTTTTCACCAGTTTGTTGCGGTAAAACTCAAAACTCGAGAGAGCATCTATGATGTTTCCGTTTTCTGTCAGCTCTTCTATCAGTGATGCGCACTTGCTGTAAACCGGTATGTGACTTTCAGCAGGCTCATCGGAAACGTGGAAAAAGCAGTTTTTACGGACTCCTTTTTCTTCAAGAAATGCCAGCAGTACGGGGAAGAGCTGACGCAGAAATGCGGTGTACTCTTTTCCTGTTGAATCGGTGTGCCAGCCGAAGAGCTTTTCATCTTTTCCGTTGACGTTCACAACAATTTTCGGAGCGTGCTCAGCTCCCCACTGGGTGAACGGATGGGAGATTTCAAAATATTTTATTTTGCATTTCACTGCAAGGTCGAGCCATCTGCCGAGACGGGTGAAATCAAAGCTGTATCTGCCGTTTTCCAACTTGATATCCAACAGCTGAACCGTGGGACGCTCAGAACCGATGGCAGTGTCGAGCGGAGGAGTCCAGAGAGGAGTCAAAAGCATATTTATGCCGTGGCTTGAACAGTTGAGAAAATATTTTTCCAACAGCTCCCAGTGCTTTTCGCTCCAGCACGGAGTATTATATTTGATATAGATACAATCAGCATGGAACCACTCGGTTCGGATGAGTTTCTGTTCAGGAAGTTTATGCGGCAGAACCTCGAGCTCAAAGCGACACTCCTTTGTATCGGTATCACTGTTGCGGGTACTGTGTGCCGTAAGTTTGAAATCAATGTTGTGTATTCCCGCAGGAGTATCATCTTTTGTTTTGATGGTTACCCAGAAACTTTTCCACTGCCGCGGAGGAACTTTCATCGAGTTTTGCAATGGCATAAGAGCATCGGGGTAGAGTCCCGGCGTGTTGCGCAGAACAAATGGATTTTCGCTTGAATCAAATGCAGGCACTTCGCAGGGAACCGACATCACCTCACGGCATATCACCTCAAGGTCACTATCTGAATTGATTTCGATATCAGCATAGTCGTCACAACGGCAGGCGATTTGAAATGAAAAAACTTCACATTTCAACGCAGATCCTGCGGTATATTCCGGAAAAGAAAACTCCTCATCGGCAAAAATTTTCTGCAACGAGTCGGTCAGAAGGATATCCAGTTTCATTTTTCAGCTCCGGGTTGCTATCTGCTCTCCGCAACGAATGATGGTTTCGTACCCTTTTTCGCTGTTTTCCAGCAGGTCGGTGTCAAATTTCACTTTGGAGTTATCAAATATGAGTATTACTGTTGAGCCGCCGAACTTGAAGTAACCTTTTTCATCCATTTTCAGGTGGCTGCCTGCGTTTGAAGTCCGGATGATCGAACCGACTCCGAAAGCTCCGACTTCGATGTAGATGAGTTTACCGAAAAGCTCAGACTCAAGTTCCGTGATCTGGCGGGTGTTTTCGGTGTAAACATCAGGATAACGCTTGAACGCTATCGGATTGACCGAGTGATATTTGCCGTTGACCACCATGGGCAGCTCATGCTGAACGCAATCGCAGGGAAAGTGAAAACGGTGGTAATCAACAGGAGCAAGCCGCACCACGGCGACTGCAAGAGTTTCCGGCAGGGCAAGCTGACAACATAAATCAGCAAGAGTACGCTTTGCTCCTTTGACGGGAACTGCTGAATTTGGCGTGAGATTTTCATACACGAAAAGCCTGCCGTCAGCAGGGGAACACATCACCTGCGGCTCAGCTGAAAACGGACGTGCTCCGGTTTTGAGGCGGCGGGTAAAGAAATCGTTGAAACTCTGATAATGGTCTGGAGCGAACTCCGCCTCTTCAGCCAAGCATCCCGGGATGGAGGCAAGTTTTTTGATATCCTTGCGGGAAAATTTACTGTCGTAGTATTTGCCGAGCAGCCGGGATAATCCTGAAGTGTTGAAAAGCAAACCGCTGAGACAGTTGCCGAGCAGGGTGTTGTAGGCAAAGCGCAGTGCGCCGTTGCCCATGACGGTTTCGGTGATGACCGACTTGCTTTTGCGGTCGTAAAGCTGTATTTTTTCGCTCACAACGGAAAACTCCTTATATCAAATCAATTTGACAATAATATAACACCGGTGCGGCAAATAATCAACTCTGCGGAGAAAATCCGCATAAAAAACCACTACTTTCCGGTAAAAATTACCGGAGTTAATTGAAATTGTCGGGACTTGTTATTTATTAAAAACGACCAAATCCTTAATATTTAACAAGGAAGCCCCGAACAGTGTGTTACAATAGCATCTATATATTTTTTACTTCATGGCAAAACACGCATCTGCCAGCAGAATCGGCGCAAAACAATTTATTTTTTCACAATCCAGCGCCATTGTCAGGTCAATCAAAGCAGCGACCTGTTCTTCCGGTATCTGATAGCCCGGACAGAGTTGCTGTATGATCATACCTTCGCCAGATTCCCGCACCGGCATAAAGTTTTTTGTCAAAAATTCTCTATCCAGATGAGGCACAATATAAGCATAATTACTGCATACACGCATATATGTATGCATACGTTCGCGCCATGGCGGGTTGATTATGGAAAAATCAAGATTGCCGTCTTGCAGCAGTTGATGATTTCTGCAAATATATCTTTGAGCATAGTCAGCCGTTTTCTGCATGACTTTCAGCAAACGGATCTTGACTGATTCATCATCATCCAGCATCCAGATCAGGCGCAGCGAGTATTGCATCTGCAGCAAAGCAAACGCCAGCCAGTCGCACTCAAAAGTGATGCTTTCGGTCAGTTCCAGCCAACGGTTACGGCCTGCATGATATGCGGCGGCAAAGCGTTCATCACCGCTGACTTTCCATGCTGCCAGATAGATCATGCCCAGCCGCAGTGCTTCATGAGGACAAATTTCTCCATCCATCTGGCTAACCATGCCGATTTTTCCGTCGTCACGCAGCAGATCGTAGTTGTTTTCTGCGGTCACATTCTGCAGACAGCGTTCTGCAAAGTCCGTCAAAAACTTTTTGATCAGCGCACGGTCATTTCCGCTGCACAGTTTATGATTATAGTAAATATATGCAGAATAAACAAAGTGCGTGTACTGGTCACGGGAACTGTTTATATAGTAACTTTTGCAGTCAAACGGCGACACACTGCGTGCCAGATACCCATGACTTTTACCGACACTGGCACACAATGCCATACCGGCAAAAACCTTGCGGGCCTGCTCCGCAAAACGCTCATCAGCTTCAGAATCATAGCGGTTGAGGCTGGCAAGCAGCATATTACCTGCGTTGAGCATAGAATCTTCCATGCCAGTACCCCAACCGCATGGATTGGGTACCTGCAAAGCGATCTCTTCAGGCAGCGGCAGATTTTCAATCAAATCATTTCCAGGCAGAGTGTCGTAAAAAAGATTGGTTTTACTGCAAAATAACTTCTGCCAGATACATTGCCACAATGATTCGAACTGCGCTTGCACTGCAGCATCCTGATAGTTTTTACTGTAAATCATAAAACTGCCCTTTTACCCTGATGTGATGCACACCATAGTTGTCTCACTACTTTCCGGTAAAAATTACCGGAGTTAATTGAAATTGTCGGGACTTGTTATATATTAAAAACGACCAAATCCTTAATCTTTAACAAGAAAGTCCCGAACAGTGTATTACAATAGCATCTAGTCTCAACTTTTCAACTTCATACCCCGATATCGTTTTGAAAAAATCGCAAAAAAGTCAGGCGGAGACCGATATTGCAAGCATTTCACCGCATGGAAACAGTTCCGGACTTTGCTCTTTGCTCAAATTTCCGGCAAGGATTCTTTGCGTGAAATTGAAAACGCTCTGCTTGCCAACCACAAACGGCTTTATCACTTTGGCATGGAAGCTGTGGCAAAATCCACGCTTTCTGAAGCAATGAACCGCCGTAATCAGGAAATCTGCCATGTTTTCTGCTGATGAGCAACGGCAATTTGCCTGTCCAAGAGGAACTTTTCAGCCCCTTACTGCTCTGAAATTTTTACCGGACAGCAGTGATAAAAAACAGCAATATTTGCAATTTGCAGATAAAAAGATTATATTATTACCACACTCCAAATTCAAAAAGAAAGGAAAACGCTATGAAAAAACTTTTTGTCTCTGCTTTGCTGATTGTTTCCTGCTGCGCCGTGTTCGCCAAAGATGGCGATATCGTCCTGCCAAAACCCGACCTCAAAGGCGGCAAACCCTTTATGCAGTGCGTTGCTGAACGCCGTACTTCACGCAGTTTTTCCGCTGAGGCTCTTCCGCTTCAAACCGTTTCGGAAATTCTCTTTGTCGCTGACGGTATCACCAGAAAAGACGGCCGCAAAACCGTTCCCACCGCCCGCAACAAACAGAACCAGAGCGTTTACGCTTTCACCTCTGACGGAGTCTATCTTTACAACGCAAAGAAACATCAGCTCGAACTGAAAATAAAGGGAGACCACCGTGCAAAATGCGGACTTCAGGATTTCCACAAAGTTGCTCCGCTGGTGCTGGTGTTCGTCTCAGATATGGATGCGGTCGGCAACACTGAACAGCAGCAGGCTCTCTACGCCGGAAACCACTCGGGAAGTGCCTCACAGAACGTCTATCTCTATGCGGCTTCCAAAGGATTGTCAACCGTGGTATGCGGACTGCTCAACCGCAAACAGTTGAAAGAACTGCTCAAACTCGCCGATGACCACATGGTGATATTCTCCCAGCCGATCGGATATCCGGGAAAATAACGTCAGACAAAAAACAGAGCGAGGTTACGAGCTCCCGAAATCCCAGCCGCAAAGCGTGTGACGCCGCACAATACCCTGCCTCAGAGGGAAAGAGTCTGAGAGAGGGGGAAATCTTTTGCGTCAGCTGATTTCCCCTTCTCTCGGCGCAACATACACTTTTGTGCCGCAAACCAAACTCTGTGGCAACACGGTACCGGTAAGAAAAAGCAGTCAACATACATCCGCTGGGCGACAATCACGCCAAAAAGAAAAGATACCTTTCCAAAAAAGGTATCTGACCGCTCCCCGTCGTACGGGGTCCAGGGGTTCTAAAGGGGATTGGAAAAATCCCCTTTACACCCATAACTTTAAATATAAATATAAATATAAATATAG
>JAFVZB010000007.1 GCA_017508385.1 Lentisphaeria bacterium | reverse complement strand
TGCAGTGCGAGGCAAGGAAAGTGTTTTGCGTATGAGCAGCTGAGGGAGTGTACGACTGTACATGACCGAAGCAGCGCAGTAGCAAGGCACGAGATTGTCCGCAATGCGCCGCCGCCGGTAATATTCCTTGACAACCAATGGAACAATAACAATTTTCGGTGAAATTGCATAACTTGACTTGACTTTTGCCGAAAGAGATGTAATATTATGTTGTAGGCGTGGAGTTTTTCATGCCGGGTAATAAATAATGATGTAGATGGATCAACAAGTGATCTGTTTCAAAACCTGAAAACAAAGAGGTTGAAAATGTCTGAAATCGCAGAAAAAGTAATCAAGATCGTTGTCGAGCAGCTCGGAGTTTCCGAGGATCAGGTCACCCCTGAGGCAAAATTCATCGAGGACCTCGGTGCCGATTCTCTCGATCAGGTCGAGCTGGTCATGGCTCTCGAGGAAGAATTCGGTTCCGATATTCCGGATGATGCCGCTGAGAAGCTGACCACCGTCGGCGATGCGATCGCATACATCGAAGGCAAGAGCCAGGAGTAAGTTCCCTCTGCAACTCTGAGCGCAAGTTCCGTTGACTGATGGTAACGCTCAGGTCGGATCGGGAGATGTCTGTTTGAAAAAACGGTTTCCCGCTCCGGAGGAAACTGAAGACCCGAAAAGGTTGTGTAATGCAGCTTCCACCGGGTCTCTGTCGGACGGATCATTGTGCTTTATTGCATGGTGGTCCGTTTTTGATTTTATTTTTGGAGTTTATTTATGAAAGAACGTCGAGTTGTAGTAACCGGTTACGGAGTTATTTCCTGCGTCGGCAAGAGCGTGCCGGAGTTCTGGGAGTCACTTGTCGAGGGCCGCTGCGGACTCGGACCCATCACCCGCTTCGATGCTTCGATGTGCCGCACACAAATTGCCGGAGAGATCGCTGATTTTGATCCCGCACTTTATATGTCAGCCAAAGATGCCAGACGTCATGACCGTTTCTGCCAGCTGGCGATAGCCGCCAGTGTCGAGGCTTTGAAAACGGCAGGACTGCCGGTCGATCTCCGTGAAAATACCGAACTTGATCTTACCCGTACCGGAGTGATCGTTTCCAGCGGTATCGGTGGTCTGCGCACTCTGTGCGATCAGTATGAGATTCTGCTCAACCGTGGAGCCGACCGTGTCTCTCCGCTGTTGATCCCCAATATGATCGGCGATATTGCCAGCGGCAACATTTCCATCATGACCGGAGCCGCCGGTCCCAATATGTGTATCACCACCGCCTGCGCTTCAGGATGTCACGCCATCGGTGAATCCATGTGGATGATCAAGCGTGATGATGCCGATATGATGATTTGCGGCGGAGCTGAGGCTCCTGTTCTGCCGGTCGCCGTCGGCGGATTCAGTGCGATGAAAGCCATGAGTCAGCGCAACGATGATCCCAAACATGCCAGCCGTCCGTTTGACCTCAACCGTGACGGATTTGTCATGTCAGAGGGTGCGGGTGTGCTTATCCTCGAGGAGCTCGAGCACGCCAAACGCCGTGGAGCGACCATCCTCGCCGAGATGGTGGGTTACGGTGCCACCGGAGATGCCTATCACATCACCAGTCCTGCTCCTGACGGCAACGGCGGCGGACGTGCCATGCAGATGGCTCTGCGCCACGCCAACATGCGTCCCGAGGAGCTTGATTACATCAACGCCCACGGAACCAGCACCCACCTCAACGACAAGTTTGAGACCCTCGCCATCAAGCACTGCTTCGGTGAGCACGCCTACAAACTTGCCATCAGCAGCACCAAGGGTCAGACCGGACACGGTCTCGGAGCCGCAGGCGGCTTCGAGTGTATCGCCTGTATCAAAGCGATCGAGACCGGAATCGTTCCGCCCACGATCAACTATGAGACTCCCGATCCGGAGTGTGATTTGAATTACACTCCCAACAAGGCTGTGAAGCGCGAAATCAAAACTGCGCTCAACACCAATCTGGGGTTCGGCGGACACAACGCCGCTGTTATTTTCAAAAAATACGAAGAGTAATATAGTACCGCCGCTGTTGTGGCGGCAGAACATAAAGGAAAGATGAAAATGAGATGTTTTCGTTTGATGATCTGGTCAGCCGCCATCTGCGGTGCGGCGGTCTTTACCGGCTGTGTTGACACCGCTGACAACAAACTTGACCCCATGGAGCAGGAGTGGGAGCGTGTGATACGCCGCAGTTATCCCGGTCATCGCACTCCGAAAACCATGCCTCCGGCAGTCCGTGACAGCGTAGTCTATTACGGAACTCAGAAAGCGGCTCAGGAAACTCCCGCTCCGGCGGTTGATGACCCCGCTTCTGCGGTCGATGCGGCGGCAAATGCTCCTGCCGTGCAGGAAGTTCCTGCTGTTGTTGAGCAGAAAGATGAGTCCAAAGCGGCTGAGAAGAGTGTCGATGCGGCAGCTGAGAAATCCGCTCCTGAAAAGGCGGCCGAAAAGAAAGATGCCAAAGCCGCCGCTCCTGCAAAGAGCCAAGGAGCCAAAGAGAGTGCTTACGCCGTGGTCAAACCCGGTGACACCATCGGAGGCATCGCCAAGGAGTTCTACGGCAACGCCAAATACAGCTATGTCATTCTGAAAGCCAATCCGCAGGTGAAAAATCCGAAACGCCTGAAGATCGGCACCAAACTGGTCATCCCTGCACTCTGAGAAAAATCAAATGCTTTCCGCTCCCGGGGTCTGCCTGCGGCGGAAAGCTTTTTTTAACTGCCATGCCGGAAATCACCGTAAAACGTCACTATTTTGAACCGGGAACATCACTTCATACCTTTGCTCCCGGTCAGGAAATGCGTATCCCGGCATTGCTCCGCAGCCGCTTCAACGTCGGAGTAATTTCCCGTGACAACTGGCTGGAACTCTCAGGAGCAGAGCAGGATGTCAAAGCCGCTCTCGACTTTCTGGCTTCTCTCGGCCGTCTCTACCGCCTGCGCAACTGTCAGCTCGACTTGCGGGATATCGAACTGCTCGCACGCAATTCCGCCGGAGTCGGCAATCCCGACCTCGAGTTGCTCTGGAACGGCAGAGTTCAGGTGAGTCCGAAAAAGCGTGACGTGCTCGCCCGTTCCAAACGCCAGCTCGATTACATCAACGCCATCAGAAAGCACGATGTCACTTTCGGAATAGGTCCCGCCGGAACCGGCAAAACTTATCTCGCCATGGCTCTGGCGGTATCGGCGTTTCTGCGTCAGGAGGTCTCACGCATAGTCCTCACCCGTCCGGCGAGAGAGTCGGGAGAAAGACTGGGTTTCCTGCCGGGAAGCCTCGAGGAAAAGGTCTCCCCCTACTTGAGACCGCTCTACGATGCCCTGCACGAGATGCTTTCTCCCGACGAGGCGGCAGACCTCATCGGCAGGGGAGTCGTTGAAATAGCTCCGCTCGCTTTCATGCGCGGCAGGACTCTCAATGATGCGTTCATCATTCTCGACGAAGCTCAGAATACCACCGTCGAACAGATGCTGATGTTCCTCACCCGCATGGGGTTCGGTTCAAAGTGCGTGATTACCGGCGACCCGTCGCAATCCGACCTCGGCGTGAATGAGAAATCAGGACTCCGTCATGCCATAGACCGTCTGCAGAATATTCCTGAACTCGGCTTCACCTTTTTTACCACTCAGGATGTTGTCCGTCACCCGCTGCTGGAAAAGATAATCCTTGCCTACAACTCAAAGATTTCAGGGGATGAAAAATGATCAAGAGTTTCCGCCGCATGTTCAATTATGTCAAAGCCTGGCACAAGGGGCAGATCAACGCTCATATCTGGTTCGATACCGAAGAGACTCTTGATGTGCTGCGCAGCTCCCCCGTTCCCGGTGTGGTGATGCTGGCGATGCTCTGGATGACCTGCACTGTTCTGCTCACGCTCTCGTTCCAGAAACAGCACGATATATCCGACTGGATCATCGGTCAGAGAGTGCCTTACAGCGTGATCGCCAAAAACAACTTCAATTACCATGACACCAGGGCGACTGAAAACAAGAGAAAGCAGGCGGGCAGGGGAGCTCCGCACTTTTTCAGGATCGACACCCGGAGAACCGAGGATATTTTCCACCGCTACAACTCTTTCTGGACTGAAATTTCCAAGCGCAGTCTCATGGAAAAGGAGGGGCATGAGTATGTTCCCATTGACCCTGCGGTGGCTGATATCGTCAAAAAGTGCTCTCCGGAACTCATGCATGAGTTGGCATCACGCTATCTTACCGGGCAGGGATATCTCAACGCCAGAGAGCGTCTTATCCGGCTGACTTCAAGCGGAATAATCCGCTCATCCGACAAGCAGAAGCGCATCGCCGGAACCCGCATCAAAACCATCGACTCGCATGACAGAATGAGTTCCGGCGAGCGTCTGACCGGCGACATGCCCGACCCCGCACTTACCGGAGTCTGGCTGGCAGATGCCATCTTCCCCGATGCCGCCGACCGCAAATCCCTGCACGATGAGTTCGCTCTTCTGGTCGCTGCCATCGTCGGCGAGCAGGGCAATCTCGATTTCGACAGCAAACTTACCGCCGATGAAAAAAAGAAACTTGCCGATCAGGTCAGGGATGTGATGCGTTTCTGCGCCAAAGGAAATCTGCTGATACGCAAGGGCGATATCTATACGCAGGAGGCTCAGGAAATGCTCTCTGCCGCCAGCAAAGCTGCTCCCAAAGACCACGGTTTGAAAGTCATCACCCAGCACATCATCTGGAGTTTTATCCTGCTGGTGGTGGTGGTGTTTCTGGTCACGAAGCTGTTTCCCCGCATCATCCGTGACACCAAGCGGATAACCATTGCCTCGATCGTGATGATAACTTCTCTGATGGCGAATTACTGGGCTCTGCGCTTCTTTGACTATCTGGTGCGTGACGGACGTATCCACAGTCAGGAGTTCATCATCGATGCCGTTCCCGTGGTGCTCACTTCCGTGGTGCTCACCGTGCTGGTCGGTTACCGCATCGGAATATGCTGCAGTTTCATGGTGGTATCCATCACCTCAATGATGATCATGCCCGACCGCTCTTTCGAGCTTGCCATGCGCTGGATGGCGACCAGTGCCGTCGCAGGTCTCGCCGTCTGCCGGGTCAAAAACTACCGTGCTTACTTCATCAGGATATTCAGTGCGACTATTCCGCTGGTGCTCGCACTCTCTGCCGGAGGTCTGCTCCTGCGCCAATCTGAGCAGGCATTCAACAGCCAAACGATAATATCGATGCTCGGGATCGCCTGTTTCAACGGTTTCAGCAGTGCGGTTCTGGCTCTGGTGCTGGTGTTTATTCTCGAACTCATTTTCAACATCGACACCGATATGGCTCTCATGGGACTGAGTGATTTCAGCCATCCTCTGCTCGAGCGGTTGAAGCGTGAGGCTCCCGGAACCATGTTCCACAGCATCACCGTGGCGACCATCGCCGAGGATGCGGCAAAGGCTATACACGCCAATCCGCTCAGGGCGAAGGTGGGCGGATTGTTCCACGACATCGGCAAACTTCACATGCCGCAGTATTTTATTGAAAACAATCCCGACAGCTCAAGCGAACACATGAAACTCAATCCGCAGCTCTCGAGCATCATTATCAGAGACCACGTCAAGGAGGGACTCATTCTTGCCCGTCAGTACCGTCTTTTCCGCTGGATACAGGGAGCTATCAGCACTCACCACGGCGATGATCTGGTGAAATATTTTTACAACGCCGCCCGGAAACAGCGTCAGCAATCATCCGATGCCTCTCCGGTGCTTGAGAGCCAGTTCCGCTATGCAGGCAGACCTCCGCGCGCCAAGGAGCTGGTCATCGTGAGTTTAGCCGATGCCTGCGAAGCTGCGACCCGCAGTCTTGCCAAGCCGACACAGGCGAAGATAAAGTCCCTGGTCGAGAACATCTTTTTCATGCGTTATCAGGGAGGGCAGCTGCGCAATGCCGAGCTCTCGCTCACTGAACTTGATAAGGTCAAAGAGAGTTTCATCAAAACACTGCTGAGCATCTATCACGGACGCATAGCCTACACTCAGGAAGATGAGAATGAAGAAAATTCAGTACAAGTGGAAAAACCGGAATCATCCGGCTCCGCAGAGAAGTAAGCTCAACAGCTTTGCTGTGCGTGCCGCACATCACGCCGGATTGCCCGAATCTTTCGACTGGTTTTGCTCGGTCGAGTTCGTCAACGACAACATCATGACCCGGCGTAATCGGGAGCTGCTCGGTCACGAGGGCACGACCGATGTGATAACATTCAGCTATTTTGACGAGGAGTTCCCCGAGATGCTCGAGGGCGAAACCGCCATCGAATTGATCGTCAACCCCGATGCGGCGATGCGTGAGGGGGCAAAACGCAAGAACTCAAGTTACTCCCGTGAGACTGCCCTCTATGTGGTGCACGGACTTCTGCACAGTGCCGGTGAGGATGATCTTGACCCGGTATCACGCCGCAGGATGCGTCTCCGTGAGCGGGCAGTGATGTCGGCTCTCGAAAAAGAGGGTTTTATCTGGAACGAGTTGTTTCCCGAAGGATGACGTTTATGCAGCTTGGTCAGACGGCAAATCTCAAACTCAAACAGGAACAGCGGCTTTCCCAGCAGCAGATGCAGGGACTCGAGCTGCTGCATTGCCCCGTTCTTGAGCTTGAACAGTATCTTGCCGCCCAGCTTGCCGCCAATCCGGTGCTCGAGGAGCTTGCTCCGCTGCCGTCGCCCGATGATGATGAACGTGAGTCCGAAGATTACTCCGACGACGTGGAGCGTGACGAGTGGGGCGATGAGGTGAATATTCCCGACCCCGAGCGTCTGCGCCGTGATGCCGAACAGCCTGATTTCTGGCTCAACCGTCCGGCTCCCGAGCCGACTTTGCTCGAACAGCTTGATGCCGAAATAGCCACCAGCAAGTGCGACGCCCGCACCGGGGCTCTCGCTATGGAAATAGCAGCTTTCATCGACGACTCAGGGTATCTCAAAACTCCGCTTGCCGATATTGCCATGAGCTGCGATGCCGATATGGATGAGCTCGAAAAGGCTCTGGCTCTCATTCAGAGTTTCGACCCCCCCGGCATCGGAGCAAGGGATCTTGCCGAGTGCCTGCGACTCCAGCTTGAGCGCAAAAATATGCTCACTCCGCTGCTTGAAGAGATAATTTCGACCGGTCTGGATGATATCGGACTCAACCGTATTCCCCGGCTGGCATCCAGACTCGGAGTTTCTGTGGCGACTCTGACTGCGGCTCTCGAAGTGCTCCGCCGTCTTGACCCCTCTCCGGGAGCGGCGGTGAACCGTCACTCCGAGCAGGTTCCGGTGGAACTTGAGTTCGTCCGCAAACCCGACGGCTCTTTCACTGCACGGCTCACCCGTGAACAGCCCATGCGGCTCGGAGTTTCTGAGCGTTACTCAGCACTTCTCGCCGACCCGCAGTTGAGCGATGAGGATAAAAATTACCTGAAAGAGAAGCTCGCCTCAGCCCGTGAGCTCATCCGCAACCTCGAGCAGCGCAAAAGCACGCTTCTCAGGCTCGGGGAGTTCATTTGCAGTGCCCAGAAGGATTTTCTCGTCAGGGGCAAAGAGTATCTCCACGGACTCACAATGAAGGCGGCGGCTGAGGCTCTTGAGGTGCACGAGACCACCATCAGCCGTGCGGTTGACGGCAAATACGTTTCCACTCCCAGCGGAGTTCTGCCGTTGAGATACTTTTTTTCCGCAGGTTTCACCGATTCCGACGGCGGGGATGTCTCTGCCAACTCGGTAAAACAGAGAATCCGTGAGCTGATAGACGGTGAGGACCCGCACGCTCCGCTTTCGGATGAGAAACTTTCCGGATTATTGAAGAGTTCCGGGTTGACCGTCGCCCGCAGGACTGTGGCAAAGTACCGTGAAGCAATGAAGATACCTGCGGCTTCACTCAGAAAGAAATATTGAACTAAATCTTTACAGGAGAAACAGTTATGTCATTGAAAAAACCGCAGCATCCGCTCAATGCGGCAGTGATTTCCATCGGAGTGATTTTTTCGTGGTTCGCTTTGATGTCGGTATTGACCGCAGTGCTCTGGCACTTTGCCGTCGATTGTGCGGCGTTTACCGTAACACTCTTTTTCATCGGTACGCTGCTGCTTGCCGGATATGCTCTGTATGCCTTGAAACTCAACTCCGCAAGTCAGGTGCGTGACCGCCTGAAAGCGTTATCTTTTCTTGCTTTTCTTCCTGCGGTCCTGCTGATAGCGGCACTCGAACTCTGGTCGGGATACGTCGTCAACAAGGCGCATTTTCAGCGCAAGCGTTTGAATGACTATTACTACGGTGAGCTCGATGATGACAAACTCTGCGCCCGTCTTATGGCAGGGGAAGACCCCGAAAAAGAGCCGTTCAAAAGCGGCAGTGCCGATGAGATAATGAAGTCGGGAAAAGTTCCTGAGTTCAGAGGAGTCTATTCCGGAGACTTTGCCACCTCTTTCGGAGACGGAGGCAAAGTTTATCTGCGCATGGGCAGAGAGCTCCTTGCCCGGATGAAAGAGGCGGGTGAAAAGCGCAACTCCGAAGAGTTCGCCGATTGCGCAGAGAAGTTTGCCAAAGTTCTCAACCGTGCAGCAGGCTGTCTCCGTGATCCCGAAAATGCGGCGGTCAGGCTCGGAACGCAGTTCGTTCAGCTTTTTCAGGAGCATGTCACCATCCACTTCCCTGCCACAGCTGAGCTTGACAGGTGCGTTGCAGCTCTCAGCTGGATGAAGGAAAATTTTGAGCTCAACAGTCTCTCATTCATCACCTACGACACTCAGTCGGTGCTCACCGGGTTCGATAAACTGCTCGATGATAATTCAAGAGTCGGCAAAATGGTCACAAGCGACCTGACTCCGGTGTGGAGCGATATGGATATCCTTGCAGGCAGGCTCTTCTTTTCCGCCCGCCGCAACCGCATCGTCAACGATTATTCCAAGTGCATGGAACTGCTCAATATTTACCGCGGCATAGCCTCGACCTTCACCACTGCGGTAAATAGAAAGGTCAATGCCGTGACCGGCAGGTTCGACAAACTCAGCAATGAACGCCGCACGATCGTGCTGATGTATGTTCCAGATATCAGGGAGCAGGTCAGGAGCATCGGAAAAGTCCAGCACCTCATCGAAAATGCGGCTCTGGCGGGTGAGATCGAGCTCCACCGCCGCAAAAACAAAACTCTGCCTGCCAAACTCGAAGAGTTCCAGACCGGCAGGATAATGGCGTTCCCCAACAGTCACATCGACGACAGCAAGTACGAACTTGTCAAGGGCAGATTCAAGGATAAGAGCGGCAAAGAGTATTCAGGTTACGCCCTCAAAGACAAGACGGGAATTTTTGTGATAACTGACAGAAAATAATTGAGCAAAGGTGAAAAAATGTTGAAAAAATTGCTTTCAGTGTTCAGGCGTTTCGGCAGGGTGTTGTTTATCAGCGTTTTGCGTTACGGTAAAGACCGTCACAGTGACCGTGCGGTGACTTTGACCTATTACACGCTTTTTGCCATTGTTCCGGTGGCGGCGATGCTCTTCGGTATCGCCAAGGGATTTGACCTTGAGATCAGGCTCCGTGAGGTGCTGACTCAGAAGTTCAGCCAGCACGAGGAGCTTTTACAGTGGATATACCAGTTCGCCGACACCACGCTCAAACGGGCTTCGGGAGGCATCGTAGCCGGAATCGGTGTGATCGCACTGCTCTGGACTGTCACCTGGCTTGCCGCCAGTATCGAGGGTTCTTTCAATGCGGTGTGGGAGCTTCCTCCACGGCGCAACATACTGCGTAAAGTCAGTGATTACATATCCGTGATGCTGATAACTCCGATCGTGCTGGTGGTGATGAGCAGTGCCGGAGTTCTGCTGCGCAATATGCTGGGCAAAATTGCCGAAAAGATGCCCAATCCGGGTGGATGCGTGACTTTTGTGACCAATTCGGTGGTGAATCTCACTCCGATGGCGGTGATGATAATTCTGTTTACGGTGATTTATTTTATGGCTCCCAACACCAAAGTGAAGTTCCGCTCGGCACTGCTTGCCGGAGTCATCACGGGTATAGTGTTCCAGCTGTTTCAGGATGGATTTATCTATCTCCAGAAAAGCATCTTCACCTACAACCGCATCTACGGAAGTTTTGCCGCTCTTCCGCTCTTCCTCACCTGGCTGAAACTCTCGTGGCAGCTGACTCTCTTCGGTGCCGAGATAGGATTTGTTGACCAGAATATCGATACGGGCAAGTTCGACGTTGACCCCGTGGGCAGGTTCAGCACAAACAAGCGCAACATCTGCCGGGTCTCGCTTGCGGCAGTCATCTACCGCCGCTTCCGCCAGAATCGGGGCACGACATCACGGGAAATGCTCATCGAACGCTTCGGAATAACTCCGGTCGAGGCAGAGTTCGAGCTCGATTCACTGGTTTGTGCGGGAGTTCTGCTGAGAAGTGACGAGGGAGACGCTTCGAGCGCATACTACGCTCCGGCAAGGAATGCGGCGACCTTCACGGTGGCGGAGTGTCTCGAGCTGCTGGAAAAATCAGGACTTTCACCTGACAACAACAGTATGGCTCCTGCGGTAAAGACCCTCTCTGAACTTGGCACGGCGAGAAAACAGTCTCCCGCCAACTGCCTTCTGGGCGACCTCTGAGAAAGAACCGGACTCAGAAGTGTACTTCGGTTGCGGCGGCTGATTTCTGTTTGAGCAGCTCCTCACCGGGAACAAGTTTGTCGTCGAAGTGTATCATCACATCGTTGTCGGCGAGGATGTTCTGCAGTTTTTTGATGTTGCAGTTGACCGCTGTCGTGTTCCCGTCGATCATCAGCGAGGCGGCGAAGCCTGCGGCTTCTCCTGTGATGATGGCGGGCGGAATGACTCTCAATACATCCCATGCGTACCCGGTGGCTGAGGCACTGCGTCCTGCGGTGAGGATATTTGCCGCCTTACTGCTGCACAAGGTGCGGTAGGGTATCTCGTAGAGCTTGTGGCGGTTGTCGAAGTCGCAGATGGCTCCGATAGAGTCATCGAAGTGGCGGTAAACATCGTCGGTCGAGAGGATGTGTTCACCTCTGATACACCTCGTGGTGCGGAACTGCGGCATGGTCGGCAGAGTCACGCAGTCACGCTCTCCCGGAACATCACGGCTCAGGTTTTCGAGCATCATCTTCTGGTTTATCAGCAGATAATTGGTGACGTCATCACCGCTTGTTCCGGTGAAGAAGGGCATGTTTTCGGGGTGGTTGGTTCCGTAGAGAGAGGCCTTTCCTCCGGTGCAGTGACCGTAAATATCACGGATTTTCCCGGTTTCGAGAGCCTTGCGGCAGGTGTCGAAGCTGACGGTGTAGCCGACGTAGGTGAGATAATTTTTGCCCTGAATGGTGGGAACATCGGCACGGGCGAGCAAATCGGCATCTCCGGTGGTGTCGATGAATACTTTAGCGGGGAAATACTCTCTGCCGCTCTTGCTTTCGACGATAACTCCCTGACAGACATCATTTTCCATTACGGCATCGGTAACGATCGAGTCGAAGCGCAGAGTAACTCCGGCATCGTCGAGGAGTTTGGTCAATTCGAGAGCGAATATCTGAGCCGAGTAGCGGGTGGTGTAGCGCGGACTTGTCAGCGGCTCGGCAGGAGTTTTCCCCTCTTTCCAGACATCCGGGATGGTATTGTAGCCGTTTTTTATCGAGAGCTGAAAAAACTCCTCAGCCATACCCCTGATGATTTTGGTGCCGTTACCGTTGCACATCGGAACGAAGAAGTTGATGAGACCGATGGTGGCGAGACCTCCGAGCAGAGTGGTTTTTTCGATCAGCAGAACTTTTTTACCTGCACGGGCGGCGGCGAGGGCGGCGGCGGCACCGGCAACGCCTCCTCCTGAAACGATGATGTCGTAGGACTCCCGCACCTGAACCCGGGCTGAGTAGTTGATGTACTGCATAGTGTGACTCCTTGAATTTAAAATTTCCATTCCGTTTTAATGTATCATGCAAAAAAGAGTTTTTCAAGAGAGAAAAATCAGCGTGCGGCACAAATTGTTTTGTAATCCTGATAATTACTGCGCTTGAGCTTGAAAGTAAGCCGTTTTTGCTGTATATTATTGCACTGTATAATAACGCATGATTGTCAATATATGAGGAGATTTTCTTATGGAAAAAAATGCAATCTTCAAAACCTCCGTCACCATCCTGCTTGCCATCATCGCCGCCGCTCTGACCGTGCTGGTTCTGGATAAGATGGGTCTGATACATATCAACTGCGAAAATCATCACCACGGCAATGCTCAGAGCAACACCGCTCTTTTCCACAGGAATGCCGGAGACGATGAGCACGTCCACGATGCCCGTTGCGGACATGGTGCAAAAGAGCACACACATGAAAAACACGTCCACGGTTCAGGGTGTGCCCACGGTCACGGTCACGACCACGGTCACGACCACAAATAAGGAGCTCCGCCAATGAAAAAGTATATACTCATATTCGTGTCGGCGGTCGCCGTTCTGCTGATTGCCGGGTACTTTTGCGGAGTGTACTCCTTTGCTCCCTGCGGAACAAAGCACGACCACGAAAAGCACGACCACGAAAAGCACGACCACGCCCGTGAGAAGAAAGCTCACACAGGTCACAGCCACGTCCATGAGCACGGTGCGGAAGAACAAGAGGGAATACATCTCTCACCCGAACAGCTCAAACATACGAAACTTACGGTTTCCAAAGCCTCCGCAGGCAGTGTGAGTCAGAAACTTGAGCTCCACGGAGAGATCAAACTCAACAGTGACCGCACCTCGAAAATCATGCAGAGAGTTCCCGGATTCGTCACTCTGGTCTGCGCCAAACAGGGAGACAGGGTGAAAAAGGGTCAGCTGCTCGCCCGGCTCACCAGCGAAAAGCTCGGAGAGTATTACTCGCACTACTATTCCGCCAAAGCCCTCGAAGAGGTGGCGTTATCCGAGTACAACATGGCGAAGCGTCTCTTTGCCAACAAAGCCATGGCTGAGAAGGAGTATCTGCGCTACAAGCGTGACTATATCGACTCGGGGATCTCCCGCCGCAAAGCCGAGACCATACTGCGCTCGCTCGAGCTCGACCCCGCTCATCGTGAGCACACCCACGGCAAGGATGCCAAAGATATCATCTGCACCGAGTACGATATCGTCTCCCCCATCGGCGGAACGGTTGTCTCAAAGGATATTTCCGTCGGAGAGAAATACGCCGACGACAACACTCAGGTGTTGTTCACGGTAAGCGACCTCGACCGCCTCTGGCTTGAGCTCAAAGCCGATTTCTACGAGCTCAAAGCGGTCAAAATAGGCATGAAAGTTGAGGTCACAGCGGTCGATCAAAGTGAGAAATATCCCGGCAGAGTCATCTATGTGTCTGATGTCATCGACGAAGCCAGCCGCAAGGGAACAGTCCGTGTCGAGCTTGAGAAGAGTGCAGGCAAACTGCGCAGCGGAGAGTTCGCCATCGGTAAAATCACCCTCGACAGCTCCCGCAAGAGCATCGTTGTGCCCCGTGAGGCGGTTCAGCTGATTTCGGGCGAGAGCGTGCTCTTTGTTCCCGCGGGCAAAAACTTCGTGACCAGAGTGGTAAAAACGGGCGATTCCAACGGCAGAGAGATAGAGATATTATCAGGCATCTCAGCCGGTGAAGAGTACGTTTCAGAGGGAGCGTTCTCACTCAAGGCGATCATGCTCACTGCGGGCATGGACCCCCACGCCGGACACGGTCACTGATTTTTCCGGAGAGCGTGAAAAATGGCAAAGTTTCTGGAAACACTCTTGAAATCCCGCTATCTCGTGCTGACAGCACTTGCGGGAATACTGATATACGGATATTGGGCGTACAAAGATATCCCCCGTGACGCCTTCCCCGATATCTCGCCCGTGATGGTTCCGGTGTTCTGCGAAGCCGACGGACTCGCCGCTCAGGAGGTCGAAGAGATGATCTCCCAGCCGGTCGAGACCGCCATGAGCGGACTTCCCGGAGTGACACTGGTAAAATCCACCTCAGCTTTCGGCTTGAGCGCAGTTTACGTCTATTTCAAAGACGATGTGGATATCTATTTCGCCCGCCAGCTGATTGCCGAAAGGCTCTCGTCGATCATGGATCAGCTTCCGGCAGGAGTTCCCAAGCCCGAGCTCGGACCCATTTCCACCGGACTCGGACAGATTTTTATCTACTACCTCGAAGCCGACCCCTCCAAAGTCGATACGCAGGGCAAGGAGCTCGATGCGTGGCTGCGTGAGCTCAACGATTTCGTGGTCAAACGCCAGCTCCAGACCGTTCCGGGAGTGACCGCCATCCTCTCGATGGGCGGAAACGTCCTGCAATATCAGGTGCGGCTCAACGCCGATGCCATGCGCCGCTTCGATGTCTCGTTTCAGGAGGTGGTTGAGAAGATTCAGGAAAACAACCGCAATGTCGGAGGTCAGTATCTCGAGATCGGAGCCGAAGAGTATCTTGTCCGCGGCGTGGGCAGGCTCAACACTCTCGGGGATATCGCCGGCATCACCATCCGTGAAAGCGACGGCTCTCCGCTCAAACTCGGTCAGATAGCCGAGGTGAAATACGGCAATGATATCCGCCGGGGAGTGGTGACACTCAACGGTGAGCGTGAGGTGGTCTCGGGAATAGTCCTGAAACTCTACGGCGAAAACACCAGCAAGGTGATCTCCGCATTGCACAAAAAGCTCGAAGACGTGAAGCAGGGACTCCCAGCGGGAGTGAAGATCGTGCCCTACTACGATCAGGCGGCACTGGTCGAAAACGCCTCGTGGACGGTCGAGAGCGCACTCTTTCAGGGAATGCTCCTGGTGGTGCTGGTGCTTGCCGTTGCCCTCAGAGATCTGCGGGCGAGCTTCATCGTCGCCATGTCGATGCCGTTCTGCTCCGCCGTTGCGATGATGGTCATGCACAAGATGAACATATCCGCCAATCTGATGAGCCTCGGAGGAATCGCCATCGCCCTCGGTATGCTGGTTGACGGCTCGATCGTGGTGGTCGAAAATATCCTGCGCCACATGAGAAGCAAACGGGAACAGCAGGCGGATAAACTCAAAACGATCGTTACTGCGACCTGCGAAGTGGCACGTCCGATATCCTTTGCGCTGCTCATCATCATGGCGGTGTTCATTCCTATATTCATGTTTGAGGGAGTCGAGGGCAAGATGTTCAAGCCGCTCGCCTTTTCGATCGTGATTTCCCTCGGAGCCTCAATACTTGCCGCCTCGGTCATGGCTCCGGTGCTCTCGATGCTGATTTTGAAAGCAAAACCGGTCAAAAACGACGGAGTCATTTCCGACAGAGTCTATATTCCCATGCTTGCAGCAGCTCTCAAGTACCGCAAGCTGCTCTTTATCGCCGTCGCAGTCATGCTCGGAGTGAGCGTGTTCACCCTCAGCAAGCTGGGCAAAGAGTTCATGCCGACCCTCGAGGAGGGCTCCATCATGGTGACCGTGGGCATGGCTCCCTCGATCGGACTTGCCGAGAGCACAAAAGCGGTGAAGCAAATCGAAAGGATCATCATGAAAAACCCGGCGGTATCCGGCACCGTCACCCGCATCGGACGTCCCGAGGCAGGCAGCCATCCGCATCCGGTGAACTTTTCCGAGATACACGTCGAATTGAAAGCTCCCGCAAGCGGCAGTGTCGGAGCTGATATGCGCAAAAAAATAGTCGCAGAGCTGCGCCGTGAGCTCTCAGGATTTCCCGGAGTCAACGTCAACTTCTCCCAGCCCATCCAGAACGCTTTTGAGGAGCTGCTCTCAGGAACCCGTGCCTACTTCGCACTCAAACTCTACGGCGAAAACCTCGATATCCTGCGCACCAAAGCCGAGGATATCCGCCACGCCATAGCCGATATTCCCGGAGTGGTCGATCTCTCGGTCGAGCAGAGCTACGGACAGCCTCAGCTGCAGGTCAAACTCAACCACCACATGATGTCCCACCTCGGAGTCACCGGCGAGGACGTTATGAGCGTCATCGAACAGGCGGTCGGCGGAGTCAACGCAGGTACCATCTACAAGGATATCCGTCGCTACAACATCAACGTGAGGCTGATGGAAAAGTTCAGGACGACTCCCGAAAACCTCGGCAAACTCAAAGTCAAGGCACGCAACGGACGCTACGTCAGAGTCGAAAGTGTCGCCGACATCGTGATAACCGAGGGGCCGATGCAGATCAACCGTGAAAACATCCAGCGCCGCTGGGTCATCCAGGGTAACGTTTCCGGCAGAGCTCCGAGCGAAATCATCTCAGACATGAGAAAAGCCATAGATGAGAAAGTACAGCTTCCCGATGGATACTTCGTCGAGTTCGGAGGTCAGTTTGAAAATCAGGAGCGTGCCATGCAGAAGCTCTGCATCATCGTTCCCATCGTCATCGGAGTCATCCTGCTTCTGCTCACGATGACCTTCAAGAGTTTCCGCAGCAGCATGACAGTGATGATAAACGTTCCGCTCGCCCTCATCGGAGGAGTTATCGGACTCTACGCCACAAATCAGCTGCTCTCAGTTCCTGCGGCGGTCGGTTTCATCGCCCTGTTCGGAATCGCCATGCAGGATGCGGTGGTGATGGTGACCGATTTCCGTGACCTGCGGGCCAACGGAACAGATTTATACACTGCGATCATCGAGGGCAGCAGAGTGCGTTTCAAAGCGGTGATACTCACCACGCTCACCACACTGCTCGGCTTGCTTCCGCTGATGCTCTCGAACGGTATCGGAGCCGAAGTGCAGAAACCTCTCGCCGCCATCGTGGTATTCGGATTGAGCACGTCAACACTCCTGACGCTCTTCTTTCTGCCGTCACTCTATTACACCATCGAAAAACGATATGAAAAGGAAAAGTAACATGGTCAAACACATCATCCTCTGGAAACTCAAAGAGAGCATTACCGCCGAAGAGAAACCGGCAGTGCTCGCCGGAATCAAAGCGAACCTCGAAGCACTCAAGGCAGTTGTGCCGGGATTGGTCGATATCAAAGTGAACTGCACCGGAGTTCTCGATAGCTCGAATGCCGATTTGATGCTCGACTCAACTCTGACCGATGCCGCCGCCCTGAAAGGCTACGCCGTGCATCCAGCCCACGTTGAAGCGGCGAACACCTATGTGCGCCCCTACACCGAAGTGAGACTCTGTTTCGACTACGAGGAGCAGTAAGAGAGAGTCGGCTCATCCCGTTCATCGCAGTAATCAAAAACGGAGTACTCACGATACTGCGGTGGAGCGGGTTCGGCAGCCTGGAGTCTGGATTTATTTTCCTCAGAGCGCAGCCACCCGATGAGGTCACGGGGAATCTCCTCAGGAGTGATCACCGACCCATCCCGCCGTTTCCAGCGGTCGATCATGCGTGCAAACACATAATCCCTGAGCTTCGGCTGGGAAATCTGAGGAAAGAGAGGTTTCAAATCATTCTCACAGACAGGATAATCTTTGATCCTGACCTCCTCCGCGCCCGCATATTCTTTTTCTTTTATTCTTTGGGAGGGATTATTTATATTATTCTTTTGGGGGCAACGTGCGTGGAGGGTTTCCGACGTCATATTTGCAGGGTTTTCAACATCTTTGATACAGGGTTTCACATCAGGGGTTTTCACATCAGGGGTTTTTACATCAAGGGTTTGTTTACCCCGTGATTTTTCTATACCCTTCTTTTTTTGACCCTTGCGGTCAACGAGATGATAAGTATTAGCTCTGCCGCTGCCGCCTGAGGAGCGTTCCACGGAGATAAACCCAGCCTCCTCAAGCCGCTTGACAGCACCCCGCACCCGCTGCTCACTTGAATTGAGCCACTTGGCAAGTTTCGGAACGGAAACAGTACAACGCTTCTCGCTGCCACCTGCGATAGCGATACGGAAAAACAGAGCAATATCGCCGCTGCATCCGCCGGCGGGGAAATTGTATTCGGGTATTTTTTGTCAAATAAAAAAACTTTTTGTCAATTGCAAATGGCGGCTCTGCGGATTATATTTTGTTCGGTATTCAAAAATTCATCCGTTGGAGAAGTTGATATGAAAAAGTTTTTATTTCTCTTTTTGCCGCTGTGTTGTGTTTTTACGCTCGGAGCAGCTGATTTCCGTATCATTCCGACTCCGAAAAAGTGTGAGTTCGGCAGCTGTGTCTCATTTTCAGGAGCGAAATTCTCGGTCGAAAATAAAATTCCGCACTTCTCTCCCGAAGAGATGCTGCGTGACCACCTCGCCGTTTACGGATTTTTTCCGGCTGAAAAGCAGAAAGGCATCCTCAATATAAAATTTGTCTGCGACACTCAGGATTCCGCACTGGCAAAGAACAATGAAGCCTTCAAAATAGTCATCGGCAAAGAGGGAGCATCTGTCAAAGCCGCCACCGTTGCCGGAGCATGGCGGGGAGCGGCAAGGCTACTTGCGATACTCACTTCTCCCGACTCCGAAATATCAGACGGCACGCTCTCTCTGCCCTCCGTGACCATTTGCGACTATCCGGATATTTCCGACCGGGCAATGAAAATTGAGTTCCCCACCACCTCGGGAAAGGAGCTCCTCGACCTCACAAAACCGGTCATCCGCGGAGTGGCGATGTTCGGTTTCAACATGATATTTTTTGACGTAAGGGGCAATCTTGAGTGCAAAAAATATCCCGAGCTCGCCCAGGCTCCCATCCTGCCGCAGAAAGACGTTGCCGAGCTCATCCGCTACGCAAGAGCCTGCGGACTTGAGGTGCTCCCGATGACCAACACCATCGGACACGTCAAACGCTCACCGCTCATATTTCCGCTATACGGCAAAAGCACATCCCAGTGGGATAAGCCGGGCAAAAAGACTCCTGTCGTCATGGATTTGACCCATCCCGACTTCAGCAAGGTGCTCTTTGCCTATTTCGATGAAGTCCTCGACCTCTTCGGTTCGCCCCGCTACTTTTACCTCGGCTGCGATGAGTTCCACGACGGAATGAAAATCCTGATGAAGAAATCGGGCAAGAGCTTCCCGAAACTCTTTTCGGACTACATAAACGAATGCAACAACTATCTGGCAAAACGCCAATGCAGTCCGATTTACGCTCAGGATATGCTCTTCCCCAGACAGAAACCGTGGTACGTGAACGGCCCAGCCAACGGACCTGCGGATGCCTTGCAAACCCTCGACCACATCTCAAAAGAGACCCACATAATGATGTGGAAATACACCGTTGACCCCGAGTTCGCCCACATCGGCACCCTGCAGAGCAAAGGTTTCAAAAACGTCTGGGCGGCTCCGTGGTACGACCCCGAGGCGACGGCGGCACTCTGCAAAAAGGCTTACGAGACCAACTGCCGTTTGCTCGGAACGACCTGGTGGTACTATCCCCAGCAGCAGGGAATCCCCACCGTGGGAGAGTTTTCATGGAACGCCGCCAACCCGGCTTTGAAGCCCAACTCATACTACGATGAGCTCATCGACCACTACTTTTTCCACCGCAGGGAACCTGCCGGAAACATCAAAACGACTCCGGCACAGGTCGTCGGAGGAACAGCCGTTCCGCAGGATAAAGCGGCACTGTTCAGCAAGATATCGCCACTCTTTTCCGCTCCGCGCACCTTCGACGCTCCCGAGCTGCGGATAAAGGAGCTGCCGGATGTCAGAACTCCGCAGGAGCTCGCCGCAACTCCGCATCTGGGAATGACCTTCGGCGACTC
Organism: Lentisphaeria bacterium; assembly: GCA_017508385.1. Lineage (GTDB taxonomy): Bacteria > Verrucomicrobiota > Lentisphaeria > Victivallales > Victivallaceae > UBA1784. The sequence continues at coordinate 2,336 of JAFVZB010000007.1, read as the reverse complement.
CCCCGTCATCCTGCACCGCAACATCATCCGTTACAATACGCTCCGCAGTGCCAAAGAGCTGGTAATTTACGACAGGAGCTACGGAAAAACCACCCGCACCAATCCTTTCGGAGCAGAGATAACCATAGTCGGCGACACCGTGACCGATGCCACGTCAAGGGCGGTCGGAAGATACGATACCAGAGCCGGAAACTCTCCGATTCCGGAAAACGGCTATGTACTCTCGTTCCACGGTCAGATACGCTCGGTCAACGCAAGGCTCACCCGTGAACTCACCATCCGTCCGGGGAAAAAGATAAAGTTCTATCAGATGCCCGACCCCGCAATCAAAAAGACCACGGCGAAGGCGATGATCTGCAAGTTTTCAGGCAAAAAGCCCAACGTCAGAATTTATGTCACAACTTTGATGCCCGTAAATCCGAGGGTGAACTTCACCTGCTTCAGGTTCGACTCCAGGCAGCGTGGCAAAAACTTCCTGTTCGGAACCAACCGTCTGCTTTCAGGAGGAGCTCCCGCAACAGGACAGCTGCATTTTTCAGCCGTACCGCACAAAGTCGATGGAGCAAATCCCGTAATTTGCATAGAATACAGAGCAGCCAACAAGAGCGAATATCCGGTCAGAGCCGTATTTACCGCACTCAAAGAGGGAGCGATTTCCGGCTTCACCGTGCTCGCCGCCGAGGAGTTTGATTGATGAACCTTTTCAAATTAGCAATGTTGACCGTCAGCACAGCTGCGGCAGTCGCCGTTTCAGGATGTAAATGCACAGAAGTGGAAAATAAAATGCTCAATGCTCCATGGGAAAAATCAAAGTTTTTCAAAAAAATCACCCACAAGACCGGAGTCGTCTCCTATCTGCTGACCACCGATGTGTCGCACAATCAGCAGAGCCTTTACTTCGTCACCAAAGAGATGACCGATGACGGCAGATTTCTGGTGTTCCAGCTGGTCGATGAGGAGGATTTCAGCCGGGACAACTTGCGAATATATCGCACCATTGCCTACATCGACTTTCTGCACGACACCCTGACCGTGACCGATATCAGAACCCTCCGCGGAGGAAACGGAGCTTACGTTGACCCCGCAAACGCCAGAATTTTCTGCATGAGCGATGCCGGACTGCACATGCTCGACCTCAGAAAAGGAGAAAAAAAGAGCCGGCTTATCACTCCGATGCCCGAGTCGATCAAAAAACTGGGCAAAAATTTCCGCTATTATTGTACCCATCTGACCATGTCGAAGGATAACAAAAAAGCGTTCCTCGATTTGCAGTACGACGACAGCTTCACCCACGGAGTTCTCAACGTCGAAGATGGAACATTCACTCCGTGGGCAACGACTCCGTTCTATGCGAACCACGGCCAGTTCAATCCGCAGGATCCCGACATGGCGATGTGCGCCTGGGAGGTCGATTGGGTCGACAGTAAGGGAAGACAACACCATATCCGTGACCATAAAGAGCTGTACTACCCCCGGCTCTGGATAATGCGGAGCAACGGAAAGCGTCAAATGATACCGTCGGTCACCAACTACGCCACCCACGAGGTGTGGGCACAGGATGGAAAAGGCTTCATCTTCTGTTCGACCAACAATAATCAGGGAGTGATCTACCACGACCTTGCAACGGGCTTGCAGAGACAGGTAATGACTCCGGTGTGGCTGGAAAAGGAGAATCGTGCGGCAACGGCAAGCCACGCAGATATCAGTTCCGATAACCGCTATATCGTCTGCGATATCGGAGCCGGAGTGAGCGCAGGCTACCCGTGGAGAATGGCATTCGGCAACACGGAAACGGGAAAAACCACAATAATCTACGATGATCTGCAAGCGTACCGAACACCTGAAATGCCCCGCACATTGCTGCACCCGCACCCGCATCCGCACTTTGTGTTCAAGGATAAAGTGATAGTATCGACCTATTTTCCCGAGCTGAAAAAGATGCAAATAATGCTGACTCCGGTGGAGCAGTTGATCAAAGCGAACGACCGCTGAGGTGCCGTGAGCGGAACGGGAAAGCGAAAAAAGCAAAAAAAGCATAAAAAAGTTCCGAAAAGGACTTGCAAAAGTACCAAACGGATATATATTATAAGCATATCAGGTGGCAGGATAGCTCAGTCGGTAGAGCAGGGGACTGAAAATCCCCGTGTCCCCAGTTCGATTCTGGGTCCGGCCACCATTTTTTTGCCCAAATTCCGGGCAAAAAAACATGAAGCCTGAAAAGGCTTCGCTTCATACGCCGCAAGGCGTGCTTCATAATCCGAAGGATTGCTTCATATGGCGATAGCCATGCTTCATAAATCCGCCTTTTCAGATGAAGCAGCTCCACTTTGTTCAGC
>JAFVZB010000069.1 GCA_017508385.1 Lentisphaeria bacterium | reverse complement strand
GCTCGGGCGCAAAACACTTTCCTGGACTCACACTGCATCCACCGATGCTAATAAGCCGTTTTGCGTTTTGCCGCAACCTCAATCTTTTACATATTTCACATAAATCAGGACTTTATCAAATAAAAAAGTATCCCGCTTTTCTTGAAGGCTCTGTTCCCAACACGGGCAGGTAAAGGAAAATAAAAAAGTTCCCCGCTTTTCTTGAAAGGGAGAGAGGGGCGCGGGGAGAGAGGGAAAAATTCTTTTCCCGTGAAAAGAAGTTTTCCCTCTCTCCCCGCATCATCTCCCCATGAAAGGGAGAGAAGAATCCGGACTCAGTTGGTTTTCAGCGTTTCCGGAGCGGCTTTGATTTCGCTTGCGTTGCGGACTCCCCGGGTGCTGTACCGGGTGTAGAAGTTGTTGCCCCAGCCGACAAGTTTGCCGTTTTCAAACACCAGCGGCATACACTCATCACGGGTATCAAGTCCGTCAGCCCAGATGGTCTCGACGTGGTAGAACCAGACGTCGGGTTTGCAGTAGGCCTCATCCTCGATGGGTCTGCCCATGATTGCCAATACCTGATTTTTGGTCATTCCTGCACGCAGTTTTTTGGAGTTTTCAATATTTCTTGCCGCAGTGCAGCCGACGAGCAGCAGCAGGGCGAAAAAGGTCGAAAACAGGAGCGTGAATTTTTTCATAAATCCCCCGTATCAAGTGGAAATTCAAAAAACAAACCGTACCGCACGCAAAAATGCGCACGGCACGGAAGACAACTCAAAGATGACTGAAATTACTCTTCAGGAGCAAAATCATCTTTGCCAACTCCGCAGTCGGGGCAGCACCAGTCATCGGGGAGCTCCTCAAAGGGAGTTCCGGCGGCGATGCCGTTCGCAGGGTCACCGACTTCGGGGTCGTAAACATAGCCACAGATGTTGCAGACATACTTTTTCATAATACTTTCTCCTTTTTTTTGTTAGGGTTATTTGCACTTTTCAAGCAGCTGTTCAGCCAGACGTTTTCCGCAATCACGGATGGCGGTGAGCTCATCGGCTGTCGGCATATATTTCACCTGAATGAATTTTTCCGGCTGTTCGACGCCCATGGCCTCGAGCTCGGCGGATATCTGTTTTGCTCCCTCTCCGCTCCAGCCGCAGGAGCCGAAGGCAAAGCCGAGCTTGTTCTGCGGTTTGAGTCCCTTGACGTAACAGAGGGTGTCAGCCATGGCGGGGAACATCTGGTTGTTCATGGTGGGAGCTCCGAAAGCGATAAGTCCGCTGTAAGCGACGTGGGTCATGATGCTGCTGCGGTCGTTTTCGGCGAGGTCTGCCAGATGGACTTCGACTCCGGCACTGCGCACTCCCTCGGCGAAAGCTGTCGCCAGAATCCCGGTTGAGTGCCACATCGTAGCGTAGGCGACGAGGGCTCTCGGACGGGGCTTCTGTTCGGCAAAATCACGGTAGAGTGAGAGTATCCAGGCGATATCCTCCTGAGTTCTCCACATCGGGCCGTGGTCGGGCAGAACCATTTGGATATCAAGTCCGAGTCCCGGCAGGGAGTCGAGCAGGGCAAGCACTTTGGGAGCCTGCAAATTTATGATATTGGCAAAGTATTTGCGTGCTTCGTACTCGAGCAGACTTTTGTCGTACTCGTCAGCCCACATCATGCTTCCGGCAAGGTGCATGCCGAAGGCATCCTGACTGAAGAGGAGTTTGTCGGCATCGTAGTAGGTCACCATGCTGTCGGGCCAGTGGAGCATTTTGGTGTCGACAAAGGCGAGATTGCCGCTGCCGATGGAAATTGTGTCTCCTGTCTTGACCGGAGTCACGTTCAACTCTCCGTAGTAGGCGGCGAGAGTTTTAGCTCCGATAACCGAGGCGAACACCTTTTCGGGTTTGACCGCCGCGATAACTTCGGGCAGACCGCCGGAGTGGTCGGGCTCTGAGTGGTTTGAAACGATGTAGTCGATTTTTTCAGGGTCGATGACTGAGGCTACACGGTCGAGCATCTCTTTGGTGAAAGGAGCCTTCACTGCATCGATGAGGGTCACTTTCTCATCGACGATCAGAAAGGCGTTGTAGCTTGAACCGCGGTCAGTCAGATAACCGTGGAAATTTCTCACATTCCAGTCCGCAGCCCCGACCCACCAGACGTGTTCAGAAATCCGGACTGCTCCGAAAACAGTCTCTTTCATTTAATTTATTTTCTCCATAATCCATGTAAGTTGCAATACTCTCTTACGCAAAGGGTATCTTTGAAGGGAATATCAAAGCACGCTTCGGGAGCATCTCCCGGAGCGAGTCTTTTTCTGTATAACATATCACCGTCGATGACCTCTATCCACATGATGTAGTGCTCTTCGGTCATCGGATGGGCAACGCTGCCCACTTTGACTTTGATGGAGTTTCCGCACTGTTCGATCACGGGAACATGCTTCTCTTTTGCTCCGTCGGAGGTGTTTTCCTTCATCAGCTGCATGGGTGCTCCGCAACAGACGGGGGCTGCTCCCGGAGCGCAGACTTCCAGCACGGAACCGCACTCCTGACACTTGTAAACGGCGTTGATCTCTGTCATGATTTACTCCTCATTTTGAGTTTTTTTGTTATTACGGCAATCGCCGCAAACCCCCGTGAATTCGACATTGTACCCCGAGCATCCGTTGCGGGCAGCGGCGGCGGCAAGCTCGCCGAAGAGGGCATCGAGACGCTCGGAAGGTATATCACTTACAGCTCCGCAGCTGCAGCAGCGGCGGTGGAAGTGCGGTGACAGGTCTCCGTCGAAACGGCGCAGACGGTCGGATAACTCCAGCTTGCGTATTATTCCGGCGGCGGAAAGCTGTTCAAGGTTGCGGTAAACTGTGCCGATACTGATTTTCGGCATTCTCGGACGCAGACGGTTATAGATATCCTCTGCGGTCGGATGTGTACGCAGTGAGCGCAACTCATTCAAAACGGCATCCCGTTGCATTGACCTGTTCATATACACCTCTTTTTGTTTCTCTGAATCAAATATAATACGTTCAGATGTATTTATCAAGTCAATTTTTCAAAAAAGAGTAATAATTATCACTTTTTTATGCCTGATGGGTATAATCGAAGCCGATGGCATCGAGAAATGCTTTGGCTATCACCGTCGCTCCGTAGATGTTGGGGTGGACTCTATCCCAGGTGATGTAGTTGGGGTTGTGATATTTCAGCACCCGGTCGAATGCCGCTTGCAAATCGACGAAGATAACTCCGGTATCAGCGGCTATCTTGCGGCATATCGCACCGTATTCATCCATTCTCTTGCGCATCGGGTCATCTTTGCGGGGCTCGATGTAGTACGGAGTCATCAGAACGACTCCTCCTGAGAGCGTGGGCAGGGTTTTCACCACCAGCTCACGGAGCGTTGCCTCATAGACATCGGGCAGGACGTGTTTTTCCGCCATCTGGGGCAGGTCGAACTGCCGCCAGACATCGTTTATACCGATCATCACTGAGAGCCAGTCGGGTTTGAGGTCAAGCACGTCACGCTGCCACCGTCTCTTGAGGTCGAGCACGGTGTTGCCTGAAATTCCCACGTTGGTGATGCGCACCATCACATCGGGATATACCGCATTGAGCAGACCTGATACCACATGGGGATATCCGGTTCCGAGCGGCTCGAAAAGTCCCTCGCTCGGAGCTTCATTTTCACGTTTTCTGCCCATATCGGTAACGGAGTCACCGATAAACACCAGACGGTCTCCTGCTTTGAGTTTCATATCAAATCCTCACCTGACCTATTATTTCGTTGACATCGGCTATATTGTGACGGTCGAGATAAGCGTTTATTCCGTCAATGACCTTCAAAGGAGCGTACGGATCGACGAAGTTCGCTGTTCCCACGGCGACAGCGGTCGCTCCGGCGAGCATGAATTCGATGGCGTCATCGGCGTTGCAGATACCTCCCATTCCGATGATGGGGATTTTCACCGCACGGTAGGTGTCGTACACCATCTTGATCGCCACCGGCTTCACCGCAGGACCGGAAAATCCGCCCATCACGTTGGCGAGTTTCGGACGTCTCGTCTCAATGTCGATAGCCATTGCGCTCAGGGTGTTGATGAGTGATACACAATCACTGCCCTCGGCTTCGGCGGCACGGGCGAAGTCGGCGATGCTCGTGACGTTGGGCGAGAGCTTGGTGATGAGCGGCAGGGTCGTGGAATTGCGCACTTTTCTTATCACCTGGCTTGCGAGTTCGATATTGGTTCCGAAAGCGGCTCCTCCGGCTTTGACGTTGGGGCAGGAAATGTTGATTTCCAGTGCGGTGATGCCCTCTTTTTCGGCATCGAGTCTGGCGGCTACTTCGCCGTACTCCTCGATGGTGGTTCCCCAGATGTTGACGATGACGGTCGCATTGGTGGTGCGCAGGAACGGCATGTAGTGTTCGTCATTGAGGAATTTATCCACTCCGGGACCTTGCAGACCGATGGCGTTGAGCATTCCTCCTGTGACCTCCGCCACCCTCGGAGTGGGGTTGCCGTGGCTTGGAGTCATGCGGATGCCTTTTACCGTGACCGCTCCCAGTTTGGCTATGTCGTAGAGTTGGTGGTATTCCTGACCGTAACCGTAGGTTCCCGAGCCGGTGGTCACGGGGTTTTTCATTGTGAATTTGCCGAGATTTACAGAAAGTTCAGCCATTTTTTATTCTCCCAGATATACGTCGTCAAGCGGAAACACCGGACCCTCGGAACAGCTGCGGGCGTAACGCCAGCCATCCGCAGAGCCGGGGTCGTTGACTTTGATGACACAGGCGAAACAGGCTCCGACGCCGCAGCACATCTTGTGGTCGATGCTCAACTCTCCGTCGAGTCCCTTTTCTTTGAGCAGTTTGCCGAGAGCCATGAGCATGGGGTGCGGTCCGCAGCCGTAAAAGAGCAGTTTTTTGCCCTTGCAGTCCTCGAGCACCTGCGGAATGAGACTGGTCACCACTCCCTTTGTACCCATGCTTCCGTCGTCGGTTGCGACTCTGACATCGAAACCTGCTTTTTCGTAGCGGTCGGTGAGGATGACATCATTTTTGCTTCTTGCTCCGGCGAGCAGGACTCCCTTTTGTCTGGAAACCCTGCTCAAAAGATAGAGTGCCGCACTGCCGTAACCACCGGCAACGGCTACCGGAACCACATCGTCTGCCGGAGTCGAAAATCCGATCCCGAGCGGACCCATCACATCAAACTCATAACCTGAGGCAAGTTTGCTCATGGCAAGTGTTCCCTTGCCGACGACTTTGTAGGCGACACTCACCGTTCCCTTTTCGGGGTCGGTCGAGTGGATACTGAACGGACGGCGCAGGATATAATCGTTGCGCTCGTCTATCCTGATGTGGACAAACTGCCCTGCGACAGCCTTTTCTGCGATTTCAGGAGCGGTGAAAACTACCTCGAAGTAGTCGCCCTGCAACCTTGAATTGCTGATGATAACTGCTTTCATTTTCCCCTCGTGTTTTATATTAGATGTTTGAGATAAACGTTTGAGATTTTTTCCCTGCCGATGGTGGTGTCAGGCCCGTGACCGGGGTGGACGATGACGGAATCATCCAGTTTTTCAGTGAGCATACGCAGTGTTTTGCTCAACTCCTCAAGACTGCCGCCCTCGAAGTCGGTTCTGCCTATTGAGCCCGCAAAGAGAGTATCACCTGAATAGAGGTGCTGAACTCCGTTGTCGTCAAAGAGCAGAGATACTCCGCCGGGAGTGTGTCCGGGGCAGGGCAGGATCGAGTAAACGCTGTTTTCCTGATATTCCACGGTCGCAGGCAGATTTTCCGCCAGCGGAATGTAGGGAGGAAAGGCGTTGTCTTCGCTCAGATAAATTGCCTTATCTTTGCTGTCGAGTCTGAAAACCGCTTCGGGGAAGCGTTTTTTCAATGCTCCTGCCGCACCGATATGGTCGGCGTGGGCGTGGGTGAAGAGCACCTCGATGTGTGCAAAGGCGGTCTTCCGGTTTTCGATGCGCCGGATTATCAAGTCGGCATCTGCTCCCGGGTCGATGATGCAGAGGGTGTTTCCTGCGGTCACAAGAAAACAGTTCTCTCCGACGTTTCCGGTCTGTATCGTTTCTGTCTGCATGTTACTTTGCCTTGTTGTTTGAGGTCATTATTCCTGCTCTGCTGCTGCTTCTGCCGATGGCGTTCTGTACGGAAATGAGGTGGTCAAAATCCCGTGCCTCGACGTAAGCCGCAGGAAGGGTGAGCTTTATCAGGATATTCGCTGTTCCGGCAGTCGAACTTCTGCGCTCGATGAGCCGGGCAAACTGCACGTTGCCGTGTTCGGTAAAGCGGGTGCCGGAAACGGGGTGGGAGTAGCCGTCAGGAGCAAAAATACGCCAGTTCAAAATAATTTCGTCAGGAGCCTTTCTGACAAAGGGAGTCGTGCGTTGTGCACCGTAAACTGCGGCTTTGCTCCGCAAAAGAGCGTGTCCGGGAAGTTCGTAAAACAGATGCTCACCCGCCCGATGGACGAAGTCGGGGATTATCACGCTGTACTTTATCACTCCCGCTTTGCCTGAGAAGTCCCAGCTGTACCTGCCGTTGAGTTTGGCTGATTTATCCAGTTTGTCGGCTTTGCCGGTGAAGAACCGCCTGCGCAGTTCGGGAGTCATTTCGCTGAGGAGACGGTTGTACTTTTCAAAGTAGGTTCCGCTCACGGTTTCGGTGATGTCAATAACTGCACTGCGGTCACGGCGTATTTTGACCGAGAAATCCATGCGGATACGGTCGGGTGCTCCGGGGGCGGGGGTGATGGCTGATATCCTGCTGTTTTCAGGATTCATTCCGAGACGGCCGGCGTATTTTGTTCCTCCGACAGCGGCATACCGGGTTGAGCAGTTGAACCAGGCGTTCAGTTTCGGCACATAGAGCAGCACCGTCTCGAAGTCGGGCGAAAAGTATTTGAAATTGTGGTACACCGGATTCAGAAACGGTTTTGAGCTCGCCAGATGGAAGCGGTACTCGATTCCGGCGGCATCAAAGAGCGCAGCCATAAGAACGGCACGCTCAAGCGGAGTAGCTACCGCACTCTGATATATTTGTTCGGGAGTCCGGATGGTGCCGGGCGGGATATCGGCTATTCCCGGACCCGCTATCCTGACGTTCTTTACCACAAAATCACTGATGGCTTTGGGCAGGGGGAGCTTTTCGGAAGTTCCGACCTGAGCGAGAATACTCTTTACTGCGTTTTTATCAGCTGTTTGTTTTCCGGTTATCAGCAGTTTGTTGAACGATGCCGCCCACTCTTTGGTTTTGACCGTGGAGTAATTTATGTGCGGAGCAAAACAATCGAGTTCACTTTGCGCATACTCTTTTCTGATGCCTGAGACATTTTCGGTGCTCCAGCGGCGGATGACTCTTTTATCAACGCTTTTGCGCTCAAATCTCACTCCGGAAGGAATCTGCGAGCTGTAAAGTTTCAACTCCTCTGGAGCATCGATGACGAACTCTTTTTTCAGTATCGGCAGGTGCTCCTGAAAGAGTTCGCATCCTGACACGGGGTAGATGCTTCTGCCTTTTCGGGTGACCGTGTATTCGATTATCGAGTTCTGTTCCACTCCGGGCAGGGCGCAGATTTTGATTTTTTCTGCCGGAATATGTTTCAGCTGCGAAGTCCAGGGAGCATCCATGAGCCGGGTGTGCGATTGGTCGAGGGTGCGTGTTTTGCCGTCGGTTCCGGTGATTTTGGCGGTTACTTCCACGTTCTCTCTTGACGGAAAGCCGGAGACCTTCAATTCGGAGTGTTTTTTTACTCCTGCGTAGGTGAGCACCAGTATCTTGCGGTAACGGGTGCGGGTAAAGGTGTGTTCATCATCAAGTTTCAGCTCATCTTTTGCATCCAGAATGACCGCATCGGCATCGGGAAATATTTTGCTGTACTCGCTGAGTTTTACTTTCGAGTAATTCTTTCTGACCACCGGCATCCGCTTCTGAGCCGAGGAAAAACTCTGAAGCGTATTTTTCAGCTCTGCGTAATCGGAACTCTTGATTTCCACGCCATCGAGGCTCGAGGTGCTGTGGTATTTTACCGTGCTGCCGCTGCGGGTGAAGCCGCAGTGCCATGAAAAGTGTCTGCCCTCTTTCCCTGTCGGAGCAGGGAGTCCCTGCACTTCGAGCCGGGCGGGCAGTTCGAGAGTGAGCTCCTCGACGAGCTTGCAGGTGCTGTCGGTCTCGATGGGGAAACGCCTCTTTTCGAGTGACGTATCGGGAATCACCCAGTTGAGAACTCCGAACTGATTGCCGAACTGCGGAATGAAAAGTACGGTGTTTTCTCCTGTATCGGGCAGGAAATTTGCGGCTTTGAAGGTGAAGTTTATTTCCATCGGCAGAGCGGTGTTGCGGATGTTTTCGGGCTTTATCTCAAGCGAGGTTATTTCCGCTCCCGGCAGAGCGTTGCGCACTCTGCCCTGCCAGAACTCCAGACGTTTTGCCGGAGTCATGCGGGCGAAACTTGAGCGGTAGATGAGGTCGCTGATACCATTGAGTTTTACTTTGCTTCTGCCGGAAATACCGCCTCTGTTATCTACCACCGCCCGGGTCGATATCTGCATCAGGTTTTTTTCAGCGGGTATCACCGGGGTGCGGCGCAGGGTGTCTCCCTCAGGACGGGCGACCAGATAGCTCTGGTTGCTGAGGTACTCGGGGAAGAGCGTGCGGGTGTTTTCGTCGGTCGGATCCATGAGAACGTAGTCGAAATTGCCCCTGTCAACGCAGACTACTGCGTGGTTGAAATATCCGTTGGGAACTTCGCTGTCTTTGGGAGTTCCCGCCATGAAAATCACCGGAAACGCTTTGAGTTTTGCAAGTTCGAGCATCGACACCAGCAGAGCCGCCTTGTCACGGCAGACTCCGTGCTTCTGATTGAATGTGTCACAAACATCGTGAGGCTCGAAGCCGGGAGCGTTCTTCTCGGCGGTCACTCCGGCGTAGCGGATATTCTGCGACACATATTTGAAAATGCGGCGCATCTTTTCATCGTCGTCTTTTGCTCCTGCGGTGAGCTTGGCGACTTCGGCTCTCATCTCATCTGAAATGGCATCCATGCGGGGACGGCAGAGGGCGTAGTACCACTTGGATATATCCTGCCAGCTCCGGCTGGTTCCGACCAGAAGCCGCTGACAGCAGGTGTAGAGTTTCGGCATCCCCTTTTCGGGTATCGCCTGCGGAACATCTTTCGCCTGCCACTTGTAGATGATGCGTCCGTTTTTGTGCTCGGGAGCAAGGGTTTTCACCGTTCCTTTTATCTCATTTTTGATGGCGGTGCTGCGCAGTGGCATTGCTTCCGGAGTATCTATTTCCACATCGTATTGCAGAATGGGAATATCAGACTCAAGCAGAATTATGTTGCTCCATTCGCCCGGAATCACCGGCTTGGTAGTGCGCCTTTCGGTTTTGATATGGAGCACATCACCGATTTCCAGCCCCGGTACCGTCAGGGTGATGACTTTCATCTCGGGATCGTAGATGTTGCTCGACATCTGACCCGCCGAGGTGGTCACGGTGCTGTTTTTTTCGATATCGACGGCGATTTTTCTGCCGTTGCGCAGGATTTCCGCCTCAAGAAAACGGACTGTGCCGTAATTGGTGTTGCAGTGCAGCTCGATGGTGCGCAGTTTTTTTCTTCCGGCTTCGTTGAGAACTTTCTGATAAAACTCATCGGTATCGACCGACGTTCCATCCTGCTGACAGACCATTTTTTCGAGATCGTAAAGCAGTACGCTTGCGGCATCGGGGTAGTTGGCTTTCACCGCTTTTGCTGAAAGTGCTGCGATATCCGGCTGTGCACCGTAAACTGCGGAAGTACACAGCAGGATGAGTGTAATGAGTGATTTCAGTAAGTTCCTCATAACTTACCTTCAGAGTTTGGCAAGTGCGTTGTCGATGCGGCGCATGGATTCAGGCATGCCGAGCAGTTCCATGATCTCTCCGGGACCTCCGGGAGTTACCGGAGTGCCTGAGAGCGCGATGCGTACCGCCCACATCGGCTGACCGAGCTTGACTCCTCTTGCCTCGGCGCAGGCTGTGAGCAGGGCGGTGATTTTTTCGGCATCGGCTGACTCCATGGCGGCAAACTTCTCTCTCATCTCAAGCAGGATATCTTTGGCTGTTTCAGGAGTGCACTTGCTCTTTTTGTTGTTGAACATATCAATGGTGTACTCCGGCTGTTCGAGCAGGAAGGCGATCTTTTCCGGAATCTCAGTGAGCAGCTCGGTTCTCTGCTGCAAGAGAGAGGCAAGTTTGAGCCAGTTCTCTTCGAGAGGAGTTCCCTCGATTTTGGCGTAACTCTTTGCCCGTGAAGCGAAATCTTCGACTGAGAGCTGACGGATGTACTCGGCGTTCATCCACTTGAGTTTGTCGTAGTCGAACACCGCCGGACTCTTGTTGAGTCCTGAGAGAGAGAAGAGCTCCTCGAGCTCGCTGAAGGAAAAAATCTCACGGTCGCTCTTCGATGACCAGCCGAGCAGGGCGATGTAGTTGACTATCGCCTCGGCAAGGTATCCGTCGGCGATGAGGTTTTCAAAACTCACCGAGCCGTGGCGTTTGGAAAGTTTCGCCACCTCTCCGTCGGCGTTGCGCCCCATGATGAGCGGCAAATGGACGTAGGTCGGGATATCCCAGCCGAATGCCTGATAGAGCAGATTGTATTTCGGAGTCGAAGAGAGATACTCCGAACCTCTCACCACATGAGTTATCGCCATCAGGTGATCGTCGATGACGTTGGCGAAGTTGTAGGTGGGCATTCCGTCGCTCTTGAGCAGTATCTGGTCGTCGAGGACTTTGTTTTCAATGGTGATATCACCGAAAACACTGTCGGAAAATGTGGTGACTCCCGTGCGGTCTATCTTCTGGCGGATGACGTAGCTTTTGCCTGAGGCGGCGAGCTTTTCAGCCTCTTCGGGAGCGATGGCACGGCAGGGGTCATCGGCGGGGTCGGCGTTGCCTGCTCCCTCGGTCTCCTCTTCGCTCTTTTCGCAGAAGCAGTAGTAGGCTCCGCCCTTTTTTACCAGCTCAAGCGCATACTCTTTGTAGAGAGCCTTTCTTTCGCTCTGGATGTAGGGACCGTAATCACCGCCCACATCCGGACCCTCGTCGTGGATGAGGTTGGCGGCTTTGAGCGTGGCGTAGATGACATCGACCGCTCCATCGACATAGCGTGCCTGGTCGGTATCCTCGATGCGCAGAACGAATTTGCCCTTTGACGAGTGGGCAAGCAGACAGGCGTAGAGGGCGGTACGCAGGTTTCCGACGTGCATGAAGCCGGTCGGACTGGGGGCGAAGCGGGTACGGACACAATTTTCTTTACACATTTTCAACTCTCTTTCTTCATATTCACGGAACCCATAAATCGTTTCTCACCTGATTTCTGAGATCCTTTTTCAAAAATTCGACAAACTTTTCCGCAAGGGAAGAGCTCTTTACCACATAAAGCCGGTAGCTCAGTGCCAGCGGATACTTTCTCTTTTTTATGTTTTCCAAAGTCGGCAGCGTGCGGTCGATTTTGAGCACCTTCACCTTTGCACCCAACGGAGCAAACGGAGCAAATCCCAGCGCATCACTGTCGGCAGAAACAAGTTTTATCACATCATGCGCAGTGTTGACTCCGAGCACCTCCGCCGCAGGATGGGCTTTGAAGAGCTCACGGTCGAGTCCGGAAAAATCAGAGCTTGTTTTCAGATTTACCCGGTGTATCGAGCGTGCCCTGCCTCCGAACTCGCTCCAGCGCGGACGCAAGCCGGAAAAAATCTTTCCTGCTTCGGCGGCACTCAGGCTTTCAAGCGGATTATCAACGTTGACATAGAGCAGCAGCACCTCGGTGCCGAGGAAAATACCTGACTTCTCTTTCAGCTTTGCAGGAACATCTTGCTCTTCAAACACTGCGATATCGACCGAGGTGGCATCGACTTTTTTTGCCGCATCCTCTGCCGCCATGCGGTCGATGTGTATTTCGCACTTTTGAGTAAGTGCAAACTCAAGGGCGGCACGGCGCAGGGCGGATGAGCCGCTCCGTGAAGAGTCGGTTATCCGCAGAGTTTCCGCCGCCAGCAGCAGCGGCAGGATAAGAGTTACGCCGAGCAAGAATTTCACTGATAAATTCCTCTTAAAACTTCGAGCAGTCTTGCGTTTTCAGCCTCGTTGCCGATGGTGATGCGCACATATTTGCCGGTGGCTTCCCCCGGAAAGTAGCGCACGATGACCGCCTCTTCACGCAGGGATTTGAAGCACCTCTCACCGTCTCCGTCGGGAGGCATGGCAAAGAGAAAGTTGCTCTGCGAGTCAACGCAGTAAAATCCGAGCTCTTCGAGCTCTGTTTTGAGCTTGGCACGCATCGCTTTCACCCCGGCGACACGGTCGGCAAAGTAGGCGGTGTCGTTGTACGCCGCAAGGGCTATCGACTGGCTGAGCATATCGACGTTGTAGGAGTCCTTGAGCTTCATCAATCCCTCGATGATGTTTTCGCTTGCAACGGCGTATCCGAGGCGCAGACCTGCCAGGGCGTAACTCTTGGAAAAGGTGCGCATCACGATCACGTTGGGGAGCGTTTTTGCAAGCTCCATACAGTTGTCTTCGGCGAAATCGGCGTAGGCTTCGTCGATGACTACGATGCCGTCGAAACTGCGGCAGATGTTCTCTATCGTCTTGAAGCAGAAGCTGTTGCCGGTCGGAGCGTTGGGACGGGTCAGCATGAGCAGATTGGCTCGGCTTGCCTGCTCGAGGAGATTTTCAGGCAGGGCAAAAGTTTTTTCCGCCAGAGCTATGCGGATGACTTCGGCTCCCTGCATGGCGGCGAGCTCGGCGTAAAGCGAGTAGCTCGGGTAGAGCATCGCCATCGCAAGTGCCGGACTGGTGAAAGAGCGGAAAATCATGGTCAAAATATCATCCGAGCCGTTGCCGATGATGACGTTTTCTTTTTTTATTCCGTTGCGTTGAGCGATGGCACAGCGCATGGCATCCGCCCTCGGGTCGGGGTAGCGGCGCATGAGGGCGGCATCGAAGGAGCGCAGAACTTTTTCCACCTCGGGCGAGGGGGCAAACGGGTTTTCATTGGTATTGAGTTTGACCAGATTTGCCATTTTGGGCTGTTCACCGGGAACGTATCCAGCCATGGCGTCAATCTCTGGTCGGAAATACGATTTCATAATTTTGTTCCTATATTTTATAATTATACGTTATGAAGAAAGATAACCGTCGTCCGTCTTCGTTTCACTACGCCGCGACAAGACGGCGCAAAACACTTTCCCTGACTCACTCTGCATCCATCGATGCTGACAGGCGTTTGGTGTTTTGTCTCAAATCCTGCCGTCGGTATCCAATTATAAGATAACCTCAATGTAATGTAGCGCAACAGAGGAGTTTTTTCAACTTCCCAACGCAGTTTAGTCCCTTTTTTATTAATAAAAGGCTATGTTCCCGACACGGGTAGGTAAAGATAGATAAAAAAGTTTCCCCGCTTTTCTTGAAAAGGAGAGAGGGGCGCGGGGAGAAATAAAAGGCTATGTTCCCGACACGGGTAGGTAAAGATAGATAAAAAAGTTTCCCCGCTTTTCTTGAAAAGGTGAGGGGGGCGCGGGGGGAGCGGGAAAAATTCTTTTCCCGTTGAAAAGAAGTTTTCCCGCTCCCCCCGCTTCCCATTACCATATCAGGAAAAAAAGCCTCCGACCTGATTTTTGCAAGTCGGAGGCGTTGCGGAGTTGGAAAAATATCACCAGTTTATAAAAATCTCGCTGTTGTCGGTTACTCCGAGGGTGTCGAAGTAGAGCTGTTCTCTCGGAGCTATTCTGAATGTGTGCTTCCCTTTTTTCAGATAGCAGTAGGCGAATGAGCCTGACATCAGCGGATTTTTCTTCAATCCTGAGGGCACGCACCATGCCCACTCGTTTCCGATGTGCTGGGCGAGGGTGTGTTTTGCCAGTTTTTCGGAGTCTATCGAGGCGTAGAATGTGTCGTGCATTCCGTAGTCGCCGTCGGCTCTCATGCGCAGGGCGATGGTGTAGTATCCGTCTTTCGGAACTGAAAACTCGTAGCAGTTGACCTGTTTCGGGTCTTTCGGCGGAGCTGAGGGGTTGAGCTTATTGAAGTTGACCGCCTTTTTTCCGTTCGCCTGAGGATGGTCGATGACCGGGTAGGTGTTGGCGTTCACCGGGTTTTCAGCCTCGACAAAGGTGACGAAGGCGTTGAGTTTTTTTGCCTCGGCTTTGGCATCGCTCCCGACTCCCGAAGCGTACACTGCGACCGGACGGGAAAGTCCGTCGGCAAAGCGGATGAGGAACGCTCCCCGCCAGTTTCTTCTGCCTCTCATCTTCCGGCGGTTCAGCTTCACGTTGAAGGTGATGCTCTGACCGGTCTGAAGTATCCCTTTTGACGGAGTGACCTCTATCCAGTCGGCGACATCGGTCTTGACGATGGAAAACTCCTTGCGGAACTCCTCGTCGCTCTGAACGGTGGCGGTGAAGCTCTTTTCGCTCTCGTTGCGGGCAAAAGTGAGCGTGGCGGCATCGAGTTTCACCGGTATCGGACGGCGGGGCAGCTGCTCGTAACAACTGTTTGACTGCATCGCTCCGAGGGTGTTCCCGCGGGTGAACCCGTCAAGTTTTTTCGCCTTGCCGTGCATGATGGAATTTTTTGCCGGAGCGTAGTTTCCACGCTCGGGAGCGGCGAAGCCGGGAGCGGTCTGGACGATGGTGTTTTTACCGTGGTTTTTGTCAGCTTTCTGGACAAGGTTGTGGTCGTTCACACAGGGGTGTTTGCCGATAGTGAGTTTGGTACTGCCGGTGAAAACGTTGTTGTAAATTTCCATCGGCAGGTGTTTGATGGAACTTGTTCCGCTGCCTCTGCCTGAAAATGTGTTGTTGAAGATGAAACTTTTGGCGTATTTGCCGCTGGCACGGGAGCTGGTTTTGAGTGATTGCCCTGAGAGTCCGTACTCGTCGCCCAGGTCATTTATCCAGTTGTCGAAGACGTAGCTCGGACCTCTCATGCAGCCCTGGATACTGATACCTGAGTATGAGCCCTCGATGCGGTTTCCGAAACAGCGGATATTGTGCTGACCTCCGTCAAGTTCGATGCAGTCGTCGCTGGCAAATATCATGAAGTTGCCGTAAACATCGGCGTCACTGTTGATGCCTCCGATTTTACTTCCGTTGCCTCTGCCCTCGACGGCATCGTTCCAGCGGTGCTCATCACTGCCGACAAAGTCGTTGTGGCGGATGACTGTCGAGCGGCAGTTGTAGATGGTTATTGCCTCGGGGCCTGCGGGGTGCGAGAACTGCCAGCTGTTCGCCCGGGTGAGCGGGTCGTGGATGAAACATCTTTCGACCGTGACGTTGCGGCTCTCGGATATATCAATGGCTCCGTCGAAGTTCACCACCTGATTTTTCTGCTCTCCGCAGTAGTATTTTCCGTCGAGGTCGAGCCGCTGGACTCCGGGTCTGCCCCAGCCGGAAATATCGCAGTTGCGGATGATCACGTTACTGCTGTTTGAGATGATGACGGCATTGCGTTTGCCTCCTTTGAGCTTCAATCCGTCGAAAATCACATACTTCACTTTGTCGGCGACGATGAGCGGAGTTTTTCCCTCATTGGTGAGCGTGAAGTTTGGAGCGCAGGTATAGCGCACCCATGCGTAGGGTTTGCCTGAGATGATTTTATTGAGTTCGCCCTTGAAGTTGTTTTTATCCAGCACGATGGTTCTGCCGACGGCTTTGTGGCTGTTCCATGTGCGGAATGGCTTGCTGTACCACACCTTGTTGTCAACGAGGGCACGCAGGATGTAGTCGCTCGACTCCTCGAGGTTGACGATGCTGCCCCGGTAGTTCCCCGCATCGTTGTCTCTGATGGGAGCGTATGCCGTCTGCCACTTGCCTGCGGGGAGCTTGCGGTACACCACTTTGAGGTTTTTCACTTCGGGCATCGAGAGGTAGAAACTTGCGCTGTTGTACGAGGGGACAACTCTGCTTTTGCGGGCAGGCGGCAGGATGATTTCCGGTTCGGGTTTATCCATGGTGAACGAGATCTTTCTGGCGGTGACGGCACGGTTTATCTGTTCGACATAGATATAGACTCTGAGCTTCTGAGGACCGGAAACTTTGAGCTTTTCGGCGACGTTCACCGTATAAACTCCGTTGTGGCGGAAAAGGAACATATCTTCACGCTTTTTACCCGGCAGCTGGATGCGTACTCTGCCGTTTGCCTCCTCTCCTGTGAGGGTGATGGAAAAGTGGGGAGTCAAATCGAGATCAACTTCAAAATCTTTGTAAACGGCACAGTAACCGTTGTCTTTGTAGCTGTTGCGCAGGGTGAGTCCGTTTTCGGAGTAGGTCACTTGCGCATTGGGGCCTGCCTCCTTGAGCTGCCAGTCTTTGCCGGAAAAGTCTTCGTTTACTCCGCTCCAGAGGGCGCACGAACTGAGCAGCAGTGCGCCTGAAACGGCGAGGGAAGTCAGAAACACTCTCTTCAACATATATATTCTCTCCTTTACAGTGAAATTCCTTTGAGCTTCTGGTGCAGGGAAACGGCGTAACCGTCGGTCATGCCTGAAACGAAATCGAGTATGCTCATCAATCTCTGGTAACTGCTCGATCTCCAGAGTGCGCTGTTTTTATCCACCGTGTAGAACGGAAGCATGGCGGCGAGGCGGCGGCTGCGGTATCCTGCGGCGGGACCTCCTGAAAACTCGATGGCGAGCTCATCGACGCAGGGCACGAAGATATCGAGAAGTCCTGACACCATCTCGAAACCTGCTCCGATGACCTCGGCTACACTGCGGTGGTTGTAAATTCCCCGGGCACTGCGCTGGCGGATGGCGTTGAGCACGTCACGGCAGGGGATGTACTCTACGAGCGGCTTTTCGAGCGTGCCGTTGAGCAGCTCATCCTGATGCGAGATGAACACCTCGGTGACCTGCCGCACGAGATAGCCGATCGCCTGCGCCCTGAGGAACTCCGCCTTGCGGATGGGCGAGTCGAGCGTGGCAACGTGTTCGGCGGTGCGTTCTGAGTTGATGATTTGCAGAAAATACATCTCAAGCTCGAGGTAATCCACGAGTCCGAGGCGGTGTCCATCCTCAAAATCAACGATGAGGTAGGCGATATCGTCTGCGGCTTCGACCAGATAGGCAAGCGGATGGCGCACCCATGCTCCCTCGCCCGTCTGTATCAATCCGCAGCTGGCTGCCACCTCGGCAAAGAGCTCCTTTTCGCTCTGGAAATAGCCGAACTTTTTGCCCGCCACTCCGGATGGTCTCTCGGGCACGAGCGAGCCCACGGGGTATTTTGAAAATGTTCCGAGCGTGGCGGAGGTCAGCTGCATACCTCCCTTCTGGTCAGGCATTTCCAGACGGCTCAGGACTCTGAACCCCTGAGCGTTGCCCTCAAATTTTTCCACGTCGCAAATCTCGGCATCGGTGAGTTTTTCCCTCAGACGTTTGCCGGATTCGGAGTTGGTGAACCAGTGGCGGATAGCCTCTTCTCCTGCGTGTCCCAGGGGAGGGTTGCCGATATCGTGAGCAAGTGCCGCGGCGGCGACTATCGAGCCGATATCGCTCGGAGTCGCTCCACCCGTATCGAAGTTTTCGCAGATGAACACTCCGGTCGCCGTGCCCAGACTGCGCCCGATACTGCTGGTTTCAAGACTGTGGGTGAGGCGGGTGCGGACATAGTCGGTTTTGACCAGCGGAAACACCTGAGTCTTATCCTGGAGACGGCGGAAACTGCCGGAAAAAACTATGCGGTCAAAGTCACGCTGAAAAGGTGAGCGTTCCTGAGTTATCTTGCCCGGCACCCCCGTGCACAGACGGTCGGGCGAGAGCAGGGATTTCCAATTCATTGCCATATTTTATACTTCCTTTCAAAGCAGTTCCTGATAGACTTTCAGAGTGTCGAGTGCGGTGTTGTGCCAGTTGAAGCGGGGCATCTGCAAGTCGGCGTTGTTTTGCAGCAGTTTTTTCAGAGCCGGGTCACTGAGCACCCTTTCGAGCGCATCGGCGCACGCCCTGTCGTCGAGGGCGGGGAAATAGAGTGCGGCATCGGCTCCTATCTCACGGAAACAGGCGATGTCGCTCAGCACGGGAACGCACCCCATACTCATCGCTTCGACCGTGGGGAGTCCGAACCCCTCGGCGAGACTCGGGAATATCAACGCCTGAGCGTGTCTGTACGCAAAAAAGAGCTGTGACTCATCAAGGCGCATCTGGTGGACTCTAGTTTCTATTCCGAGCGACTTGAAGAGTTCGAGTTCAGATGCGGTAAAAGCTCCGCCTCCCACGCAGAGCAGGTGGATATCTTTATCGAGGTATCTCATCGCCTTTGCCGCCGTGGTGAAGTTGCGGTAGAACGCCCTCGTGCCGACGTGGATGATGTATTTTCCGGGCAGTCCGTCAACCGGAGTGAGGGTCTGCGGTATCTTCACTCCGTCAAGGATGACTCTCACTTTTTCTTTCGCCTCGGGGTAGAGCTCGATCAGGTCATCCGCAGTCGCCTGACTCGGAGTGATGATGCGGTCGGCGTACTTTATCGAGAGCTTCTCTTCAGCCGCCTCACGTTTGGCGGTCGGGAGTTCGGGGAACTTTTCGTGGGTGAGGTCCTGCACGGTGATGACGTAGGGTTTGCCTCTCGTGTACTTCGGCAGATAGGGTTTGGAGTAGGTGCTGTGGAAAATGTCAAAATCACCCTTGGCAAGAGCTCTTCTTGTGGCGATGAGGTTGATGTTTTCGAGGATGCGGTTTTTGCCTCTGAACTCCGTGCCGGGCAGAAAACGGCGCACGGGAGTGAGCTCTTCGAGAAAGGCGTTGTTGCTGAAATAGCATGAGACCCGCCACTCGATGGCCATTGAGTTGAACTCCTCAAAGAGTTCGCAGAAATAACGGGATATTCCGCTGTAACGGAAACTTGAAAAAATCTGATGGTCGCACAAAAGCCGCATAATTTTATCCTGCATCCGAAAGATTGATGATTTGGTCGCACTTTTCTATGGTGTTCTGACGGTGGGCGATGACGATGAGCGTGAGTTTGCCCCTGAGGTTGTCGAGAGCCGAAACGAAAGCCTCTTCGGTGTCGGTATCCAGATTGCTGGTGGCTTCGTCGAGGATGAGCAGTTTCACCTCACGGTAGAGGGCGCGGGCGATGCCTATTCTCTGCTTCTGACCTCCCGAAAGGTTGTTGCCGTCGGCGGAAATCTGACGGTCAAGCTCAAACTCGGTGAGCTGGGCAAGCTCGAGTGCCTCTTTCACTTTTTTGTCGTCGATTTGGTCGGCGGGAACTCCGAAAGCCACGTTTTCCCTCAGAGTGCCGGGAATGAGGTTGATGACCTGCGGAACATATCCCGTTCCGCTTCTCCATGCTCTCACGTTGGAAAAGATATCTGTTCCGTCGGCTCTGATGGTTCCGGTGGCGGGGGTTCTCAAACCTAAAAGCATCTCGATGAGCGTACTCTTGCCGCACCCGGTTTTGCCCGCTATTCCGCAGCTGGAAAAGGCGGGTATCTCAAGCGAAAAGGGTTTGGGAGTGGGCTCTGAGGCTCCGGGGTGCAGGTAGCTTACGTTTTCGATGACAAGTTTGCTCTTCAAGGTCGGAGTTATCTCTGAGTTCCCCGATTTTTCCTGCGGAAAGCCGCACAAATCATGGTAAATGCGGTCGAAGATGGGCTTGCTCTGCTTTATCCTCATCAAATTGTAGTGGCTCCTGCTCAGGGCGGGCAGAATCCTTGCCATCACCGCCACTATCGCAGTAAATGTCGCAAGTATCTGAGCCGCAGGAACTTCGGCGCAGAGCATGGCCGCAAATATCGCCAGCATCAGCAATGTTGCGGCGCACTCAAGGGAAAATCTCGGGATCTGCCCGAGGGTGAAGATGCGGCTTGCGCTCTTGTTTGATTCAAGCTCGCTTTGGCGGTACAAATCGACGAAAAACGCCTCAGCCAGCACGCTTTTTATGTAGGAGACATTGTTCAATCCCGCCAGTCTGATAATCGCATTGGCGGTCTCGGCACGGGAAAATTTTTCGCCCTCGATACGGTTCATTCTTGCGGAGGCAAGCTGAATGGCGGCTCCGGCGAGAGCCATGAAGAGGATTCCTCCGAAAGTGATGAGCGGCATGGCGGCGGCGAGTGCGGCTCCGAGCAGGAAAATGGTGAGGCAGTCGCCGATAAACTGGGCGAGCGGCATGAGGATGTACGGACTCAAGAGTGAGCAGTAGTGCAGATTGACTTCGAGCTCTCCGACCGGACGGGAGGTGAGTTTCTGGTAGTCTCCTCTGAGGAAATTTTCGTACATCCTTATGGCGAACTCACGCTGTTTTGCGTAGATGAAAACCGCCGATATCTTCACGATGAAGTACGAGAAGAGGGCTTTGAGCACGAAGAGCAGGGAGATCGCCGCCAGCATACGGTATTTGCCGTGAACGGAAATCAGCTCTTTGAAAAACTCAGCCGCCCGGGTGAGGAACTCCCCCTGAAAGGAGGTGTCGGGCACAAGTATCAGAGTCACCAGAGCCACGAGCACGCCGATGCCCGCCATCTCGAGCAGAGATGAGAGAGTCATCAGCAGAGCGACTCCGGAGAGGGCAAGTTTATCTTTGCGCCCCAGAATGTGACGGATTTTGTTTATGATATCAAGCATATTACTCAGGAAACAGTTTGGAATACAACAGTAATAATATAGCTCAGGCGGAGCATTTTACAAGCGCAAAGTCAAGGGAAAGAGATTTATTTGCTGATAATGCCCGCAATTATGAAATACACAAGTGTCATGTTTATGACAAAACGCCAGCGAGCCAAAACGGAAATTATTCGAGCCGGCTAGTTTCCATCGGTGGGTGCAGTGTGAGGCAAGGAAAGTGTTTTGCGCCCGAGCAGCTGAGGGAGTGTACTTTTTGTACACGACCAAAGCGGCGAGGTAAGCAAAACGGCTAATTTCCATCGGCGGATGCAGTGCGAGGCAAGGTCGAAAGCGTGCGACAAAGGCAAGTTAGCGATTTGGCTAGTTTCCATCGTCGGATGCATCCGTGAGTCAAGGAAAGTGTTTTGCGCCCGAGCAGCTGAGGGAGTGTACGACTGTACATGACCGAAGAGGCGCAGGCGCAAGGCGCGAGATTGACCACGGGGCGCCGCCGCCGGTCGTCTTTCTTCTTGACCTCTATTTAGTCAACACTTGTGCTTTGCCGTCGTCCTTGAACTCTTTCCAGACTGCGGCTTTCCCCTTTTTCTGCTGTGCCAGCCACTTGTAGCTGTACGAGGTCAGGATGTCGTGAGCTCCGGAAAAGATGGTCACACGGCAGTTGCCTGAGGTCTTGCGGTAGAGCACCTTGCGCTTTCCGTAGCCCGCATCTTTGACCGGGGGAGTTCCTGCGGGTACTTTGCGTTTCAGGGTCAGCAACTCGATGTGCTCCTGCGGGATTTTATCATCTTCCCCGGCAAGGATATTGAATGCGTTGAGCGAGTGGTCGATGGGAACTGAGCCTGTGTGACCGTCGTTTATTCCGGCTCCGATGTCGATGTTGACGTTTCGGGCGTTTTCGAGCCAGGTCACGGGTGAGCGTTTCGCCGCCTCTTTCGCCGCTCCGCCCTCGGTTCTCGGGTCTCCGTGGAGCGTGTCGATGATGTGCTTGCCGTAACCCTTTCCCTTGTGGAACTCACACCACTTTTTGAGGTCGGTTATCGGACACCACACTGAGACTCCCGCCCAGATCTCGGGGTGACGTCCTGCCATCAGAAGAGCCATGTGACCTCCGCCTGAGCCGCCCATGAGGTAGATTTTATCGGGGTCAACGTTGGCACGTTTTTTCATCCACTCGACGGCGGAAACGATATCCTCGACAGCGGCATCCGAGCCCATCGAGAGGTACTTGCCTGCGGTGTTGCGTCCCCTGAAGTCGGGAGCTATCATGTGAAAATTGTACTTGACGGCAGGCTCGGCGTAGGGAAGAGCCTTTTCAAAGTTCCAGCTCCAGGTGTGCAGTACCACGATGAGCGGACGTGGCTTGTCACCTTTGGCGAACCACACCAGTGCCCGCTGCTTGGAGTCATCGAATGAGCAGGGGTAGTTTACACTTTTGATGACGCTCTCACTCTTGCTCTTGCGCCGTGACCGTGACTTTTTCTTTTTGGGAGCGGCGTAAGAGGTGAAGAGCACCAGAGAGAGCAGAATAAGTAAAAATCTTTTCATATCGGGGAGTTTCCTTTATTATACAGTTGAACGTACATTGTTTCTCAAATCTTTCAGTATCTCAATAACATCCTCTCTTGCTCTGCTGTGGTCGGGCAGTTCTTCCATGTAGTCCCAGAGCTTGCGGTATGAGAGCATTTTTCTTGATTCGGGAGCGGCTTGCGAGAAGTCGAGAGTACCTGATACCCTGATGCCGTGCTTGGCTGCCAACATTCCCATGTAGCAGACATCGACGGTGTCGGCGTGGTCGATGATGTAGTCGATGAACTTTCTGTAACTGTCGGGAGTCGGTGCTGTCATTCCTGCGTCGCAGATGCGGATGAACTCCTGCTCCTGAGGCGGCAGAATGTTTATCAGCTCCTCAGAGGTGCGCTTGTCGATGTGGGAGTAGTCCAAATCGAGGTTTGCAAACATCTTTTCCACTCCGTCCGGGCGGTAGTTTCTGCCGTATTCCGGGTCGAGCATCGCTTTTGAAAGCACCTCGAAGTGCCGGGCAAAGTTGTGGTATCCCGGTTCGTAGGCTTCGAAAAGCACTCCGCGCAATCCGAGTCTGCGGTAGAGTTCGAGGTCCTTGAGCATGGAAGGAGTGTTGTGGTGAAACATTCCTATCAATGCCTGCATCATGGTGTTGTCGTGGATATATATCTTGCCGGGAAGCCGCTTTGCCCATTTTGAGAGGCGGTCGAAGTGGTAGAGAGAGTTGCAGTTGAACTCGTCGGTGTCTCTGCCGTTCACCGGTATCCAGTTGCTCTTGTGATTCGGATTGTCGCCGAGGGCAATTCTCGGATGGTGTCCGAAAGTGTCGTACATCACGCAGTCGATACTTTCGTACTCTTGCGCCGGAACCGAAAGGTCGTATCTGCCGATGTAGATGTCGCTTTCGGCTTCAAGGTCACTGCGCAGTTCGTGCAGTTTGGCGGCAAAAGCCTTGATAAAGGGATGCCATCCGACACTGGGCATGAGGTTGCGGCACTTGGCACAGCGGCAGGTCATGGTTCCGTCGCCTGAGCGCATGTGGATCCTCTTTATCCAGCCGGGAGTCTGTTCTCTGAGAAAAATCTCAGCTCCGGCAGTGAAGTGTTCGAGTGCTTCATGAGAGCTGAAGCAGGGCCACGTTTCGCACTCGGGAGCCGGAGTGTACGGTTTGCCGTCATCATCGAGGGCAAAGTGTTTGCTGTCGCATCCTGAGAGTTTGAAAAATGTCCTCGGTCCGAACACCATCAGGGTGACATCGATGTTGTGTTGCTGACACTTTTCTTTTATCAGCTGCTGATAGTGGCGGAACCCGTAGTCGTACTGGACGATAAGTGTGTTGAATTTCAGCTCTCCCATGCGGTCGAGGAAACGTGCGAGCTGTTCGGGAGTGTGCCTCAAAAGGCTTTCGCACATATTAAAGCCTCTGATTTCAAAGGGTGCGGTCATTTTTTTGCGTGCTCCTGAAAGAGTAGTAATTGGGTATTTGATGGGAAATCAAGGGAGAAAGAGTCTCCCAGTGCCTCGTTGAGCGTTGCCTGCCACCAGTAATTGAGGGTGAGCTTTCTGAGCGGATATTTCAAGTTTTCCGACGTGACCACCGCTCCCGGAGTGAGGGCTATTATCGATATCTGCTGACCCTTGTGCGACTCGAATCTGCCCGGAGCTGATACGGCACGGAAGACTCCGTAATTGGTGATGCAGCGTATCGAGGGAATTTTTTTTGAATACTCCGCCAGAAGCGAGAGGTTGCCGAGGGTGTGGTCCTCACGCTTGCCCGTGGCTCCGAGGATGACGATGTTCTCTCTGCCTGAAGCGCAGCAGTAGTTGAAGGCTTTGGTCAAATCATTGGTCTCCTGATCGCTCACGTGTATCAGACGGTCGGAAAACTGCTCCTTGAACTTTTCGGGCAGGCTGTCGAGGTCGCCCACGATGGCGTCGGGAATTATTCCGAGTCCGGTGAGCGAAGCCGCCGCTCCGTCACAGCAGACGATGAAGTGAGCCTGAGAGAGTATCTCGAGCGGAACTGCGGTTTTGGGGAAATCTCCGTCGGCGAGGATGACGGTCAGGGGTTTTGACATGGTGAACACTCCCTCTTCCATTTGATATAGAATATAACGCCGTTGGCAAGGGCGATGAGCCACATGAGAAGCACGGCGGTCGAGCCGCTGCCGGAGCTCCACGCTTTGAACCACATATAGACCGAGAGCGCATTGACCGTTATCCACAACAGCCACTGGTCTGAGCACCGCTTTACCGTGAGCACCATCGCCGTTACCGAGAGCACCGTGGTCAGGCTGTCGATGACCGGCTGGGAGTCGCCCATCTTTTTGAGTATCAGTGCGTAAATGACGACTCCGAAAAGAGTTGCGGCAAGGTAGATGTGGCGTTCTTCGGCATTGAGAGAGGTCTTGCGGATGATGCTGTCTCTGCCGAGATTTCTCTTCCAGCAGATGAAGCCAGCGAACATCATGGGGAAGTAGCAGAGCAAATTGAGCATGACTTCACCGTAGAGCCGGTTCTGATACGAGACGAGCGAGTACAAAAGGGTGTTGACGACTCCGAAGAGATAGCAGCTGATTTTGCCCTTGCCCGCAAGCAGAGTGTAGCAGGTTCCGGTGAGAGAAGCGGCGACTCCGGCAGAGGAGTCCCGCATATAAAGCGATACCGCAAGCGTGGAAAATATGCAGAAGCCGAACCAGAGAGCCTCGCTCTTTTTCCACCCCGAGAGTTCACCGCAAATAAAATTTTTAACAGTATTCATTTGAAAAATTCCAATAATTATTGCCCCATTTGTTGTGAAGAAAGACCACCGGCGGCGGCGCATTGCGGGCAATCTCGTGCCTTGCTACTGCGCTGCTTCAGTCATGTACAGTCGTACACTCCTTGCGCTGCTCATACGCAAAACACGACCTTGCCTCGCACTGCATCCACCGAGGGAAAACGGCGGCGCTTCGTGGGCAATCTCGTGCCTTGCTACTGCGCTGCTTCGGTCATGTACAAAAAGTACACTCCCTGCGCTGCTCATACGCAAAACCCGACCTTGCCTCACGCTGCATCCGTCGATGGAAACAGGTGTTTTGCGTTTCCGCCTTTATATTTCACAAAAGCAGGACATCATTTGAATAATATACTCCGCTGTGTGTTCAAATTCAATGTTACTTGCTTTTGGCGGTGAAATTATTTTCTGCTCCTCCCCGGTATATCGACGACGGAGTGCATCCGAATGCGGCTTTGAATATCCTTGAAAAGTACCCCGCATCGTGGAAACCGCAGAACTCTGCCACTTCTGCCGGTCTCATCTCTCCCAGGTTGAGCAGGTGGCGGGCGTTTTCGAGCTTGTGGCGCAGGATGAAGCTCTTTAAGGTCACTCCGTAACTCTTGCGGAACACCGTTGAGAGGTAGTTCACCGAGCACCCCGCCATTTGCGCCACTTCTGATATCTCGGGAGCGCAGGAGTTGTTCCAATCCTCGATGATGCGGCGGGCACGGAACGCCAGTCGGTGCGGAGTTATTCCGCTCTCATCGAAGTTGCGCTTGATGTTCATGATATCAGACTCGATCTGATAGACCAGAGCGAGCTGGAGCATCCTCCTCACCAGGCCGTCACTGGCAAAGCGCAGGGCGGGGACGACCGAAACATAAAATCCGCTGTGGCGCAGTCTCAGCTCTCCCAGTGTGGTGATTTGGCTGCCCTCTGACATACGGCAGCTTATCACGCTTTCGTCATCCCTGATCCTCAGCAGACAGCACCCGTATTTCCCCGAAGGAGTCACGGTATAGACGGTTTGCCGGGGCACGAGCAGGACTTCGCCCGCATAGAGTGTGAGGTGTTCCGTATCGCCGAAAGAGCAGTTGCCCCTGCCGCTGAATTGGAAAATTATCTCATCGCAGTAGTTTTGAGTAGCTCCCGGACTCGACGGCAGGCGCAGTTTAATGTTTCCGTTTTCAAGTTCACGGCGGAAACAACGCAGAACTCCGAGAAGCATGATGCGGACATTGGCACCATCTTTCGGAGGAAACTCAAAAGGTAATTTTATAGTTGCTTTTTTCATAATATAGAATATAGCACGCACTCAGTTAAAAATCAATCGTAAAAATTTCACAGTTTTCGTAAAAAATTCATGTTTGTTCCCGGTTGTTAAAAAGTGTGTTCTGCACTATAATATAACAGAAGCAAAAATCCTCAACAAAAAAGGAGAAAGTGTTATGTGCGAGAAATCATCCCTGACAAAAATTTTCCGTTTCACTTTAATAGAACTCTTGGTGAGCAAAACTTGTCAAATATGTGTTTTACCGTTGTATTGTTTTCAAAAAAGTACTCCGCTTTTCTTGAAGGGTGAGAGGGGTGCGGGGAGAGAGGGAAACTTCTTTTCCCGTGAAAAGAAGTTTCCCTCTCTCCCCGTGTACTCCTTTACCCTTATAGAACTGCTGGTCGTTATTGCCATTATTGCCATCCTTGCGGGTATTTTGATGCCGTCTCTGGCGAGTTCACGGGAGCGTGCCAAGCTCTCGAATTGTGCCAACAACCTCAAACAGCTCGGTTTCGGCACTATTGCCTATGCCGATGACAACAACGGATGCAATCCGCTCAGCAGGATGATCGTCAACGGCAAGGCTGTGGAGTGGCGTGATGCTCTTATCAAGACTCATGCTTTCGGTCCGGTCTGGAAAGAGGCGGCTCGCAACACGGTCATTCCCTACATCGGCGGAGCAATTTATTCCGACCGCGCTGAGAGTCAGAACCACGACCTGCCCAAGCAGTCGGTCTGCCCCTCGGGCAGGCGTGTTCCCGGAGCTCCCCACCATGTCGCAGATGACTACACTCTGCCCAACGGCTCGTACTCTTACAACACCTATCTCTCTTACGGAGGCGACACCGACGCCGAAAAGAACAAGCGTTACAGCTACCTTTCGAGGGTGAAAAATCCGTCAGGCAGAATCCTCATCGGAGAGGTTCAGGTTCAGACCGCCGCCGAGAACTACTGGGGAACCGCCTGCACCATCGGCAACACCAGAACCTACTCCATCTGGAGCTATGTGAGTTTGATGTTCCGCCACAACGGACGCACCGTTCTCGCTTATGCCGACGGTCACACCGACTCGATGACTCCGTCTGAAGCCGAAGCCAAAGGCTCAGGCTCACTGACCAAATCAAGCAACATCACACACTTCTGGCACGGATATTGACGGGTCAGAGGATAAAATATAAAAGAATGTCCGGATTTTTTGATTTGCAGAAAAACGCAAAACACCCGCAAGCCAAAACGGGAACTGTTCGAGAGGCTTGTTACCCTCGATGGATGCAGTGTGAGGCAAGGTCGGGTTTTGCGTATGAGCAGCGCAAGGAGTGTACTTTTTGTACATGACTGAAGCAGCGCAGTAGCAAGGCACGAGATTGCCCGCAATGCGCCATCGCCGATTGTTTTTCTCCACAACAAATCGGACATAACTAAATAAAAGAGTATTTATTATGATTGAAAAAAGACACATGCCAATTACCAGGGTCACCGATGGTCCGAAATACCACTTCTTCGGCTATTTTGACAAGTTTCCGTGGAACAAAAGCGGACGCTATCTTCTGGCAAATGAATCCGACTTCATGGGCAGACAGCCCGAAGCCGGAGAAAAACTTACCCTCGGTATGATCGACCTCGAGGATAAAAACCGTTTCATTCCTTTCGCCGAGACCAAAGCCTGGTGCTGGCAGCAGGGATGTATGCTGCAATATCTCGCCGACGATGACAACTGTGTGATATACAACGACATCGAGAACGGCAGATTCGTGAGCCGCATCCTCAATGTGTTCACGGGCAAGATGCGCACACTGCACCGTCCGATATACACATTGAGTCCTGACGGCAGATACGCTCTGAGCCTCAACTTTTCACGCCTCGACCGTGAGAGGCCCGGCTACGGCTATCCGGGAGCTGTTGACGAGTTTGAAAACGATAAAATTCCGGCTGCCGACGGTCTCTGGCTGGTCGATTTGAAGAACGATACCTCGAAGCTCATTATCAGCGTGGCGGAAATCACCAAGATGTTCTACCGCTCCGACATGGAGGATACTCCCGGATGGTTCAACCACCTGCTCTTTTCTCCCGACAGCCGCCGCATAGCCTTTTTCCACCGCTGGAGAGTGTGGGATAAGCAGGGCAATCCCGATATGTTCACCCACATGTTCACTGCCAACATCGACGGCAGCAACATCTATCCGCTCAACCTCGAGGAGTTCAGCAGCCACTACACCTGGGTCGATGACCGCAGGATCATCAACTTTTCCAGCCGCTACCTCAACGGCAAGCAGTATTATCTCTACACCGACGGAAGCGAGAAGACCGAGATCATCGGCAAGGATGAGTACCCCACCGACGGACACTGCTCTTTTTCATCGGATAAAAAGTGGATGCTCACCGATACGTTCCCGCTTGAGGATGGCTGTCACAAAATCTACCTGCGCCACATGGCGAGCGGAAAAATCTTCGAGATCGGCAGTTTCCACTGTGACCCGACCTATCCCGGACCGACCCGCTGTGACCAGCATCCCAACTGGTCGAGGGATGACAAGTACGTCTGCATCGACTCCGCCTTTGAGGGTCCCCGCCAGATGTACGTCATCGATGTCAGCAGCCTGACCTCTCAGGGGTAAAATATGCGCCTGCCTGCCATCCTGATGCTGCTGTTTTGTTGTGTGTGGCAGCTTGCCGGAAATGATTTCACTCCCGGCAAAATCGCCAACCGCAGCCGTGACCGCATAGCTCTTTCCCGCAACGGTGAGCAAGTTAAAGTCAAAGTCACAAGCTACCACGAGTGGGATGGTCAGGCGGTACTGCCCTCGATCAAACTTGAGCCGGGGAAATGGTATGAGTTTTCCTGCCGTGTGCAGGCTCCTGAGGTAAAGAGTTTTTACATTCAGTCGAAGCTGTTCCGCAACGGCAGGAGCATCCGCATCGAGAGCGAGGAAAACGCCACGCTTGACGGGCGGGTGACTCTGCGTTTTCACTCAGGAAACTTTGAGCGCATAGAGATATCTCTGCGCAACCGCTGTCTCGAAAAGAGTGTCGGCAGAACTTTCACCCTGAGCGGCTTTTATTTCGGAGCTCCCCGTGAGCAGAAACTCCGTGAGCTCCCCCGCCTTGAAATCGTGCCGCAGTACAGGAGTGCGGGAATTTATCTCAACAACTGCACGAGTACCGACCCAGCCGCTTTCAAAGCCTCGCTTTTCCGGCGCAAAAAGGGTGAGCGTGAGTTCCGCAAGTACGAACTGCCTCTTGTTTACGACTTCAACGCCAAAGCCTTGCGGGCAAGTCTGCTTGAACTTGAGAGCGGCACGGAGTATGAAGTTGAGCTCGATATCAACGACAGCGGCAGGCGTGAGACCCTCAGAAGTTCTTTCGTGACCCGCAGTTTTGATTATCCTGTGGCTGAGACGGTCACGGTAAAGAGTCTGCCCTTCAAGTTCAAGTCGGGCAGTAAAAAAGGGTACATCAGGTACGTTTCCCCCCGGGGAGTCACCCTCAGGGGCGATGAGACAAGCCGTGCGGCGCTCGACCTTGACGGTCTGCAGTACGTTATCCTTGACGGACTTGATATTTCAGGCGGAAGAATAGAGGGCATCAGTGTCAGAGGAGCTCAAAACATCGTCATCCGCAACTGCAATATCCACCACTTCGGACGCATCGGAACTCACCGCCCCGACCTTGACGGCAGGTACTACGAGAAGAGTTACAGCCTCAACAATGATTGCGGCGTGCGTATTTTCAACTCCGCAAAAGTGACCGTCGAAAAGTGTGTCATTCACTCTGCAAGAGGAACTGCCAACAGCTGGTTTTACACCCACCCATCGGGACCCAACGGAATCCATATCGGTGACTCACGGCAGGTCGTACTTGTCGGCAACGATATCTTCGGCAGTACCTTCCACCGCTGGAACGATGCCGTAGAGAGCAAGGGCAACGGCAAGCTCTCGGGCGGAGTCGGCAGTGATGCCGAGGTTTACGGCAACTATTTCGCCGTCGGCAACGATGACGGTATGGAGCTTGACGGAGGGCAGATGAATGTGAGATTTGCCGGAAACAAGGTCGAAGACACCCTTTGCGGAGTCAGTGCCGCTCCCTGCCTCATCGGTCCGTCGTACATTTACAACAACCTCTTCTGCGGCAGGGGTGACGTCTATTTCTACAAGGCAAGCGGAGTTAAAAACAACTACTCCGTCTCGGGCACAGGAGCGGTTTTTCTCTTCAACAACACCATCTGCGACTACCTCGACGGAGTGGGCGGCTTTTCCATCCGTGAGGACGAGCGGATTTTTATGAAGTACCCGGTGTTCAAGTTTTACAGCCGCAGAAATCTGGTGAGAAGCTCAGGACCGCTCTGCTCCAAAGGCGTGTTCAGAAAGGAGTTTATCTGCGATACGGCAGGCGACCGCATGGCTGACTGCAAAGATTTTCCGACTGAGGAAAAGGGGTTTTACTGCTCAAAAGACGGAGGAGTGACAGGAGCTCCCGGAGTTCTGCCCCTGCGGGAAACTTCGTTTACTCTTGACCGTGCAAAAGTGAGTTTCGATGCCGTTGACGGAAAAGTTTTGACCAAAAATATCAAAGTCACCGCTCAGAAACCCTGCCGTTTGAGTGTGGTCTGCGGAGCTGATTTTTTCAGAGTCACTCCGTCTGAATTTGAGTTGAAAGCCAACGAGAGCCGGGTGCTGACCGTCACGACCGTTCCCGCAAAGATGACACTTCCGGCAAGATTTGTCTCGGCTTTTTCGGTGCGTGAACCCGATGGCAGCAGCCGTCCGGTGCTGGTGGAGTGTACCACATGGAACAATCCGCAACTGGTTGCCAAAGCAAGAAGAAATGCCGTGCCCGGCAGGGTGTCGGCGGTGTCGGACGACACGGTGAAGATAGATTTCACGGTCACAAAGCAGTGCTCAGCCTATCTCTTTTTGAGGTGCAGAAATTTGAGCAGATTCCGCTATATCCAAGTCTCGCTCAACGGAGCAAAATCTGAGCGCAAGATGCTGCGTCCCGCTCACGGCTTTGAAAATGTCTGGAGCATCATTTCAGGAACCACCTACAACGGCAAACCCAACCGACCGTGGAAATTGGCTCCCGGCAGTTACAGTTTGACGGTAAAGGGAGTTGCTCCGCAGGATATAACCGGTTTCGCCGTGACCGAAGAGCCGGACGCCTACCGCCTCGCCCCGGGAGTGTGAGTCAACCCTCCATGACGTGCAGGGATTTTATCTCTCTTGATTTTATCTTTGTCATCAGCTCAAAGGCGTGCGGTTCGAGGTAGGTCGCATCGAGTTCGGTGAGTCCCTGATTTCTCAGCTCGGATATGACTTGAAAACAGATGTTTTCGATTACGGGTTCTTTATCCTGAGCCGCAAAGAGCTCGTCTATTTCGTCTGCGATGTTTCCGAGCACCGGGAGCTCCCTCATCGCCCTGAACATCCACTTGTAGTAGGGAGCAAACGAGAAGTTGAGCAGAAACACCATCGACACCGTGTTCCGGACAAAGTCACGCAGTGCCATTTCTGAGGCGGCTTTTTCGTGGTGCTTGAGGCATCTTGAGTAGTTGTATTGACCGCTCTGAGCCATCATCACCGCCCGTGAGGCGAGCTTTTTTATCCTCACATCTTCGGGCATTCCGTGGCGTATATGTTGGCGTATCGCAGTGAAAACACCAGGGTCATCACGGAAGATCCTGCCGTTGACCGTCTCGGCGATGGCGTACTCGGGCGTGTAGAGCCACTCCTGCCAGCTCTGCGGAGCGTGGCTGTATCCGAGGTGGCGGGCGAGGAAATCCCCGATGATGACCACCCCCCTTTCGGAGTCTCCGAGGCGGCTCTGCGGAGTGCTTTGCAGGGTGATACCGCACTCTTTGCAGAGTCGGTTGTAAACTCTTGTGAGCTGAAACCCGAACTTGCGCTCATCCTCATCGGTCAGCCACATCGTCACCGTGTTGCAGCTGTCGTGGTCACGGGATATCTCATCGTCGAAGCCGAAACACTCCGAGCCTCTGCCGGAAACTCCGAAAGCGGTGACTCCGAGAGCTTGCGGAACTTCACGCTCAACGGCTGGAAGCAGGTGGTGTGTGAACCACGCCTGTGACTCTTCAAGTGCCCGCATAGAAACTCCCTGCTCTTGCGTTGAGCTCAGCTTCATCGGCACTTCTGCCCATTGCTCCGAACGCCTGAGCGCACTTGCCGCAGGTGTGGGCATAGTAGCCGTCACGCACCGCCGCAGGAGAGTCGAAGCAGAGCATGGCGCAGTCGAGCGTTGAGCTGACCACGATATCCTGCCGATCTTGAGCGTAATAAAGCTGGGCGAGGTTGACGTAGGTCACGGCGAGATCCATGAGCGATTTTTTGGCACTCAGCAGCTCGACCGACTTGAGATAGAGCTCCTCTGCGGTGGAAAAATCCCCCGCTGCGAGGTGCACGGATGCCATGTTGTTGAAGAGTCCGGCAAAGCGGACATCGTCACTTTCAAGGTGCGCTGTGTAACACTTTGAAGCCTTTTGGTAGAGCTCGAGAGCCTCAGCAAAACGCCCGAAAGCCGAGAGCGCAGTTGCGGCATTTATATATATAGTACCTGCGCTCAGGGAGTCGGATATTTTCAACTCTTCTATCAGAGATACTCCGTCGTTGACGGCGGCGATACCGTGCTCAGAGTCGCCCGCCATGCGGTAGTGACCCATGAGTTCGCTCAAAATGGTGAGCTCACCCGACTTGTCGCCGAGCTCCTGTGCCCTGACCCGCCACGCCCTGAGAAGAGCTCCGACTTCGGCACTGCGGTTCGAGTTGAAGAGCTTGTCGCACTCCTGCAAAATCTTGCCGACCGGAATCCTGTTTTCTGCCGGAGTCATTGCTGTATTCTCCTCTGCTCTCTCAGGGTGTCAAGAAAGAGTCCGGCACTGGTCGAGCAGTTTTCAGCCGGATGGATGACAAAGAGCGGCAGTTCAGGAGAGTGCCCCGCAATCGGCAGATAGCATATCTTATCGGCGTAAAATCCCGAGTACGTGCCGGAAACGACTCCGATGCCCAACCCCTCAGCCACCATTCTCAAAGCGGTGTAGCTGTTGTATATCTCGATCCCGATTTTCGGATAGAATGAGCCGTGCTTGCGGAAAAATGTCTCGACATACTGGCGCAGGGTGCTCGGGTTGCGCTCGGGAATCATGATGAATGACTCGTCAGACAGCTGAGCAAGCTCAACTTCACTCTGCGAGGCGAGGGGATGAGTTGACGGAACTGCCACCCTCAAAGGGTCGCTCCACAAGTGGGCGCACACCAGACTCTCGTCGGCGGGGAAAGCGGGAACCGAGCGCAGAAAGGCGATGTCGATCTCACGCTGGCGCACCCGCTCGAGCAGGTCTCCCGAAGAGGAGTCAACGACCTCGATGGTGAGCATGGGGAACTTTTCCCGCATCACCCTGAGAGCCGAGGTGAAAGCCTTGCTCTCGATGGCGGCTGAAATGGCACCGATGGCGAGCCTGCCGCAGCCTCCGGCACCTGCGGAGCGGGCGAGATTGATGGCACGGGTGCTATCCTTGAGGATCTTCTGAGCCTCGATAAAAAAGAGTTTGCCCGCCTGAGTGAGTTCGATTTTCCACTTGTTCGAGCGGGAAAAGAGCTCCACGCCGAGCTCATTTTCAAGAGCAAGTATCTGCCGGCTGAGAGCAGGCTGAGTGACATTGAGCTTTTCGGCAGCCCGTGCAAAGTGAAGTTCCCGGGCAGTCTCAACAAAGTAACGCAGATGACGGAGTTCCATAATCAAACTTTCCGATGTTTTTAAGTTATTATACGACATTGAAATAATATACTTGAAATCATCGAAAAATCAAGGAGCTTTGTTCATGATATGGGGAGATGATGCGGGGAGAGAGGGAAAACTTCTTTTCACGGGAAAAGACGTTTTCCCTCTCTCCCCGCGCCCCTCTCTCCTTTTCAAGAAAAGCGAGGAACTTTTTATTTACCTTTATCTGCCCGTGTCGGGAACAGAGCCTTTTCTAAAAAGCGCCGACCAAAGCAGACCAACGGGTTTGCTGCGACATACCGTTTTTCTTTGCCTACTTTCTTTTCTCGTCGAAAAAAAGAAAAAACGTATGAATATGCTCCATACGTTTTTGCCAAGCTTTTTTCTAAAAAGCGCCGACCAAAGCAGACCAACGGGTCTGCTGCGATATACCGCTTTTCTTTGCCTACTTTCTTTTCTCGTCGAAAAGAAAGTATGGAGCCAATGATCGGAATCGAACCGATGACCTATTCATTACGAGTGAATTGCTCTACCGACTGAGCTACATTGGCACTTCATATTGTTAATATAACACAACTCGGGGTGTTTTGCAAGACGGGTTGAAGATATTTTGTAAAATATGCGGAGAGATGATTTACGGCAAAACGCCGCTTCCGGTTGTCTTTTTTTACAACACATGAGGCAATAATCCCGGATTCGGAGCAGGAACGACCTCATCGCAGTTGACGGATTTGCCTTTGCACATCATCAGGCTCAGGTTGTTTTCGCCTATTGATTTTTTGTTTTTTTGTGTTATATTACACTGAAGATAACCAATGCAGGGGAATTTATGAGTCCGACAAAAAGCACACAAATCACACTGCCCAATGGCGAAACTGTTCCGGTTGTTTCTGCTGAATTTGCCAAAGAAACCTCCGAAACAGTACGTTTGCGCACCTCTGCTGCCAAAGCCGGAGCCAATGCCGTTGCCGATGCTCTCGCCAAAGGTATTCCGGTCACGATTATCCGTGACGGAGTTCTGATCCAGATAAATCCCGACCGGACAGAAACGGTCATCGGGAGCTTGTCATGACTCCCCGCCTGAGGATGCTTGCCGGTCCCAACGGTTCAGGAAAGTCCACTCTCGCCCGGCAGCTTGCAGATGATTATGCCGTCAATTTATATAAGTTCCTCAATGCCGATATGCTTTTTGCTGAAATTTCTCAAAGCTGCAAAACGGCTTGTCCTTTTGGCATAGACAATCAGGATTTATTGGACTTTATAAATAACTCAACTTATCCTGAAAGCAGCAAAATACCGTTCAGGGAACGTTTGATTACCATTGATGAAGATGATTATTTTGTCTTTGCACCTCAGGTGATAAACTCTTATACCGTGGCAATGGCTGCTGATTTCTTTAAAGATCAGTATTTGAAACGGCATTTGAGTTTTTCGTTTGAAACGGTTTTTTCTCATCCTGCAAAAATTGAGATCCTGAAAAAAGCTCAGGCAGAAGGATTCCGTACTTATATGTATTTTGTGGCGACAGAAAGCCCCGATGTCAATGTAAAGCGTATTCAGCAGCGGGTCAAAGGCGGAGGGCACAATGTTCCGGCAGATAAAACTGTTGCACGTTATTACCGTTGTATGGAACAGATAAAATATGCATTGCCCTATCTCAACAGGGCATACTTTTTTGACAACTCCGGGGAACAGTCACTTTTCTTTGCCGAATATGAATCCGGGAAAGGTTTTCAACTTTACTCCGAACTGGTTCCCGAGTGGTTCAGACATTACGTTCTGGGGGAGTGACTCCCCCGAAGAGGCGCAGGCGCAAGGCACGAGATTGACCACGGGGCGTCCGTCTTCGTTGCACTACGCCGCGACAAGCCGCCGCCGGTACTCTTTCTTCTTTACAAATGTACCGGCTCTTGAAAATACGTTGCGTCATGGTATATTATGTGTGGTTGAAATCAAAACTTTTGGGAGTGTATGTATGAAACGCTTTTTCATGATTTTCCCGCTTCTTCTCTGCGGATTTATTCTTTCGGCTCAGGCTTCTGACAAGGCTGTTCTGAGGCTTTTTGATGCTGCTTACCGTGCCGATAAGGGTAAAAATCTGATGCTCTCTCCGTGGGGCATACAGCAGTGTTACGGCATGGTGCGGGGCGGAGCGGCAGGAAAATCACTTTCCGAGCTGGAGTCGGTTCTCGGATTGAATCAGCAGGCTCTTGATGCACAGCGCACTGCACGGCTTTCGATGCAGAAGGCGAACTCGGTGTTCAACAGTTTCAACGCCGTGCTCTTCGACCGCAAGTATCAGCTTCAAGCCAAGTTCATCCGCCACTCCTCCGGACTTTGCGGAGGCAAACTTTACCGTGTCGATTTCACCCGCAAAAAGGAGTGCCTCGAACTGCTCAACTCGATAGTAAAGCGTGAGAGCCGCAATCTCTTCGACAAAGTGTTCACTCCCCGTGACCTCGAGGGAGAGCCTGCGATGATACTGCTCAACGTGCTCAGCTTCAAGGATTCATGGAGCTCGCCATTCGACAGCGATTCGACCCGCAAAGAGCCGTTTTTTGTTCCCGGGCAGGGGAAAGTCACGGTCGATATGATGAATGACAGCCGCTATCTGCCCTATTACGATGACGGCACGCTCCACGGAATAGTTCTCGATTACAAAGAGCGCAGGTTCAAGATGCTGGTGCTCACCTCGAAAGATAAGAGTGTTCCGCTCGAAACCGTGACCCGGGAACTTGCTTCAAAGGGAGTGCGGCACTTTGTTTTCAACGCCTCAAGCCACAACGAGACCGTGATAAAGCTGCCGAAACTTGAGCTGCAGAGCCCGGTCGATCTGGTGGAGCTGCTGAGAGCCAACGGCATGAGTTCCCTCTTCGACCCGCAGACCGCCGACCTGAGCGGGATGGTGCAGGGGAGTGTTCCGCTGTACGTTTCCCGCTCCCGCCAGATAATCAAGCTCGGATTGCACGAGCAGGGCACTTTTATGGCGGCGGTGACTTTCATGGGGATCGAACTCGCCTCAGCTCCTGAAGAGGCTAAAGTGTGGAATCATTTCCACGCCGACCACCCGTTTGTGCTGGTGCTGTTCGACAGCGAAACAAACTCGACGCTTCTTGTTTCCGCCGTGGTGATGCCATGAAAAAGCGTGAAATCGTTGAAAACACCGCTGGAACACTCTCTGCCTTACTCTTTGCTCTGGCACTCTATCCCGCCTTTCTCAAGTTCGGAACCGCCTTTTTCATCGACCTGCGCACCCGGCAGATAATTGCCCGGTCTGAGACTCTTTTGCGTGACTGTATCACGGCGGGTGCGGCATCGGTGCTGATTGCTTTCGGAGCACTCCTTGCGCTCAAACACTCAGGTCACGGAGTCAAAACATACATTTGCGCCAATCTTCCGCTGATATCTGCGGCGGTCATGTGGTTTATGTACCCGACGTTCCCGGCACTGCTCTTTTGTGTTTTCATGGTGATTTGGAGCGCTGCCCGCACCGCCTCACTCTGCACGCCTGAGAAACTGCCTGCCATCGACCACCGCAAGGTCCTCTTTATCATCACGGCGGCGGTTCTGCTCTCTTCTCTTGCCGGCACATGGCACCAGCTGCGCTCATTCGACACTCTCGGCATGGCGTGGTTCGACTGGGGACACTTCTACGAGTCACTGCTCAACACGCTCGACGGCAAGCCGTTTTATCTCAATCTGTGCCGTGGGAGTTTCCTCGGAGTCCGCTTTACTCCGACCCTGCTTCTGCTTCTGCCTGCGGCGGCGATCGGCAAGCCGGGAGTTTTTCTCTTTGCGGGCAGTCTGCTGGTCTCTTCAGGAGCTCTCTTCGTCTATCTGATATCCCGCTCGCTCAAGGCGGGAGTCCGGGAGTCGCTTTTCATGGGGCTCTGGTATCTCTTCATTCCGGGAGTGGCGAACATGAATCTGCCGCTCATCGACGGATTTCACGAGGTGTTCATGCTCTTTCCGCTGGTGACGGGATGCGTCTGGTGCGTGCTCGAAAAGCGTTACCGCACGGCGGCGGTGCTCTTTCTGCTCTCGCTCGGAGTCCGTGAGACCGCAGGAGTGATTTTTGCCGGGTACGGAATAGTGCTGTTTCTGCTCGGCAAACGCAAGGCGGGAGCGGTGTTGTTTGCCATCTCACTTGTTTATGTGGTGACGGTGATAAACTTTGTGATGCCGCTCTTCGATGCTCCTGTAAAGGGGACTTATGCGCACGTCAGATTTTTCTCTCACCTCGGCGGAAACATCGGCGAAATCATGCTCTCGCCCGTGACCAGACCGGGAACACTCCTGAAAGCCCTTTTCAACATCCGCAATCTCAACTTCTATCTGACGATATTTGTTCCGTTCTGTTTGCTTGCCGTCTGCGGATACAGATGGCTTCTTCCGCTTGTTCCCGAGCTGGTCATGATATCGCTCGACCGCAGGTTCGACACCCAGACGGTACTGCGCCACTACCAGATATCGGTGGTGCTGGTGCTGATTTTTGCCTCGCTTGCCGGAGCACGCTTGCTGCGTGAAAAGAGCCATCCCAAGTGGGTGAAATGGCTCTTTGTGAAGCTGAAAAATCCAGATGTCCGCCTCGGAGCACTGGGCATGTCAGGAGCAGGAGCACTGCTGGGCTTTCTCTTTTTCGTGCACCTGCCGGGTCTGCCCGCATCAGAGCCGCAGCGGCGTTTTACCGAGTCTGAGGGTGTGGCGGTTTACGCCGATGCGACCAGCCTTGCCAAGCGGATAAAAAGCCTCATTCCTGCGGGAGCCAAGGTGAGCACCGGTCCCCGTGTCGGCTCGCTTCTGGTGGGAAAATACGATGTGTTCATCGACCCTGCCTGCGACGAAAAGAGCCTGCAGGAGTATGTGATCGTGGAAAACTTTTCCCGCTTCTACTCGCCCGAGGATAAGATCAGCCGTATGCTCATCAAGTCACCCTTCTGGCAGATGCTCCATCAGGAGTTCGTCGATGAGCGTTCGATCCAGCTGTTCAGGCGGGTTCAAAACGCAGTGCCGAAGAGAAATCCCTGCCTG
This sequence comes from Lentisphaeria bacterium, assembly GCA_017508385.1. Classification (GTDB taxonomy): domain Bacteria; phylum Verrucomicrobiota; class Lentisphaeria; order Victivallales; family Victivallaceae; genus UBA1784. The sequence continues at coordinate 8,605 of JAFVZB010000069.1, read as the reverse complement.
AGAGTTCCTGAGAGAGTCTGGGCTTCATTCGGAGCAAGAGTTCCGGTGCCGAGCGACAGCATCGAGCTGAAAGCGGCGGCAAACGCTCCCGGCAGGATAGTTTTCGGAGTGAAGATACTCAAAAAGCGCACCAACGATGCCGCATTCAAAGTTGAGCTCGAAACGGTCAGCGGAAGAAAGATAAAGCACTTCACCTCGTTCTGCAACGGAAGATATCCCGCCGACCTCGCAGAGCCGGGAGATATTTTCTTCTTCAAGGTGGAATACCCGCCCGCCGAACAAATCAAATTCTGCCAGACAAATATAATAGAAATAGCAGGAATGGAAGTTCCCAGGTAAGCAAGGTATAGAAGAAAGACGACCGGCTGCGGCTTGTCGCGGCGTAGTGCAACGAAGACGGACGCCCCGTGGTCAATCTCGTGCCTTGCTACTGCGCCTCTTCGGTCATGTACAGTCGTACACTCCCTCAGCTGCTCGGGCGCAAAACACGACCTTGACTCACGGATGCATCCGACGATGGAAACTAGCCAACCCGCTAACGTGCCTTTGTCGCACGCTTTCGACCTTGCCTCACACTGCATCCGCCGATGGTAATGGGGCGTTTTGCTTACCTCGCCGCTTTGGTCGTGTACAAAAGTACACTCCCTCAGCTGCTCGGGCGCAAAACCCTACCTTGCCAACGGAACACCCGCAGTGAAACGGCGACAGAGCGGAGAGTTCTCAATTACAAGGTTCTGTTCCCGACACGGGCAGGTAACGGTAAATAAAAAAGTTTCCCCGCATCATCTCACCATATCAGGAACAACGCTGATTACAAAATCCCAAAAAAAATTGTTTGACTTGTTGCTTTTTTTATATGTTGCATTTATATTACAGAGGATGCGTTTTTAACTTGATGTTTGGAGTACTACATTGAAAATAAAAGCTGTTGTTTCTTTTGTTTTGACATTGCTTCTTCTGTTGGCTTTCGTCAGCTATAACCGCCTTGACTGCGCTGTTCTTTCCGGCGGTATCGGCGGAGTTCCCCATAACTGGATAGGTCACGCCGGAGCTTGGATATCGGTGCTGAGTTTTCTCTGTTTCGGTATTGCCGCCTACCTTATTCCTCTGCTTTTTCTGCTGCGTTCACTGCGCAGTTTCGTTTCGGACTCGGGCTCGATACCTGCGTTCCTCTCGGGAGCTCTTCTGGTGCTTTTCGGAGGAGTCCTGCTTTTCGGACTCGCTCCCGAACCCTTCGTCACCGTCACCGATTATCTCGGACTCGGCCGCCGTCAGATACCTCAGCTCGCTCTCTCGGGCGGAGCTCTCGGTCAGATACTCGCCGCTCCTCCTTATGAGAGCGCAGACGGCTCTGTCATGTTTTCCGCAGGAGTTTTGCGCCAGTTCATCGGAGCCGTCGGCACCATGATAGTCGGTCTGAGTGCCCTTATCTCAGGCTTGGTCATCATCTACATAACCGACTGGCACAAACTGCTTTTCGGCAGCATCGGCAGCCGCTCAACTGAGCGTGAGGAAGCTCCCCGCCGCCGCAGTTTCCACGCCCGTGACGTCGAGCGGAAGGCTCCCGAACCCGAAGAAGAGTATGATGAGGAGGATACCGCAACTCCCAAACGCAGCCGCCTCTTCGATTTCCTGCGCCGCAGTGAGCAAGCCGATGAGTCCGCAGATGAGCCGACTCAGCCCCGCTCAAGAGCCGCAAGAGCCTTGCAGGAGGGCAGACTCTTTGACGAACCCGAGCCCGAGCAGGCTTTGAGTGAGATAAAACATCCCACATCTCCGATGCCCCGTGAGAGAGAAGTCGCTGAGGAAACTCCTGAGGAAACTCCCGCATACACCGCACAGCCCGCTTCTGCGCCCGCAGTTCCGCTGGTGCAGGGGACAACTGAGATAAAAGAGACTCCGAAAGTCAACACCCGTCCGGTGGCACTCGGAGAGAAGAGCTCGGGCACCGGCTCGCGTGATTTCGTTCTGCCCCCCGTCACCATGCTGGCGCAGGGCAGCGAAGTGGTCGGCGAAAACATCGAATCCATCGAGCACTCAAGAGAGATTTTGCAGCACACGCTCGAGGACTTCAACATCCCCGGCAGAGTCTCGGGCTACATCTCAGGACCCCGTGTCACCCGCTTTGAAATCACCCTCGAGCCGGGAGTCAACGTCAAAAAGGTCGAGCAGATACAGGATAACATCGCCATGAACCTCTCAGCTCAGAGTGTCCGTGTGCTCGCTCCGATACCCGGCCGCCCGGTGGTGGGAATCGAGGTGTCGAACTCCAAGCCTGAGGCGGTCTATATGCGCAGTGTCATGGAAAGCGAGGCGTGGAAGAACACCCGCATGGATATTCCGCTCGCCGTGGGCAAGGATGTTTCCGGCAAGCCGGTGGTGTTCGACCTCGCCAAAGCTCCGCACCTGCTTATCGCCGGAACCACGGGTACCGGTAAGAGTGTGTGTACCAACAGTCTGATCGTGAGTCTGCTCTTCAAATTTGCTCCTGACGAACTCAAACTCATCATGGTTGACCCCAAGGTGGTCGAGTTCGAGGATTACAAACGTCTGCCGCATTTGCTCACTCCGATAATCAACGACTCCGCCAAAGTACCCATCGCCCTGCGCTGGGCGGTCAACGAGATGGAAAGGCGTTACCGTCAGCTGGCGGCGGCAGGAGTGAAGAAGCTCTCGGAATACAACAGCCGTCCGACCGGAGGCGACCCCGTCTGTACCGATGACGGGCAGCCGATTCCCGACCGTCTGCCCTACCTCGTGGTGATAATCGACGAGCTCGCAGACCTGATGATGACCGAGGCGAAGAAGGATGCCGAGACCTCCATCGTGCGCATCGCCCAGAAGGGACGTGCCGCAGGAATCCACCTCATCCTCGCCACCCAGCGACCCTCGACCAACATCATCACAGGTGTCATCAAGGGAAATCTGCCCTCCCGCTTCTGCTTCCAGGTGCGCTCGATGATAGACAGCCGGGTGGTGCTCGATACCGGAGGAGCAGAAAAACTGCTCGGCATGGGCGATATGCTGCTGATGAGTCCGACCAGCATGAATATCGAGCGTGTGCAGGGAGCATTTGTCCGGGACCCCGACATCAAGGCGATAGTGAAATTCGTCTCCGATCAGGCTCCGCAGCACTTCAACGACAACGTTCTGGTCGAAGCCGTCGATGTCGAGGATGAGGATTCCGACGGAGTCTCGGCTTTCGATGACGACGATGTGTTCGATGCGATGGATAGAGCGGATATCGCTCCCATCATCAAGAAATATACCCGTCCGGGTGATACCGAGCTCTTCAAGCGTGCCCTCGAAGTGGTGATACTTGACCGCAAAGCGAGTACCAGCTATCTTCAACGCCGGTTGAAAATCGGTTACAACACCGCCGCCACCATCACTCAGGAGCTCGAAGACAGAGGAATAATCGGTCCCGACTCCGGCAGCGGCAAGAAGCGGGATATTCTTATCTTTGACGGTATGGAAATAAATCAATCCTGAGGGAGAATAACAGTATATGAACAACATTGATCAACAGGGAGACCTCGATCTCTTCAACGCTCAACCCGTGCGCAGGTCAGAGAGAGAAAAATCCGACCTCGAGCGGGATATCGAGAGCGGAGTGGTGAATATCAACGCCATGTCATCGGTCGATGACGGTGAGGAAAAACAAATTTCAACTCCGGGTAACGCCGACGTTATCGCCTCGTCAGGAGGCAGTTACGGAACAGTGCTCCGCCGCCTGCGTGAGAGCCGCAACTGGAGTTACGAAGAGCTCGCCGAAGAGACCTGCATCAAGCCCGAGGCACTCAGAGCCCTCGAGAATGAGGATGTGGATTCCCTGCCTCCTGCGTTCTACATCGCCGCCTACATCAAGAAGCTCTGCACGCTTTACGGAGTGAGCGAAGAGTTGACAGAATTGCTCAGTGCCGACGTGAAAAGCACCCTCGAACGCACCGTTCCCGAGGATGTCAGCCGCATGGTCAAGGGTCACGGAGTGAGTGAGGAAAACGAAAAGCGCATCCGCCGTCTCGCCATAATCCTTGTCGCCCTGGTGGTGGTGGTGGTGGTAGTGGCAGTGTCAGGAGCCGCACTTTTAGTGTCGCATCTCGTCGCCCAGCGCAACGGAAACACAACAGCGATAAGCATAACCTACGACGAGGATTCCCTGCTCAAACTGCACGACAGACCGCAGCTGGATATACCGAGGCTTCCGAAAAAGAGATGAGCAAAAGAGAACAAAAACCGAAAGATAAAGTCCGGGCACATACGCAAAACGGCTAATTTGCATCGACGGATGCAGTGTGAGTCAAGGTCGTGTTTTGCGCCCGAGCAGCTGAGGGAGTGTACGACTGTACATGACCGAAGCAGCACAGAAGCAAGGCACGAGATTGACCGCAATGCGCCGTCGCCGGTTATCTTTCTTCACGACAAAAGAAAACGAAAATTGAAAAAATAATTTTTTAGTGCTATATTATATTATGAAGAAGTACACTATTTTACTGTTGAACGGTCCCAATCTTCAATTGTTGGGGATGAGGGAACCTGAAATTTACGGGCGCACCACGCTCGCAGATATCGTCTGCCAAGTGAGAAAACTCGGCGGCGAGCTCGGCTGTGAAGTCACAGACTACCAGTCGAATGTCGAGGGCTTTCTGGTTGACAGAATAGCTCAGGCTTACAGTGAAAAAGTGGATGGTATCATCTTTAATCCGGCGGCGTACACGCATACATCAGTGGCTCTGCGTGATGCGCTTTCGGCAGTGAAGATACCTACGGTCGAGGTGCATTTGAGCAACATAGCAAGCCGTGATGAGTTCAGACACAACTCACTTACGCTTCCCGTGTCGCTGGGTGTCATCGCAGGATTCGGAGCCGATGGCTATCTGCTCGCCCTGCGTGCTCTCGTTTCGTATCTCGGTAAACAGGAACAACGGCAGACCGTAAAACTCTGAGCAAACAAAAAGGAAAACAGAGTGTAAAAAGCTGTCAAACATGGAGTATTCCTATGATGAAGATTGAAGAAATTGAAGCGATCGCAAGAATCATGAGCGAGAATGACTTGAGTGAGTTCCGAATCGATGTCGATGACTGCAAGCTCTGTATGCGCCGCGGAGCGAAAGTCGTTGCCGCTGCGGGTGTTCCTGCTGTGGCGGCTGCTCCTGTTGCTGCTCCTGTTGCGGCAGCACCCGCTCCGGCGGAAGCAGCGTCATCACCGGCAGCCGAGAAGCAGGAGACCATCGATTCTCCGCTCGTGGGTACCTTCTACCGTGCCAGCAAGCCCGGAGCAGACCCGCTGATCTCAGTCGGCGACAAAGTGACTCCCGATACCGTGGTCGCCATCATCGAGGCGATGAAAGTGATGAACGAGATCAAAGCCGAGAAGAGCGGAGTCATCAAAGAGGTGCTGGTCGAGAACGGAAATCCCGTCGAATACGGTCAGCCGCTCTTCGTCATCGGCTGATGAGCCGTTTTTATCCACTGCAAAAACAAGGATACTGTTATCGTGTTCAATAAAGTATTGGTTGCAAACCGCGGCGAGATAGCGGTAAGAATAATCCGTGCCTGCCGTGAAATGGGTATCCGCACAGTGGCGGTTTACTCACAGGCTGATGCCGACAGCATGGCGGTGCGCATCGCAGACGAGGCGGTGTGTATCGGACCTGCCAAGGCGGCGCAGAGCTATCTGTGCATCGACAGAATACTCTCGGTGGCGGCTATCTGCGACGTGGATGCCATCCATCCGGGATACGGTTTTCTCTCAGAGAACGCCTACTTCGCCGAGGCGTGCCGCAAGCATGGAATAACTTTTATCGGACCCACTCCCGAGGCGATGCGGGCAATGGGCGACAAAGCCGTGGCACGCGAGACCATGAAGAAAGCCGGAGTTCCCGTGACTCCCGGCGGAGACGGAGTAGTTCCCGATGAGGATGCCGCGCTCAAACTCGCTCACAAACTGCGCTATCCCGTCATCATCAAGGCGGTCGCAGGCGGAGGCGGCAGAGGTATGCGCATCGCCCACAACGATGCCAGTCTGCTCCAGGGATTTCACTCCGCCAGAGCCGAGGCAGAGAGTGCCTTCGGAAACGGCGACCTTTACATGGAAAAATTTCTGGTCAACCCCCACCACATCGAGGTTCAGATACTCGCCGACAACCACGGCAACGTGGTGCATCTGGGCGAGCGTGACTGCAGTGTGCAGAGGCGCAACCAGAAGCTCATAGAAGAGACTCCGAGCCCTGCGCTCAGCGACAAACAGCGTGCCGAGATCGGAGCAGCCGCAGTCAAGGCGGCGAAGGCAGCCAAATACAACAGTGCCGGAACCATTGAGTTCCTGCTCAACGACGAGGGCGAGTTCTACTTCATGGAAATGAACACCCGAATCCAGGTCGAGCACCCGGTGTCTGAGATGATTTCCGGAGTCGATCTCATCAAAGAGCAGATCAGAGTTGCGGCGGGAGAGAAACTGCGTTTCCGCCAGAAAGATATCAAGTTCAGAGGTCACGCCATCGAGTGCCGCATCAACGCCGAGGACCCCGACCACGGATTTGCTCCGTTCCCGGGCGAAGTGAAGCTCTTTTCAGCTCCGGGCGGTCCCAATGTGCGGGTCGATACCCACGTTTACTCGGGCTACCGTATTCCTGCGCACTACGACAGTCTCACTGCCAAGATGATAGTCTGGGGCGAGACCAGAGCCGATGCAATAGCCTGCTGCCGCAGAGCATTGCGTGAGTTCATCGTCGATGGTATCAAAACCACCATTCCGTTCCAGCAGAGAGTGCTGAACAACAAGAGTTTTATCGACGGCAAATACGATACCGGATTTGTCGAAAACCTTATGCAGTCAATCAAATCAACCGGAGAGGAGAACTGAGTATGAAAGCAGTACCCGAAAAAAACAATGCCGAAAAGAGTGCAACTGCCGTTCTCGAACACGATGATGTGGGGTCAGTGAAGATCCACGAAAACGTGATCGCCCAGCTGGTGCGCCGTGCCGTGCTCGATGTCGAGGGAGTTTCCCGTCTTGCGGGCAGTGCTCTGGTTGACGATATCGCCTCTCTGGTCGGCAGCCGCCGTATGCAGTCAAGAGCGGTCGCAGTGGTTCTGGGTGAAGAGGGCACGGTCGCCATCGAGGCGAAAGTGGTGCTCATGTTCGGATACACCATTCCCGAAGTGGCAGCCAAGATCCAGACTGCGGTCATCGAGCTCGTCGAGAACACCACCGGAATGAGCGTCACCAAAGTTGACGTGCTCGTTCAGGAGATCGACGACCCCGAGGAAGAGGCAGGCGAAGAGGAAGCCGAAGCCAACGGAGCCGCTCCCGCAATGCCGCTCAACTGAGCAAGATAAAACGGTCAGGGAGTTATGCTGTTATAAAGAGCCGCTCCCTGCTTCAACTATCTGAGGTGTAAGCAATGAATTATCTGAGTCAGTTTCTGAATATGCCTGCCGTGCGAAGCGTCATCACCAACGACTTCAAGTGCGGCTACCTTGCCGCCACGGTGGTATTTTTGCTGATAATTTTGGTGCTGATATGTTTCAAAATAGTGCTTTACCTGCTCCGCCGCAACCCGAAGTGCAGTGAAGTGGTGGTAAAAGGCGAGGGCGGAGACCTGATAATTTCCGCCAAAGTGATATCGGCAATGGTCGCAAGATTGCTTGAAGCCTCAGGAAGGCTCGAGGATATCAAAGTGACGGTGCGGCTCCGCAAAAAGAACTACATGGTGTTCATCAAAGCCGCCTACGTCGAGGCAGCCGACGGAATGCCCGCAGTGGCAGATACCTACAAGCCGCAGGTGCTCGAGCTGCTCAAACAGCAGTTCGGCATCGGAAACGTGGAATCCATCACCTTTTACGTTGACCACCTTGCGGAAATCGGGGAGCAGGATGCTGATACTGGCCTCTGAGTCTCCGCGCCGCAGGGAGCTTCTGAAAAGGGTTTATCCTGAATTTGAGATCCGTTCAGCCGATGTCACCGAGATATCGGCGGGAGCGGATCTTTTTTCTGTTCCGGTGCAAAACGCCGCCGCCAAGGCGATGAAAGTGGCGCAGGCTCACCCCGATGCGCTCGTGCTCGGAGCGGATACGGTTATCATATTCGATGGCAAAATCATCGGCAAGCCCCGTGACATCGAAGATGCCAAACGCATCCTGCTCGGGTTTTCGGGCAGAGAGCACTCGGTAGTCACCGGAGTGGCACTGGTGCGGATGGGGAAAAATCCGGTAAGGGTCTCCTACTTCGAGGAGTCGAAAGTAAAGTTCAAAGCCATCGGCGAATCCGTGGTGACGGGATACCTCGAAAGAGTGCAAGTGCTCGACAAGGCAGGAGCCTACGCCATTCAGGAACACGGAAACATGATAATCGAATACTCCACAGGAGAGCTCGAAAACATCATCGGTCTGCCCCTCGAAAAGCTCGCCACCCTGATAAATAAGTACTTGTGATTTACCGCAAACAGAACAACAAAAAAGGGGCTGTTGCAAAATGAAGTGCACCCCAAAAGTTGGACACAACTTTTGAGGTGTACTTTTTTATGGAGAAAAAACAAAAGAAACCGCGTCAGTATAGTGTAGAATTCAAACTTTGTGCTATATTAGATAAGCTCGAGAACGG
>JAFVZB010000068.1 GCA_017508385.1 Lentisphaeria bacterium | reverse complement strand
TCAAGGGGGCGGAGCCTCCCTTGCGCATCGCACGGAGAGAGTGCCTGAGCGACCAAAAAAGGTCGCTCAGTGGCGGCTGCTATGCCGCCAGGAGCCGAACGCAGTGAAGAGGCGGACAAAGCCGGTACGGGTAATTCACACAGCTAAGAAACCTCAGTCAACATACCCATCAAAAAAACAAAGGTATCGGCAGGTTGATTTTGGAACAAAATCAATCTGCCAGGGGTGCAGGGTGCAAACCCTGCCGGGAGATTTTTAAGAGGCGAGCAGCCTCTTAAACTCCAACCACATTACACGTCTTGCACCATAGCAAGATACTTGTCAACAATATCCTGCTTGTAGAGAAGCGGAATGAAAAGACCTCCGACAACAGAGCGGGCTTGGAAACCGACCTTTGCTCCGTTTGATGTCTCATACCAGTCGCACATGGGAACTCTGGTCGGAGTCATTTCCATGGCAGTGTAGAGCGGGTCGGTGAGAGAAATGAAGTCCTCTTTGCTTCCGGTGAGGGTGGCGCACCACGCAATCCAGTCGAGCTTGGTGTAGGATGCCCGGTTGTCGAGCGGCAGACCGCAGGAGTTCTGCCGGGTGAGATAAAACTTCATTTCGGTTTGAGCTATGTCACTGTCGAAGAGCTCGAGATCTAAGAGCTTATCCCAAACGAGATTGTACTTCTGACTCCATGAACCGGGCTGATCGAAAGCCAAACGGTAGTGGTCGCCATCGAAAGCTGCTTTTTTCCATGCGGCGGCGGAGTTTTCCGCTTCCTGCATGAATTTATCGGCTTCTTCATTGTCACCGAGCGCACGGCAAATCTGAGCCCACGCCCCCATGGCGATGATCGCCTTGACCGAAAGGTTTGCATTGTGGGCGAGGTGTCCTGCGAAATCGTCGGTGCAGAGCTGATTTTCGGGGTCGAACCCGTAGCGGATAAGATAATCAGCCCAGAGTTTGAACTGAGCGTGAAAACGTTTGATGTACTCTTTTTCGTTGTGGAACTTGAGCAGTGCACCTGCGAGGATGAGCATATTGCCGCACTCCTCAATGGGCATCTGTTCGTGCTCGTTGAACTCTCCGCCGCGGTAAATCTGACCGTTTGCCAGCGGATAGGTTCCGAGGTCATGCGGAGCAAAATCATGAGTCCAGCCGGGAGTTGCGGCGTACTCCAGAATCGGAGTCATCATGCCCTTGACCAGCTCTTTGTTGGTGAGCAGAAAGAGCGGACTTGACGGATAAGTTACATCGACCGTGGCGATACAGCCGTTGGAAAAATTCTCTTTGGAAAAGAAGAGCGGCTCACCGGCTTCGGAAAGCACCAGCTTGTGAGCTCCGATAGCCTGACGGAAAGCGAGAGCGCAAACCTGAGCAAACTTTTCTCCGCAGAGCGCAGTGATGTCACTGTTGAGCGTGGCATCATACTCTTCGCACTCGGCTTTGAGCTGGTCGAACTCGTTGTAAACGGCAGAGATGAGTTCCTGAAAAGTCTTGTAAAACTTTGTCCAGTAGCCTTTGAGACGGTGGGTGAGATACTCGATGCTCCAGCCGTCGTGATATCCTGAAATCAGGAACGCCGACACGGTGTCATCGGCAGGAACGTCGAACTCGAGCGAAGCTGCTGCGGTGAGCGGAGTCAATCCTGCGCTGCACGGAATTTCTGCAAAATCGTAATCAGGAAGCACTCCGTTGACGACAAAGTGCTTGCGCATTTCAAAAGTCCTGCCGAAAGCGGAGTCGCCTTTGAATTTGAGCGGACGGGCAAGAATACTTCTTCCCCACTCGATGCGCAGGTCATCTCCGCCGTGCTCCAAAATTTTCTGGTCGGTCGAAGAGATGTGGAGTATTTCCATATCGGGATTTTTAAGTCTGCCCCAATCAACTTTGTCTCCGCCGTTGTCAACGCAGAGATTGCCCGAGTGCTCAAGCATGACATTGGCGCGGTGGGGTTTTCCGTCGAGACTTCTGAGCTCGAACACGATATAGCTTGCCGGTCTTGACATGACATCAAGTTTGTGGGGGAACGCCGGAGTCATAAATGTGACTTTAAGCTCAATTCCTTCGACCTCAAAGGTGTAAATGGTTCGTGTCGGAGTAACTTCGATGCTCTTCTGGTCAACAAACGGGCAGCTGTGATAGTCACCCATGTAAGAGTAACACTTGCCGTCGATGTGTATCATTCCATAAAGAGCATTGCTTCTGCCTGTCCAGTGGAGAGTTTGACTTCTGAAAAGAGTGTCGTTCATGCTCCAGATGCTGAGATATGGATCGTGAACAACAAGAGGAACAGCAGGATAACGCATTATATTTTTCCTTGTATTATTTTACTGTTTCCGGCACTTCCATGGGGTCGGGCCAGTCACGGTTTTTGAAATCTATAGCTTCGTAGAATTTTTCGAGCACACTGGGATTTGCGAAACAGTTGCGGGTAAATCCGAGGGCATAGTGGCGCTTGCGGTCGAGCAGAGCCTCGGAGCCTCCGAGACCTCCGTGACCGAAAATGCGGGCGAAATCGCCGACCGGACCCGAGAGCACATATCCGAGTCCGAAGAGAGCCCACCGGCCTCTGACGGCCTGGATAACATCGTCTTTTGCCCGCCACTTGATGTTGACTGCGTTGTCGATGGTTTCCTGAGTAAGCAGAGTCCCCCTGTCGAGTGCGGCATAGTGGCGTGCGAGCGAGAGGGCGTTACTCATGGCGCACGATGCAGGATTGCAGCACTGACGGTAGAGCGGATTGTTCATCTTTTTTACTCCGTATTCGGTGGTGGTAACGCCATCGAGTGATTTTACAAGATGGGCGGCATTGTTTTCGTCAGGAGATATCCCATAAAAAAATCTATCCATACCGGCGGGCTCTCCGACCAGCTCTTTGAAGAGGGCAGGGTAGTCGTTAGTTCCGGTGACGTGCATAGCGATACCTCCGGTGAGCCATCCGTAGGTGAATGGGTGATAGACCTGTTTTCCTCCGAAGGGTTCATTCGGAGCGGCTTTGGCAATGCGTCTGATCATCTCTTTGAAATTGGTGACAAGCTCATCATGTTCTCGGATGAGTTTCTCATCACACCCTTCCTCAAGAAGCTGAGGAATTATTTCGGTTTCAGGAATTGACGAGAGTGCTGCACGGTAAGCCAGAACGTGCCAGACCCGCATATCCTCTTTGCAGTTGCAGCCGAACTCGGGCCAGAAGTCGGCGATTTTTGTGTCGTAGTTGACTTTGCCCATTTCCACAAGTCTGTGTATCACTGTGGAACTCATAGCTTTTCCGGTCGAGTAAACGGGAAACACGGTGTTTTCATCGACCTTTTGGGTTTTGCTCCAATCGGTCCATCCGGCGTAAGCGTTGACTGCGAGCTCGCCATCAATATAGAGGGCAGCCTGACAACAGCATTCGGTTCCGTTTTCAACGGCTCTGTCGAGTACCTGCTGAACTGCTTTCTGTAAATCCATGAGAGAGACTCCTGCTATTTCTTAGAACGTTTGTATAACGGTTCGGATATTTTGTATGTTGTGGCAATTTCGGTATCTTGTTTATAGTTGCCGTTGAACTGTTTGCAGGTGAAAAACACCATGTAAGTGAAGCCATCGGCAGCGTAAAATCTTCTGAGTTCCGCGGCATTGGCTTTGGTCTGAGGAGTATTTTTTGAGGATAAATATTTATTGGCATACTTGAGAGCCTTTTCGGCACTTGCCGGGTTCCAGTAGAAATATATGGAGTTGTAACTTGCGACATTGACATCGGCTTCGAGTGTGAGTCTGTCGGTTGAACCGCCGTTGAGTTGAAGTTCAACAATGAGTTTCCCGTTCTGTACTTTCCATGTGCCGTTCCACGAGGAGTTGTCTTTTACGGCTGCACAGTTGAGCAGATGGTCATTTGAAAAGAGACAGTTTCCGTTTTTATAAAACTTTATCAACGATGTGGAATTTGTGTCAACAGCCTGAGAAGAGATATTCATCTCATTCGGATCGTGCACGGTAGTGAGAATGTATTTGCTGATGCGTGCATCCATCTGCCACGTTCCGGGGAGCATGGTTTTGAGAATGCCGCTGTTTTCATTGAGCAAATGAGATGTTCCTGTAAGTTCAGGAGCGAACACAAAGGGCATGGGCTTTGAGCTGTCGTTCACCACCGGTCTGGGAGTGCAGCCGAAAGAGAGCAACAAAATCACCGCACAGAAAACGTGAAAATGAAACAGTCTCATCATTGTACCGTTGGGCTGAGGGGGTAAAAGGAGTGTTGCAAAAAAGAGATAACCTTCGGCAGGTGAAAGTTATCTCCCTGTAATGCAAATTTTACTTGGCAAGACGCTTCGTGAGCTCTTTTTCGTAAGCGTCAAAGTCGTCGATGACCGCTTGAGCAACTCCGGTTCTGACGGCGGCTTCAGCCACTTTTCTTGCGACTCTGGGCACGACACGGGTATCGAAGGGTTTGGGAATGATGAGTTCCGGATTTATTCCGCCCTGATGGTCGAAGAGACCCTTTTCGGCATCGGCGGGATATGCGGCGCAGAGCTGCTCTTTGATATCAGCCGGAATGGGCTCGGTGGCGAGTTCAGCCAGAGCGTAACTTGCAGCGAGCTTCATTTCCTCATTGATATCCCGTGAGCGGGTGTCGAGAGCACCGCGGAAAATTCCGGGGAAACCGAGCACGTTGTTGATCTGATTGGGGAAGTCACTGCGTCCGGTACCCACAACGGCGGCACCGGCGGCTCTGGCGATATCGGGGTAGATTTCCGGAACGGGGTTCGCCATGGCGAAGATGATCGCACCCTCAGCCATGGATTTGACCATGTCGGCAGTCACGCACTCAGGAGCGGAAAATCCGAGGAAAATATCCGCACCTTTCATGGCGTCGGCAAGAGTTCTTGATTCGGTGTCACGGGCAAAGAATTTCTTCTGAGCGTTGAGGTCGGTTCTTCCGGTGTGGATGACTCCTTTGCTGTCGCACATGGTGAAGTTCTCGAGTTTCGCACCGCAGGAAAGATAAAATCTGCTGCATGCGATACCGGCGGCCCCGGCACCGTTGACCACGAATTTGCAATCCTCGATTTTCTTGTTGACCAGCTTGAGAGCGTTGATGATGGCAGCCATACTGATGATGGCAGTACCGTGCTGGTCATCGTGGAAAACGGGGATGTTCATGCGTTTTTTGAGTTCAGCTTCGATTTCGAAGCAGGCGGGAGCACCGATATCTTCGAGGTTGATTCCTCCGAAAGTGGGCTCGAGTCTCTCAACAGTCTCGATGACTTTTGCGGCATCGGTTCTGCCTGACTCATTGAAAACCTTTCCGATGCAGAGCGGAATAGAGTCGATATCAGCAAAGTGCTTGAAGAGAACGGCTTTGCCCTCCATGACGGGGAGACCGGCTTCGGGACCGATATTTCCGAGACCGAGCACGGCAGTACCATCGCTGACCACGGCGACGAGATTGCCTTTAGAGGTGTATTTCCAGACATCATCAATGTTTTTATTGATTTCCAGGCAGGGTTTGGCGACTCCCGGAGTGTAGGCAAGACTCAGGTCATTGCCGGTGGCGCAGGATTTTGAGGGGATGACGGTGATTTTACCCGCTTTGCCTTCGCTGTGATAAGCGAGAGCTTCTGCTGTGATGTCTTTCATAATAATTCTCCTTGGTGAAAAAATAAATAACAGATATTTTTTATGCTTTACTATAATATATACCATAAATTGAAATTTACATCCCTTGTTTGCACTTTTTCTCAAATAATATTTGTAAAAATCATTACTTTGCGTTATCTTATTCAGCGAACATAAAGAAAGGGGATTTCATGCAGGCACTTTTGATAATATTGATGATAATTTGTATTGCTGCTCCGTTTGCGGCACTGCTTTGGGTAAAAAAACGCACGCCGCAAGATGAAGAGCTTTCTCAGAAACTTGCTCTGCTCGAACACGATCTGCAGCGTTTTGAAACTCTGCTCAAGGAGGAAATGACCCGCAGCCGTGCCGAACTTGCCGGAAATCTTCAGCAGAACCGTGAGGAGCTCAACCGCTCTCTTTCAGCCAACGAAAAGCGTTTCAGTGAGTTCATCACCGCCAGTGCCGAACGCTCGGATGCCTTCACCACCAGCGTGAACAGCCGCTTCGAGCATATCCGTGAGAGCATTACGGGCGACCTCGGCAAACTTCAGGAAAGCAACTCCCAGAAACTCGGTGAGGTGCGTAAAGTTGTCGAAGAAAAACTCCAGCAGAACCGTGAGGAGCTCAACCGTTCACTCTCAGCCAATGAAAAGCGTTTCAGTGAGTTTATCACCGCCAGTGCGGAACGCTCGGATGCTTTCACTACCAGCGTGAACAGCCGTTTCGAGCATATCCGTGAGAGCATATCAGGAGACCTCGGTAAACTTCAGGAGAGCAATTCAAAAAAACTTGATGAGATGCGCAAAGTTGTCGATGACAAACTGCAGGAGTCGATAGAAAAGCGTTTCAATGACTCCTTCAAACTCATCAGTGACCGCCTCGAGGCAGTTCACAAAGGACTCGGCGAGATGCAGAATATCGCTTCCGGAGTCGGTGACCTCAAGCGCGTTCTCACCAATGTCAAGACCCGCGGAGGACTCGGTGAAGTTCAGCTCGGAGCCATTCTCGAACAATACCTTGCCCCCGACCAGTACGTTGTGACCGCTCAGGTGAAGCGCAACAGCAATGAGCGTGTTGAGTTCGCCGTGAAGATGCCGGGCAGAAAAGAAGATGAAAACTGCGTGCTTCTGCCGCTCGACTCCAAGTTTCCGACCGAGGACTATCAGCGGCTTCTCAACGCCTACGAGACCGCCAACCGTGAGGAAATAGCCTCCTGCGGAAAGGCTCTTGAAACTGCGGTGAAACGCTTTGCCTCGGATATTCAGGAAAAATATATCAACCCTCCGACAACGACCGATTTTGCCTTGATGTTCGTGCCGTCAGAGGGACTTTACGCAGAAATACTGCGCCGTCCGGGATTATTTGAGACACTCCAGCGCACCTACCGTGTCACAGTGGTCGGACCTGCCAATTTAGTGGCATTCCTCAACAGTCTGCAAATGGGATTCCGCACCCTTGCCATCGAAAAGCGTTCCAGCGAGGTCTGGAAGGTGCTCGGAGCCGTGAAGAGCGAGTTCGGCAAGTTCAGTGATGTGCTCGAAAAGATGCGCAACCGCCTCGATATGGCGGTCAAGGAAATCGACAATGCCGGAGTCCGCAGCCGTGCCATCGAGCGCAAACTGCGCACCGTCGAGCAGCTTCCGGGTGACGAAGCTGAAAAACTGCTGACCCTCGATGAAGATGCTCCGTTTGCAGAGCGGGAAGATTGAAATAACCACCCCTAAAAAAAGGAAAGGAATATTATGAAAAAAATCAAGTTGTTTGCCGTCCTCGTCATGGCGGCAGTTGTGGCGTCAGGAGTTTTCGCCGCAGAGAAAAAAGTTGACTCCGGCAGCCGTGTTCTGGGTAAGACTGACAAGTGCCCCATCAGCTACAAAGTCGGTGAGGAAATCACTTTCACCATTACCCCGATCGTCAAAAATCTGCCTGAGGGCAAATATTTTGTCAAATACGTCCTCGATGCCGACGGCAATGCCGCCGGGAAACAGACCGGCAAAGTCGATGCCTCAAAAGGTGAGATCATCCTCAAAACTAAGATGAGCAAGCCCGGATTTGTCCGTGTGGTTGCAAAGTTGGTCAACGAAAAGGGCAGAGTTGTCAAACGCTTCAAGAAAGGCAGCAAGAAACCGGTCGATGTCGCCTTCAACGGCGGAGCAGGTGTCGAGATAGAGAAGCTCGAGGGAGTGAAAGAGCCCGCCGACTTCGATGCTTACTGGGCAAGCCAGAAAGAGCGTCTGGCAAAAGTTCCGGTCAAAGCCGATATGAAACTTATCAAAACCGTCAGAGGCGTGAATATCTATGCTGTTTCCGTTGCCTGCGCAGGTCCCCGTCCGGTGACCGGATATCTCACCATTCCGGTAAATGCCAAAGCAGGTTCACTGCCCGCCAGTGCCCACTATCAGGGGTACGGAACGAAAATCCAGAAAGCGCCGAAGAGCGGTTCCAATGACAGGATCCACTTCTTCGTCAACGCCCACGGTTACGATCTTGAAAAAGATGATGCCTATTACACAGAGTTCCTCAAATCGATCCGTACCGGCGGCAAAAACTACGCCATGAATCCTGCGGAAAACAAGGACCGCGATGCAGCCTACTTCAACGGCATGGTTCTGCGTGTCATGCGCAGCCTTGAGTTTCTCCGTTCACTTCCCGAGTGGAACGGCAAAGAGCTGAATGTTTCAGGCGGAAGCCAGGGCGGACTTCAGAGTTTCTGGGCGGCAGGACTCGATGACAAAGTCACCGGCTGTTACCCCGGAATTCCGTGGTGCTGCGACCTCGGCGGACGTGAGCTCGGACGCATCCAACCCACCTGGGGAGTTCCCTATTTCAGCCCCTCCATGGATTATTACGATGCCGCGATCCACGCCAAACGCATCAAATGCCCGGTGGTCATTACCCGTGCCGGAATCGGTGACTACACCTGTCCTCCCTCCGGAATCGCAGTGGCTTACAACAACATCAAGTCACCCAAAAAGATTTACTGGGTGCAGGGCTCAACTCACGGCTACATCCCCGATGAAGTCAAAAGATTGCCGAGAGGATGCGAGGGCGAAGGAGTCTATGTTGTTGAAAGCAAGTGATGACGGTAAAGCGTAAAAAAGTGATAATTCCTGCGCTGTTTGAGATAAAAGCAAAGAAAAATCACTTAAAAACGTGAAACACCTTGCAATTTGTGTCATCTGGCACTACATTAAGACGTTTACGGATGGATTTTCCGTGAACGTCTGTTTTTTTGTGGAAAAAAGTTTTAATAAACATTATATAAGCAAGGAAATTTATTATGGCAGTAGATGTACTGGTCGGTACCCAGTGGGGTGATGAGGGAAAAGGCAAACTTATCGACGTTTTGACCAAGGATGTCGATATGGTCGTCCGCTTTCAGGGCGGCAACAATGCCGGACACACTGTTGAAATCGGTGACAAACGTTACGTTCTGCACCTTATTCCCTCCGGAATTTTCCGTGCCGGAGTCAAATGTGTCATCGGCAACGGTGTTGTGGTCGATCCCATCGCTCTCGATGAGGAAATGCAGAATGTCAAAACTCAGGGATTTGATATTTCCCAGATCGAGCTTTCCGACCGTGCCCATTTGATTTTTGAGTACCACAAGCGTGCAGACTCCCTCAACGAGAAGGGGGCAAAGCGCAAGATCGGAACCACCGGAAGAGGCATCGGACCCGCCTACACAGATAAGATGCGCCGCACCGGAATCCGTGCCATCGATTTGACCAATGCCGAGCGTCTCGCCGAGCAGTTCCGCTCAGAGTGCGCCCGCTACAACAAGATTTTTGCCGAGTACGGAGTCGAAGAGATCGACGTTGAAGCCCAGCTCGCCAAGGTATTGGATGCCGCCAAACGTCTTGCTCCGCACGTTGCGAACTCAACTTACACCGTGAACAAAGCCATCCGTGCCAACAAGACCGTGCTCTTCGAGGGAGCTCAGGGCGGATTGCTTGATATCGACCATGGAACTTACCCCTTCGTGACCAGCAGCAACACCATTTCAGGCGGAGCCTGCACCGGCAGCGGAGTCGCTCCGCAGCATATTCGCAACGTCTGGGGCGTGCTCAAAACCTACACCACCCGTGTGGGCGAGGGTCCGTTCCCGAGCGAGCTTTTTGATGCGGATGGTGAAGAGCTGCGCAGAGTCGGTAATGAGTTCGGAGCCACCACCGGACGTCCCCGCCGCTGCGGCTGGTTCGATGCTGTCGCCAGCCATTACTCCTGCATGATCAACGGAGTCAATCTGCTTGCCATGACCAAGCTCGATGTCATGGATGGTTTCGATAAAGTCGCCATCTGTGTCGGTTACGAGATCGACGGCAAAGTCACCGACGAGTTCCCGGCAGCCGTTTCCGACCTGGAAAAGGCAAAGCCCGTTCTCGAGTGGCACGACGGCTGGAAGTGCTCGCTTTCAGAAGTCCGCAGCTATGATGAGCTGCCCGAAAACGCCAAGCGTTATCTCGAGCGTGTCGCAGAGCTGGTCGATGCCAAAATCGGTATCGTTTCAGTCGGACCCCGTCGTGATCAGACCTTCGAGGTTTGAAAATATCTTTGATCGAATGGTATTGAAAGATGGAGTTCCTTGCTTCAACATTCAAGCGTTCGGAGGAGGGAAACGCTTTCAATATCTTAAATTGGGATTATCTGCAAATAATTGCAGTTTTGTTTCTGTCAGCCGTCGGATTGATTTTTATCAGTTCTATCGGTGAGCAGGTGGGTTCCGCAGCCTCAGCTCTCTTTTTTGAAAAACAGTTGAAATGGTTGGGGTTGGGAGCCGTTGTATGGGCGGCTTGTTCATTTGTGAATGTCAAAAGCCGCCTCTTTTTTATATTTTCCATTCTGTTTTATATCGCCACGGCGGTATTGCTGGCAGCGGTTCTGAAGTTCGGTTTGCGCATCTACGGGGCGACCCGCTGGCTGAACATCGCAGGAATCCGTATTCAGCCGTCAGAGTTGGCAAAGCCTGCTCTTGCTCTGATGCTCGGTGTGATATTTTCCCGTCTGTCAGTCAACAGCTGGAAGGGTTTTTTTGCCGGATTTGCCGCCTTGCTTCTGCCGTTTCTGCTGATACTCAAAGAACCCGACCTCGGCAGTGCCGCCATACTTATTCCGCTCTACATCGGAATCGTTTTCATCTCACGCCTGCGCTGGAAATATCTCATTGTCGCCACCGTTGCAGCCGTGGTCGTCGGAGGAGCCGTCATCGCCAACGAAGCCATGCAGATAAAACCTTTGCTCAAAAAGTATCAGATCAACCGCATCAAGGTGTTCATAAATCCCGACAGCGACCGTCTGCGCACCGGCTACAACGCCTATCAGGCACGTCTTGCCGTGGGGTCAGGCGGAATCAACGGCAAAGGAATAGGCGAGGGCACACAGAACACTCTCGGATTTCTTCCGCACACGGTATCCAACAACGACTTCATCTTTTCAGTGATAGCCAAGGAGACCGGCTTTGTCGGCTGCACATTTCTGCTGTTTGGCTATTTGCTGCTCTTCATCAGTATATTGAGAACGGCGGTGGTGACCGATAACGAATTTTGCCGCTGTTTTGCAGTCGGCACCGGAATAGTCTTTTTCAGCCATGTGTTCATAAATATCGGCATGAGTATCGGAATAACTCCGGTGACCGGACTCCCGCTGCCGCTGGTAAGTTACGGAGGCAGCTCTCTTCTGGTAAACATGGCATCGCTGGGATTACTGCAATCGATTTATCGCAGACGCCCCGAAAGAGAAAGTTTTTACAAAAAAATGAATTAAAAATAGACCTTAAAGGTTGACAAGCAAAATTAACGGGATATATTATTTCTATTATGAAAAGAGAAATGTTGAGCGGAAAGATCCACACGGCTCGGATCACCAGGTGTGAAGTCGATTACGAGGGCAGCCTTGAAATCGACCCTGAGTTGCTTGCAGAGGCGGGAATCCTGCCCTACGAGAAGATACTTGTAGCTAACCGCAACAACGGTTCCAGACTTGAAACCTATGCGATACCGGGCAAAGCCGGAAGCCGTGAGTTCTGTCTGAACGGACCTGCGGCAAAATGCGGTAACGTGGGTGACGTGGTCACGATCATGGCGTTTTCGCTCTTTGAAAATGCTGAGGCAAAGTGCTGCGTTCCCCGGGTGATCGTGCTCGACGAAGAGAACCGCATCATCATGCGCCGCGGAGTTGCGCTCTGACAGTCTGAGAGGCGAAAAACAGAGATGAAAAAAAGACGCCGGGAGTCAGGACAGGTTTTGACGGAGTACGTCATCATGCTGGTCATTGCAGTGCTGCTCGGTTGGGGATTGCTGGTATTGTGCCGTACGATATCGCATGATAATGATGAAACAGTGGAACTTGTAAGCGGCAACGTGCCGTAAAATAATTTGGAGGAAATCCGGAATGAAAGCAAAGATCAAAAACCGTATGCGCAGAAGAGAGCGCGGACAGGCAATGGTAGAGTATGTCATCCTCATCGCCGTGGTTGCATTAGCCGCACTTTTCGTGCTCGGAGCCTTCAGTGACCGTCTGCGTGAGATGATCGCAGGAGTCACCAACACTCTCGGCGGCGAAGCAGAAGCCGACAAGAGCAGTGTTTCCATCGTCAAAGAGCTGAAAGCCGAAGGCGTTGACGAAGAGTAAGTTGAGATAAAACTCAACAGAAAAAGCGTTGCAGAGATTTCTGTGACGCTTTTTTTGTCGGCACAAAACTCCAGTTCAAACTTCGTTGCGTCGCAATAGACGGCACGGAGCTTTGATTTTGAGATTTTCCGGCAGTACGCAATCGTATGCTGTGTCGAAGCCGGGAGCAAAAATTCTGCTGCATGATGGGTATTTCGCTCCGGCATCAAGATTTGACGGCAGAAAGTCGATACACTCCATTCGTTTCAGTCGTGAACAGAGCTTTTCGAGCTTGGAAAAGTAATCAGGAGTGTCGGTGACGGTGTGGAGCAATGGAATACGCAGACGGTATGGAGTCGTCGTTTCCGAATCAAGCAGAAGCAGATTTTCGATCACCCTGCCTGATGGCTGACCACTCCACCTTACCGAGTTTTCATCATCGAGCAGTTTCAAGCCGAAAAATATGCAGGAAACTTTTTTTGCCAGCATAAGAAATACATCAGCAGGAACAAAGCCGCAAGTGTCGATGAGAGAGTGTGTTCCCGGTTCAAGGCGGTCGAGCACACTGCTGAGAAACTCAGGCTGCATCATCGGCTCTCCTCCTGAAAAAGTAACTCCGCTTCCGGGAACAAAGGCGAGCAGAGAGTTGATGTGTTCGGCAAGTTCACCGGCACTCAGTATTTTTCCGCAAACTCTGTCGGGCAGGTCAGGAAAATGCAGAGTTTCCACCGCATTTGTTTGTCCCTCGGGAGAATGACACCAGCGGCAGCGCAGGGGACACCCCTTGAGAAACACGGTCATCCTCACTCCCGGACCATCGTGTAAAGAGCACTCGGCAATATCGAAAATTGTTCCTGAAACATCAGCCATTGAAAGAGTGCCTGCCGATTATCTGATCTTGGAAGACCTTATCCAGCTCAACAAAAAAACCGCTCCATCCCCAGACTCTCACGACGAGATCCCGGTGCTGTTCGGGGTATTTCTGAGCGTGGCGCAGCACATCCGGGTCGAGGATATTCCACTGCAGCTGCTGGCATCCTGAGTTGACAAATCCCCGGATGAGCGAAGTCATTTTTGCGACAGCCAGTTCTGAAGCAAAGCACACCGGGTCAAACTCCATCGTTATCGGACCGCCGTTGCAGATTTTGTTGTAGTCGATTTTGCTGTAACTTTTGAGTACACTCAACATACCGGCAGGCTTTACTCCCGGGGCAGGGGCAAGGCTGGAACTGATGTATCCACCTTCGGCTCTGCCGTCTGCAGTTGCTTCGAGATACTGTCCCCGGTCTTTCCGCTGAGTGAACCAGACATAATACATCGCTGAGCCGGAGCCGGGACGCAGTTTTCCGCCGTAACCGTTATCCTTGACTTCACCGAGCACTTCGGCAAAGATATCAAAGAGCATTTTCAGGGCATCATCGGCATCTTTGTCGGAGCATCCGACTTTGCAGTCGCACTCCTTGAGCTTTTTCTGCAGCTCTTCACTGCCGACAAAGTTGTTTTCAAGAGCCGAGAGCATCTCTTCTGCTGATATACTCTTTTCATCATAAACGAAATGTTTTACCGCTGCGATGGAGTCGGCGGCAGTGGAAGAGCCGCAGCCGTGAACTCCGATGTGGTGGTGATATCCTGCTTCGGTGGCAATATCTTTTCCGCATTGGACCGCAACATCCTCAAAGGCTGAAAAGAGCGGACCGGGAGCGATGTAGAACTCATCCCACTTTTTCCGCCGTTCATCAAGGGTTGAGCGCATGGCATTTTTCAACTCATCGGCAATGCGTTCAAAAGGCAGTTTTTCTCTCAACATCTTCCGGATGGCAAGAACGGCAACGTAAGCAAAATTTATCGCATCAATGTTTGGCAGGTCGTTTCCGTTCTTGACCACGAATTCCCAGCAGGCGGCAACGGTGTAATCACGGGCGTCCTCGAGTCTGTAACCGAAATTGACCAATCCGGGGATAATAACTTCATCATTGTTGTACTGCGGGAAACCAAGACCGCATCCGGAAAGCCTTGCAGCCGACATCAGACACTTTTCACTGGTGTTCCGGTCAAGCCTCAGATTGATTTTGGGGTCGATCATTTTGAGGTCTGCTGATATATCCATCAGGAGTGTGGTCAGCTCATTTTCGGCAGAGCTGCCGTCACGCTTGCATCCGCCGAGCATCATAGACTGCCCGTTGTCACCGGTCTGGACACCTGAAAAGATATCGTAGTCCCGGCAGAGAATAAGGAAAAACTCCGCAAGCAGTTCCCGTGCAGACTCTTCACTCTCTCTGCCATCGGCGATATCACGGCGGTAAAAGTCGATAAGATACTGGTCGGCACGTCCGAACCCGATGTGGGCGTAACCTGCCAGCCGGTACATTGCACTCATGAAATAAACCGACTGCAACGCCTCCTGAAGAGTCTCTGCGGGGTGGCGGGGAACTTTATCCAGAAGTTCGGCAAGTTCCGTTTCCCCGGCCTCTCTTGCGGCATCGGCGTACCGGTCGGCGAAAGAGAGAATAGCCTGACAGCTTTGGATCATGCCTGAAAGATATTTGTGCTGCTCACTGCCGACGGAGTACTTTTCAAGTTCGTTTTCGATGAGAGAGACACGCTTTTCGAGTCCCTGAAAAATGATTGTCCGGTAATCCGGATTGGAGTTTCCCATGATCCAGATTTTTTTCTTTCCGGCAGACTCCATGATTTTTTTGGGAAAGAAAACCGGAATCACCTCACCGATGGTTCTGGTGAATTGCAGACGTTCACCGCTGATTATCACCGGAGTTTCCATATCAAGTATGGATTTGAGTGCGAATGCTTCAGCTGCTGCGGCATCCATATCTTCAACAGCCGAGCGTATTTCAGAAAAGTCAAAACCGGTTTTGCGGTATTTATGATATGCTCCGCTGCGGCACTTTTGACGCAACTCTTTTATTCGGTCGGACATCATATTTTTGTTCTCCTGAAATATGAAACTATTTGCCGAGACAGAAACGGTGGAACACCTCATCAAGAAGGTCACAGCTGGCGGTTTTTCCGGTGGTTTCTCCGATGGCTGAAGCGGCATCGTGGAGATCACAGGCGGCAAGTTCGAAATCCTCGTCAGCCAGTTTTTCCGAAGCTCTGTCGAGGGCTTGAGAGCCTCTTTGCAGAGCATCAGCCATACGGGCATTGACCGCAGTTTCCGGCATGATGGAGCTCTCGCCGTTGTTGGTTATAATATCTTTGAAAATCGAAGTGAGCTCTTCAATACCGTTGCCGTTCAAAGCGGATATCCGGCAGGATGGAACATCAAGTTCGGGCAGGGGACTCTCTTCAGAAAGGAGGTCGCATTTGTTCCAGATGGCGATGGTGTTTCCCGGGCATCCTGCTTTGAGTTCTTGAGTTTCCTCATTGATGTTTTCGCTCGAAGCATCGAGGAGCCAGAAGGTCATCTGGGCGGCGGCGATCGAGCGGCGGGAACGCTCGATTCCGAGAGTTTCGATGGGGTCGTCACTGTTGCGGAGTCCGGCGGTGTCGGTGAGTCTCACCGGAATTCCGCACAATACGCACTCGTGTTCGACGGTATCACGGGTGGTTCCCGGAATGTCACTCACAATAGCACGGTCGAAACCGGCAAGACGGTTGAGCAGACAGGATTTGCCAGCATTCGGACGTCCGGCAAGAACGATATCAATGCCGTCTCTCAACCTCGCTCCCGCCTCACGGCTTGCCAGAAGTTTTGCTATCATCTCTTTGAGACGGATACACTGTTGAATGAGGTCGGTATCGAAATCAAGCTCTTCGTCAGGAAAGTCGAGCCGTGCTTCGCACTCCGAGCGCAGATGATTTATTCCATCGTAAACGGCATCGAGCTGAGTGCTGAGCGAGCCTGCAAGCTGCCTCTCGGCAAGGTGCATGGCACTTTCGCTTCCGGAGTTTATCAAATCTGCGACCGCCTCAGCCTGAGCGAGATCCAGCTTGCCGTTGACGAATGCTCTGAATGTGAATTCACCCGGTTCAGCCATGCGGCAACCGGCTGAGAGCAGGGCACGCAGAACGGCGTTGGCGGCGACTGCTCCTCCGTGACACTGGAGCTCAACGACATCATCTCCGGTGTAGCTTGCCGGAGCTTTCATATAAACGGCAAGCGTGGGGTCTCCTCCGACCTTGCCGAGGTACATCTTTCTCGGCTCAGCCTGTTCAAGCGGAGTCCTGCCCCGCCACACCTTTGCGGCACAGCTGAGTGCCTCTTTGCCGGAAATTCTGATGATGGTAACAGCTCCGCCTATTCCGGTGGCAGGAGCGGTTATTGTGTCGTTGGTATTCAAATCAAATCCGCGATTTTTACCCGTCTTCCGCTCTTGGCGGACTCGTACACGGCGAGCACGAATACTGAGCTCATGCAGGCATCCTCGAGCGAGACATAGGGAGCAGTTTTGTTTTCCACAGCATTGACGATATCAAAGAGCTGCCCGGTATGACCGCTGCCGTAATAGCTTTTTCCGGCGACGGTGGCTTTTTCTCTCTCATCGGCGAGAGCGTTTTCGATCTCTTTTGCCAGCTCCGGAGTTTCCGCCTCGACCGAGGTGCACTTTTCGTTTTCGTAGAAGAGACTTGCCTTTTCACCCTCGACCATGAGGCGGCTGTTCCAGTTTCTCACGCTGGAGTTTGTCGCCATGACCACGGCATTGAGTCCGCTCACGAACTCGATGATGAAGAAGGCAGTATCCTCAACCTCGATGACGCCCTGATGGGTGAGGTTGGCGGTTTTTGCGGTGATAGCCTCGATATCTCCGAAGAGATACCTCAGCTGATCGAGATGGTGGATCGCCTGATTGATGAGAACGCCTCCGCCTTCACCGGCCTGAGTGCCGCGCCACGCATCCTTGATGTAGTACTCATTGGTGCGACGGCAGCAGAAGTTGAGGTTGACGGCGAGCAGTTTGCCGAATTTGCCGGAGTTGAGCATATCACGGAGCACCCGGTTGTGGGTCTCGAAGCGGTGCTGGAAGATTCCGGAAGCGACCAGTTCGGGATGAGCTTTTGCCGCATCGAGCATGACCGCAACATCCTCAGTGACTCTGGCGGCTGATTTCTCGCAGACGACGTGTTTTCCGGCATTGAGAACGTCACGCACGATCTGAGCGTGGCTGGCGTGGTCGGTGCAGACACTGACCAGCTGAACTTCGGGATCGGCAAGCAGCTGATGATAGTCGGTGCATCTTTTTTCGATGCCGTATTTATCGCCGATGGCGTTGACTCTTTCGGGAATAAGATCGCAGACGTACACGACCTCGGCGTTATCCAGTTTTCTGTATCCTTCGATGTGAGTCGGAGCAATGACTCCGCAACCGATAATACCGCACTTGACCATGATAAAAAAATCCTTATATGTTAGTTCGTGGAATCATCCATTTCTATGATTTCAAAAAGCGGATATTTCAGCATCCTGTTGAGTATCGAGCCAAACGGAGATGTTATGGAGTCGTTGAAAATGGCAGCGCACTCATTGTATTTTGCCACAGCCTGCTTCACATCCCCGGCAGAAACTCCGGAGTTTTCTTCTTCGGCGGCGGCTTTTATGCCTATCATATTTGCCCTGCTGGCGATGGCTCTGTTCTTTTTGAGATTGATGGAGTTTACCATAAAAATAAAAGCTCCGACACAAAATATCAGAATGTATCCGGGGATATGCTGAATCATAACAAAAAATCCTTTTCCGTGTATTTTATGAAAAATAACCCTTAAAAACGATAAAATCAAGTCACAAGTTGCAAAAAAATGCGTTTTCGTGATTGACAAATGAGCACAGTTCCGATAAATTATATATTGAGCAAATTTGTTTTACGAAATCAACCGGAGAAAAAAGATGAAATACGAAGCAGTGATCGGTCTCGAGACCCACGTTCAGGTACGCAGTGCCAGCAAGATGTTTTGCGGATGCGCAAATGAATTCGGAGCCGAACCGAATACCAATGTCTGTCCAGTGTGCATGGGATATCCCGGAGTGCTTCCGGTCCCCAATCAGGAGGCGATACTCAAAACAGTGAAAGCCGGACTTCTCACCAACTGCAGGATAGCCAAATTCAGTAAATTCGACCGCAAGAGCTACTTCTATCCCGATATGCCCAAGAACTACCAGATATCGCAGTACGACCTGCCGTTCTGCGAGGCTGGATACATCCATATCGGCGGAACCGGATTTTCCGGCGAACCGCTGCCGGAAAAGGATATCCGTCTCACCCGTATCCACCTCGAAGAGGATGTTGCCAAACTCACCCACTTCGGAGGTGTCAGCGGAGTCGATTACAACCGCGCCGGAGTTCCGCTCATGGAGGTGGTTTCCGAGCCCGATATGCGCAGTGCCGATGAGGCATACGCCTATTTGACCGGACTCAAGGAGATCATGCAGTACGGCGGCATCGGTGACTGCGATATGGAAAAAGGTCAGATGCGCTGTGACGTCAATATTTCATTGCGTCCGGTCGGGCAGAAAGAGTTCGGAGTCAAAATCGAGCTCAAAAACCTCAACAGTTTCCGTGCCGTGCACCGTGCCATCGACTACGAGATCTGGCGTCAGGCTGAGATCCTCGACAACGGCGGTTCACTGCGTCAGGAAACCCGCGGCTGGAACGATGACCAGGGCGAGAGCTATCTCATGCGCACCAAAGAATCCGCCCACGACTACCGCTATTTCCCCGATCCCGATTTGATGCCGGTGACCTTCACCGATGAGGATATCGAAAAGATAAGAGCAACTCTTCCCGAGCTGCCCGATGCGATGCGCCGCCGCTTTGTCGAAACTTACGCCATTTCTGAGTACGATGCTCAGGTAATGACCGGCGACCGCAACCTTGCCGCATGGTTCGATGAGGCGGCAAAGAGTGCCAAAACTCCGAAACTGGTCGCCAACTGGATAAGTTCAGAACTTCTGCGCCTGCTCGGAGAGGATAAAATCGCCATCAACGAATGCAAAATCACTCCGGCACAGCTGGCAGAGCTGACCAACCTCATTTCATCCGGAGCCATCAGCGGCAAGATCGGTAAAGATGTCTTTGCCGAGATGTATGAAACCGGCAAGTCTCCTGCTGATATCGTCAAGGAAAAAGGTCTGAGTCAGGTGAGCGATGCCGGAGCCATTGCCCAGTTTGTCCGGCAGGCGATAGCCGAAAACGCCAAACAGGTCGCTGAGTATAAAGCAGGAAATCCCAAAGTTCTGCAATACTTTGTCGGTCAGGTCATGAAGTTATCCAAAGGCAAAGCCAATCCGCAGCTGGTGGTGGGCGAGCTCAAAAAAGCACTTGATGCCTGAAGAGCAGTAAAATGATATCGACTCAGTTCATCATACTTGACAAAAGGCCGTACAAAGAGACGGCAATGCTGGTCAATGGAATAAGTCCGGATTGCGGAAAGCTCTCTCTTGTGATAAAAAAAGCGCAGAGCGTTTCCGGCAAGGGGGAGTTTTCCGGAGTCGATTTGTTCCGTGAGTTCGATGTCACCTACCGTGACAGCGGCAGTGGAACACTTTTTGATGCTGAAAACATCGAACTGACTGCGGCTTTTGACGGAGTGTCAGATAATCTGCGCAACTTCAAAATGGCAGGTAAAATATCTTCATTCCTGCTCAAAAATCTTGCCGACGGAGTTCCGGTGCCATTCACATACGATGCACTGCGCTCGGTGCTGGCTCACCTCTGCGGAGTCGCTTCTCCCGCATGGAGTCTCGAGCAGTGCGCCGTGGTGATAAAGATGGTGTTCCTCTATGAAAACGGAATGCTTCCCGAACAGCAGGGCAGGCAGCAGGAGTTCGTCGAAGCTCTGATTGCCGCCGGAATCGAGTGCGGAGAGCTGCCGAAGTGCAATCCCGAATACTACACCAGTTTGAACAACTGGCTCAATACTCTTATCGAATACAATCACTTGGAGCGTTAAATATGAAAAAGTTGATATTGTTTTGGTTGATATCAGTTGCAAGCGTGTTTTTTTTCGGATGTGCCGGACCGAAAGTGATGGTGAACGGCATTGAGTATGATGCACTTAGCGAAGAGGAGGAAATGGCGCTCTGCAACCTCGCCCGGCTCTATCTCTCCGGCAACGTGCCCAACGTGATAAGTCAGCAGGAGGCAGGATTGATACGCCGTCTCGACCCCATTTGCATGATAAAGTACAACGGCGACCGCTCGGGCAGGGCGGTTATCCGCTGGGAGCTTCACAAACGCAATATCGAAGTGGTATTCGATGGAAAACTGCTCGACCCCACGGCAAAGTGCTGGGCGCAGACCGAAGAGCGCAGTCCTGAAGTGATAGACTTCACCAAAAAGGGAACGCTTGAAAAACAGCTTCAGCAGTACGCTCCCCAAAAGAAGCCGCGCATGAAACGCAGCAGACGTTCACGCCGTTGAGAGCAAGCAGGTCAGAAACTTTCTTTGCGGTACTCTCTCGGTGAGAGTGAGAGATGCTTTTTGTATTGTCTTGCAAAGTAATTGCTGTCTGAAAAACCGCAGATGGCAGAAATTTCCGAGACGGATAAATCCGAGCTTTTGAGCAGAGTCTGAGCCTTTCTTATTCTGGCTTCAAGCAGCCATGCCGCAGGAGACACTCTGGTAAAGTGTTTGAATTGCTGCCTGAAACTGCTTACCGAGAGGCAGCATTTTTTTGCCATTTTTTCCAGATTCCACTTTTCGTCAAGAGTATTTTCCATTTCCGCAAGCAGTCTGCTTATCGAAAACACCGCTCCTGACAGCTCATCTGAGGTGCGGCTTTTGGCGTGACGGCAGAGCAGCAGCATGATTTTGAGAGCATTGCACAATACCGCAGTCTGACTTCCCGGACCGGGAGTTTTCTGTTCGGCAACGGTCTCTTCGAGCAGTTTTATCAATTCGGCAAAGGAGTTTCTGTCGAGGTGCATGATCTCCACTGCTCCTGAGTTGGCAGTGGAAGAGAGATTGAAATAGAGTTGATAGTTGGCAAATGCTGACAGGTCATCACGGAACTGCTGAAAAAATCCGTCAGAAAAGAGCACATTGTAAATGCTCAGTGACTTGGCAATGGGATAGTTGTGTTCAACTCCCGGTGGTATGAGAAAGATATCTCCCGCACTTAAATTTTCACTCTTTTTTTCAGTCCAGTGAGTTCCGCTGCCGCTTTTGACCACCACGAGTTCAAAGAAGTCCCGGTGAGCGTGGACATCGGAAAATTTTTCAGACCGCTCATGCACAAAATTCTTCACCACGAACTGAAAATCGCTCAGTCCGGAAATGTTGTTAAGTATCAGATATCTCATAAAAACAATCCTCTTTGACACAGCTTTTTGTTATAGTATAACACATTTGTCAGAAAATGCTAATTTTTTGTTGATTTATTTATGGTTTTTTTGAAAAACAGGTATATATTTCAACAAAGTCACCTTAAATAAGGAGAAATATACCATGGTCAAAGATTTGTTGAAAAGTGTTGCAGAAGAAAGTTCCAACCCCTCTCTGCACGGAGCTCCGTTCTGGGCATGGAACGGAAAACTCACCAAAGAGGAACTTATCCGTCAGATACACCTGATGAAAGATATGGGACTCGGCGGCTTTTTTATGCACTCCCGTGTCGGATTGAATACTCCCTACCTCTCAGAAGAGTGGTTCGATTGTGTCAAAGCCTGTATCGAAGAGGCTGAAAAACTCAATATGCACGCATGGCTCTATGATGAGGACCGCTGGCCCAGCGGAGCCGCCGGAGGTCTGGTGACCAGCGATGTGCGTTACCGCATACGCGGCTTGGTGATGCTCGAAGAGAATGAAAATTGCGGAGGCATCGACCCCGTAGAGCTCGGCAGATTTGCGGTAAAATTTGCTCCCGGTTCACGCCGTTACATATCCTACCGCAAACTTGCTGAAAATGAGCAGCCGGAAGATGGAGAAAAGCTCTTTCGTTTCGTGAGAGTTGTTTCCGGAGACAACTCCTGGTTCAACGGAGAGGCGTACCTTGATACGATGAATCCCGAAGCGGTTGACAAGTTCATAGAAGTCACCCACGAAGCCTACCGCCGTGAGATTGCCGATAAGTTCGGCAAGGCGGTTCCCGGAATTTTTACCGATGAGCCCAATTACCGCCACCTCTCTGCCGTTGACGCTTATCATATTCAGTGGACAGATGCCATTCCTGAAAAATTCATGGAGCGGTTCGGTTACGACCTGCTCGAAAAACTTCCTGAGCTCTTCATGTTCGAACAGAGTGAGATGTTCAGCAAACCCCGCCACGACTATTACGACCTCTGCGCCGAGCTCTTCACCCGTGCCTTCGGCGAGCGCATCGGCAAGTGGTGTCAGGAAAACAATATGCTCTATACCGGACACCTGTTGCAGGAGGGCGGCATAGAGATACAGACCCAGTGTGTCGGCGAGTGTATGCGTTTTTACGAGTATATGCAGGCTCCCGGAATGGATTTGCTCACCGAGTACCGTGACGAATTTATGACTGCAAAACAGGTATCCAGTGTTGCACATCAGTTCGGATGGAAAACCAGACTTTCGGAGACCTACGGATGTACCGGCTGGGATTTCCCCTTCTTCGGACACAAGGCTCTCGGAG
Organism: Lentisphaeria bacterium; assembly: GCA_017508385.1. Lineage (GTDB taxonomy): Bacteria > Verrucomicrobiota > Lentisphaeria > Victivallales > Victivallaceae > UBA1784. The sequence continues at coordinate 183,680 of JAFVZB010000068.1, read as the reverse complement.
ACTGGCAGCTGGCTCTCGGCATAAACCTGCGCTGCCAGCACCTTGCGTGGTACACTTCCGCCGCCGAAGCGAAACGTGATTACCCTGCTTCCATCTCTTACCAGTCACCGTGGGCAGACCGCCACAAACAGCTCGAGCACTACTTCGGCAGAGTAAGTGCCGTGCTCAACAGCGGCGAGGAGACCCGTGATTTGCTTCTCATCCACCCCGTTGAATCATTCTGGGGAATAGCTCTCTTCAATGATTACAACTGTGATTGTTCAGGAGCCAAAATCGACCCGTTGCTCGAGTCCAAAAAGTTCGGACCTCTCCACAACAAACTCCTGATGGAGCACCTCGACTTCGACCTCGGCTGTGAAGATATCATGTCACGCCACGGCAAAGTTGAAGATGGAAAACTCTTCGTCAATAAAGCCGCCTACAAGGCTGTATTGGTTCCGCAGATGCTCACCATCCGCTCGACCACGCTTGCACTGCTCGAAGAGTTCCACGCTTCAGGCGGAACCGTCGTCTATGTGGGTAAAGCTCCGTCGAGAGTCGATGCCGAGCTGAGTGACCGTGCGGAAAAAGCCTTTGCCAAGTTCATTCAGGCGGATGAGGATAAAGCCGTTACCGAATTGGGCAGAGCGATACGTCGGGTGTCGATAACTTCAAACGGTGAGGAAATCTGTTCGATGCTCCACAGCATCCATACCGGAAAAGATTACCAGTCACTCTTTGTCAGCAACTTCGGCAAGAGCCTCAGATGGACTCAATATACTGACCGTAACCCCGCACCTGAAGATGTGCTCGGTGAGGAAGAGATGCAGATGGTGCGTAAAAATAAACGCACCTATCCTGAAACCGTCATCAAATGGCTCATTCCCGACGGTTACGGAATTTACGAGCTCGACACTGCGACAGGCAAATGGTATAAGGTTTCGTTTGAAACGGTTGACGGTTTGGCTGTCATCAACACCGGTTTTGAACCGCTTCAGAGCCGGGTTTACGTTGCCAGCAATAGTGAAATTTCCACAGAGGTCTGCACAGCTGCAAAAAAACGCAGCAATTCTGTTGTTCCGCTGTTTGCTCAGGGTGCACGGGTTGCTTACAAGCTCTCAGAAAAGAATCTTCTGGTTCTGGATAAGCCTGAATACCGGGTCAACGGAGCAGAGTGGAACTCCGCCGAGTACGTTCTCACGCTCGATGACAAACTGCGCAAGCTCATCGGTTCAGCTCCGAGAGGCGGAGCCATGGTTCAGCCGTGGTGCAACTCGAGCCGCAAAAAGACGGGAGAAATCGACCTTACTTTGCGTTATAATATCAACGTTGAGACCATTCCGGCGGGAGGTGCAGAGTTTGCGCTGGAGTCTCCCGGACTCTACACCATGCGTTTCAACGGCAAGCCGATAGATCAGAGCGATACCGGCTGGTGGTGCGATATCGCCATCCGCAAAGTGGCTTTGCCCGAGGATATGTTCGTTGTCGGAAACAACACGCTCGAGCTTGAGTGCCGCTACTCCAATCTGCTGCCCGGACTCGAGATGTGCTATCTCATCGGAGATTTCGGAGTCGAAAACGACACCCTCGTTACTCTTCCGGAAAAACTTGAAATCGGCGACTGGTGCAAACAGAGACTGCCCAACTTTGCGGGTAATCTCGACTATATCATTCCGCTTGACGGAGTATCAGGAACCATCGAGCTCGGCGAGTGGCGCGGAGTGGCTGTCGAATACAGCATAAACGGCAGCGAATTCAAGCTGATTTCGTGGCCTCCGTACACCATCGAGCTCGGCGATGAGCCGGTATCAGGAACTCTCGTTCTGCGTATTCTCGGACACCGCCGCAATGCCATGGGACCGTTTTATCTTGAGAAGCGTCCCGTCTGGACAGGTCCGGCACAATTCAAGGCCGTCGAGACCGAAACCCGCCAGCTGGTCAAGTGCGGACTCATGGAAACTCCGGTAATCAGAAAATAATACCACCGAATAAACAATATATATCATCTGATAAGCCATGTTCTTTTTACAGAGCGTGGCTTTTTTTGAGTTTTGCTCTTGCTTTATTCCGGACTTTGTGTATAGTATAATTGTTTCAGAAGAGTTCTGCTTTTGAAAATCATAGATGAAAGGTGATGTTATGAAAAAAATACATGTGATACTGAACTCGCATCTGGATCCGGTATGGGCGTGGAAACGCAGCCAGGGAATTGATGAGGTAATAGCAACAGCACGCACCGCATGCACACTTATAGAGCGTTTTCCGGAAATAATTATAACCCGCGGGGAGGCATGGTTTTATGAAACTCTTGAAAAGTGCGCTCCTGATATATTCCGCAAGGTTGCGAAAAATATAGAATGCGGCAGATGGCACGTTACAGGAGGCTTTTATATTCAGCCTGACTGCAATATCCCGATGTATGAAAATTTGCTCCGGCAGGGCGAGTATTCCCAAAACTATTTTGAAAGCCGTTTCGGTTTGAGAGTTAAGACCGGATTCAATGTTGACAGTTTCGGTCATGCGGCGACCATTCCTGATATCTGGAACGCCTGCGGTATTGAAAATTATGTGATGTCAAGACCGGAAAATGCCATACTGAATCTGCCGGGCAACCTCTTTGAATGGCACGGAGTCAAAGGCGGAATTCTCAATACCTACCGCTTGGCAGGGGCTTACTGTACAGTCGGTCCTGATCTCGGTCAAGGTATAAAACTCAACCTTGAATCGTGTCTTGCCGAAACTGCACCCGGTGTTGAGCACTTCATGGGGTTTGTCGGAGTCGGTAACCACGGCGGCGGACCTGTGGCTTCAGAGATAGCTTTTCTGCTCGACAATCCGGATATCATCCCCGGCTGGGAGATAGAGTTCAGCACCCCTGACCGCTATTTTGAAGCTGTGAAAAATGTTGCAAAACCGGTTTGGAAAAATGAACTTCAACACCATGCTGTCGGCTGTTACAGCGCAGTAAGAAGTATGAAAAGTCAGATGCTCACCGCAGAAAAAGCCATGCTTGCAGCTGAAAACTGCCTTAAGGATATTCCTGAAAACGCATTGGGATATGAAGAAAAAGTAATGTTTGATGCGGCATGGAAAAAAGTCTGGTTTGCTACATTTCACGATGTTCTGCCCGGTACATCGGTGAAATCTGCCTATGAGGATATTTACGATGATTTGGGATTTGCCCGCTCCACGGCAAACAACATCATTGAAAAGGCAGTAAAGCTGAAAAACAATCAGGTTCCGGCATCACCTTATCAGCAGTTGATTTTCGACAATTTTACAGAATACGACCGCAGCGGAATCGTGGAATGTGAGCCGTGGCTCGGTTATGACTGGTGCGCTCCTCATAACAGGAACTATGCATTTTACGATGAGAACGGTAATTTACTTGCTTCGCAGGAAATCCGGTGTGAATGCGCCATGGGGTTGCGCCGTTTTGCAGTATTTCTTGATATTCCGGCACACGGCAGGCGGATAATCACTATTCGTGAAGACTCAGGGAAATCATCCGGGGAGCCGGTCGGAAAGGCGGATTCCTTCTTCGGAGTGCATCACAGTTACGTCGTCTATCCTGATAAGACTGATACCTGGAGTCACAGTGTTGATCGTTATCCGGCATCAGACGGGGCAGAAATGGAGAAGAAAAAGAGCTTTTCCTTCAACCGCGGAGTATTATTCAGTGATACTCTGACAACTTTCTGCTGCGGCGCAAATCTGCTGAATGAAGTCCGACGGGATTTGGCTGAGCCGGAAGAGCTTTCTCTTGCTCTGAAGATGAATTGGCAGAGCGAACAGCAGATTTTGAAGATGGAGTTCAGATTGCCTTTTGAAATCAGTCACAGATATGATGCTGTTCCGGGAGCATTTATTCCCCGCAGCTGTAACGGCAAGGAGTATCCGGTGGCAGGTGCAATTGTGCTTTCAGCTGCCAACGGCAGAAGTCTGGTTATCGCCGGAGAGTTTACGGCATGTGATGTACAGAGTGACGGCAGAGTCCGTTTGACCTTGCTGCGTACCCCCATATACAGTCACCACGACCCCCGGATCATTCCTGAAGAGCATGCCTTTGAAGTGAGCGGATGCGGTGAAAGCACTGCCAAAATACTCCTTGCCATGCTGGATAAGTTCGATGCAGAAAAGGCTTTTGCCCTGCGCGAAAAGGTGTTGAGCAAACCGTTTTTCAGCGAAGTTACTCTCGGGTGCGCAAGTAAATACGAGTGATCCTGAAAGAGCATGGATAAATAAAACTCATCCCGGATGATTCCAAAAGAAATCGTCCGGGATTTTTTATGTTTTGCCGGGCACTTCATTTTTTTGATTAGCTTTGTTCCAGATATGGGGAGATGATGCGGGGAAAGCGTGAAAACTTCTTTTCACGAGAAAAGAAGCCGAACGTCGGCTTCGTTATTCTTTTCCCCCTGTCCCGCCATAGCCTTGGCGACGGCGGATCTCTCCCTTTCAAGAAAAGCGGAGAAACTTTTTTATTTACCTTTACCTACCCGTGTCGGGAACAGAGCCTTTTGATTTATAATAAGTTACGCTTTTTTGAACTTTTTTCCTCTTTTTTTACAGTTTTGCTATTGTTTTATTCCGGAGTTTGTGTATAATATATGTGTCTGTTTCCGACAAGTTATGTCTTTGAAAACAACACGAAAGGAAAATTTTCATGAAAAGACGACTCTCTCATGAGAGAGTGAATGGATCCCCATTCACTCTGATCGAACTCCTCGTTGTAATTGCCATCATCGCAATTCTTGCATCCATCCTCATGCCGGCACTTTCATCGGCACGGGAGCGCGGCAAGGCTGCTGTATGCGTGAATAACCTCAAAAGTATGTCAGGTGCACTGCATTCTTATGCCGATGATTTCCGGGGCATAATCGTTTACCAGTATGTTCTGCCAACCGGCAATCCGTCGTATCTGAGCAAACTTTATGATGGCAAATACCTTACTTTCAATAAGATATACCCAAGTGGCAACAGCGGGTCATACGGAAGATTCAACAGAGTGACTTTTTGTCCATCTTCAGCCTTTGATCCTCCGTATTCCGATTACAGCAATGCCGAGTACCGTGTATATGGAATGTTGACCCTGAATGGTGACAACGATTACACCGCTACCGGCAACAACAAAAAAGAGCTGCTCGGAAATATCTGGTTTGAGCAGCAATTAGGCAGCAGTTCTGCCCAAATAAGATTTTATAAGGTCTCCAACGTCAAAACTCCCGGTTCAGTGACCTATTTCGGTGAATCAAGCTACAACAGTACTGCCGCAGACCCCAACAAGAACCGTCCATGCTGGCAGTTTATCGTCGGCAAGACTTACGGCGGAGCTCCTCACATCAAGTTGCAGCACAACGATCGTGCCAATATGGTGTTTTTTGATGGTCATGTGGCGGCACAGGATCGCTATCAGCTCAGAATGAGTCCGTTGTGGGTAAAAATGACCAATGATGCCAATGGAGTGACTTTCTCTCTGAACTGAAAAGGATTTCCTCTTTATGAAGAAATTATTTTTTCTGTTTACCATTTGTATAGCTGTTGCTGTGTCGGCTGAAGTCATTTTTACCGAGGGGTTTGAAAACGGTTTCAAGCAATGGGATAAGGTGACAACTCTTACCAAACGTAAGCTGACCGACAGAGCATTTTCCGGAAAAAAAGCTGCACTGTTGGATTTTACTCCGGTTAAAAACAGCAAGGTGAGGGGAAACCACGCATTGCGTTCCATCAAAATCCCGGCACGGGCTGGAGTTTACCGCATAAGCGCAAAGATGCTGATGATTGAAAATTACGGTTCGAGTGTCGGCGTTGAGTTTTTTGATTCCAAACACCGCAAGCTGTCAAACGGCGGAATTTATATGGGCAGTGCTCCCCCAAACATCAATGAGTGGCAGAAGTGCAGTGAATATGCCTACGCCTACGACGAAAACACTGCTTATGCACGGGTAAACGTCTGGCTGCCGTGGCGCATTGCAAGTGTGGTTGCCGTTGATGATATCGTACTTGAAAGAGTGGAAGATTTCAAAGCTGCACCACCGTGGAAACCGCAGTACAAAATACGTCCGCACGAAAAGGAAAAACTAACTGCGGCAGACTTTCCCGGTCCGGATGGAATCGTTTATCCCGACTTCACCAGAGCGGGAGTCCGCAAGGGATTTTTTGACCATCCGGGTACAAAAGTGCTGAGGCTTTCTGATTTCGGAGTCAAAGCCAATGACGGAAAAGATTGTTACCAGGCATTGACCAGGGCAGTAAAAGCGCTGCCTGATTCAGGCGGAGTAATCCAGTTTGACGAAGGGAAATATACTCTCGGCAAATTCTTCCAGATAGAGCGCAGCAATGTGGTGCTCAGAGGTGCAGGCAGAGACAAGACCAAAATAGACTTTGTCTATGATACCGGAAGAGATTTCATCGATATTTACATGGTCAGTGACGGAATGCATCTTGCTCCCCGTCAAAATTTGCAGATCATTGCCCGTGCACGTGATTTGAACTCAATAACCGCCAAACTTGATGATAAAATTATCGGCAAATATACAAAACAGCTTCACTCAGGAAATAAATCATATTTTCACGTGCAGCTTCCCCGCAGTGCAAAACAGGGAAAACATATACTTTCTGTGACCGCCAATTACGGTGACGGTAAAGTTTATGCAAAAAAACTCTCAATTGTCATCGACAAAAAGGCGAAACCGATATTTCCCAACGGCTACCCCCGTGGAGCGATATCCATCAAGGGCAGGGGATTTACCGGTAAAGATTATCTGCTTGCCGGAGATGGTGTACGCGGAAATGATTTTGTTATTTTGAAAAATGCAAAACATCCGTTCAAAAAAGGAGACGTTGTTTTGTTACGTGCTCCCGAAACTCCCCGCCGCAGAGCGATCACCCGCAACGCCTGCAACTGGGGAAATTTCCGCAGTTCAATATTTTTTGTCACCGGTACAGACGGAGCAAAAGTATTCCTCAATCAGCCGCTGAGAATAGATTACGATGCGATCGACAAAGCATTTCTGCGTAAAATCGACACCATACACGGCTGCGGCGTTGAAAATCTAACGATTGAAACCAAAAACGATTACTGGTTCACCACTATTGATATGCAGTTTGTAACCGACTGCCGTGTCAAGGGTGTGAATATCATTATGGCTGGACGCAATCCTGTTTACGCCAATAACTCCAAGTTCTGTTCGATACTTGACAGTGAATTCAACGACGCCTTTTTCAAAGGAGGCGGCGGAACCGCTTATATCGGCAGTGACAGCTGTTATGATTTTCTTCTTGATGGAATAGTTACCCGTGGAATGCGTCATGCCCCCGTGGTGCAGTGGTCGGCAAACGGCAATGTTATCCGCAATGGAGTATTCTATAACAGTGATGCCCAGTGGCACGCCGGATGGAGCAATGAAAATCTCTTTGAGAACTGCCGTATAATATCAGATACCAAAGAAAATGGCGGCTACGGAAATGTTTTGTGGGCATCTCCGCCTGAAGATGGCTCTCACGGTCCCAATGGTCCCCGTAACGTAGTTTACAACTGTGACGGTTTCGGCATTGAGGATGCCATTTATCTCGGCGGCATGAATGAAAACTGGATTTTTGTCGGCAACCGTATGCGCACGGTCAGAAAAGCCGGATTTTTTGTCAAGAACGCAAGTTTTGACCATATCATCAAAAACAATGTGTTTATATTTGACAGTCCGTCAAGTCCGTTTATCCGTTTTGCCAGTCCTGATTGTATAGGAATTGAAATCACCGACAACAAAATTTACGGAGGCAGCGGAAAACTCAGTGCCGGACTTCAGAAGCCATTTATAAATAAAAACAACCGTTTTTATAAGTACGATAAATCTGCGCCGCGTCCGAAACTTGCGGTTCCCTCGATTTACGAGTGGCAGCTCAAAAATAAACGTGCTGTGAAATAAGGAACTGTAATTTATCAGAAAACCGTGAATTGCATCGGCAGTTTGCGGTTTTTTCTTTTTTCGTTCGTTTTTGCTATTGATTTATTCCGTACTTTGTGTATAATATACTTTTGAAAACAGCGAAAGAAGGATTTTGTCACAATGAATAGACCAAGTTGTTCAATAATCATACCATGCTACAACGAAGAGGGGAGACTTGATCTTCCGGCGTTCCGTGAATTTATCGAAACCCATCCTGATGTGAATTTCATCTTCGTCAACGACGGCAGCTGTGACGGTACCGCCGGAGTTCTTGCCAACTTCTGTTCCGCCAACCGGGCAGAGTGGTGCTCTCTGGAAAAGAATTCAGGCAAAGCAGAAGCGGTTCGGCAGGGAATGAAGATAGCGATGAAACACAACTCCGATTACATCGGATTCTGGGATGCCGATCTTGCAACTCCTCTGAGTGAACTTGAGCGTATGCTTGAGGCAGCGACAGATGAGATGCTCTATATTTCCGGGTGCCGTCTGCTGCGGCTCGGAGGAAGAATAAAGCGCAAGTGGTACCGCCACTATCTCGGCAGAGTTTTCGCCACAGCGGTATCACTCTATTTGGATCTTCCTGTTTACGACACCCAGTGCGGAGCAAAACTTTATAAAAAAGAGTGCGTTCCATTTATTACGGAGCACCGTTTTGTCACCAGATGGTTTTTCGATGTGGAGATACTCAAACGGATGACAAAACATTATGGAACCGATGTCGTTTTATCCCGTTCTCTCGAACTCCCGCTTGAAAGCTGGCTGGATGTATCCGGGAGCAAACTCAGATATATTTCCTGCATGGTTGATTTTATAAAACTGTTTCTATACACAAAGTAAATATGAGACACTTGGAAACAAGATAAAACAGGTTGACTCAGAATAAAGAACAGTAATCTGCACAAAACCGTAAATTGCTTTGCAGTTTGCGGTTTTTTATTTGTTTTCGGCTTGAAAAAATGAAAATAACACTTATTTTATATTGATGTTGCCCGGATGGTGGAATGGCAGACACAGAAGACTTAAAATCTTCTTTCGAAAGAAGTGCGGGTTCGAGTCCCGCTCCGGGTACCATTGGTTTTTTGTCTTTGCACCTCAGATTTTTCTTGAGGTGCTTTTTGTTTGTTTTTATTTTGTCTTGTTTTTGTATGTCAATTTGTATGACGTTTGTGGTGGCTCGAGTGACGGTTTCAGCTTATGTTTATGTTGCCGCTTTCGCTTCGTTCTGATAGTCGGTTTTTCCCTCCTGTTGTCTTAATGACAACAAAATGGGATTTCTTTTTCTTAATGTTTTTATTTCTTATTAGCTTTTTACCAGCGTTTTATCTCGCGCGCGCGTGCACTTCAACAGCATTCTATTTACACTCCTCTCACGCTCTTCAGGCTTTCACAGCTTTGCTCTGTTTTTACATCCTTTTTCGCCATTTTTGATTCATGTCCACCGGTGAGCTTGGCGGCAGGGAAATATTTTTTGTCGCTTTGTGCTATATTTTGCATTAAGTTGCATTAGATTTCGCTCTTTTTGCATTAGGATGCTTCATTAGAATTACATCTCTTATAAAGGTTATAGCATGGATAAAAAAGTTAAAACTTCTTCCGAGCCGGTTCGCTTTTATGAGAACTGCTGCTACTCCGTAGAACAGATCGCCGTTATCATTCACCGTCACCCTTCCACTGTCAGAAAAATGTGCCGCCAGGGCGTTTTGGCTGCAAGGTGTGATCGAGGCGGATACATGATTACCGGATGGGCTCTCAGAGCTTATCTCGAATGCCGTTTAGTTTCAGCTGAGTGATTTGTCAACATTATTTCTCCAAAAATTTTGAAAATAATTACAACTCCTTGATGCTTTACTCAATTTATATTTATCAAAAATTTCCCGCAAGGTTTCTTTTATGGCTGATGTAAGAAATTTTTCTTCAAAAAAAATTGGTCGTCCAAGAAAAGCAACTTCCTGGACCGCTGAGGCTCTCGCCGAGGCAGCTCGCAAGTATTTTGCTAAATGCGACAGAAGGACTAAAACTGTTGTTACCAAAGATGGAGTCGAGCGCATTCCCAATCCCGCACCTTATTCAATTGAGGGCTTCTGCTCTTATATTTCTATTTTACGCAATGAATTTACCCGTTGGCGCAAGGGAGATGATGAGCTCGCTTATCAAGCTGAACTTATTCATCAGACGATTACTGCTAATCGCATGGAGGGTGCTTTGGATGGTACGCAAAACTCGTCCTTCGCTCAATTCCTGCTCAAAAACAACAATGCTGAACACTACAAGGACAAAATCGAAGTCGAAAACTCTATCAACGCTGAGGCGGTCTCGATGTTCCAGGCATGGAGTGAACAATGGAAGTCAATGCGGTAGGCAGTCAGAAGTGGCGCATCAACAATCTGTATCGTATTATTGATGAGCACGGAGATGATGTTCAATTTGTCATGAGACCACAGCAGGAGAAGTTTTTCGATGACTATTGGTACTTTAATGTTATTCTCAAGGCGCGGCAGCTCGGGTTTACAACACTGATCGATATCATGGGGTTGGACTTCGCTATTTTTCGTCCAAATTTTACCTCGATTATAATTGCTGAAACAAAAGAAAAGGCAGCTGATATTTTCTCTGCCAAGGTTGTCCACCCTTACGAAGCTTTACCCAAGGAGTTGCGCGACTGGTGTCCGGTTGTGCAGTATTCTGCTGACGGTGAACTGCACTTCAAAAACGGTTCTTGCATAAAGGTGATGGTTTCAGCCCGTTCCGGTACATGTCAATTTCTGCATGTCTCTGAGTTCGGTCCGGTTTGTGCTAAGTCTCCAAAAAAAGCTGATGAAATTTTAACCGGCTCTTTCCCTGCTGTTCACTCCGGTTCTTTTTGTTTCGTTGAGAGCACGGCCATGGGTAACAGCGGACATTTTTTCGATATGGTTCAGCGGGCAAAGGCTAAAATGCTTGTCGGCAGACCGCTCGACAAACGGGATTTTATGCTGCATTTTTATCCGTGGCACGAGGATAAAAAGTATGTAGCTGACCCTCGCACGGTTGTTATTCCTGCCAGGTTATTGAATTACTTCGATAAATTATATGATTCTTTCGGAATTGCTCTCTCTGAAGAGCAGATGGCTTGGTACACTATCCAGGAGGATATTTATCACGAGAAAATCAAGCAGGAATATCCCAGCTACGTTGATGAGGCTTTTGAAGTCGTTCAGGATGGAAGTTATTACGGCAAGGTTTTTCAGAAAATTTATGCCGAAAACAGAATTTGCAAAATTCCTTACAATCCTTATTTGCCTGTTTTTACTGCGTGGGACCTCGGTATGTCCGATGAGACCTCTATTTGGTTTTTTCAATTCTATGGCAAAGAAATCAGGGTCATCGATTTCTACTCAAATAATGGTGAAAGTCTCGGACATTACATCAATGTATTGAGAGAAAAAGAGTATCGGTATGCTCGACATTTTGCTCCGCATGATATTGCGGTGCGTGAACTTTCTTCTGGAGTTTCCCGCATGGAGACCGCCAGAAAGCTCGGTTGTGAATTTGAGCGCATTCCAACCAATGTCGATTTAATGGGCGGTATCGAAAATTGCAGGGAGATGCTCGGGTACTGCTGGTTCGATGAGAGTAAGACTGCAGAGGGACGCAAAGCTCTTGAAGCATACAAAAAAGAGTGGGACGAAAAGCACGGTTGTTACAAGAGTCATCCGCTTCACGACTGGTCGAGTCATGCAGCTGACTCGTTCCGCACAATGGCTCAGGCTTGGAAGTTGGGGCTGGTCAATACCGGTACTGCAGTCATTCACGCAAAAACTGTCGGCGGGTTGAGGAAAATATGAGAGTCAATTTTGAGAAAACAACAATCCCATGTGTCACCGCTGAGGAAGTTATGTGGCATATTGCACATGGATATGTCTGGAATATACGCGAAGTTTCCGGGCGGTATGTCGGGGTCTTTTTCGCTACGTTGTTATGCGGCGATGGCGTTATTATCCACTTTCTTCCAGTTGCCGGAATAAATATCCACTTTTCTACTGTGTTATCTGCTTTCCGCAAAGCAAAAAAGCTCTTTCCGATCTTCGGCAGTGTTGTTTTTGCTACTGTTCCCGAAAAAAAGAGAACTCTCATCAGGCTTTTAGCTGCAATGAATTTTTCGGTTACTGGTGCAGCTTTCGTCAGAGAAAATGAGGGCAGAATTATTCTGTTGCAATATTTGAACACGCAATGAGGTATCTTATATCATCAACAAGGAGGTCTTTTATGTCAACTAAAGCGAAAAAATCGAACATTACTACTCCGGACGATCCGGATCCGACGCCTATCAATACTGCAAGTTCCTCAGAACAGGTGCAGGGCGCGGTCAGAACTGAACGCAAAAGAATGGCTGGTAATTATGGCAGGACCAAAACCATTCTTGCCGGAAATAACACCGGTGACAATTCTATCAAGAAAACTATTCTCGGAGGTTAATACATGGATGTTGCTGCTCTTGTTTCCCGTTATGAACGGTTGAAGGCTAAACGGGATGGGTATTGGCTGCAAGTTTGGCAGCAGGCTCGCAGGTTTTGTATGCCTACTGAACAGCCGGATAAAACTGAAGGCGGTGAGCGTGCCGCTGATATTTTTGATACCACTGCTGTGCAGGCTCGTCAACGTTTGGCTGCCGGTATGTACAACTGGATGGCTCCGCCTGAACAGAGGTGGTTTGAATTGTCTCCACGAGATCGTCAGCTGGAAAAAGATGACGAGGTCAAAAAGTTTTTCTCTGAAGCTACAAGAATTGTTGCTGAGGCTCTGGCTAACTCTAACTGGTCAAGTGTACTTATTGAGACTCTCAATAACCTCGCCTGCGGTCTCGATGGAATCGTCTATTGTGAAGACTCTGCTGACCCGGATCCGCTGGTTTTTCGGTGCTATCCAGTTGAGACTGTCTGTTATGCAGAAAGTGCCAAGGGGAAAGTCGATACCATTTTTGTTGAACTGAAAATGACTGCCCGCCAGATGCTTCAGGAATTCGATGAGAAAAATCTTCCCGAAAAAGTCATTGCCGATGCCAGGGACAATAAGTTGATGGACAATGAATATGTGCTTTTGCACGCCGTTTTCCCTCGACAGAAGCGCAATCCTAAAATGATCGATGCAAAAAATATGCCATTTGCTGACGTTTACATTGACATCCAAAGCAAAACTGTCATTTCCGAGGGTGGGTTTGTGGAATCTCCGTTTGCTGTTTGCCGTTTTCAGAAGGCAAGCAATGAGCAATATGGACGGGGACCTGGTATTGACTTGCTGCCGGATATAAGAATGTTGAACAGAATGCGGCAGGCTTACATTGTCGGAAGGGAAAAACAATCAAGTCCAAGTTATCTTGTTCCTGACGGTACAATGGTTTCAAAAGTCTTTGATACATCTCCCGGTGCAATCATTCCTTACAAGCGCGGAATGAATGGCGAGAAGCCGGAGGTGTTACCCAATGCCGCTGATTTACTTTCTCTGTATCGGGATATTCAGGAAGAGCGTACCACTGTCAAACAGGGGTTTTTCTGGGACATTTTTGACCCGCTCGGAGATCTGCGGCAGATTACAGCCACCGAGGCGGAAATTCGCAACGAGGGAAAAATGATCCCCTTCGCTCCAATTGCCGGCAATCTGCACTCTGAACTTTTTGCTGTGATAATTCACCGGGTTTTCGGTCTTTTGGCAAGGCAGGGGAAACTGCCGCCAGTGCCGGAGGTGCTTCAGGATAACAGCACTTATAAAATAAATTTTGTTTCAAAAATCGCCCGAAGTCTCAAAAAACTCGAAGTTTTGGGTTGGCTGCAGACTGAGGCAAGTTTGCAAAACATTATGGCAATCAAGCCTGACGTTGTTGATAATTTCAATCTCGATGAGGTCTCAAGGGAAATTGCACTTGTCAATGGTGTCAATCCGGCTATGTTGGTTCCGGTAAGAGAGCGGAAAAAAATCAGAGAGAAAAGGGCTCAGCAGCAGGCTCAGCAGCAGGCGGCAGCGCAGCTTATGCAGGGGGCCGGCATACTCGGCAATAATCTTGGTAAGGCTCCTGAACCGGGCAGTCCGCTTGAAGCTGTTATGTCGGGAAAGGGGGTCTGATATGTACTCCGAGAAGATAGTTTCTCTTTTTCGCCGGCTCTTTGAGACTCCCGAAGGAGCGGCTGTTTTACATGAGCTTGAAATTTTTGCTCAGATGAATGATGCAGAATACATCGCAGATGCCAATTTGGCGGCTTACCTGCAAGGCAGGAGGTCGGTTGTTTGTGAGATAAGAAAAATTTTACAGGAGAAAAAATGAGCAATTTCAAAATTAACGGAAATCAGATTTTTTCTGAAGTCAGTGGCGACCTTGTGGCTGTCATTGAAAACGGAAGCGTTAAGATGCAGCCCGGGAAAAATGCACTGACTCCAAAAGTGAAGGCGTTTTATGAAGAGGTCAAAGGCAGTTTCGTTGAAGCTGCTGTGCTGCCTCTGACTATGTCGCCGTTTCCCGATGCCGAAGAGGAAGAGGTCAATACCTCTGCTCTTCAGGATGAGTGTGAAAAATCCCGCATCGTTATTGGTGATGCTCCGCCAAAAGGCGGTACTTCTGCTCCGGCAGCAGAAGTAAAAAAAGAACACAAAAAAGTTGTCGAGCAGCTTGCAATTTGGGATATACCCGAAAGTGAGCTGCCGGCGTTCGATCCTGCTCTGGGAACTTCAACGCCCGAATTCAAAAGATTTATCGCAAAACACAAACTTACTCCTGCTCAGATTGTTGAGCTGGTCAGACGACTTGAAAGGTTATAATTATGGAAGAGACAAAAACTATTCTCTCAGGCGGTGATTCCGCCGTGGTCGATGAGCAACAGATTGTTCCGAATGAAGCAGCAGACAAAGACTCTTCTGTCGGTGCCGGTGATACATTTGATTACTCCGGCATGATCGACAGCCAGGGCTTTTTGGGAGAAAACTGGCGTGAGTGTCTGCCCGAAGATTTGCGAGGTGAGCCCTGCCTGGACTCAATAAAAAATTTTACCACTCTCGCTAAGAGTTATGTCAACGCTCAAAAAATGATCGGTAAAAATAAAATTGCCCTGCCTGATCAGAATTCAACTCAGGAGGAAAAAGACGCTTTTTATTCAGCTCTCGGACGTCCTGATGCTGCAGACAAGTATTCGGTCGATAACGTTGAGCTGCCTGAAGGTATCACTCTTGACGAAGGCGCAATGCAGAAATTCAGGGAGTTTGCTTTCTCTCAGAATTTGAGTCAGGATGTTTTTGAGCAGGCTCTTGCTTTTGACATTGAACGGTTCCGTGCCGCTCAGGAGATGGCTGTCGCGGCTCAGAATAAAGAGTATGATGAGACTATGTCCAAACTTCAGCAGCAATACGGCAGCAATCTGCCGGCAAGAATCGCTCAGGTGGACAAGGCTCTTACCACTTTCGGAATCAAAGAGATTTTCCTGGAAAAAGCTTTGACCAATAATTATCAGATTTTTGAGGCTCTTGCAAAAATCGGCGAGTCAATCAGCGAAAGCAAGTTGAAAAATTCTGATATCAGCCAGAGTGTTTCCACTCCGCAGCAGCAGCTTGATGCAATTTATGCCGACCCCGACAATCCGATCTATCACTTCGATCATCCCGGGCATGATCGGGCTGTGGCTGAGGCTAAACGTCTTGTTGCTCTTATTTCTCAGGGGTAAGTTTTTACCTTACCGGACTGTCGCCATGCTTCAAAAAAAAAGTGGGCGACAGTCCCTTTTTTGTGTCAGGGAAATAATTTTTACCGCATTATGCTACATTAAAAACAGAAACTTAAAGCTATGGGCAATCTCCTTTCAGGTGATCCGGATGCTTCATGTTATTCAGTTTTTGACGGCGGTCAGAAACTAATGGTCCGGCAGGTGTCGGGCAACCATGAAGAGTCTTACGCGACAACTAACGGAAAAATGCCAATAAAATAAGGAGAAAATATCATGGCAGAACTTTCCAAAAATTACGTCACTCAGTATTCACGCAATGTTTACACACTTGCTCAACAGAAGGGTTCCCGGCTTCGTCCTTTTGTGACAGTCGTTCCGCTCGAAGGTGAGAAGCGCACATTTGACCGGGTCAAACCTACTTCTGCAGTCCGCATCGAAAGCCGGTACAGCGACACTCAGCTTATTCACACTGAGTTCGACAGACGTACCGTCTGGGGATTCGCTTACGGATGGAGTGATCTCATTGACTGGCAGGACAAACTTGACTTGCTTCTCGACCCGACCAGCGACGTTGTTGCTTCCGGCGGCTATGCTCTCGGTCGTGTCATTGATGACATTATTATCGAGAACGCATTCGATGGTGTCGCTTATGAGGGCAAAGAGGGTATCACTCAGGTCGCTCTGCCAAACTCTCAGAAAATTCCTGTCACCTGGGGCGGTTCAGGTGAGAACGAGGGTCTTACTGTTGAGAAAATCCTCGAAGTCCGCAGCCGATTCGGCAATGCAGACATCGACCTCGATGACCCGGCAAACAAAGTGTATATGGCAATCACTCAGACTCAGCTGGATGACCTTGCCAGAGGTGTTGAAGTCCGCAGTCGTGATTATGACGCTCTGCAGGCTCTGCTCAAAGGTGTCACTTCTGAGTTTCTCGGCATACACTTTGTCCGCACCGGACGTCTGAAAGCCACTGCGGTGGACGGCGGCAAATCACGCCTCTGCGCTGCTTGGTGCAAGTCCGGTATCGTGCTTGCCATGCAGAAGGAGATGAATATGTCTATCTTCACCAACCACGACAAGTGGGACAGCTGGCAGGCTCTCGCTACTGTAAAGGCTGGTGCGACCCGCATCGAAGATGCAAAACTCCTGCAGGTTTTCTGCTACGAGAAAAACTGATCTGTTTTTGACGGATGGGGAGATGGATGAAAATAAAGGTTTTTTTGGTGGTAGTTTTCCTTTCAGCTCTTTATTCATCTTCCTCATCCGTCTGTTTTTTATAAGGTGGTGATTATGGACTCTGTTTCGATTTGCAATCTTGCTCTCAATATGCTGGGCATTCCCAATATCCTTTCTTTCGAGGATGAAAACAACAATGCGAAACTCTGTAAGCGTTTTTTTCCGGTGCTGCGGGATCGGGTTTTGCGTGACCATACTTGGAGTTTTGCCGTATCTGCTTTGCATCTTTCTCTGCTCAATGAGACTCCATTTGACCCGAATTTTCAATTCGCAATGCAGTTGCCGCCGGATATTATCCGTATCAATGAACTTTTTCCGGCTGTTCCATACAGGAAGGCTGCTGATAAAATTTTTGTCAATGATAACGATATAACTCTCGTTTATACCAGAAGAATCGAGGACACCGAGCTCTTCGATGATTCTTTTGTTGAAGCTCTTCAATATCTGCTCGCTGCCGAAATCGGTCTTGCCAATACCAGGGACGGCAATCTTGTTGCGTACTACCGCAAGGAATACGAAAGAATACTCGCCGATGCACGCTGCATTGACAGTCAGGAGAATGTTCACAGTTATCAGCCAGGGCATTTCAGGAGCAGTTTTATTGCTGCAAGATGCGGAGATGGTTTTTCCGCTCATGCAAGTAATCATATCAGGTTTGTTGCCGGCAATGCCGGTATTCAGAAGGAGAAGTGATTATGCCGGTCTATGGTGCAGTCACAAGTTTTAATGCCGGTGAGCTCTCTCCCAAGATGATTGGCAGAACCGATGTGTCGCAGTATGCGAAGGGGTGTCGGAAGTTATGCAATTTCTTTGTTACGCCCTACGGTGCGGTCGAACGCAGACCAGGAACTCTTTTTGTTGCCAAGTCGAAAAGCAGACGTGTCAGGCTGATCAAATTCGTTTTCTCTTCCGATGCCGCTTATGTTTGCGAATTCGGTGACAGGTATATCAGATTTTTCCGTAACGGCAGGCAGCTTGTATGTGACGGTGCTCCGGTCGAAATTGCCACATTCTACACTGCTGACCAGCTTGAGCGTATTCAGGTTATTCAGTCCGCCGATGTTATGACAATCGTGCATCCGCTTCACCCGGTTATGGAGTTGCGCAGAATCGAAGAAAACTCTTTTGTTCTCATTGAAAAAGAGTTCGAGTACCCTCCGGTATTGGAGCCAAATATTGACGACAGCATTAAAATAACTCCTTCCGCTGTTTCCGGCACCATCGAGTTGGTTGCCACTGCCGATGTTTTTGATGCAGGAAATATCGGCGGTTTTTGGCAGCTGGTTCACACCAGAAAAAAAAGTGAGATAAAAAAGGATTTTGACTCAGACGGAGTCTCGGATACTCTTGAGGTATTCGGCAATTGGACTTTTACAACTCACGGAACCTGGACCGGTAATGTCGTGCTCCAAAGAAGCTATGACGGCGGCGAGTCGTGGTACAATTATCAGACTTTTTCAAGTGCAAAAGACAGCAATACCTCAACTTCAGGCATCGAGCAGGATGAGAATGTTCTTTACAGAGTTGTCATGCAGGATTATGAGCAGTCGGATACCGGAACTCTCAAACTCTGCAGGATTTTGTTTGTTAATCCAGACTTCGTCACAACAGGAGTTGTCAGAATCACTTCTGTCGCCGACGCCAGGCACGCTTCAGGAAACGTTATCCGCAAGCTCGGCGGCACGGATGCTACTTTTGAATGGAATGAGGGTGCGTGGAGCAACAGGCGGGGGTTCCCATGCAGTGTTGCTTTTTTTGAGGAGCGAATGATGTTCGGCGGTACTGCCAGCAGACCGCAAACTGTCTGGGGAAGCAAAACCGGCGATTGGGATAACTTTCTGCTCTCAGATAAGGACGATGCAGGTTTGGAGTTCACTCTTGCCAGCGATACCGTCAACACTATTTCATGGATGTGTCAGCACAATGCACTCATAATTGGTACGCTTGACTCAGAATGGACGTTGTCTGCTTCGGATTCAGGAGCTGCGTTGACTCCATCCAACGCCAAGGTCAAGCGTCAGAGTGTTTACGGTTCAAGCAGAACTCCTGCCCTTATGGTCGGCGATACAGTGCTGTTTGTTCAACGGGGCAAAAGAAAAATCAGAGAATTTGTTTACACCTGGGAAAAAGAGGGATATTCGAGTCCTGACATGACAGTCCTTGCTGAACATATCACAAGGAGCGAGGTTATTGAGACTACTCTGCAGCAGCTGCCGGACAGTATTTTGTGGTGCGTGCTCGGCAATGGCACTATTGCCGCTCTTACCTATGAGCGGGATCAGGAGGTTATCGGCTGGCACCGCCATACTACTGCCGGCAAATTCGTTTCGGTTTGTGCCGTTCCGGATCAGGTGAGCAACGATATATATTTTGCTGTCGATCGTGCAGGTGAAACATGTATAGAAATCCTTTCGCCCAGAACATTTGATGATATTGCCGATGCCTGTTTTGTTGATTCGGCTGTTATTTACAATGGTACTGAGACGGATACGATTGATAATCTCGATCATCTTGAAGGTATGACGGTATCTATCCTTGCTGACGGCGCATTGCAGACCGGCAAAGTCGTTGAGAACGGTCAGGTTATTCTCGATGTTCCTGCCAAAAAGGTCGTTATAGGGCTTGCCTATGAGTCGGTAGTTGCTCCCATGCCGTATGAGGTCGATATGCCTGACGGCACAAGTATGCTCCGAAAAAAGGCGGTCGGGGAAGTGAGGGTGCGGGTTTATGACTCCGTCGGCGGTGAAATCACTTCCGGCAACGGAGATTTTCAGCAGGTTATTTCCAGAGATGTTTTATCCGACAGCATGGATGCCAGAGTCAATCTCAAGACTGAAGTTGTTGTAATGAATTTACTCTCTGGTTTTGCCTGCGAAACTAACATCGAAATCAGGCAAATCGACCCGCTGCCGCTCAATGTAAGCAGCTTGGTTATAACTCTTGATGTAGCGGAAAAATAAATGAATATGACAACAAAAGAATTATCTTTAGGTGATGCCGCAAAGGCTGTTGAATGGCTGAATGCAAGAATGAAAACGCATGGCGTTGAGTGTGGTTTTCCGGCTGGTGTGCTCCCCAGAACCGGGCTTGCCTGCTATGAAGGTGAACGCTTGCGTGCAGTTGCTTTTCTATATCTCGAAAAAAGTTCGAGCATTGCCGTGTGCGGCTGGTGTATCGCTGACCCGGAAAACTCTATGCGGGTATCAGCTGAGGCGGTACATGCGTTGATTTATGCCATGCCGGACTTCGCCAGAAGCAAAGGCGCAACAATTTTGCTTTCTACTTTCGGCAACAGGGGAATCAACCGTATTGCCGCAAAGGCAGGTTTTATCACCGGTGAAAAAGCAATTAATATGTATATGGCATTATAAGGAGAGTGTTTTATGGGTTGGGAAATTTGGGTGGGTGCCGCTGTCGCAATTGCCAGTGCCGCTGTTTCTACTGCTACTGCAATAGAAGGTCATGCCGATGCAAAGCAGGCTGCTCAGAATGCGGAGGATAATGCCCGTTTGCAGCAGCAGCAAATGGAATACAATCAGCGCATGGAAGAGCGTGAGGCGGCTGCTATTGAAGCTGAAGGTGCAGAAAATGCCAGACGGCAGCGGGAAGCTGCCGAACGTGCAAGAAGTCAGCGCATTGCCATGCTCGGTAAATCAGGCGCAGCCATGAGTTCAGGCAGTCCGCTGGCTGTTTTAGGCTCTGCTGCCGCCGATGACGAAATGGCAATAATGGATAATCATTATCAGACTGCACGCTCTGTCGCAGCTCATAGGGCTAAGGCGACTGATTATGGTTACGGGGCTGCCGTAGCCAGACAGAATATGTTTGCTGCAAGAGCTGCACGGCCTTCAGGTACAAGTCTCGGTCTTAACATAGCCGGCGGAACTACCGGCGCAGTCGGGCAGGGTATCAGTATTTATTCCGCACTAAGCAGTGCTAACAAAAGCAGTGCTGACAAAAGCAGCAATAACAAAAAAAGTTGAGGTGAATTATGCCGGAAATACCAAAAAGCAACTTGCACTTGCTCGATCACGTCAATGCAGGTGTGCCATTAAGCAATCACCAGGTCAGATATTACGGAGGAGACGGCACTGCCGGGGCTCTTGGCAATTTCCGCAAGGGTATGGAGCAGCTGACTTTTGCCGCAGCAAGGGAATATCAGAGGCAATCTGCTGTCGCCGAAGAGTTCAGAAAAAAGTATGAAGATACCGAAAACAGACTTGCTGCCACCGAGGCGAGAAATTTGTACTCACAGATTAACAGCGAAGTTGATTTGAGAATGACGGAGAATCCCGGACTTTTCAATGAGTTCGCCGACTGGGCGAAGGATGCCGACAGTCGTTTCAGTGAAGAGGTAAAGCCTTTTCTTGAACGGATGACTCCGGATTTCCGCAAGCAGTTTGAGGCTGACTTTGAGGGAATACGCAATTCCACCTTCGAGAAAAGAAAAAAAATAGGCATGCACGCAAAAATAACAGCCGATTACACCCGTTTTCAGGAGTTGTTCAAGCATTTTGCTCCGACTGATATGGGGGCTGCTCTTGAACTTCTTGACAATTTCCGGGGCACCTTGATAAGCGAACAGGAGTATCTGACCAAGCGCGATGTTGATTTGCCGAGGTTGTTTCAATCAGCTCAGGCAAGGCGTGATATCGATGCCGGCAAGGAGAATATAATTTCACAACTCGAAGCGGTGGATGAGCAGGGGAGTTATATCAATTATCCAGCCATGACTCCTGAACACCGCACCACTCTCGTGCGTTATGCCAGGGCAAAAGATGAACAGAAAAGAGCCGAGGAGAATGCCCGGATATATGAGCTGCTTGCCGGTGGAATGGAGTACACTGCCGATATTGTCGAAAAGAATTTCGAGGGGAAAACTTCTCCCGAGGATTTAAATCAGAAAAATCAACAACTTCAAATGATCGATCGCTTTCAGAGTGCGAAAAAACGGGCACAGACCGCAGCTCAGAAAAAACATTACGATGACCAGCTTAACAATTATTTGTATGGCATTATCACTATGGAGTTTCCCGTCAACAATGAGGATGCTGCCATAGTTTATTCCCGTACGAAAAAAGATATTTTTTCCCGGTATTCCGGTGACGGTCAGGCAGTGAACAGGCTTCTCTCTCAACTTGATTCAGTCTATGCAGCCAGACCCAGACCGGCCGCAGCAGGGGTAAAAGAACCGGCTGAGACTGGCGGTTCTTCTTACAAAAACTCTCCGGTGTATCAAGCCGCCACTGCCAAGATCAAAGATGCAAAGCAAAACGGCAGACTGAGTGCCGCTGTTAAAAGCTGGTGGGGAACTGATGATGCCGAGGATGACTCAGCCGGAACCGTGACTTATATTGAAAAGCTGTTGACAATCGATGTCGATGATTTCATCCAGCAGAATCCTCAAGCTAAATTCCCGGAAATAGACAAATATATTGACGAGAGAATCACTTATTACAACAAGAGCACTGTAGAAGAGATTGCCAATATGGCACAACACCAAAACGCAACTGATCGCAGAACAGGCAAGTTTAATGGAAAAGACGTTGTTTTCAAAAATGGGAAATGGGAATATGCAAAATAATTTTGAGCCGATAGACCCGTCAAAGGTGATTGTCGATACAGAGCCGGAGCTGATAGACCCGAGAAAGGTGGTTATTCATCCGGCAATGTCTGCCGCAGACAGACGGAGGGTTTATAACTCTTTTTCCGGTGATCCATTGGCGTTTATTGCTGATGAAGGTGAGAGGCTGTACCTGAGGCATGTTACCGAGCAGTTGCCGGATCGGGATGAGTATCGCAAACGCATGGCGTTGGCTGCTTATTTCACCCATGAAAACAAAGGCTCTGATTTCAGTTTCAATATGCACAATCTTGACGGTATTTTAGAGAGCTTTTACCGAAGAAAAATTTCTGTTGACGAGGCTTACAGCGATTTTCAGAAAATGCACGGTGTCGAAAAAGGCAGCATGCTCAAAGAGCTGCCAGGTGTATTAAAGGAAAATCTCATGGAAGATCTTGCTGCATTGGGTGCCGGTTCACTTGAACTTGCTTCCACATTGGCAGCTACTTATTTGAAAGTGGCAAAGTGGGGCAGCGATTTGCAGGCAAGCATACTTTCTCCGCTCATGAGTGAAGAGCAGAAAAAAATGGCGTTTAGATACGGAAAGCTCCTCGAAAATATCGGTCAGGAGGTGGCTGTCAAGGAAAACAGAAGAATCATACAAAAACTCGACAAAGCTTCAAATGCCAATCCTGAATTTGTTACAGATTTGTTTACCGGAGATTTTGATCAGGTTTCCGCCAGGGATTTCACCAAAGCTCTGGCGAGAAGTGCGCCCAGCATGGCTTTTCAGATTTTAGCCGGTGCAGCTGCCGGCCCCTGGCTTCTGCCGACGATCATCGGAACTCAAACCGTCGCCATGAAGGATTATGAGGTCAACGACAAGCATCCTGAATGGGACGGTTCTAAAAAGTGGTCTTACATCGGGCTGTCAGCTGCCAATGAGGCATTATTTGAAATAGTCACTTCCAAAATCGTCGGCGGTAAAATGAGCAGGGAAGCCGGCGCAAAACTCATTCAGCAGGGACTGTTGAAGTATATGGGCAAATCCTTTGCCAAAGAGGGTGGCAGTGAAGGCGCCCAGCAGCTGTTATCCAACATCACTGACCTTGTTTATGATATCGATGGCAACAGAAATCAGCTCAACGGTATGCAGCTGCTGGCAAGAGTGTTTGCCGGTGTTCCGGAAGCCGGTTTTATCGGCGGTGTGTGGGGATTTCCCGAGGGAGTTACGGGGTATTTCAGCGCCCGCAGGGTTGCCGGTATTGTCAATGATATACGGGTTAAGCACGAAAAGAGTGCAACAGAGCTTTCGGCGAAGGATGAGCTATCAGATGCTGAAGCTGCTCAGCTTGAGGTCTCAAGAAAAATTCTTGAAGCAGGAACTCCGCAGGAGATGCTTGCTCTTGACCACATCAATGATACGCTTAAAAAAGTTCAGGAAGATGAGGATATTCAGAATAGTCCGACTTACAGGGATATCGAAAAAACTGCTGCGTATGCAACTTCTAATGAAGAGCTGGTTGCCGCAGTAAAAGCTGAACGGAAGAACAGTTTTGATGTTACTGCAACGTGGAATGTCGCCGATGTCGCCGATGCTGTCACTGATATTTCAAAAATTTTCAAGGATACTGTTTTTCATGTCGTTGACAACTGGCAGAACGTAGCTGACATTCCGAATCTCGATGTGAGAAAACGGGCAGCGTATAACATCGAAACAGGGGAGGTTTATATCAATGCCGCCGCGGTTCGCCCGCATGAGGTTCCCCAAATAATTCTGCATGAAGTTGTCGGTCACAAGGGGCTGCGTTCAGTGTTGAAGGGTGCAGACCTCGACTCCGTTCTGGATCAGGTGTATCGTGACCACTGTCAGGAGCAGTCTTTCAAGGATATTGCAGCCAAGTATTTTAAGCCCGTCGAACTGGTTGATGAAGATGGTGTGCCATATCTCGATATCTCGCTCGATAAAATCGGTGACCAGCGGCTCGCAGCAGAAGAGTACATTGCTCACATCGCCGAAACAAAAGTAAAGCCAAAGTGGTGGAAGGAGGTTCTCCAGAAGGTACGCATGGCGTTTGCCAAAGTTTTCGGAAAAGAGTTTCGTATGTCCGACAATCAGATCGAGACTCTTCTTGCCAGGGCTTCACGCAAAGTCCGGCGCAACCGCTTCGGCAGAGAGAGTTCGGTCGTCACAGTAAACACTGCAACAGATAAGCAAAACTTAGATGTTGACGGTCAGGACGGGCTGAGGTTTGCCGCATTACGCAAACAAGGCGATCCCAATAATGCAGAACAAAAAGGAAAATTGGTTGATGGGCATGTTCCGCATGCTGACGGTTTCATGGAATGGGCTGGACTCAAAGGAAAGTCATTATATGCTGATTATGAATTTCTTTATTCAAGACATTATCGGTATTTCAAAAATCCACAAGAGACCAGAGCCGCTGTCGAGTTAGTATTGGCAAAACCTGAACAGGTTGCCGATATTAAAGGAAATATATCGTTTGTCGGTTTTGATGAAGTTACAGGAGACATCTATCGTATTGAGATAAATCCTGACATCAAAGGTCAGGCAAATCACATCCGTTCTATATTCAAAATAACGGCGTCTAATTATAATGAAATAAAGTTGGAACAGCCACGGGTACTACAACCCTCGAAAACTGCCCTCCATAAAGGAGGCTCAGCAACTATGACTATTTCCAACTTCATAGATAATATATCACAATTTTCTGAAAATGCAAGTGCTGAAGAATTCCGGTTTTCTATTGCGGATTTTTCTGAGGAGCAACAGCGCAACATCATGGATATCCTTTCTCCGTTTGTCGGCGATGTTGTCGAGCGTGACCGGGAGGAGTATGCGGATTATCTCGCATCCCGGGGCGTTAAAAATGTTTCTCCGGATGATGCTTTCCATTTCGCTCTCGAAATCGTCAGAAGAAAACATCTGACTGCTCTGGCTGCAAGGCGGGCAAAAAGAGATAACTGGCTTTATGACAATATTCTGGAATACAAGTGGGCGGTGGATTTTTCCGGCTCTTCCAGTTTCCAAATCAAGCTCTCTCCCAGGTTTCGGGGAAAAGATACTTCAGGAACTTTCTGGCTCGGCAAAAAGGACAAAGGTACTCCGGTTATCAATCTCGATGAACTGGCAAGGTATGTCGCCGACGAAATCGGAGGTAATGAGCTCGATATCGAACAGCAGCTCTTCGACTTTTACAATGATTTGACCTGGGTCGAACTGAGAAAAGAATACACGAAATACCGCAAAGAGATGATTGCTGCCGACCGGGATGCCGACCGGCAGGCAAAAGAGGAGTTTCTTGAGCAGGAAAAATTCCGAATACAGGATGAAATCGTTCAAATTTTCTCCGACGGTAAGCCGGTCGTCAATGAGCAGTGGATAAACGAAAACAGAGATGTTTTCAAAGAGCTTTACAAAAAGATTTTTCCTGACAGAAATCCGCCTTACACTCCAAGTCAGGCGGATATCGAAGCAATAAATATGGCTCTCGTTCAGGAGAGCGGCAATGCTGATGTTTATGCACAGGCTTTTAAGGATGCCAAAGAAAAAGCATGGCAGCAGTACAGCGGAAAACTCAAAGAGCTCAGGGAAAAGGTTCTCAGCAGTATGACTGATGCTGTCAGGCTTCAGCGTGAGGCTGTCGCTTTCGCTCAGAAAAATCTGCCAAAAGCCAATCAGAGCGAATTTGTGCGGAACATTGTCGGATTGCTTGAATACTCCAATGCTCCCAGCGCAAGGTTTCCCGAGGGACGCCGCAAAACAGAGTTTGACAAAATTATTGCCAGAATGACTGAACGGGCAGCGGAAGTAAGGAAAACTGAGCTGCTCGACAAAATAGCCAAGCGGCTGCAGCAGCTTGGTGAAAGAACCGATTCCGGGCGCAGGGTGCGAGGTATGCGGGATATCGACACGCAGAGGCGACTCAACAGAATTATTGCGATATCCCGTCTCGATGCCGGAAGTCTCAACATGGCAATAACCGAAAATCAAAAAAAGATTGAAGAGTTACTGTCTCTCGGGGCAGATACCTCTGAACTCGAGTACGATATAGCTCTGCTCAACAGGTATGGCACGCTCTGGAATAAGAGCGCAGGCGAAGTAAATACGGCGTTTGAACATCTGCAAATGCTTGCCAGATCCGGCAAAGACAATCTGCTCGCAGAAATAAATAAGCGTGCTGCCGATGATGAATACGACCGCAACGAGTTATGGCGTGCCGTCAACGGCGGCAGGCGTTACAACGATATCGAACAAAAAACTCTGGCAGACAAAAATACAAAATCTGCCAGAGCTAAAAAAAATCTTGATAAAACTTTCTGGCAGAGCTTGAGTTTTGACGGTATGCTTGAAGCAATGGCTCTTTTTGCCAATGATGAAAATGTTGTCAACCGTTTCAGGCAAATGGCTCACGAGGCTAAACTTGCAAAAGATGTGCTCAATTCATCCAACTCTGATGACTGTCATGAGTTTTTGAAAAAATTACTGAAAACAAAATCACCATTCACCATTGCCGAAAAAATAGGAAAATGGCGGGAAATCCAAGTGCAAACAGGGGTCAAACGGTTTGTTCCTGATCCGGATGCAAGGCAGTTCGAGTATGAACGTCTGTCTGTTGACCAGGCAAGAGTTATGCTCCAAAATTATGATGCAGGCAAAAAAATATGCCCGATTATGAGGCGGAGGCTATTCGCCAGCAACTTTCAACTCTTGACCGCAAAATAAAATATGATGTCCCGGAAGAGTTCAGAGACGGAGCAACTGATCAACTCATGAAAATAATAAGAGCGGAAAACGAGGGCAGTAAAGAGCCGGTCGTGATTATTCCACGGCAGACTTTCAATGGTGCGTCGCAGGAGGTGCCGCTTACGCAGATGCAGGCTCTTTACCTTAAACTTATGTGGGATCAGAAAGATATCCGCTTCAAAATGCACTACAACGGATATACTCAGGAAACTATGCAGCAGATTGATAAATTCCTGCTTCCTGAAGTCAAAGCGTTCGGTGCCTGGATGCGCTCTCAGCTGGAAGCCGACAGAAGCCGGATCGAAGAGGTTTACCGGCAGATGTATTTTGCCGAGTTCCCCAAAGAGGATAATTATTTCCCGGCTGTTTACAAAGTATCCGGAAACAATGTCAATGGTCAGAGTGTCGATATTGCTCAGCCGGGTTCCGCTGCCGGTGCTGTCGCTTACACTCCAGGTGCACTCAAGGTGCGTGTTTACCACCTGAAAGCAATCCGTTCCGATACAGATGCTCTTACGGTGTTCCAGAATCACCGCCTGATGATGAATCACTTCGTTACTCATGCCGCTGCAGCAAGAAAAATGCGCTCCGTTCTGCTCAGCAGCGACGTGAAAAACGCGATTGAATCCGAGCATGGTATTGTTGCGTATCAGGAACTGAAAACTGCCTTGCAGGATTTTATTAACGGCGGGAATATCGATGTCGATGTCAACAGTATGGTTTCCAAAATCTATGGCAATGCGGTGCGCTCAAAAATGGCTGCCAATGTTATTTCGGGTATCAAGCAAACTATGGGTGCAATAAGTTATTTGCAGGAAATTCCACCTGATGCTCTCGCCAAAGGCATGGCTTATGCCGCTGCTCACCCGAAGGAGGTGTGGCGGACTCTCGGCAATACTGATTATTTCCGTATTCGCTGGAATTCCGGAGCTAATGCAGATTTGCGACTGCTCCTCGATGCTTCCGGTCGGGATGCTTCGATGGCGTCGGTTTTTTTCGATGCTGTGGATAATATAAGCACTCTGCCGCTGCGTCTCGGCGATGCCGCAAGTGTGCTTTTTGGCGGGTTTGCTGTTTACAAGTATCATTATGACAATCTTGTGAAATTCGGCATGGATCATGCTCAGGCAAGAAGAGAGGCTCTGCAGAAATGGGAAATGGCTACTGAGCGCACCCAGCAGTCGAGTGCTCCATTTCTGCTGAATAAGTTCCAACGTGGCGGCGCAGAAAGCAGAATTTTCACCACCTTTACTTCTAACCAGATCCTGCTCTGGAACAACTACGCTTCAGCCATATACAAAAGTGTGCACTACGGAAAAACGGCTCCGTTAAAAAAAGCTGTCAGGGGAATTGCAGCACTCATTCTTTCAAGTGCCGCCATGACCGTTTTTGACCAGATGAAGGAGCACTACAAGGATGACAAGTATCAATGGGGCGAGCTCTTTTTTAATGTTCTTGCGGACGCAGTCACCGGATTCGGTCCGTTCGGCAGAATTGCCAGTGAAGTCATCAGTGCTGCCAAGCCGGATGGTTTTATGCCTTCCAATTTCTGGAGCAGTGATATAATTATGGGATACTACGCTGTTGAACGACAGTTAGGGAAGAATAAAAAAATATCGGACAATGCCTACGTTGATGCCGTCAGACTTTTGCAGGCTGCCGGTTATTTTCTCAAACCTGCTGCTCAAGCCGGTGCCATTGCACGAGAAGCGAGGAAAATTTACAAAATCAGCAACGAAAAATAATTCAAAGAAATATTTGGTTCTTCAATGTGCTACATTAAAAACAGGAGGCAAAAATGGTAGAAAGCACGAAAAATAAAATTCTTTATGTAATTGGCGAAAGCAGAAGTTTTCCCTTCAACTACAAGTTTATCAAACCGGAAGATATTCATCTTTTTCTTGAAACCGATGATTCTGCCGTTGAGCTCGTCAGGGGAAAAGATTTTACCGTGGAAGTCAAAGAGGATTATTCGGATGGTGCTCTGGTTACTCTCAATATCGACCCGTTGCCGACCGGAAAGAAACTTGCCATTTGCCGTATTTGCGATCTCTTTCAGCAGCTCTCTCTGCTTGAGCACGGTAAGCTGCCGAGCAAGCCTATTGAAGCCGATTTTGACAAAATCTTCATGATTCTTCAGCAGCTTCAGGAAGAGCTTGATCGCACGCTCAAAACAGAAGTTACATCAACTTATGACCCGGTTGCGTATTTCAAAAATTTGAGTACCATAACTGTCAATGCAAAGGATGTTGCTCTCAATGCTGCTGATTCTGCGGCTCATTCTGCTCTTACTGCAAGTGTTTGTGAGCGCAATATGTCTCTTATCTGGGCGGAACTCACGGGTGACGATACCCTTGCCGAAAATGCGCTGATCACTGTCAAGGAGGCTGCTGAGGCAACAGGTGCTATCAAGGTGGCGAAAGAGATCGCCATCGGCGAAATAACCAACATCGGCGCAACTGCTATTGCCTCCACTCAGCAGGCTGCCAAAGAGGCGACTGATGCCGCCAAGGCTGCCACTGATTCCGCCGGCTCTATCAGCGGCACGATCGCCGATCAGCTATCCATCCAAATCTCTCAGGCTGTCGGTGCCGAAGGTGCGCTCGGCGCTGCCATTGCCGGTGGCATCAAAGATGTTGAAAGTGCCCGGCAGGATGCCATTGATTCCGCAAACAGCACATTGAAGCAGTTACAGCAGGGTATCACCGATTTTAATGACACAAAAAACTCCGGACTGCAGGAGATTCAAAACAAAATAAACAGCGTATCTATCGATGTTCAAACTGTTCTTGAACGTGCTCAGCTCATTGCTGATGGCTACCTCGATGATGCCAGGGCAACCGTTTCCGGAAGTATTGAGGACCTCCAGAAAATGAGGGAGAATGCCGTTGCCGCCGGAAAGACTGATCTTGTCGATATCATCGACAAGCGGATTGCAGAGCTCGAGACTCTCAACGGCTACCTCGATGATGCCAACTCTGCAAGTTCTGCTGCAGAACGCTTCAGAAATGCAGCTGACAGTGCTGCCAATTCGGCTGCAGGTTTCGCAAATCAGGCGGCAGGCAGTTTGCAGGCTGCTCAGAATGCCGCAACAAGCTCGCAGAATTATGCCGACAACTCAGCCAATTCCGCAGCAGAAGCGTTGAGGCACGCTCAGGATGCCGCTCTAAAGGCTTCCGATGCAGAGGCTTCTGCTCTTGCCGCCGGTTCTGCAGCTGACAGTGCTGCAACGAGTGCAGCCGAAAAGAGTATCACACTGCACAATGCTTCAAGCGAATCTCACAAAAATCTTTTTGGTTCCAAATTGTCACTTTCCGGCGGCACGATGACCGGGAAGATAATTGCTCCACGGGATTTCATTAACAGAGACGTTGACACCGACTGGATAACTATTGTCGGCGGCACGAGCTGGGAAAGCTCAGGGCGTATTCAGCTTTTTGGCGGCAAGAACACCACCAATCCCGGATATGTGACGATTACTGCGACAGACGGAACAAACACCAATAACTTGCTGCTCAGACCTGACGGAGCGTGTTTTGCAGGCGGCAAACATATTGTCAGAAGTGTAAATGGTGTCACCGCTAATGTCTATGGAAACGTCAATCTGCCGGGACTCATCACGAGCGTGAGAGAAATCCCAGCCAATGCGGACTTGAATACTTTTACCACGCCGGGCTACTGGAACGTTCAGAGCGATGCGACGGCAAAGACGTTTACCAACTGCCCGGTGCAGGTGAGTTTTGTTCTTGAAGTATATGGCTCCACATGGATGACGTACCAGCGCATTACCCGATATCTGACCGGAGAGATGTGGGTGAGAACTTATTACAGCAGCAGAGGGTGGAGCGCATGGCGGGAAGTAGCCATAAGGCAGGCTGAAAGTAACGCAACTCAGTCCGCTCTTCATGGCGGCATGAAGTACGGCGAGGGAGCCAGTCTTGTATTGTGGGGCATGAACCACAACAACGGCACGGATGCTCCCGGAATGTTCAAGCTCAGAGCGGTAAACTCAGACGGAACTTACAGCGAACTGCTTGGAACTCCTGCCGGCGGCATGACGTGGAACAGCGTGGATATTACGCTCGGCTATCCGAATTATGCAGCCGGAACAAAGACGACAGCAAGCACCTACACTGCAGCTGCAGACGGCTGGGTGATGGTCAAGAAACAGCAGGAGGGCAAATATCTGAATATAAAAGTAAACGGCTATCTTGCCGGGACCGGCGGCGGCAGTGATCACGACAGAACAACGGCAATGTTCCCGGTCAAAGCAGCAGATGTTGTGACCGTGTTCGCCAGTGACAAGGAGAGCACAGACGGAACAGCAACCACGGCGGATATTACTTTCTTCCCGAACCGATAAACAAAGGAAAACAGTATGCAAAAATTTGCAAAAATCATTGACGAGGCAACAGGAGCAGTTGAGGTCGGCATCGGTGACCCCGAGGCAGTGTATCAGATCAGGACCGTTGTTGTCGAAGAGCCGACAGAGGAAAATCCTGATGGAAAAACGGAGCTGTGGGTAATGTATGTCCGGGATTTTTATAAATCCGTTGGTATGCAACTTATGGACGTTGAGCAGGCGCATGACGGCTCGTGGTATCTTGCCGGCAAAGCTCCGGTAAAAGTGACCACTCAGAAAGAGCTTATTGAGTTTGTTGCAGTTGAAGCAGATAAAATAGCCTACGGCGGCATAACTATTATTGCCAATGGTCAGGAGTACCTTTTCAAGACCACAACCGACAACATTACCAGGTGTAACTCTGTACTGGCGATGTTTGAGGTTTTGCCGGATGATACCGTTATTCCGTGGGAGGTTTGGCAAGGTGAAGTCCCGACAATGCTCCCGGTCAATAAAGAGCAATTCAAACAGTGTTTTGCGTTTGGCTCACAAATGATTATCAGCGTTGAGACCGTCAAGGGACAACTCAATGCCAGTATTCAAGAGTTGACTGAGGAACAGCTTGCCGATGCTGATTATGTCATGGCGTTCAAAGAGAATGCTGTTATTCAGCTTTCCAAAATAAACACAACTCTCACTATTAACTGACAGGAGAAAACAAATGGTTTACAACTACTTTTTTGCCCAGGGAAAATGGGATGATCGCAAAACGCTCAACTACACAAAAATGGGGGAGCGTGACTCTTCCGGAGTCGAGGTTGACGCCTACGGCAATCACCTTAATTCGAGCGCTGCCGGCAGCGGTGTTGCTCCGGCATTGGTTCACATTGAACAGAGTGACGATGTTATTTATATGAAGTATGCAAACAATAATGTGGTCATCAAGGTGACAAAAGAGGCGTAACATGAAATTCGATATTATATCCCGGACTTTGCAAATTTCTGCATTTGATTCCGGTGGTACCGATTCCGGCACAGGCGGAGAAGAGCTTGCCAATGCAACTGTTACAATAAAGCAGAATCGCATTGAAATCACAGCCGGCAAGATAGCTGCCCAGACGGTTGTTGTTCCGGTTGTTGTTCCTGAAAGAGACGACAATGTTTTCACGGTGAAAGAGGGGTATGTCAACAGTACAACGCTTACCGCTCCGGAAGCTGTTATTGAAGAGAGCGACTCTCAGGTGACTGTCGGCAAAGGTTGGGTAAAGGATACTGTCGTTATCGAAAAGGGAAACAGCAGTGCAGACGCTTCTGCCGTTTCCCTGGTCAAAGTCACAGGTTACACCGCTGCGCAAGATGCTTATTCTGCAGCAACGCAAGTCATGGTCTCAGGTTTCGGCACGCACACTCTGGGGGATGAGAGTGTTGATTACTCGAAGTACAACGGCACATATAACGTGATTGCTGAGACTGCATCCGCTAACAGCACTAAAAAGCGTGTATTCAAGCACGAAACAGAGCAGATGTATCTGTTCCGCTATTATGATAATGAAAGTGGAAATGGTTGGGGCTGGTTCTTCCGTGACACTTACTCAAATGCAAGCACATACAGTTGTCTTATGTTCAACTCTTCCAGTGGCGATATGCCGGCAGGAGCTAATACTTGGTACTTGCAAGAAGAGTCCGACAGCGTAACTCTGACCCTGACTCCTACCGTCACCGAATACCCGAAGCAGGAGCTTGTATTGACCGGTTCCGGTATGAGTGGCTTTGACGGTTACAAGTGGGTATCTGCCGAAACTACAGGAAGTTACTCAGGATTTGAGGAGACTCCGGAAGTGGGTGCGGTTTATGCAGTCTATGACGGTGCTCTCATTGGCAAAAAAATAGATGTTGATTACGGGATAGTCTTGCCATATAAGCGGGATGGTTACACTCGGCTTGTTATGCCTTTTGCGGAAGGAGAGAATCGCGACTCTTTTTTGGTTGACGGTTCCATTATGCACCACGAGACCACTGGTACGAGTGAGTTAACTTTTTACTCTGATGGTGGTAGGGATGTCACGTTTTGTGAGTTCAATGGAGGCTATATCAAAGTGAAAAACACTGATAATGCTTTCCTCTTTGACGGTGACTTTTGCATGGAGGTTGACGTTTATCCGACAGCCGCTTCGAGACAGTGCATTTTCGCCTATGACTCCGATTATCTTTTCGGAGTGTGTTTCTCTTATGATGGAACTAACGATCGCAAAATCAGCGTATTTCATCCCGGCAATTGGACTGATGAACAGATGAGCGATGCCCTTGAACTCAACAGGTGGTATCACATTGCAATACAGCGCAAAAACGGAGTCATCTCTTGTTATATTGATGGTGTTGCAACTGGTTACACAATATCCGATGAGGCAACTATCGGGACGGATAACTATGGAGAAACAACCGCAGAACATTTCACCCTCGGAATGTGGGGAGATGATGCCGGAGACTTCAGTGCACGGTGGCAGGGGAAGATGGCAGCAGTGCGGGTTTCAAATAAAGCGAGGTATTAATGTGGATGACTTGATGCATATTTTGACACTCAAGCAGGCTGCTGTCTGGATGAAGCTCAGTTTGCCTGAAGGTTTCGCCGAGTGCAGTTTGCTCCGTCTTTTCGGCTGCTACAACGGTGTGGGAGCCCAGTGGATGCCGCACCGCATGAGACGGCTGCTGACTGAGTGGTTCTCTTTTCTTGCTGCTGCTTCGCTCATACATGACTATGAATTCACTTGTCTGCCCAAAAGCTACTGGAATTTTACCAAAGCAAATTTGCGCCTTGCTTACAATGCTGCCAAGTCCGGCAAGCTGCTCACCGGTTCCGCTGCAGCGGTAATTTGCCAGCTCTTCGGCTGGTCGGCTTACAAGCCGGGGAAGGTGTCGCAAAATGGAACACCTTGAGGCAGTAACAAAAATCGTCACCCTGCTGCTCGGTTTTGGAGGTATAGCAAAGTGGATAGTCCACCGTATTGAAAAAGGGCAGCGTGAAGTGATAACCGAACACAAACGTGATTTCAAAATGTTGAAAAAAGAGTTGAAAAAGCGCATATCAAAAGACGAATGTGAAAGGCTGCGGGCACAGTGTCCGTGCAATCAGATAAACAGAAAGGATTTGACAAAATGAAAGAAATCATCGCAATTATTGTAATGGGAGCAGTGATCATTACCTGTTCCGGATGCACCTCTACCGTGACGCATTATGACGGCAGCGGCAAGGTCACAAAAATCGAAGAAGTAACAAATTTCAGCCGGGTAATGGATGGCACCAATGAGAAGAGTCAGCTCATACTCATTGATGGTACTTACATCGGTTTTGAGGCTTCGGCAACAGCAGGAGAGAACTGTACTCCCGGTGTTGTGACCAAAATCGCACATGGAAAAACTGCGCTCGTCAACGCAAGAGACAATGCAAATTTCAAAGGTGGAGCTGACATCGTTGAAAAATTCTTTGCCGGCAAACTGGATGTCTCGGCTGCCGGTGTCAAGAAGCAGTAAGAGTTCCCGCAGCAACTCCGGTGTTTTGGGAGTCGCTGCGGGACAAACAATTTATTTTTCTCCGTCCGCTGGCGCAGCGGACTTTTTTTTCCTTCTGCCACGATGGTCGGTTTTTATTACGAAGCAATCGACCGTGTCGATATCAAGAGCTCTTGCAAGCAATCTCGCTGTTTGCCAAGTTACCGGTTTACGCGAGAATGCAGTCCTGACAGTTTTTTCAGACAGACGACATTTATCGCCGATGAGCTTATAAACGTTTACGCGCAGGGGTTCTTTGTTCACTTTTGATTTTCCTTATGTTAAAAACACTGTTTTGTGCCGTTGCTATTGCTTCTTCGCGTATTCCAAGATACTTCACTGTCGTATCCAGTCGCTCATGCCCGAGAGCACGCCGGGTCAGATCCAAGGCGCGCATCGGGTCTCTCGGGTTTTCCTGAAGGAAGAATCCGAAAAGTGACTGAGCAAAAGTTTTTCGCATCCAGTGTGTTCCGTATCCACTGCCAAGCAGCCGGCGAAATCTGTTATATGCTGTTATCCGTGACAGCGGCTTGCCAAGTTTGCCGCGGAAAACATAGTTGTGCGGCATATCGTAGCCACGCTGCTCCTCTTCCTGCAGATGGCGCAGAATGTACGGATGGTAATCCTCGGGAATCATCATTTTGCGGTGGATCAGTTTTTTCGATTTCAGTTTTACAAAGGCGATTTCCCTTTTTAATGTTCCATCACGCTCCAATAAATCATGCCGCTGCAACAAAAGCAATTCGGTAATCCTGCAGCCTGTCGTTACGCCTATTGCAGCCAGGCAGGCATATTTGGCAGGAAGTTCATCGAGCAACTGCAGGACTTCCGGCAATGGAAGTGATCTCATCCCTGGCATAAGCGATAGCTCCCTATTCTGCGGCGGCAACTGCCGTTGTCGTCGATGTAAACAAAGCCACCGGCAAATATCGGCTCAACAGATATTCCAGTTTCGTATTTCCACATTTTTTTGACTGCCCAGTACATTCCGCAGAACAGCTCGGCAGTACAGTTGTGGCGGTCTATTATTGCGCATAATCCGGTGCCGGGAATGTCGATGCAGATGTGGATCAGCATTCTCCATCTCCCAAAAACACAAACAGTAAAAACACGGCTGGAATAATAATCACTAATGAAATAATATCTCCGCTGCTCATTTGGTCTGCTCCTCGTGAATGTTACCGATAATTTCTCTTGCTTTTCTAACAATATCACACATCCATTCTGACGGCGAAAGACCACCTATTTTCAACTCCCACATTCTTGCATTTTCGTTTTCCTCACTATAAAGCCAATCAAGTTGCCGACAAATCATAAAGGCGTTTTCACGCTCTTCTTTCAGCCGCTCCACCTCCGCTTGCAGAATTTGACAGTCTGTCACATAACCTCTGAGATTACGCCAAGTTTCTTTTACCCGGTGACGGGGTATCATTAGGATTTTTCCGTATGCGTCTAACACCGCAACAACAAGGGCATCAATAGCATCTGTTTGATGAACTTGAATTACATAACCATATCCTCTTTCACCGTTTTCGTGAAAGAACTCGACAATATCGTCTTTATGTATGTTGCTCATATCAAATCATCCTCTTGTTTATCTTCCTTGCGTGGCTGAAACGCTTGCAAGGCTTGTTTTTGCAGTTCCATTTCTTCCGCTTGCGTAAGGTGTGCTCGAAAGTCCATCTTGCGACTGTTGACAATCGGTGAACGTGCTCCGCACTTCAAACAATGAAACTGTCCGATGTAATGCCGTATGTACCCTCCTGAAATCCGGGTGGAAAATTTCAGTTTATCACTGCCGCAGAAAAGGCAAACAGGTTTATTCATTCTTCCTTATCCTCCCATTCAGAGATCAGTTCTTGAGTTGCGATATTCTGTATTTCACTTCTTTCTTTTTCGCACTCTTTTTTGCGTTCTTTTGCCTGTTCACGGATGGATTCCAACAGAACTGTGCAACATTGTTTTCCGTTCAATTTTTGCAGTTTGGGAAGAAATTTTTCAATCATATTTGCAATGGCAAACATTCCCTTAATATATCCCTCTTTGCGGAGCAAATTATCATATTGTTTATTCAGTTCATCAGTAGTCATCTTTCAATATCCTCTTTCAAATAACAAAAACTCTGCGGCGGTCTTTTTAAGCCGTAATGCGTAATTGGTAACGGCTTCGGAAACAACTGCGGACGGACAATCTTGTGAGCATAACCAAAATCCTTGCCCTTGAAATAAGCATCAAAATCACGGTGCTTGATACAAAATCCACGCAACCAAAACCAAAGACTGTTTGGAGTGTCTTTGATTACCTCATCGCAAAAGAAATGTCCTACAACCATTTTTACCGGAGCAGTAGCGTAAACAATAAAGTGATCTGCGTTTATTTTTTGTTTCCGCAGTTCCCACCACTTTTCTCTGTTGAAAATCTTGTCAACAAACTCCGGCTTGATGCTGATAATTGCTGTTTTCATACACACCACCCATTTTCTTTATGGCAATCGTATGTAAAACGGTCAACCTGCATAACGTACAATCCGCTATGGACAAAATCATAAAACGATGTTTTGTAGTATTCATATTCCTCTTCCTTTTGGATTGCCGCCCACATAGCCCCTTTTGCTTTTGAAGCGGTTTCTGCTATGGCATAAAAATCTTGCCACTTGTCCAATGTCACACGCCAGTATTTTTTACCCTCATATTTTCTGCATCCAGTGTGCCATATAGGCTTGTTTCTGCAAGTTCTTTTTTTGGTGCAATCGTAACAGATACTCATTTGGTCTGCTCCTTATATTTCGGGTGAAATTTACATTCGTTTCCATTAATCCGAGTGCAAAATCCGGTATCGTAAGCTCCACAGTGCAACATATATTCACAACTTCTGTCAACTCTGCTGAACCCCCGCTTTTTCAGTCTGATCACAGCAAAAACATCTTTGATGCCCAGCCATAGAAGCAGCAATACAAAGGGCGTTACTATGAGTCCAAGCAGGATTAAGCCAACTATATCTCGGAAAGTAATTATAATCATTTGCTCTGTTCCTTTCTAATCATGAAGTATTCTTGCAAATGCATCAATGCAGAGGCTAAGTGGTGTTCTATGTTCAGTAT
Organism: Lentisphaeria bacterium; assembly: GCA_017508385.1. Taxonomy (GTDB): domain Bacteria; phylum Verrucomicrobiota; class Lentisphaeria; order Victivallales; family Victivallaceae; genus UBA1784. The sequence continues at coordinate 145,518 of JAFVZB010000068.1, read as the reverse complement.
TTCATTTCTTTTGTGTTCTGTAAGTTTATCGAAGTTTATACTGTCGTGAATAGCAGATATTTTACCACAAAGTCTACTTGTCTCTGAAATCAGTACAGCAACCATGTTATTTGCGATCATATCATCAAATTCCAGTTTTTGTTTGTTATCACTCATCTTTCAACTCCTTCTGTGCGCGGTCAGCCGGAAGTACAGGTTCAAAGCGTTCTGCTTTTTCGGTGTTTTTACTTTCGATATTCCGGATGAAATAGCTGCCGATCCTTTCGCCGTTGTTGATTATTGCTCCCCAATTCAAGTGCAGCTCTCTTGCCGGCTGTTTTGTTCTCGATAGTATCCGGCTGAGTTTTTCAACCGTTCTTTTACAGAGCTCTCTCTTGCAGCTGGCGGTGAGCGTTAATCTGTACCAGACTTTTTGGATCCGCACGGCTGCCATCATCAAAAATAATTTTTCTTCCATTTTTACTCCTTGTCGGATTGGATTATCGATAGTTCGCTTTTTATTTCTCTGTTGAGTTTTTCAAGTATCGGTAAATTATGAATGCCGGTAATAACTTCGTTAATTGTAATCACCGCCTCAAGCATTTCCTGCATGGCTTTTATTTTAGCTTGGTCTGTCATTTTTACCTCAAAAATGTTTTACGGCAAAACGAGCATCAGTCATCATGCGCTCAATTCTGCTCAGAACTGCTGCTCCCTGGTCGGCATTCTCGAAACGTTTCATGAATTCCACGCCGCTGTGGTTCATTGTCGCCCAGATCCGGCAGCGGGCGGTTCCTGAATAGACGGCATTGAAAATTTTGTACAGCAGCTCTCCAGTGGTCTCGGTCAACTTCTGTTTATCAATGTCATCGACAAACAGAATATCATAATTGCGCAAAATCCGTTTCAGTACTCTTTGCGCTGCCGTGGTGCTTTCTTTTTTGGCTCCGGAATACTCGGACGACAAATCCACAAAGTCGGCATAGCGGCAATGTATTCCGCTTTTGACGGCATCGAGAAGAACTTTGCAAAGTGCTCTTGTTTTGCCCGTATTGACTTCTGACATAAGCAGAATGTTTTTTTCACTGTTTGAAGCAATCCACTCAAGCATCGCAGGATTTCCCCTTTCCGGGTCATAGTTGCGGAATTCGGGCGGTATTCCTGCAGCATTGATTCTCTGCAGCATTTGGTTGGCTGCGTGTCTGAGCTGCTCGGCTGCACGTCTCGCAGTACCGCATGGAGTACAAAGTATCCTGTCACCATCATTCAAACACATAAAGTCTGGTTCACAAGTCACAGTTAAGGGGTAGGTCTTTTTGCAATCAGGACAAACAAGAAGAAAAGTTTTTGTCACGTTTTCAGAACTCCGGGACATATTTCACCTCTCTCTGTTTTGTGGTTCCGGAACTGGACTGTTTGTTCAGCATCCATCGTTTGAGATCGTAGCCTATGCGGCTGCGCGGGATTTTGCGGCCGCTTGCATCGATCCAGTCGGTGGACATCCGGCAGACGAAGTATTTCTCTGCCTCTTCTTCCGACATTACACAGCCTGCTTTTTCCGCCTCTGCCAATATCTCGCCAACTGTACCGGGATATACCGATACAGATGTATTGGGATTAATAGATAATGGAGTATGGATATCATTTAGAGAGGAAGTACAAACATTGTTTTGATTTTGTTCCGCTTCTGCGCTGACATTGTGCGAACATTGTTCGGTTTTTGTTCGTTTCCTTTTTCGCGCTTGTGCCGCATCAAAAACAGGCTTTATCAGCTCAAAAAGAGCGGAAAGATGCTCCGGAAGATGCTCCGGCGTTTCATCGTAGAATGCGTAGTGTGTTATTGCTGAGTACAATTTGCCTTTCTCTGCATCGGTGCGGCAACCGGAGTCGATCGCACGCACAAATGAGAGAAAGAACGTTATTCTTGAATTCTCATTGCTCATTTTTTGTGCCCTTATTGTTGACTGATAATTCGCCAAGAGTCTTGCAAGCCGGAACGAATTTGCCGTAACGCACCCAACAGATGATGCAGCATCCTTCAGGAGGGGGCGCAAGCTGATTTATTTTTACCTCAGGTTCGTTTCCCGCAAGGCATTTGCGGCAGAATTCACTCATTTCCTTACCTGCAGCACATTGCGATTATTCCAAAAATGAAGCCGAACAGTGAGAACAGCATACTAAGAGCGATAATACCGACCAGTATCAAGGCTGCGGTCTGGGCGGATTTGTCTCGCTGTTTTCTGTGGTAATTTGCTCCGTAGATGTTCATTTGGATGCTCCTTTCTCGTATCTGCTCTCAAGGAAATTGTTTATATCTGCCGGTCTAATCCGGTATTCACGGTCCATTTTGATGTGCGGAATGCGTTTATCCTTACAAAGCTTCCGCATGGTTTCAGTACTCACTCCGATCTCTTTGGCTGCCTGCTCGAGCGTCAAGGTCGGCATTACCGTGAAGTTTCGCATTATGCGCTCTTCAAGTGCAGCTGCCACGCCTGAAAAAATTTCCGTAAGTTCTGGTGTTGTCATCCCTCTGCCCATCCTTCCTTTTTGAGTTCCCGGTAATATGACTCAGCTTGACTGCCTGTATATGTATAATCTCCGGCAAGGTACACCGGATTTCCCCAGCTGCCGGATGGCAGCATGAAGCGGAAGCAAGTGGTGTCTCTTTTTGGGGAACTGCATCCGTGACCGAATGCAGCTCTGAATTTAGGCGCTGTGCTGCCGCGGCTGTTCCAATAGTTTTTCAGTCTCTCGATGGCCTCGAGGTTTGGTTTGTTTTTGCGTTCACGGCAATTTCCACATATTGGCTTTTCCCGATCGATATGCAGCACGCTATGGCACTCTTTGCAGACTGCGCATACTTCCGGTGCATCAGCCTTTTCCATACAGATGGCACTCATCGGGTTGCCTTGCCATTCCGGAATGCCACGTCTGCGCCTGACTGAATCATCACTTTCATTTTGAAGCGGCTGCGCAAAAAGGTTTTCTTTATCTTCATCGGTCATGGCGACAATGTCATATACTACACCGGTTTTGGCATCCATAATAGTTTTCTTTCCCTCTTCGGGAGTATTATATTCGATGTCAAGCGTGACCAGTCGGAGTTCACGCTTGCTGCTTAATTTATCAAGTTGATTTCTGAGTTCTTCATTCAGGCTTTTTATACTTTCTCTGAACTCGTTGCGCTGTGCAATGAATACAGCTTTTTTCTCTTCGATCGCATTTGTGAGCATAGCGGCAATTTCGGCAGCCGTAAGCAACTCATCACGCGACAATGGTACCATGTAATTTCTCTCTTCCTGCATAATGGTGGTTTCCTTTTGTGGATTGTGTTTACTTTTGGTGCATCAGCCTTTTCCATACAGATGGCTGTTTCTGTTTTATGGTTCTTTTTCATGGCTGTGCCATTTTCTAAGTGAATTATTTGCCTTGGGAAAAGCTGTTGATTTCTTCATTGTTTGTCTCATTTGAGATGATTTTAAGAAAAATTTTTTCATGTTCGCTGTTAATAAGGTGTCTCAGGGTGTCTGATAAAGTATTTCTTTTGTGGAAGTTCCTTATCAGCTCAAGTTTTGCGACTTCTTCCTGGGTAGCCCAGATTGATAGTTGTTTTTTCATTTTTCTCCTTTTTTTTAGTTGCTATAATAATGTATATCTCTTTTGAGATAAAGTCAAGTGTTTTTTGTGTAATAAAGTGGAAAAAAGTGGAAAATTACTGTATCTTATGCCACAGGAGGATGATATGGACGTATATAGAAAAATAATTGAAGTTCTCAGGCAAGAGTATGAGTCCGGAGCAACATACAAGGAGCTGGCGGATAAATATGGTATTTCGTACACGCATATGCACAACCTTTTGAATGGCAAGCGAGCAGTGTCGGGTATTTCTCTTGATTTTTTTTTCAAGTTGTTTCCTGATGCGACTTTGACTTTTTCGGGGGGGAATTTCACTAACGTTGTGAATAACGGCGGAAAAATAAAAAGCATATCCACGAATGACAACAACGATGCTATAAATAAAATTCTCACATCCGATGAGTTGTCCGATGCTGAAAAAGTAAAGGTACTCAAGGTGTTGAGAAAATGAAAACTTGTTTTTTTAATAATCAGGTGTATTTTTTTCAACAAAATCGAAGGGTTTTATGTACGAGAAAGAAGTTGTTGAACGGCTGAGAGAGATGTATTCTCAAGGTATGACGTATAAGGAAATGAAGGAACGGACAGGCATATCCATTTCGGTAATAGCTCATGCTATTAACGGTTCCCGTTTGCCTAAGAACCTTTCTGTCGATACGCTTATGAAGGTTTTTCCTGGCGCAGTCGTCTCTCTGGGTGGGAGTGCCAACAACAATTCCGGTGGAATGAATGTAGGCGCAGTAAATGGAAGCAATAATTTTTTTAACCAGGACAAAAGTTGCGCGGAAAAAATCAGAGCGAAATTATTGAACGATGATAGTTTTTCTGCTGACGAGAAAATAAAGTTCTTGAAATTTTTAGAAAATGTGTGACAAAAACTCTAAGGTTATATGAAAAAGATTTACAGGGAAATTCAAGAGTTGCTACTTTCAGAGTGGAGAAGGGGGGTTACTCAACGTCAGATTGCTGATAGAGCTAATTTAACTGATGCATATATCAACAACCTTTTATCAGGGAAAAGAAAAGTGGAAACGATGAAGCTTGAAACGCTGTTTAAGTTATTTCCCAATGCGGAAATCAGTTTGAATGGGGCTAATATCGCTACTGACCATGCCAATCTGACCATCAATGGCGGCGGCGATTTCGAGAAAAATGTCGAAAAAATTATAAACGATGACACCCTGTCTGCTGAAGAAAAAATAAAATTCATAAAAGTCCTGAAAAGGGTCGAAAAATGATGTCTGGAGGGGCGACCATGAAGAGCCATGATCACGAAATTTCTGCGTATTCTTTTTTTTCAATACTTTTTTTGATTCTTTTTTTGATTCTTTTTGCTGTTGTTGCTTTGGCTTTTGATTTAGGTCAGGAAAATAATAATTTTTCTTTTACAGCGTTGTGGTTTTTTTCTTTCATGATTTTGCTTCTTATAAGTGTCTTGCGTGCAAAATTGTTTGCAATACAAAAATTTTGCACGAATATAAAATGTTTTGTGAAGGTTTCTTTTATGAAGATGTTTGTTTCTTTTATGAAGATGTTTGTTTCTTTTATGAAGATGTTTGTTTTTTTTCGCTCTTTTGCTCAAAAATACAAGTCGTTGCGCGAACATGAGAAAATTTTCTTTTTCTTTTCCATTGCTGCAATTGGATTAATGGTATCAGCTATGTTAACAAGGTACAGCAGTGGATTTTACACGCTGCTGCGCTGCAGCGTCTGTGTTGCTTTTATCGGGAAGTATTTCGGGGTGCGCAGCGCATTTTTGAAATTTATGCTGCTTGCAGGAGCTATTATCTATAATCCCGTAATTCCAGTTCGTTTCGATGACAGAGATGTTTGGTCGCGGTGCAATTTCTTTGCAATTTTATTTTTGATTTTTCTGGAAATCTTGAGCTTCAGGAGAAAATCAAATGGCTCTGCGTAAAAGAGGAAAAAAAGGATATTACTGCGCTTACTTCAGGACGGTGATGTCACGTCCGGACGGAACGCTGAAATATGCGACCAGAACAGTCAATCTCGGGACCGATGATTTGTTGGCTGCACGGGCAATGGAAGCAGAACTTATGCGGAAGAATGCCGCTGCACGTCTCCACCAGAAGGCAACTGCCCACATGATCCGCCTGGATATTGAGGCAGGGCTGTGCCCGGCAAAGGATTTGCCCGTGATCACAAGAGATAAAAGAAGAAAAAGGCTCAAATTAACAGATGCGCTTGAGGTTGCCGGCAAGTATCGTAAGCAGGGATATTCAGCTGTCGGAATTTGGAACAAGTTTATCCGGCAGACAAACTTTATTTACATGGACGAAGTAACAGCCCAAGATGCTTTTCGCTATCTTGATGAGAACTGCAGAAGCGGCAAAAATTTCAATAATACAAAATCGGCTTTGCATACTATTTTCAGATTGACACTGCTTGAGTCAGGTATGGAAGATTCTCCGTTCAGCAAGATAGTCAACCGCAAACTCGATACAATACACCAGCGACCGTTCACCGAAGAGGAGTTCAAGCGAATTTATTCAGCTGCTCCTGAGCCATGGAAGACAGCTTCTCTTATAGCATGGTTTACCGGGTTACGCAAAAAGGATGTATTCAAGTTGCGCTGGGATCTTATCAGTTCTGATGTCATTACCACAACTCCGGCGAAGACAGCTCGTTTCGGCAGGTCTGTTCAAATTCCAGTACATCCGCAGTTGGCTGCAGTTTTGAGCACTTTGCCGCATGTATCTCCTGAAGTGCTGGGGGCATGGCAACTGAGCAGAAAGCAGTTTAACGAAAGTTTTGCCTCGCTTCTTGCCAAGCTGGGAATAACCGCTACTGAACAGGGAATCGTTAATTTCAACAGTTTCAGGGATAGCTTTGTGACTCGTTGCGATGCTGCAGGTATTCCCCGACATGCTATACGCGGCATTGTGGGACATGTCTCGGATGAACAGACTGATCTCTACAGTCACGATTTACATACAGCCCGCATGGTGCAGCAGCTGCCCGCTGTTGAATTGGATAATTTGGTTAAATTGGTTTGAAACTTGAAAAAAGGAGCGTAAAATGTATGTCAAATGATAAACAAGCAATGAATTACGGGTTCGAGTCCCGCTCCGGGTACCATTGGTTTTATATGCCTCCTGTTTTGTGTCAATGAAAGCTCCGTTACGTCAGAGAAAATGGATTACCGGTACAATACAGATAAACTCAGAAACCTGCTCAACTCTCAGGACTTAACTGATTCCGACGAACTCAGAGCCTGTTACGAAATTTTTCTTGAACAGAATAACTCATGCAGCATTCGCCTTGCGGAGTGCTCGAAGCTGTTGAAAAGTCAAAATAGGCAGGATGCACTTGCGCTGGCAATGCGTGAACCTGAACTCTTCGGCATGGCGGAGTATCTGCTTTTCCCTGAACGCAAATTGTTGAGCCGTATCGTGTTTCTTTACAATTGGAAGATGTTCAATGAGATAACTCATCAGCAAACGGCTGAGTTGCGTGACATGTTGAACGGAAAGTCAGACGATATGTCAGCTTCGACTCCTGAATACAGCGTACCTGCCGGGAGCACGATTGCATCTGAGTTTCCCCGGGAGCTTGTTGATGAAGATATTGATGATGAAGATGATGTCGATATCCGACAGGAAAACGGGCGTGTAAAATCATTGAAGCGTACCTTGAAAATTCTTTTTTATGCGCTCATTGCTGTAATGGTTTTCGGCGGAACAGTGATGGTGATGCAAAGCATTGAAAAACGTCAGTATGACAGAAATCTTATTTCCAAACTCCATAACGCATTTGTGCGGTCTGATATGGAAAGTGCGAAAAAAATACTCGCAGTTATTTCCGGAAAACATCCCGAGCTGCTCAAACATCCGGTTGTTGTCAAAGCGCAATCATCGATCGCAAAAGCAGAAAAGTTGGAGCGTGACCGAATCTATGCAGTGAACCGCACCATAAAACAGCTCGAAAACATCAAATCTCAATGGCATCCCGGAGTCAGGGGAGATAAGTATTTCGTCCGCCTTGCCGGACTTGTGAGAAGTGATGTCGAAAAAATGAAGTTGGAAACATTGCGCGACTGGTTCCGGATAGCCGAAGAAAATCATCGGGCTTCAATGCGTCACTTTTATTCAGAGAAGATATCCGGTTTGCGATCTTGCCGGGAAAGAGTGCTTTCTCACATCATCAACAGTGAGTTTGAACAGGCAGCACTGGAATTCAGAGAGCTTGCGGAAAACGCCCGAAAACTGAAAGGCAGTGATATCAAAAAGTATGCGGCAAAGGAGGATATTGAGCTTTTGAATTCTGTTTCAGAGTTGTCAAAGCTGATATCCAATGCCAAACGCTGGGAGCATCTCTTTTTTGACAACACATCAGCGTTTACTGTTTCCGATCTGGATATGCTCGAAGAAGAGTTGAAAAAACTTGCCGGAGCAAGCGCAAACTCTTTCAATAATACCACCTCCCACTGTGCGGCTCTGCTCCGTGAAACTGCGCTTTTGAAACGTATTATCAACGGGCAGAAAAATCTCTCAACAACTCCGTCTGATTTCGCACTTGTGCGTGAGTATAACACATTTATATCCGCGCAAAGAGACCGCGAGAGAGCAGAAAAACGCCTGAGGGAATCATTTGCAAAACTGCACAGCGAGTTTGAAAACAATCAGCTTGGTTTTATCCGCATGAAAGAGGAGCTGTCAGGAGAAAACATAGATATATACGTTTCCGGCAGCAACATTCTTGAAATAGATAACGAGCTGCATTTCAGAACAGAGAACGGCACTCCGGTCAAAATAGTCCGTGTCGGCAGGAACTTCTACGTTTATACCGTTGTTGTCGGAAAACGCAAATTCAACCGCTGTGCTCTGGCTTACCCGGCAACACTGAATAAAAACATCCTGAAAATATCACGGGCGCGTCACCAGACTTTTGCCGAGTTCATCTTAAACTCAACAGATGGATTGTCTCAAGCTGAGCTGATACCGAAATCAATTGAATTTATGGAAATGATATTCAAAGACACACTCTGCGCTCCGTACTGGAAAATCGCTCTTTCAGCTGCCATGCTCCAAAATGCAAAAATGGCAGAAGTTACCTCTGACCGCAAAATATCAGCCATGTACGATGAGCTTGAAGCACTGCGGAAAAATCCGGATAGAAAACTTATTGCAGACTACATCAGTAAAGTTGACTTCCCGTCTCTGTACGAGCACGCGAAAAACAATCAGCTGCAGTATGAGTTGATGGAAAAAGCATCAAAACTCCGTTACCGTTTTTTCGGAATATCATTCAAAGATAATATCCGTCAGCTTTCTGAAATGAGCAGTTATTCCGGAGACGTTTTCTGTTTCGACGAGTCGGGCAGTGGATGCGTGAAGTTCGGCAGTGTTGTTGACGGAAAGCTCAAGATATCCGGGCGTTTTGAATTTTCTCCCGGAACCAGAATACTTTTTGTTTTTGCTCCGGCAGTAAAGCTCTCGGAATTGCACAAAGAGGTGACTGAAAAGATATCCGGAAGCAACTTCAAATTGCGGTGGCCGGCATTCCTGCCTGTTGCGGAGGTGATAAAATGAAAAGATATTACGTCCGGGATGACAAAAAATTATTCGGTCCGATAGAAAAGAGCCGCCTTGTGTCAGCTTATGACCGCGGTTTTTTCTCGGTCAACGCCGAAGTTTCTTGTGACAAATCCGAATGGATTTCTCTGATTTATTTTATCAATTCTGATCAAAAGCAAGTTGTTCCAACTTCAAATCGGAAAGAAAACAGTGTTTTCGGCAGATTTATCAGTTCGTTTCTGCTCTTGCTTTTTCTTGCCGCCGGAGTTGCCGGAGCTTACTGGTGGTTCTATCTGCGTTCAGACCGGGAACTTGCTCCTGAACAGGAATTTAAAAATATCGCAGACAAATATCACAGTGCAGTCGGATTGCTTACTGTTGAGCTTGTCGCCCGAAACGGTGATTCTCTTGCCGGTGTATCCGGACTCGATACCGATTCAGAGTTGACTCTTGATATCGCATTTGCGGTTGCTCCCGATGTCTATGTGTCAACCTGGAGCAGATTGGACTCACTGAAAAACATATCCGCCGAGATGTCGAACAACATTGTCTTTGAGGCGGTGAACAGTGCCTACGTCAAAAGCAGAAGCTCTTATTCGGACTTCAGGGAGTTTTGCAGTGTCAACGCTGATGGAGTCAAAAAACTCAGAAACGCAGTGAATAACGGCTTGAAAATCAAACGGATTTACATCAATCATCATGGTACTGCCAATGCATCAGTTGTAAAATCAGTTAGAATACATCCGTCAGCCAACTCTCAAAATCCAAGATGCGACATTGCCATGTACCGGATAAGCGGCAGGAGAGATATCTTTTTCAAGCAGGCAGATCCAACGACCGTAGCGCATATTATGCCGGGAGCTCTTATCGGCTGTGTCGGAATGAAAAAGAACAGTGACGGACTTCCTGTGTTTTTCGCCAAATGTGGCAAAATCATGGAGTCAACTGTTGAAACGGGCCGCAACATAACTTGTGATATTCCTGTCGCCGGCAACATCTCAGGAGCTCCGCTGCTGTTGCTCGACGGCAGAGTTATCGGAATGATTACCGACTCAAATCTGCTTGATTCTTCAATTTCGACTATGTCAGCAACTGCATTTTCCGACGTTGAAAAAGCGCAGCCGGTCAGTGTAAATACACTGTTGAAATAGTTGTCATCTTGAAGATAGTGCGTAAATTATAATAGCCGAAGTCATGATTACAGCACAAATCATGCGCCGCACCCAAAGGCTGCGATCTCCTTTTGCATCAAGAGCCGCAAATCCCATCCTGCCGGGTAGTGTCCGAAGTTTTGCGCACTTTTTAGGTTGTTGATTGTATGTGTGGTAACAATAATCAATCACTGAAACAGGCTTTTTTCAAGCCTTGTTTTTCAAAATGTGCGCAATGTCAATCCTGATAAAGATGTTAGATTACAAGCATTGCCGCAAGAAATTTTATCTGAATTAAATAAAACAGAAAAACCACTGGTATTAAAACAGAACATAGTTGAGAAAAATAAAATACATTCTGATCTTTCAGAAAGTGATATTATTAATATTCTGGGCAATGCAATATATAATTGCGACCTCATAATTCAACCAAATCCCAAAGAAAAGCCTGATTACTTCATGCTTGTTTCGAGAGGAGAGATAAACAAACAAGCCTTGATTGAGATTAGTGAAAATAAAGGACAATATGAAATTGTCAACTATCACTATATTGGCAACAGGCAACTTAAACAAAAAATTTCAAGGGCAGAAAAACAAAACGGAATGATAAGAAAAATCAACCGGGATGGACTGCCGAAAACCATCATTACCCAAACGGGGGCAGCAGGCAGATTTTCTGCTCTTCCGGCTGATGGTATTAATATATCACAAACTGCTGAAAATGCAAATCACATCCGCTCGGTATTCAAAATAACGGCGTCTAATTACAATGACATAAAGTTGGAACAGCCACGGGTACTACAACCCTCGAAAACTGCCCTCCATAAAGGAGGCTCAGCAACTATGACTATTTCCAACTTCATAGATAATATACCACAATTTTCTGAAAATGCAAGTGCTGAAGAATTCCGGTTTTCGATTGCGGATTTTTCGGAGGAAAAACAGCGCAATATCATGGATATCCTCTCTCCGTTTGTCGGAGATGTGGTCGAGCGCGACCGGGAGGAGTATGCGGATTATCTCGCATCCCGGGGCGTTAAAAATGTTTCTCCGGATGATGCTTCCCATTTCGCTCTCGAAATCGTCAGAAGAAAACATCTGGCTGCTCTGGCTGCAAGGCGGGCAAAAAGAGATAACTGGCTTTATGACAATATTCTGGAATACAAGCTTGACTCTTCAATTTCGACTATGTCAGCAACTGAATTTTCCGACGTTGAAAAAGCGCATCCGGTCAGTGTAAATACACTGTTGAAATAGTTGTCATCTTGAAGATAGTGCGTAAATTATAATAGCCGAAGTCATGATTACAGCACAAATCATGCGCCGCACCCAAAGTCTGCGATCTCCTTTTGCATCAAGAGCCGCAAATCCCATCCTGCCGAGTACGATTCCGATGATTACCGAGATTATTCCGCGGCTGGACTGAATGACATTTGCAAACACCGGACCAATAGCTCCGAAAGAGACGAAGAGAGCTACCTGAGACGAAAAATAGAGCACTCCGTAGGGAGAACCGTATGTGAGCTGCTCAAAAGAGAAACCAACTTTGCGGAGCAGTGGAAGCATACATATCCCCAGTAAAACATAACAGGTCGCACAGACACCGAGGCCATCCAGCCAGATGTTGCCGCTGTTTGACAACTTCATAAGTTTGGTTTCCATCAAATCGGCAAAACAGTACGAGAGAATTGCTCCCATAAGATAGAGTACGGCGATAAGCGTTACTTTTCTGGTGGAGACTCCTCCATTTATAGCAACGGCTCCTGAGGTGGCAAGGATAATTGCAATCACCTGAAGCAGTGATATTTTTTCTCCGAAAAAGAGAGCAGTTGTGATGGCGAGCACAACGATTTTCAATCCGAGAAGCGAGGATAAACGGCTGGATTCAATGTGTTTTTGAGTGGCAAAAAACAGGAATTGACCGGAACACGTCACTGCCACCCATAATACCATGAATCCGATGAGAAGCGGAATATCTTTGAACAATCCGGCAGGAAAAAATATTATGGAAAGAGGAACACTCACCACTCCCATCGCCAGCTGCGAATAGACCATCAGCTTGAACGATGAGTTGTATCGTTTCATGAAAGCGGCACTCGATATGTAGCTGAAAGATTGGAGCAGGGCGCAGAGAGCCGCAGCAAATATTCCTATAACCATGGGAAATACATCCTTTTTACAGATAAAATGAGCAGTATCATAAAATACTGCTCATTTTGAAAAACTCCGCCGGAAATTTTTCCTGACGGAGTGCAACAGTGTGTTGACTTACTTGGTCATAGCCTGAGCAACTGCGACGGCGACGTCAACAGAAGCACCGACCATGGGGTTGTTACCCATACCGATGAGACCCATCATCTCAACGTGAGCGGGAACGGATGAAGAACCGGCGAACTGAGCGTCGGAGTGCATACGTCCCATGGTATCAGTCATGCCGTAGCTGGCAGGACCGGCAGCCATGTTGTCGGGATGCAGAGTACGTCCGGTACCGCCGCCTGAAGCCACTGAGAAGAAGGGCATACCCTTTTCGATACGCTCTTTCTTGTAGGTAGCCATGACGGGGTGCTGGAAACGGGTCGGGTTGGTGGAGTTACCGGTGATGGCAATATCAACACCCTCGAGCCACATGATGGCGACACCCTCACGGACATCGTCAGCACCGTAGCAGCGGACAGCGGCACGCTCACCTTTGCTGTAAGCCTTTTCTGAAACGACTTTGACTTTGCCGGTGGCATAATCAAATTCAGTCTCAACACCGGTGAAACCGTTGATGCGTGAGATGATGTTGGCGGCATCCTTGCCGAGACCGTTGAGGATAACACGCAGGGGCTCCTTGCGGGCTTTGTTTGCGCTGCGGGCAAGACCGATAGCACCTTCGGCTGCTGCGAAAGACTCGTGTCCGGCGCAGAAAGCGAAGCACTTGGTCTCATCTTTCAGAAGCATTGAAGCGAGGTTGCCGTGTCCGAGACCGACTTTGCGGTCATCGGCGACAGAACCGGGGATGCAGAAAGACTGCAGACCCTCACCGAGGGTTTTGGCGATTTCAGCAGCGTTGGTCTGACCTCTTTTGATGGCGACAGCTGCGCCCACGAGATAAGCCCAGCATGCGTTCTCGAAGCAGATGGGCTGAATGTCTTTGACACGCTTGTAAATGTCAAGACCTTTGCCTTTGGTGATCTGCTCTGCCTCTTCGATTGAGGCGATTCCGTTGGCGTTGAGGAACTCGTTGATCTGTTTGATCCGGCGTTCATAACTTTCAAAAAGTGCCATGATAGACTCTCCTTATTACTGATGACGCGGATTGATTGTTTTGGCGGCATCGGCGAAACGGCCGTAGGTGCCGGTGAACTTTTTGACCGCTTCGTTAGCATCTTCGCCCTTGGCGATGGCATCGAGCATCTGACCGAGCTTGATGAACTTGTAACCGATGACCATGTTCTCTTCGTCGAGAGCGATCTCGGTGACATAACCCTCAGCCATTTCGAGGTAGCGGACACCTTTGTCGGCAGTACCGTACATGGTACCGGTGATGCTGCGGAGACCTTTTCCGAGATCCTCGAGACCGGCTCCGATGGGCAGACCATCCTCGCTGAAAGCGGTCTGGGTGCGTCCGTAAACGATCTGGAGGAAAAGTTCACGCATAGCGGTGTTGATAGCATCGCAGACGAGGTCGCTGTTGAGAGCCTCGAGGATGGTTTTTCCGGGAAGGATCTCGGCAGCCATAGCGGCTGAGTGAGTCATTCCGGAGCATCCGATGGTCTCGACGAGAGCCTCCTGAATGATACCTTTTTTGACGTTGAGAGTCAGTTTGCAGGCACCCTGCTGAGGGGCGCACCAGCCGACACCGTGGGTGAGACCGGAAATGTCGGTAATCTCTTTGGCCTTTGTCCAGGCACCTTCCTGCGGGATCGGCGCGGGACCGTGTTTCGGTCCTTTGGCGACGCAGACCATCTGCTCGACTTCTTTAGTGAAGTTCATCGCAAATCTCCTTGTTTGTGTTTAAAAATCATTGCTGAAAGCAATACCTGAATAACATTTCTATAAAATAATACCTGCAAGGTTTTTTTTCAAGTTTTCCGCAGTGTAAAAACGGTATTTTCGACCGGATTTTCCTGTAATACAGTAAAGTTTGCCTTGTCGCTGCAAAAAACTCATCATGCACTTGAAAAATACACGCTTGAGAATTACCTTATAACAGGGGAAATGGATTTTTTGCAAGGAAACTGATTTTGATATCAAAACAACAGGAATTATGGGATTTTCTCATTTCCTACACACAATACAATGGGAATGCCCCGGGTGTATCTGTTATCGCAAAACACTTCGGTGTATCTGCTGCTGCGGTCGTGCATCGTCTGGCTGTGCTTGAGAGAAAGGGAAGGGCGGCAAAAATTCCCGGTCTCGGATGGTTTCCGGTAAAAGAAGACGGAACATTCTTTGTTTTCAACGGAACGGCACAATGTATGCAGAGCCGTGTTGTTCCGACCTTGAATCATCCCGCAGGAGTAATAAAAAGCTCAGAAGACAATGTTATGTTTGTTGTCACACGCAACATCCACCGTAAGTTTGTTCGCGGTGAGTATCTTGAAATTGACTGCAAGAATAAAGATATACACTCCGGGGCTGAATTTTTCATAATCATTCAATGCGGAGTTTTCAAAATACTCGAAAAACTAAAAAACCATCCATACTTTGAAATTCACTCGGAGCAGTTGATATATGCCGACAAAAACTATCTTTCCGATGACATCAGGGTTGTCGGAGCTGTTGTAAGAATACATCACTCTATGGGCAAAAATCTATACATCGGTTGATGCGGTTGCAAAAAAAATCCGTGATGGAAAGTATGGAGTTTTCCGTCACGGATTTTTTATTTGTGCTGAATTTTATTACAGACTATCCACAAAGCGGCACGCCGCAAGTGCGGCTGAAGCACCGTCTCCGGTGGCAGTGACCACCTGGCGGATATTTTTGGTACGGCAGTCTCCGGCGGCAAACACACCGTTTGTACCGGTAAGCGTAGTCTCTCCGGCAACGATGTAGCCGCTTTCACTGAGTTCGCATACGCTCTCGAACGGAGCATTTTCCGGAACCTGACCGATGGCAACAAAGATACCGTTGACTTCAAAACGCTCCCGTTTTTCGGTTTCGGTATTGACCAGCATGATAGCCTTGAGTTCATCATCGCCGACCAGTTCATCGACAACGGTGTTGAAGATGAAAGAGACGTTCTTTTTTGCTTTGAGCTTATCGACAAGGGTTTGTTCACCGGTGCAGAAGCCGAGGTTCTGGATGATCGTCACTTTGGAGCAGATATCCGACAGGAGCACGGCATCCTGCAAAGCGGTGTTTCCTCCGCCGATAACAGCGACCTCTTTACCTTTCATGAAAGCTCCGTCGCAGAGTGCACAGTACGATACTCCGTTTCCGACCAGCTCATTTTCCCGGGGGAGTCCGAGCTGCCGATGGCGGCTGCCGGCGGCAACGATCACTGCCTTTGCTGAGTACTCTCCGTATTCGCCTTTGACCACTTTGAAACTGCCGTGGTCGGCGATGGAAACGGCGGTGTCAAGTTCGATTTCGGCTCCGAAATGGAGTGCCTGCTCGACCAGTTTCTCGCCGAGCTCACTGCCGGAAAGCTCACAGAAACCGGGATAGTTTTCCACTTTGGGAGAGTAGGTTATCTGCCCTCCGAAAGTCTCCTTTTCGAGCACAAGAACGCTCTTTCCGGCTCTGCGTGCATAGATTGCGGCAGTAAGACCGGCAGGACCTGCTCCGATGATCACGATGTCGTGCATGGCTGCTCTTCTTTCGCTCAGTTCATGATCGGAGTTGTCGCCTGCTCATCGGTGAAGCGGCGGATATTGGAAACGTTGACGATCTTTTCAACATTGTTTCCGGTGACCACGACCAGAGTCGGAGCCTGCTTCACACCGTAAATTCTGGTAGCTTCGACATCCTCATCAGCGACGACCACATCGTAGGTGAGTCCGGCACGGTCGAGGAAAGTCTTTGCCATGCGGCAGTTGGGGCAGGTTCTGGTGGTGAACAGTATGAGTTTGCTCTGCTCGGTGGCTCCGTTGTCAGCAACAGCAAAGAGTGAGTCGGAGTTTCCGTCAGCCGGAATAAATTCAGGCTCGGCAGCAGGAGCGGGAGCGTTCACGGGGGCGGGAGCATCCTCGAAACGGCGTTTCATTGAGCCTGCGATATCGTAAACTCTTCTGTCTTTGTACTCCTGAGATTTTCCATCGTTCCAGTTCTGGACCGGACGGTAGTAACCGGTGATACGGCTGTAAACCTCAGCCTTCTCTCCGCACTTCGGACACTTGAATGCCTCACCGGAAATATATCCGTGGTCGGGGCAGACCGAGTAGGTCGGTGAGAGGGTGTAGTAGGGCAGACGGTAGTTGGCAGCTATCTTGCGGACAAGGTTTGCCGCAGCTTTCCAATCGGGCAGCTTCTCGCCGAGGAAGGCGTGGAAAACGGTTCCCGAGGTGTAGAGAGTCTGGAGATTATCCTGAATATCCAGAGCAGTGAAGATATCCTCGGTGTAACCGACGGGCAGGTGAGAGCTGTTGGTGTAGTACGGAGTGCAGTTCTCGCTTCCTGCGGTGATGATGTCGGCGAAACGTTTCTTGTCGTGCTTGGCAAGGCGGTAGCTGGTTGACTCAGCCGGAGTTGCCTCGAGGTTGTAGAGGTCGCCATACTGCTCCTGATAGTCAGAGAGACGCTCACGCATGTGGTTGAGGACTTCTTCGGTGAACTTCTGAGCCTTGGCGTTGGTGAGGTCGGCTCTGATCCATTTGGCATTGAGAGCCGCCTCATTCATGCCGAGCAGACCGATGGTTGAGAAGTGGTTGTCGAACTTGCCGAGGTATCTTCTGGTGTAGGGATAGAGTCCCTCATCGAGCAGTTTTGAAACAACTTCGCGTTTGATTTTAAGACTGCGGGCGGAGACATCCATCATGTGATCAAGACGCTCGTAGAAATCCGCCTCGTCGGTGGCGAGGTAGGCGATGCGGGGCATATTGATGGTGACCACACCGATCGAACCGGTGCTCTCACCGCTGCCGAAGTAACCGCCTGATTTCTTGCGCAGTTCACGCAGGTCAAGACGCAGACGGCAGCACATTGAACGGATATCGCTGGGCTCCATGTCGCTGTTGACATAGTTTGAGAAGTAGGGAGTACCGTATTTAGCTGTCATCTCAAAGAGCAGACGGTTGTTTTCGGTGTCGCTCCAATCGAAGTCACGGGTGATGGAGTAGGTCGGAATGGGATACTGGAATCCGCGTCCCTGAGCATCGCCCTCGATCATGGTCTCGATGAAGGCGCGGTTGATCATATCCATCTCTTTTTTGCAGTCTTTGTATTTGAAATCGACCTCTTTGCCGCCGACGATGCAGTTGAGTTCGGCAAGATCCGGCGGAACGGTCCAGTCAAGAGTGATGTTTGAGAACGGAGCCTGAGTTCCCCAGCGTGACGGAGTGTTGACACCGAAGATGAATGACTCGATGCACTTTTTGACCTGATCGTAACTCAGATTGTCGATTTTGACAAACGGAGCAAGATAGGTGTCGAAGCTGCTGAACGCCTGAGCTCCTGCCCACTCGTTCTGCATGATGCCGAGGAAGTTCACCATCTGGTTGCAGAGAGTGGCAAGGTGTGAAGCCGGAGCCGAGGTGATTTTGCCTGAAACGCCGCCCAGACCCTCTTTGATGAGCTGTTTGAGACTCCATCCAGCACAGTAGCCGGTGAGCATTGACAGGTCGTGCAAATGGATGTCGGCATTTCTGTGGGCGTTGGCGATCTCATCGTCGTAGATCTCGCTGAGCCAGTAGTTTGCGGTGATGGCTCCCGAGTTGGAAAGAATGAGTCCGCCGACGGAGTAGGTGACGGTTGAGTTCTCTTTCACACGCCAGTCATTGATTTTGACATAGTCGTTGACGGTCTTTTTGAAGTCGAGAATGGTGGAAGTTGCGTTGCGCAGTTTCTCACGCTGACGGCGGTAGAGGATGTATGCCTTGGCAACATCGCCGTAACCTGCCTGAACGAGCACTGATTCGACACTATCCTGAATATCTTCAACAGAAATGAGTCCTTCCTGGATTTTCGGCTCAAAGTCGGCGGTGACTTTCAGAGCGAGAAAGTCGATGATGGATTGATTGTACTGCTTTTCCTGCGCCTCGAACGCCATTTTGATGGCATCTGAGATCTTCTGCAGATCGAAATCGATGTTTTTTCCGTTTCTTTTCTGTACCTGATACATGATTTGTGCCTTCTTTTTTGTTTGTTGATATGTTAAAAAATTATTGTTACTGTTCATCTCCGCGGATGGCGGCACCGGGAATAAACAACCTGACGTTGTTGAGACACTCCTGCAGGAGCGTCCCGCCCGGTATCATATTTTCTGAGGCGGCAAGCAGATTGCCCGAGTCCTTGAACTTCTGCAGAAAATATCTCTCAGCTCCTGATATCCAGGTGCCGATATCAATAAAATCTTCCGGAGTATGCAAACTTCCGGTCACAGTGGTGCGGAACTCATAATCGACTTTGCCCGTGAGCAGAAATTCAACGCTCTCACAAACCTTGTCGAGCAGGTCGATGTTTCCGCAGGTCAGCTGATATTTGGCTCTTGAGTTTTTGATATCCATTGCGACCATATCGACCAATCCCTCGTTGACCGCACTCTTGAGTCTACCGGGATAGCTGCCGTTGGTGTCGAGCTTCACAGACAAACCGAGACTCTTTATCTCAGAGAGCAGGTCTAACGTTTCCTGATGCAGAAGCGGCTCGCCGCCGGTAACGCATACTCCGTCGAGGATATTTTTTCTTGACTTGAGAAACGCCAGAAGCGACTCATGAGTTTCCGGCAAACCGCTGTCATTACCGACGGCAAGGTCAGCGTTGTGACAAAAGGGGCAGCGCATGTTGCATCCTGCCGTAAAAACGGTGCATGCGACATGTTCCGGAAAGTCCAGAAGAGTCAGTTTTTGCAGTCCGAAGCGCATAAAACCCCTTAATTGTTTGCCTTTGTTGAAGTTGACTTGATGACGTTGTACTCAGAAAATCTGTTTCTGAGCTCAAAATACAATATATTGTTGTATTGTGATGTAACAAACACAATATGTTGTAGGTTTAATGTACAACTGCATACATTAAAAATCAAACAGAAAACACATTAATTTTCAACATTTTTTTAATCTGAGCACAAAAAAAGTGCGGATAAAAATCTGATTGGATCCATCCGCACCTGAAAAAGAGCGCAATGCGTTTTTACGGAATGAGATTGAATGCCTCAACGATTTCTGCAACCTGCTCCTGATTCATCGGTTTCATTCCTCCGAAGGGAACTGCGGCGATGGTGGCACGGGCACTGTATTCAGCGACTTCCAGACGGTCGAATGACTCGAGCAGAGTTCTGCCCGAAGAGATGACGCAATCGTTTTTGACCATGATGATCGGGTTGCGCATCGAGAGGGTATCGAGCACACTGTTTGAGTTGTAGTAAGCTCCGAACTCAAAAGAGGGCATCTCACGGAGCAGCAGATAACTCTCCGGAATAACTCTCGGGTCAAACTTTGTGTCGGTGATGTTGTAAGCCATCACGCTCGGAGGAGCTGCGATGATGAGAGAGTTGAATTCACTTCTGGTGTCAAAAATCTTTTTGATGAGCCATGCACTTGCCGGCAGCTCTTTTCCGGCTTCGTACTCGAACCCTTTGACCAGAACGAGATCACTCTCTTCGATGGTGGCACGGTCGATATCGTCAGGAGTGACGATGAAAGTATCGGCGTTGACTCTCGCGGCGTAGGTTCCGCAGACTGAAGTAAAGAGTTTCTGGCTGTACGCACGACGGATGAGTTTGACCATCCTGGAGCGGATATCACGCTCGACACTTGAACTCACCTCAAACTCGGCAGCAGAAAACTTGCCGTTTCGGTCAACGGCGGCTTCGGCAAGTTGCTCATCAGAAAGTGAGTTCACCTTACCGAGGTGCTTTGCTCCGAGCAGCATTCTGGCGCAGAAATCGAGAGTCTCGAAACGCTTGTATGCCTGCATGAGAGAGATTCCTGCGTTGCAGGTTCCATGGTTTTCGAGCAGGATGGTGTTATACATCTTGCTGAAACAGCAGGAAATTTTTTCACCGAGAGCCTCACTGCCGGGAACAGCGTAAGGAGCGAATCCCGGCTCCTGACAAACCTTTGCTGTAAGCGGAGTGATATTGGTATCGGGCAAACCTCCGATGATACTGTAAGAGACAAGGGCAGGGGAGTGTGCGTGCAAAATGGCACTCACATCAGGACGGCGACGGTAGATGGCACGATGAAAGGGGTACTCACAAGAGGGTTTGTGACGTCCTTCGATCGAGCCGTCAGCTTTGACGCAGACGATATCTTCGATGCGCAAAGTTCCCTTGTCAACACTTCCCGGACTGATCCACATGTTTCCGTCTGAATCAAGAATCGAAAGATTGCCGCCGCTTGTGGTGGTCATCGCATTCTGATAGATGCGGTTCATGAATTCAACGATCTGCTCGCTTGGATGAAGTTGAGTGATTTTTTCCATTTTTTATATTCCTTTTCAGTATTGGATTTCCAACATTTGATGACAGATAAACCCGGGAGCGGTAAAAGAGAGCACTCCGTTGTCAAAAGAGAAGCACACATCTTTGTTTTCCGGAACGATTCTCACGCTTTTGACCGGTCGGTTGCATTTGAGTTCAACATTCACCTCAGGGCAGGGCAGGAGATCTTCGACGACCTCGATGCTCTCACCGCTTCCTCCGCCTCTCAGCGACGGAGTTGCAAAGAGCAGGTGCAGTATCTCACGGTCAAACTCTTTCTGGTACTGCAAAGTTGCACGTCCCTGAGCCGGCAGGTCGCAGGTGAACTTGCGGTCACTGCCGAGCAGTTCAAAAAATGCCTTGGCAAAATGCTCTTTGACGGCGGTGTTTCCATAACGGCGGTAGAGTGAAAACACAGGATGGGCAAAATAGAGGATGTTGTCTGTGATAACTCCTGAAGCGTAACCTGACTCCTCTGGCTTGTTCGGAGTGTGTTTGTGACTGCAAAACGCTGCAAAGGAGCGGTTGAAGTATGAATCATAAATTTTGCCGGTGGCGTTTTTCCAGTCGTCAGGAACGACTCTTCTGCTCGGCGCGTACATGACCATCGGAGTGTGCATATATTCCGGAGCAAATTTCTCTGCAGGCTCAAGATAATCCGGGTCGAAACTGCTCTTTTCGGATACCTGAGCCTTGATATCGAACAGGAATTTATTTCCCTCACGGTCAAAGCCGCTGTCTCCGGAAAGCACAACTTTTCCGCCCCGGTCGAGGAACGCTTGTATCAGAGTAAATTCATCATTTTTGAGTTTGATGACATCGGGCAGAATGAGTACCTTGTATTGAGACAAATCCATATCAAGAGTCACAAAGTCGAAGAACTGGTGCAGTTCGAGCAGGAGTCTGCTTGCTCCTATTGAACCGTCGGGATAGACACTGCCGGCAATCTGTTCGTCGGCAGTCAAAAATGGTTCTGCCCCGAGAATGGCGATATCAGCCGTGCCGGTTACATTGTCGCAGTAAGATTCCTTGGCTTTGACTTCACGATAGGCTGTTCCGATGATGGAGTAGGTCGAACTGTCGAGTTTTCCCGACGGATGAAGCTGGTCACCGATGCTGCATTTTGAACCGTTGGCAAGCATGGCGGCGCACTCATAGCGCAGGGCGTTGGGATGCTTGAAGCCGCCGAATTCTCCCCAGCTTGTGTGGAATTTACCGGTCATACCGAGAAACTCCAAGCCGAGTTTTCTGCTGTAAGCCGCTGATATCGGGTAATGGTCGTACCCCCAGCCTCCGGTGGGCAGGCTCTCAAGTTCAAGGTGGGTGAAATAGGGTAGTATCTCTGTATCACCCATAGTAATGTGACCGGCATTGTGGAAGATGGTCATTGTATCGCTGTGTTTTCTGATAGCGGCAACAGCAGTACGATAGTATTTCATCATGCTTATGCGGGCCATCTTCTTGCGGTCGGTACCATTCTGCGGGTCGAGTCCGTTTGCCAGCATATCCCTGATACAGGCGGGGCAGCAGCATTCGGGCTGACTGGTGATATCGAGAAACACTCCGTCGGCATCGGGGAACATGGTGACACTCTCTTCGATAAGGTCAGAGAGAAAATCAAGATATCCGTCGGCATTGAAACAGAGTTTGTAGTAACCGGCTTTGAGCGGAGAGTCATTCCAGCTGGTGTATTTGCCGTTGCAGTCAACCGCTCTCCACGCCGGATTTTTTTCGCTGGCATACTGATTGATTCCGGCAGTGATATAAATGGGAACGTTGACTCCGATCTCGTGAGAAGCATCGATCTGCTCCCTGAGCAGATTGAATTTCAAATGCGGATGCATCATTCCGACCTTTGTCGGATGATAACTGTATCCGTGGTGACAGCATGAAAAGCAGGTTATCGAATCGACTTCTGCCGCTTTCAGGGTTTCCTGCCAATGCTTTTTATCAAACTTGACTCCGATTTCCGGAATGAGCGGAGAGGTGTGAAAGTCAAGATGAACCTGCCTGAAACGCATTTTCTTGTGTTCCTTTTTGTTTAATTATGGTGTTTTTACATAATATAGCAGTGATTTTCTTTCTTTCAAACTTGACAAATCATGTTTCTTACGGTATTTTTTATCATTCCACAAAAAAACATACAGGAGATTTCACCATGTTGAAAAAGAGTTCCGTTATCATCGCCGGAGTGCTGAGTTTTTCTCTCTTTGCCGTTGAGTTGACAAACAGCGACTTTGCCAAGTTCAACAACGGTCAACTTGAATCGTGGCGCAACACAAACAACGCCAAACTTGCCGTGGCGGAAAAAACTCTGACCGTTACTGCCGTGAAAGGCAGGTTTGAGGATTGCGTTTATCAGGGAATGCGGATTGAGCCATCCGATAAAGTCTATGTTTTTTCGGCTGATGTGCAGTCAGATGTCAAAGCGGCTTACCTTCAGATAAAGATGTTCAAGAAGAATAAAGAGATACTCCGCCGTAATTCCATCGTTGCTCATTCCGGTAAATTATCTCTGGTTGTTTCTGCGACTCATCCTGACGCGGATTATGTTGAATTCGCCATGCGTATAAATCGCAGCGGAGCCGGCAGGGATTTCAAATTTTCCAATCTCAAACTCGCTTTGGAAGAGGATGGCAGGATATTTGACAACTGGATGCAGGGCGGAAAAAAGGGATTCAATGTAACAGATATCTCTGCCGGCGGCTTTACCATCAATGTGGAAAGCGCAGAAAAACTCCACGCCTCAATGCTGGTCGTAAGGTCGGTCAGTCCGGGAAACAAGTATCTTTTTGAAGCGGACTATACCGCTGATGCTCCGAGAATGGCGTACCTTGAAGTAAAGTATTACAAAGGCAACAGGGAGCTCAAACGCAAGCAAGCCTACGGCAAAGCGGCCAAGGGAAAACTCTCTCTTGAAATCAACACCGATGGTTGTGACCGACTTGTGCTGCAGTGCCGTGTTCCTCTTGTTGAGAGATTTGTCGGCAAAAAGGCGGCTTTCAGCAATCTTACTTTGAAAAAAGTCAAGTAATACAACTCAACCCATATCAAAGCTCCGGAGTGTTGTTTCCGGAGCTTTTTTGTAACAGAGCACTTGAAAAAACCATCCTCTTGTGATATCTTATCTCTTGATTATACAAAAACTATCATGAGGGTACCCTATGAGTGAAAACACTTTCCCGACCGGCAGAGTCTGGGATATGTTCAAGTTGATACTGTCAATACCGCATCCGTCAGGCAGCGAGCATAAATTAAGTGAACGTCTTGCTCAGGAAGCACGTTCAAGAGGTCTCGAAGCGAAGTTTGACAGTTACGGTAATTTGCGTATCGACCGCAAAGCATCGCCGGGATTTGAAGACAAACCTGCGGTGTTGATGCAGGGACATCTTGATATGATATGCGAAAAACTTCCTGAGCTTGATTTCGACTTCCAAACAGAAGGAATAAAAACGGAGGTATCCGATGGATATCTGCACGCCTGCGGAACCACTCTGGGTGCAGATAACGGCATCGGTGCCGCAATGGCGTTGGCGTTGCTTTTTGACGAAAATCACGTGGGCGGAGCTCTTGCCGGAGTGTTTACAGTTGAAGAAGAGGTCGGACTTGTCGGAGCTGCAAATCTCTCATCCGATATGCTCTGCGGCAAATATCTGCTCAACCTCGACAGCGATGAAGAGGGAATATTTGCCATCGGCTGCGCAGGAGGAGCCAGGCTTACGATGGATATTCCAGTTCCATTCGCCCCCGCCGCTTGCGGGTACTGCGCTGAAATAAGCGTTTCCGGTCTGCCGGGAGGTCACTCCGGAGTTGAAATCAACAAGAAGCACGGCAACGCTCTGGTTTTTCTTGCGCAGCTGCTTGCCGAAAGCAAAGTTGAGGTGTCAGATATCCTCTGTCAGAACGCTGATAATGTTATTCCCGGTGCAGCGGTTGCCCGGGTAATATCATCCGAGCCGCCGGAGTCATTGGCAAATATCTTCTGCTCCAAGGTAGAGAAATACAAAGAACAGCTTGCCGACGGAGTTGAACTTGAAGTCACCGTAAGTGAGATATCTGAGCTCGACAGCATGTGGGAATCCGCATGGCGCAAAAAGATGATATCAGCCATGGCAAATGTTCCCAACGGAGTGCTTGAGTTCGCCGATGAGTTCGGAGTTCCACGTACCAGCAGTAATTTTGCCGCCGCAAAAGTGAATGACGGCGTTCTGAATCTGCATTTCAGCCAGCGCAGTCTCGACAATGCCAAGCGCAAAGAGGCGACAGAGCTGGTCATCAAAGCCTTTGATAAATTGGATAAAACCGTCAGTGTGTCAAAAGAGTATTCCGGCTGGAATCCCGCTCCGGAGAGCCGCATCAACAAAACGGCGTCCGAAGTGTGGGAAAAACTCTACGGTGAAAAGCCGGTATTTCATGTCATTCATGCAGGACTTGAAGCCGGTATTTTAAGTAAAATAAATCCTGAACTTGAGCTGATAAGTTTCGGACCGACAGCTTATGATATCCACAGCACCAAAGAGCGGGTCAGCATCGACTCTGTTGAGCGGGTCTACGGCTTCATGACTGAGTTTATCAAAAAATTGCAGCAGTAGTTTCTGCGCAAAATCTTCCGTATTCAAACCATTTGATTTCTGGCGTTATCGGCAATAATTGAGTTTTTGTCGTATGCAACGCCTTTTTTATCTCTTTTTATGCTTGAAAAAAAGCATATTTATGATATATTTAACAGAATAATTATAACTTTATTTTCGGGAGAACAGGCTTTAGTTATGGCGACAGACGCAGTTCAGGCATATACAGCAGACAGCATAATCCATCTTGATCCGCTCGATCATGTCCGTAAACGCCCCGGTATGTATATCGGCAGGCAGGGCAACGGAAGCCATCAGGATGACGGCATATATATATTGCTAAAAGAGGTCATCGACAACAGTATCGACGAATTCATCATGGGATGCGGCAAGCGTGTCGATGTAAAAATCGAAGGCAATGTTGCATCGGTGCGGGATTACGGAAGAGGTATTCCGCTTGAAAAGCTCGTTGAGTGTGTCTCAGTGATGAACACCGGCGGCAAGTACAATGATGATGTATTCAAGTTTTCCATCGGACTCAACGGAGTCGGCACCAAAGCTGTCAACGCTCTTTCAATAGATTTTACCGTACGCAGTACCCGTGACGGCAAGTTCCGCGAGGCGCATTTCAGCTGCGGAAAACTTATTGATACCATCGAAGGTGAGAGCGATGAGAAAAACGGTACATTCATCCGTTTTGTGCCCGATGAAACGATTTTCCCCGAGTACAAATTCCGCTCGGACTACATCAGCAAGCGTCTCTGGATGTATGCTTACCTCAACAGCGGTATATCCCTCTATTACAACGGCGAACGTTATTACTCCTCAAACGGCTTGCTTGACCTGCTTGATTCCGAAACGGGAGATGAGAAACTTTACGACATCATCCACTTCAAAAGCAAGGATGTTGAGTTCGCACTGACCCACAGTGACCGTTACGGGGAAACCGCCATGAGTTTTGTCAACGGTCAGTACACCAGTGACGGAGGAACCCATCTTTCAGCATTCAAAGAGGGTGTGCTCAAAGGAATAAATGAGTACAGCGGCAAATCATTCAAAGCTGATGCCATCCGCGACGGAATGGTCGGAGTCATTTCTGTAAAAGTCAAAGAGCCGAATTTTGAAAGCCAGACAAAAAACAAACTGGTCAATACCGATGTCAGGGGACCAATCGTTGCTCAGGTCAGTGCGGCAGTGGCGGATTTTCTGCACAAAAACAAGGAAATCGCCGAGTGCGTGCTCGATAAAGTCCAGCGCAACGAGCAGATGCACCGCAAGATACAGGAAGTAAAGAAGATGTCCCGTGAGACCACCCAAAAGATGGTCTTGCGCATTCCGAAACTCAAAGACTGCAAGTATCACGTCGGAGCCAAGTGGCCCCGGGGCACTGAGCCCCGTGAGACTATGATTTTTCTCACCGAGGGAGATTCAGCCGCTGGCAGTCTGGTCAAAAAGCGTGACGTTGAGTGTCAGGCTATCTTCGCCCTGCGCGGAAAACCCAAAAACGCCTACGGTGAAACCATAGAGATGATTTACAAAAACGAGGAGCTCAACTTCCTCATCCAGGCTCTCGGAATTGAGGAAAGCACCGAAAATCTGCGTTACGACAAAGTTATCATCGCAACCGATGCCGACGTGGACGGATTGCATATCAGAAATCTGCTTCTGACCTTCTTCCTCTGTTTCTATGAACAGCTTGTGTTGTCAGGACACCTTTACATACTTGAAACGCCGCTCTTCCGGGTCAGCAAACCGAAAGAGTCTCCGATCTACTGCTACAACGAAAACGAGCGTGATGCGGCGGCGAAACAACTCGGCAGCAAAGCAGAAATAACCCGATTCAAGGGATTGGGAGAGATCAGTCCTGACGACTTCGGTGAGTTTATCGGTGAAAATATCCGATTGAGTCCGGTATCGCTCGATAACATGCGTGGAATCCCTGAGATACTCAAATTCTACATGGGCGAAAACACTCCCGACCGCAAAGAGTATATCATGCAGAACCTGGAGGTAGTCGATTATGAGTGATGAAGAGCTTAAAAACTCCGTCGAACAGAACGACGAAGAGCAGGTCATCGGCGAAGTCGCAGAAAAGGGCAGGGGAAGCAACGACTTTTTCCGTGCGATGATGGATCGCAACTTCCTCGATTACGCAAGTTATGTCATCGGTTCCCGTGCCATTCCTGACGTTGACGACGGTTTGAAACCGGTTCAGCGTAGAATCATGTGGACTCTTTATCAGGCGTATGAAAACGGACGCACCACCAAGACCGCCAATATCGTCGGTAACGCCATGCATTACCATCCGCACGGAGATGCCTCCATCGGCGATGCCATCGTGGTGCTCGCCAACAAGGGCGGATGCCGTGAAGAAGAGGTTTTCGATGCCAAGAGCAAGAGCAAAAAACTTGTCAACGTAAGTTATCCCTACTTCATCAAGACTCAGGGAAACTTCGGCAACCTGCTCACCGGAGACCGTGCGGCAGCAACACGATACACAGAGTGTTCTCTCTCGCTTCTGGCGTATGAGACCATGTTCAACAATGATATCACCGACTTTGTCCCCAACTATGATGGTCGCAAAAAAGAGCCGGTTCTGCTTCCTGCCAAAGTTCCGAGTCTTCTTATGCTCGGCAGTGACGGAATCGCAGTCGGTATGTCAACAACAGTTCTTCCGCACAACTTCAACGAGTTGATAGATGCAGAAATAGCTGAGTTGAAGGGGGAAAGTTTCCAGCTTTTCCCCGACTTCCAGCAAGGCGGACTCATGGATGTCCGTGAATATGACGACGGCAACGGAAGAATAACTTTGCGGGCAAAAATCGATATCGACGGAAGAGTGCTGGTCATTAAAGAGATTCCAGCCACCTGCACAACGGAAACTCTTGTCGAGTCGATCGAAAAGGCTTGGAAGAAAAACAAGATAAAGATTTCCAACGTTCAGGACTTTACCACCGACCGGGTGGAAATAAGAGTGACTCCGACCAAAGGTCAGGACCCGGAAAAGGTGCTTCAGGGACTCTACATGTACACCGATTGCTCAGTGCGTGTCTCTCCCAAAATGATGGTTATATGCGACCGCAAACCGGTGCAGATGACGGTCACGCAGGTTTTGAAACGCAACGTACAGAAGCTGCTCGGGTTTATCAAGCGTGAGTTTGAGATCGAGCTTGAGCGTTTGAATGAGCTGCGTCACGCAAAAACTCTTGCTCAGATATTCTTTGAAAACCGCATCTACAAACGCATCGAAGAGTGCGCAAGCGTTGAGGAAGAGTACAAAGAGGTCATAGACGGACTTGCTCCGTTCAGAAAAGAGCTGCTCCGTGATGTCACCAAAGAGGACGTTGATAAACTGCTTGCCCTGCCGGTGCGCAGAATAGCACGCTTTGATATCGAAAAGAACCAGAAAGAGCTGCGTGAAATCGCAGAAAACATCAAGAAGATAAAACACAATCTCGCTCATCTTGTTGAGTACACGATCGGCTATCTTGAGGGATTGAAAGAGAAGTTCGGAGCCATGTTCCCGAGAAGAACCGAG
Organism: Lentisphaeria bacterium; assembly: GCA_017508385.1. Classification (GTDB taxonomy): domain Bacteria; phylum Verrucomicrobiota; class Lentisphaeria; order Victivallales; family Victivallaceae; genus UBA1784. The sequence continues at coordinate 116,539 of JAFVZB010000068.1, read as the reverse complement.
ATCGAACAGTTTGAGCAGATCGACCGCACCAAAGCCGCCCTCAACAACATCAAAATCGGCTGGGAGCGCAAGACCGGATATATCGGAACCGCCATCAAGAGTGACGACACGCTGGTCTGCAACGAGTTCGACCGCTTTATCTGTCTGGAAAAATCCGGCAAATACCGTATCATTCCGCTTCCGGCAGAGAAGAAGATGTTTATCGGCAAGATGTATGATTTCCGCCGTTACGATGCCGCAACCGAGTTCGGAGTGATATACCGTGAGAAGAAGAGCGGCAAGTATTACGGAAAACGCAGCACGATCAGCGGATTTATTCTTGAGCGTGACTATATGATGTGTCCTGAGGGATGTGCCCTCGAACTGTTTACTCCGAGAGCCGATGCGATATACCAGATGGTATGCGTTGACGGCAGGGGCAGGGAAACAGCCGTTGAAGTAAACCTGATGGAACTTCCGGCACGTTCTCCCAAGGCAAGAGGTCTGTTGATTACCGGAAACAAGTTAGTGAAAATAACCCACCAGCGTTACCTCACCGAAGAGGAAATGGCTGCGTTTGCTGTGCCTGCGGAGTCAGAAGAGACAGAAGCCGCAGAAGAGCCGGAGATCACTGCTGAGGTCGAAGATACTCCTGTCGCCGACAAAGTTGAGGCGGTTGTCGAACCGACTCCCGAGCCCGAGCCGGCACCTGAACCCGAGCCGACTCCCGAATCCGAACCGACTCCCGAGCCCGAGCCGACACCTGAGCCAGAGCCGACACCTGAACCCGAGCCGACTCCCGAGCCCGAGCCGACGTCTCAGCCTGAACTTGTTGATGTGCCGGTTGAAGAAAAAAAGAGTAAAAAGCAGCCGTCCAAAAAGACGATCATCACCGATGATTCCGATGAGGATTTCGGAATGGTTCAGCCTGAATTCGGATTCTGAAAGAGAGAAAAGAGTTTGACATGGTCAATTTAAGTTGTACAATAAGTTCGGTCTCTCTGAGAAAGAGAGTTCCGCTCGAAGTCATCCTGCCGTCAGAGCAACTGCCTGAAAGCGGCAGGTTTCCCGTGGTCTGGTTACTGCACGGTTTGAGTGACAACTGCTCAAGCTGGACTGAACTCAGTTCAATCAGCCGTTACGCCAGAGAAGAGGGCTTTGCTGTGGTCATGCCTGACGGCGGCAGAAGTTTCTATGCTGATATGGCTTCCGGTCCGAAATACTGGACTTTCATTTCCGAAGAGCTGCCGAAAGTCTGCCGCTCGATATTTCCTCTGTCGGAACGCAGAGAAGATAATTTTGTCGCCGGACTCTCGATGGGCGGCTACGGAGCACTCAAACTTGCCCTGAATTTCCCAGGACGCTTCGCCGGAGTTGCGGCATTTTCCGCAGTGGCAGATATCCGGAAGTGGATAGATGATGTCGTCATCAAAGATGCCGGATTGAACTTCGAAATGAAGATGATTTTCAAATCGAAAGAGGATATTGTACGTCAGAACAGCGACGTCATGGAGCTCGTATCAAGACGTGCCGCTGAAAAAGTTGAGCTTCCGGCACTCTTCCACGCCTGCGGCTCAGAGGATTTCCTTATCGAATACAACCGCAGTTTCAGAGACAAGGTGAAAGAGTGCGGCTTTGAAAACTACACCTATCTCGAAGAGCCGGGCGTGCACAACTGGGAGTTCTGGGACCGCAATATACAGCGGGCTTTGAAGTTTTTTAATGGAATATCCGGCAAAGGGTGTTGAAAAGCAGCCGATGTCAGGTTAATTTATAGAGTTGATAAAGTTTTAACAGGACACAGTGTGCCTGCTTTGAAAGAAAAATAAATTTATGGATGAAAGAACAATAAGTGTTGCCGGAATGCGCAAGCTCGGCTCGACCGCAGGATTGTTTGTACTGCGCAGTCAGGTCGTGTTTCCGCTCAGCCTCACTCCGATATCGGTTGATCGGGACGAAAATATTTCCATTGTGCAGGAGGCAATGAAAACCGACCGGCTGGTGGCAATGTTTCCGGTTTACAACTACACCGGCGAGGGTGTTTCAGTTGAATTGCCGGAAATCCCGGTGTTCAAGGCTGACGGAGAAGTTTTGTCGAAAGTCGGAGTTCTGGCAAGAATAGTCCGTGAGCTTCAACTTCCGGACGGCAGTATAAAAATCGTTGTCCGCGGTATCAAACGTATCGAGTACGAGGCTCTCAAAAAGGGAGCTGACGGCTCTTTGCAGGTTCAGTATCACTCTCTCGAAGAGGATGTGAAAGGCAACAGCGAATACGAAAATATCGCCCGCATAAAGATGATACTCTCAATGTATCACGAGCTTGCGGCAATGCTTCAGAATGTTCCTGAAGAGGTTCAGGCTGCGCTCGAAAACAACTCTCTTCCCGGACGTCAGGCTGATGTGCTTGCAGATGCACTCGGGTTTACCATGGATGAAAAAGTTACCATCCTTTCCATGACCGATATAACTGAGCGTCTTGACCTGCTTGGCATTTTGGTCACAAGAGAGCTCGAAGTTGCAAGTCTCGGACTGCGCATCCAGAATCAAGTGCAGGAGGCAATGGGAGACTCTCAGCGTGAATTTTTCCTGCGCGAGCAGCTCAGAATAGTAAAACGTGAACTCGGTGAGGAGTCAAGAGGCGGTGATATCGCCTTTCTTGAAAATAAACTTCTCGATACCGAATTACCGGAAAACGTTGAGGAGACAGTAAGAACCGAATTGGAGCGTCTTGAGTGTCTGCCGACTTCGACTCCTGAGTTCCATATCAGTTTTGCCTACGTCAATTGGCTGCTTGACTGCCCGTGGTGCAAGTTCACCGAAGACAGGCTGGATTGCGATGTCGCCCGCGAGGTGCTCGAAGAGGATCATTACGGACTCAAGGATGTGAAAGAGCGTATCTTGGAGTTCCTTGCCGTGTTGCAGTTGAGAAACGGTGAACAGTCATCCAAAGCTCCGATACTCTGCCTCGTCGGTCCTCCCGGAGTCGGTAAAACTTCGATCGGTCAATCCATTGCCCGGGCGATGAACCGAAATTTCATCCGTGTCTCTCTGGGCGGAGTCCGTGATGAAGCCGAGATAAGAGGTCACCGCAGAACTTATGTCGGAGCTATGCCGGGAAGAATCATTCAAAACCTCAAACGGGTAGGCAGTTCCAACCCGGTATTCATGCTCGACGAGGTCGATAAGCTCGCTCAGGATTTCCGGGGAGACCCGGGCTCTGCTCTGCTTGAAGTGCTCGACCCTGCGCAGAATCATTCGTTCAACGATAACTATATTGAACTTGGATTTGACCTTTCAAAGGTGTTTTTTATCGCTACTGCGAACTCTATCGAGAATATCCCCGGACCTCTGCGTGACCGTATGGAAATAATCAACGTCCCGGGCTACACCTCACTTGAAAAACGTGAGATAGCCAAGCGTTATCTTGCTCCACGCCAGATCAGTGAGTGCGGCTTGAAAGCCAAACAGATATCGTTCCGGGTGACCGGTATTGACGATATGATAAAGTTCTACACCATGGAGTCAGGAGTCCGGGAACTTGAGCGAATCATAGCCCGAGTCTGCCGTAAAATTGCCAAAAGTATTGTTTCCGGCAATAATGATGAAAAGTTTGTCGTTGACTCGGCACTTGTTGCCGAATTGCTCGGCAAAAAGCGTTATCTGCCCGACGGTCTGCGCAAAGACCGGAAACCGGGGTATGTCCTCGGCATGGCGTGGACAGGTGCCGGCGGAGCTGTTCTGCCGGTCGAGATACTCGCTATCCCCGGCGGCAAGGGCAATCTGAAACTTACCGGAAGTCTCGGTAAAGTAATGCAGGAGTCTGCCGAAACCGCCTTTTCATTTGTCCGCAGTATTGCAAAAAAACACAATGTTGAGCCTGAGTTTTTCAACACCAATGATTTCCACATCCACGTTCCCGACGGAGCAACTCCCAAAGATGGTCCATCGGCAGGTGTGACACTGGTCACAGCACTGGTTTCGCTGATAAGCGGCAGAGTAGTCAGAAATGCGCTTTCGATGTCCGGTGAAATAACTCTTCACGGTCATGTTACTGCCGTGGGCGGAATAAGAGAAAAGGTTACCGCCGCATCGCAAGCCGGAGTCGGTACAATCATTCTCCCTGAAGAAAACCGCAAGGATGCAGACGAACTGCCGGAAGAAATAAAAAAGAAAGTGGTGTTCCACTTTGTCAGGGATTGCGAAAGCGTTTTGAAACTCGCTCTTGAGGAGGGTATAAAATAATGTTTATCCGCTGCACGCTCACATTTCTGCTTGCGTTTATGTTCTGCTTTACGCTCTCAGCCAAAAAACTTGCGCCTGAGACTACGGCTTTTGTTGAAAAAGTCCGCACTCTGCGCGGCTCAAGTTATGCGCAGCTCAACGGAACTATCCAGCACCGCCGCAGCGGAAAATCAGCGATAGCAATTCCGCTTTATCTCGGCTTGATAATCCAGCCGGAACGTACTACCGGGCAGATTATTCTCGATAACCGTGAGGGATATCTATTGGGGCAGGGCAGAAGTGCCTCCGCAAGCTCCGTACTTCCGATGCAGAAATCGACCGAACTTCTCGACAACGTGGGCGTGAGAGCCTCTGATCTCACGCTGGCGTTTCTCTTCGATGAGGTCATCGGAGAGGATGAAAACGAGACTGTTTCCGGACTCGTGCAGTGCAGGGTAATACGTTTCAGAAATCTCAAGAGCGGTGAAATAAGCCGCATATACATATCCAAACAGCACTACTTTCCGCTGAAAGCGGAGTTTTTCAGGCAGGGGGAAAACAAACCTTGGCGTACACTCGAGATCGACGGTTTTGCCGAAAAGAACTCTCTCTACTACGCATCAAGAATGCGGGTCGAGGGGCCGGGATGGCGCAGCCGCATCATTTTCGATGAGTCAAGGTGCACAATGGGAATCTACGATGCTTCGAAACCTGTAAAGGTAATCAAAAAACTGCCTCCAAAACAAAATTGAAAGGAAAGAAAATGAAACTTTCTAACGACGCCCGCACCGCCCTGATTTCCATTCTGGTCAATGTTGTATTTATAACATTGGCGATAGCAGCATGGTCAACCTGGGAACACCTCTTCAAAGAGGATTATCTGCGCAACAAAAAAATGGCTGAACAGCAGGAACGGGCAAAAAGGTTCGCCGCCGCCCGTCCTGAACTTACTCCGGAACAGAAAGCAGCTTTTAAAAAGCGCATGGAAGAGTTTCGCAAAATGCGCCAGAACGAGATGGCTCTGCGTGAGAGTCTGATCACTGTGCTCAAAAAGAACAACGCTTCTGCCGCCAAAATCGCCGAAGCCGAGTGCGATCTGACCCTCGCTAAAATGAGAATGATGCGCCGCAGACGTTCAGCCGGCGGAGCTTCAGGAGCAGAGTTGGTGGTCAGAGCTTTCTATGCCGCAAAAGCCGCTCCTGCCAAAGTTGACATGAACAGTGAAGAGAGCATCAGAGCCGCCATATCAGATATCCAGTACAAACAGCAATCACGCGCTCTCCGACATTTTATGCAGGATGATGAGTTCAAACACGCCGCCGAAAGCTGGAAAAAAGAGCAGAGCGATGCCAATCTCAGAGCACTCTGCGAAGCCGAGAAAAACGTTCCCGAACCTATGCCGCGCAAGCGGATGAGAAAATAACAACAGATCATTCATATAAACAGAGAGGAAAAAATGAGCTTTTTCAGTGATGTAAACGCCGCATCCGCACGCAACAACAGTCTGGTTTGTGTCGGACTTGATCCCGATTTCAAAAAACTTCCCGAGTGCGTCAAAGGTGCTGCAAAACCTTTTTTGGAGTTCAACAAAGCGATAGTTGATGCCACCAAAGATTATGTGTCATGCTACAAGCCGCAGGCTGCTTACTATGCCGGATGCGGCAGAGAAGATGAGCTGCTTGAGACTATCAGCTACATCCATGAAAATGCTCCCGGAATCCCGGTCATCCTCGATGTGAAACGCGGTGATATCGGTTCAACCGCCGAGCAGTACGCAAAAGAGGCTTTCGAGCGTTATCAGGCAGATGCAGTGACCGTCAACCCCTACATGGGCTATGATACGCTCAAGCCGTTCCTTGATTACACCGAGAAAGGTGTGATTATCCTTTGCCGCACCTCGAATCCGAACTCAGGTGATCTCCAGAGTCTTGTCTGCGACGGAATGCCTGTCTATGAGCACGTCGCAAGACTTGTGAGAGACAAGTGGAACACTGCCGGAAATGCAGCAATCGTGGTCGGAGCGACTTATCCTGAGGAGCTCGAAAGACTCCGCAAGCTCTGCCCGGAACTGCCCTTCCTGGTTCCCGGAGTCGGAGCACAGGGGGGAGATGTTGAAAAAGTCGTCCGTCTCGGATGCACTGCCGACGGCGGCGGTCTCATGATCAACTCCTCACGCGGAATTATTTTCGCCGGAAAAGATGAGAATTTCGCCGAAGCATCACGCAATGCCGCCAAAGCATTGAGAGATCAAATCAACTCATTCAGAAAGTAATCCTTTATGGAAGATACTTCATTTGAACCGATAATCACCTCATCTGCACGCCGCTATCCAACAATAGCCATCGTGGGCAGACCGAATGTCGGTAAATCAAGTTTGTTCAACGCTATTCTCGGCCGCCGCATGGCTATCGTGCACGAGATGAGCGGAGTCACCCGTGACCGTGTATCAACCACGGTGCGCCGTGACGGACGCTGTTTTACCCTCATTGACACCGGAGGTCTCGGTCTGCTTGCCGGAGAGACAAAAAATGTTGAAATGTGGGATGCCGGCATCGCCGTTCAGGTGGAAGCCGCTGTCGCCGATGCCGACGTGCTCATCATGGTCGGCGATGCCCAAGCCGGAGTCACTCCGCTCGATATGGATGTCGCCGACCGCCTGCGAGCCGCCGGAAAACCGGTGGTTATGGCAGCAAACAAGTGCGATACTGCTCAGCTGAAAGATGATGCGGCAGAGTTTGTACGCCTCGGATTCGGTAACGTTTCCCCGATCTGCTGTCAGCATCGAGGTGGAATCGCAGCTCTTCTCGAAAGAGTGTGGGCAGCATTCCCCAAAGATGTCGAGTGGGGTGATGAGAACGAAAACAGTGCCGAGCGCATAAATATCGCCGTTATCGGACGTCCAAACGTCGGCAAATCAAGTTTGATCAATGCTCTTCTCGGTGATGAGCGGGTGATGACCAGCGATATCGCAGGAACCACCCGTGATGCCGTTGATATCGATTTTGACATCACGTTCAACGGTGAATCCCATCCGGCAGTTCTGGTCGATACCGCAGGTTTGCGCAAATCAGCCAAGGTCGATGAGATCGTCGAATACTTCAGTGTTATGCGCAGCAAGAGTGCGATTGAGCGAGCCGACCTTGTCATCTTTGTTGTCGAGGCAGGACTTGACGGAGCTACCGCTCAGGATAGGCGCATTGCCGGAATGATTTCCAAAGCAGGCAAAGCCTGTGTCATAGCGGTGAACAAGTGGGATCTTTATCCTGAAGTGGCCGTCAAAAAACTGATTTCCGAGCTGCGTTACAGCCTGCCGGGAATGGGATTTGTTCCCGCAGTGCTCATCAGTGCTGCGAAACGTCAAAACCTCGACATATTGCTGGACAATGTGGCGAAGGTGATGGAGCAGCTTGAACAGGATATTCCGACCGGAGTACTCAACAGAGTATTGCAGGCGGCATTTGAATCAAATCCGCCTCCGGTGATGGGAACGGCTCCGTTGAAGCTCTTTTACGCTTCGATGGTGGGGCAGAAGCCTCCGACCTTCAAACTTTTTGTCAACCGCGCCGATCTGGCAGCAGACAATTATATAACATTTTTGAAAAACAAACTGCGTGATGCATTTGATTTGGCGGGAATTCCGATTATAATAAATGTGGTATCCCGACCGAAGAAGATCGAGACCATCCGCAAAAATCAGGAAAAACGTCCGGCTATGCGCCGCAAAAAAGCTGAGAAGAGGAGACGTTAAATGACAAGGGAAGATGAGGCAAAAGTAAAGGAGATGCTCGCCGCTCTGCTTGCAGACGGAGTGTCTCTCTCGGATGCACAGAACGAGATAAACAAGGCTCTCGGAGTGCAGCTCACCTTTATGGATATCAGGATCATCGCTTCAACACTTGATGTTGATTGGAAAAAAGGCGACCCCCATCCGGTAAAAACCGCTGAGGAAAAGGCTGAAGAGGCAGAAGCGGCTGAAACCGCTGAGCCGCAGGAAACTGCCGGCAAGACCGTTGTTGAGATAAGTAAACTTGTCCGCCCCGGAATGGCACTTTCGGGCAGTGTCAAGTTTGCTTCCGGTTCAAGTGCCGACTGGTATCTCGACCGCACCGGAAGACTCGGCTTGGAAAATCTCGTCGGCGAAAAACCGACTCAAGATGATATCCAGCTCTTCCAGATGGAACTTGAGCGCGCCATCAGCGGCAACAGATAAAATATATTTTTCCGGAAACAGTTTGAAACATGGCAGACCGTTACAAAATACTTATTGCCGACGATGAGTTCAACACCCGTGAGACTCTCGCAAAATATATGCGGCGCAGTTACGATGTCGATACCGCAATAGACGGTATTGAGGCAAAAAACAAGCTGGGAACAAACCGTTACGACCTTGTCCTAACCGATTTGCGTATGCCGGGGGCGGATGGTTTTGAGGTACTGGCGGCTGCCAACGCTTCCGGCAGGACTCCATGCGTGGTGTTGACAGCTTACGGTTCGATAGTCGATGCCGTAAGAGCAGTAAAGACGGGAGCTTTCGATTTTGTTTCAAAACCGATAAAGCTCGACCAGCTTGAAGCGGTCATAAAATCCGCACTTTCCGGAATTGAACCGCAAAACGGAGCTGTGAAAAACGCAGCTCCGGTACGGGAAATCAAGGCAAGTGATGACACGGATATGATAGTTCCGCAGGATAACGACCCGATGAAGCCGGTTTACGACAACGCCTGCGCTGTTGCTGCAAGCCGTGCCTCGGTTCTGCTCAGCGGAGAGAGCGGAACAGGCAAAGAGGTAATCGCCCGCCTCATCCATGAGAAAAGCGGCAGGCAGGGAAAATTTGTTCCTGTGCACTGCGCCGCCTTGACTTCCACCATTCTCGAGAGCGAGCTTTTCGGTTACGAAAAAGGAGCTTTTACCGGAGCCGCTGAACAGAGAAAAGGTAAATTTGAGATCGCCGACGGAGGAACACTCTTCCTTGACGAAATAGGCGAAATCGACCTTGCAACCCAGGTCAAACTGCTGAGAGTTCTCGAGACCCGCAGTTTCGAGCGTGTCGGCGGAGTCGAACAGGTGAAAAGCGATTTCCGTCTGGTTGCCGCAACGAACAGAAATCTGCGGGATATGGTTACAGACGGTACTTTCCGTGAGGATTTGTATTATCGCCTTGCCGTGATAAACCTTGAACTGCCTCCTTTGCGCAAACGCCGTCAGGAAATTCCTGCTCTGGCAAAGAAATTTATCCGTGAGTTTTCACTTGAAAACAACAGAAGCGTTCCGGAAATATCAGATGAGGCGATGGAAAAACTCTGTTCGTTTGATTGGCCCGGAAACATCCGCCAGCTGCGCAACTGTATAGAGTCATGTGTAGTGCTGTTGCAGAAAGATATTATCGACAAAGATGATATTCCGCTTACAATGCCTCACATTGACTCCGTTGAAATCAACGCTGGCGAAATTGATGCTCAGGAAGCGAAAAAATCCTCATCAAAAGCGATGCGTGATGTTGAGTGGGAACTCATCGAAAAGACGCTTGCCGAGTGCAACGGCAACCGTTCAAAAGCAGCGGAAGTGCTCGGAATCAGCCGCAGGACCATTCAGCGCAGACTGCAGGAACACGAGAAAAAATAAAATTTTTCAAGCTGCAACACACAAATTTATTTGAAAAAAATTGTGATGTGATATATATTTTATCAGTTCAAACTTGGAGTCAAGATGGATAAAAGTGTATTTGCATCACAAAAAATATCCTACACTGTTCAAAACGGCAAACTTATTCACCGCTTGATCGGTAAGATGCCTCAGCTTCAGCAGAAGTATGGTTTGTGGATAATCAACAGCAGTGTTGATTTCAAATCTGCGGTCAACAGTTATTCAACCTGTCCAATCCGCAAGTTCGAGTTTTATTCGCTCAGCCATCTTATCGGAGGAAGCGGCAAATTGTGGCTTGCTGACAGCGGTGAGACTCAGCTTAATGTCGGCGATTGGATTTTGATCTGTCCGGGCGACATGAATCGCTACGGAGGAGCTGATGATCAACCTTACATTGAAGATGCAATACGGTTTTGCGGCCCGGCAGTTGACGGTATGCGCGAGGCAGGCGTTATCAAAAGCGGAGTCATCAAAGGAACAAACTGCCGCCAGCTGCTGAGTATTCACGAGCTTGCCTGTGACCCCAGAGAGAGCACTCAGATAAACGCCAACATTTCCCTTCAGAAACTGCTGGTCGATCTCTACAACATACGTGAACGGGAAAACAGTGCTCCGTCAGCCATCGACCAACTTATCAAGGAGTTGAAACAACGTCCTGACTACTGGTGGACTGTTGCTGAACTTGCCGAATTCTGTCAGCTTTCAACCGACCAGCTGCGCCGCAATTTTGTGCGTCACACAGGAATGCTTCCCAAACAATATATCGAAGAGTTGAAGATACGTCAGGCGGCAGCACTGCTGTTGGATTCCAGTTTGTCTGTTACAGAGGTGGCTGCAAAGTTCGGATACCTTGACCCGTACCACTTCAGCCGACGTTTCAAGCAGAGGGTAGGGGTGTCTCCTGAAAAGTACCGTAATGCTTATGTGCTCGGCAACAATAATCATGCTGAAAAACTAAATTCAGATTGAATATCAGCATTGCCGGGAAATCCTGCTAAAAGAGCAACCGTACATTTGCATTATTCCTTTTGGTGAAGTATAGTATAAAAATTACGTTTATACATAGTACGTTAATAGTAAACGCTCAGGAAAGGAGTAAAAAATGCTGAAACGTTTGTTGTTGATGTTGTTGTGTGCAGCCGTTTATACGGCAGTGTGCGATTCGGGTAGTGTTCCGGAAATCATCAAACCGGCAGGTAAAAATCTTTGGACGAGTTCCGGAGTAAACTCAGCAAAAGTGTACTACGTCTGCGATGAGCAGGATGGTTTGACTTTTGAATACGATTTATCCGGTGCCGGAACCGGTTGGACTCAGGTGGACGATATCTCATACGGCTCAAAAGAGATAAACGGAAATACCGTGTCATGTTACATCATCAATATCAATAACATTATTGACAAAGTAAAAGACCGCAGGGGGTACAAAAGCCATAAAACTTTGAATTTCAACATCAAAAATGATGGCAAAACCGTTGCTTCCGGCTCTTTCATCAGACCGGAACCTGATCGTCTCAAGCTTGTGAGACCGGCAAAGATGGGCGAACTCAAACTTGTGCCCACCTTCAACTCCTGCGGTATCTACTACGGAACAGTAAAGAGAGCCGGGTTTTCTGTTGAGTACAAAAAAAGCTCAGACAGCAAATGGCTCAAAGCGTTCACTCCGCACTTTTTTACCGAGTCCGACGGCAAAAAGCTCATGTCAGAGTACCGCGGCAGCATCGTGAAGCTTGAGGAAAACACCCAATACGATGTGCGCGTTCTCGACGGCAAAAAGGTGCTCAAGAAGGGCAAATTTACCACATGGAAAACCGATGTTCCAATCGCAAAAACCATTTACATCGATACCGAAAACTTCAAAGCTCCTTACGTTATTTCAGCTAAAGGAACTCCTGACGGCTGGATACGTTATACCACAAAAGATGGCAAAAAACTGGTCAATAAGAGCAAAAATCTTGTTTTCGATATCAAAAACGCCGCTTACGTTCTGCTTGACGATATGGTTATTACCAGCGGGAAAGGCAGTCAGAGCGTGATTTCTGTCACCAAATCCAAAGGCGTGCGTGTCCGCAACTGCGATATTTCCAAATGGGGCAGGGTGGGTATTCCGCTCTATGCCGATGTCAAGGGTGTCGGAATGTATTACGTCAAAAACGCCAGAGGCAGATATTATGCAGTCAACTATGACGGAGCAATTTATATCAAAGAGGGCAGCAAAGATGTTGTTGTCGAGCGTTGTTACATCCATGACCCGTACAGCAGAGCCAACAGCTGGTATTACAGCCACCCCGCAGGTCCGCAGGCGGTAATTTGTGCATACGCCGACAGCACCACCGTGCTCCGCTACAATGACTTTATCGGCAGTGACCTGCACCGCTTCAACGATGCCGTCGAGGGGCCGGGAAACTTCTACTGCACCGGAGGAATCAACCGTGATGCCGATGTGTACGGAAACTACATGATTTACTGCAACGATGACTGCATCGAAATCGACGGCGGTCAACAGAATGTCCGCTGCTTCTGGAATCACTTTGAATCCGCTCTTTGCGGAGTTTCCATCCAGGGATGTATGACCAGTCCGGTATATGTATTCGAAAATATGTTTGCCGGAATGGGCGATGAGTTTGAATTGACCAACACCTCTATCAAAACCAGTACCAACAACGGTCCTGATGCAACCGCATTCATATTCAACAATACCATGATCGGACAGGGAAGCGGACTGCGTCTGCTTTCGACCCTTAAATGCATCGTCAAAAACAACGTGCTCATCGGTGGCAGTCAGAAGATAAGCGGTTTTGAAAAAAGTCCGGCTTCAGATTTGGAAAACAATTTTTCCGAAATTGTTGTCAAAGGCAGTCCCGAAGGTGTTGCCAGTTACAAAAACAAATTGCAGAATACAGCCAGAGGCAACTATGCTTCAACCAATGCAAAGCCGTCGGTAAAAATCGCAAACTTCCTGCCCGATGGAGGAAATACCGGAGCTTTTGTCAATTCAAAAGTTGATTTGCCCTACCGTCCGATTCCGGTAACCCTTGACCGCACCCGCATCGAAAACGTGGTCGTCAAAAATGGAGTCGCTACTCCCGGCACCGTCAAAATCACTGCAACCGTCGGAGGAAGCGGTTTCCAATCAGCCTACACCATCCGTCAGAATGATGTCTTTGACTGGTTTGAAGTGACTCCGGCAAATGGCGTGTTCAAGTCAGGTGAGAAAGTTACTTTCACGGTCAAATTCAAACCTGAAAAGATGAAAAAACTCCACAACTACCGTGGAGCATTCCTCATCAGACTCGCCAACGGATTTTCACGGGTCGTGGCAGTTCGTGCCAAAACCGATTTTGTGCAGGCGTTCAAACTTGAAAAACCGGGCGAAAAAGCATTCTACTTCGATGCATTCTCACCCAAGGTCACCAAAGTCAGAGGCAAAGGAAAAGCTGTTGCTGTGATCAACAAAAGTGATAAACTCGGAGTCGAAGGCAAAACAATCACACCCTCTCAGAAGCTTATCTATGAGTATAAACTTGACGTTCCTGAAGATGGACGTTACTACATCATGCTCCACGGTTACGGCAATGATGGAGTAGCCAGATTGTATGCATCGGTCAATGGTTCAAAATTTGCCGTTTCCGAGCACCGTGTGAAGCCGTATTCCGGTTGGACAATGGTAATGCCCGGCAGAAAACAAGGTCGCAGAGCACAGCATTATGATCTCAAGAAGGGAATCTGCACATTGAAGATCAGAGCAGCAAATAACCGTCTGATGCACATTGACGGCATCGCCCTTATTGACAATCCGGAGTCTTTCGAGCCCAAACAGTAAAATCATCATAAAATGCGCAGATTTCATTTTCTGATTTCTGCCCATTTTCAATACTTTTGATTTTGACGGAAATAAACATTTTTTCATCTGTTTATTTCCGTTTTTATTTGAAAAAAAAGGTTTTGTGTGTTATGGTATTAATCATCCGTAAACAACAAAGAAAGGAAAAGTCATGTTTAAACGGTACACAATGTTCTTTTTGGCATTGACTCTTGCTGCTCCATTCATCACGATGGCGAATAAAAAAACATCGGGAATGGATAAGGCTATGGCAGAGCGTTCCAAAAAGATTCTCGCAACTCCGTATGAAAAAAATCGTCTTGAATTGATCAAGCCGGTGAAAATGGGCGAGCTGCTGCTGCGTCCGACCTTCAACGCCTGCGGCTTCTATTACGGAACCGATAAAGTAGATAATCCTGTACTGCAATTCCGCAAAGCCGGTGAAAGCAAATGGCAGGATGCCTTTACTCCTGTGCACTTCTTCGAAGATCAGAACACCAAGAGCGGTTTGGTCATGAACGAGTACAGAGGCAGCATCGTTAAACTTGACGAAAACACTGTTTACGAGGTGCGTTTCTGCGACGGCAGCAATGTTTTGAAGAGTGGAAAATTCACCACATGGAAAAGCAATGTTCCGGTTGCAAAAACTGTTTACATCGATAATCTTGATAAACAGTATGTTATTTCAGACAAAGGAACTCCCGAAGGCTGGATACGTTATACAACTGAAAAAGGCAAAGTTCTGGTAAACAAATCAAACAAGACTCCGATAGTTGTCAGAGGCGCTGCTTATGTTCTTCTTGATGATATGGTCATTGTCGGAGGTCCCAGTCGCGATGTGATTTCCATTGAGAAATCAAAGGCGGTACGGGTACGCAACTGCGAAATCACCGATTGGGGAAGAACCGGTATCCAGAGATTTGACCGCAAGGGTCAGTTCTTTGAGACGCTGAAAAAGAACGGCAAACCGTACGAATCCAAACACAGCATCAACTTTGACGGAGCTATCAGTATCCGACCCGGCAGCAGCGAAGTTGTCGTTGAGCGTTGTTATATCCATGACCCGCTGGCTCACGCCAACAGCTGGTTTTACAGCCATCCTGCCGGACCAGAGGCGATCATGTGCTACAAGCCTGATCACTCGATTGTGATTCGTTACAACGACTTTATCGGCAGTGACATCCACCGTTTCAACGATGCCGTCGAAAGTTCCGGCAACTTCCACAGTAACGGAGGAATCAACCGTGATGCCGATGTGTACGGCAACTTCATGATTTACTGCAACGATGACAATATTGAGCTTGACGGAGGACAGCAGAATGTCCGTTGCTTCTGGAACCGTTTTGAAGCGGCTCTCTGCGGAGTTTCGATTCAGGGCTGCATGACCAGTCCGGTGTATCTCTTTGAAAACATCTTCTTCTCAATGTGCGAAGAGTTCGGCGGTTCCGGGCAGACCATCAAAACAGGCGGCGGCAAGCATGGAATCAATGCCCACGCCTTTATCTTCAACAACACTCTTGTCGGTAAAGGCTCCGGAATCACCATGATGAATACCCTCAAGAGTGTAGTGAAAAACAATGTTTTTTCTGACGGTCAGAATATCTGCCACGCTGCCAAATCTCCCATTTCAGAATACGAAAGCAACTCTGTTGCAAATGCGGGCAAACACGGCTTCGGTGAAGGACGTGAAGAATTTACCACCACCTTTACCGATGCAAAGAAGGGCATCTACACTCCTGTTGACTCAGCAGAAGCGGTAAAAATTGCCAACTTCCTGCCCAACGGAGGAGTTCGCGGAGCTTACCAGAAGAGTAACACTCTTGATCTGCCATACCGTCCTGTTCCGTTCCATCTTGATAGAAACAGTATTGTCGATGTGACAGTCAAAAACGGGAAAGCCAATCCTGCCAGCGTAAAAATAACCTGCACAGTCGGCGGAAAAAACTTCAAATCGGCTTATTCCATTCGCAAAAACCGGGTGTTTGACTGGTTTGAAGTGACTCCGGCAAAAGGCGTGCTCAAGTCTGGTGACAAAATCACCTTTACCGTGAAGTTTATTCCGGAAAAGATGAATCAGCGTCACGACTACCGCGGAGCGTTCCTTCTCCGCACCGCTGACGGATATTCCCGCGGAGTTTCCATCTACGCTTCAACCGACTTTGTTCAGCCGTTCAAGCTCGAGAAAGCCGGAGAGACTGCTATTTATATCGATGCGTTCAAGGGCAAGGCGTACACCGCAAAGAACAATAAAGCCAACACCATTACCGTTAAAGAAGATGCTCTCGGTAAAGATGGCAAGGTTGCCGTTGTCAGCCCCCGCAAGGTTTATGAATACAAAGTCAACGTTCCCAAAGCCGGACGTTATTATTTCATGATCCACGGCTACGGCAAGAGCCGTCCGAGACTGATGGTGTCGGTCGATAAAGATAAGTTCGAGTCATCACGTCAGCAGACTTTCGGGTATATGTCATGGACAATGCTTACTCCTGACCGTGGATTCGGCAATATGTGCCGTCATTACGACTTGAAGCCCGGAGTGCACACTCTGCGCATAAAAGGTGACAAATCATCATTCAAGTTCGACGGTCTCGTACTCACGGATTCTCCGGCATCATTTGAACCTAAATGATGTAAAATCAGATAACTCTGACAGGGGAGGGCGGCAAACGCTCTCCCTTATTTTTTGGGGCGCTGTGCCCGACACGGGTAGGTAAAGGTGAATAAAAAAGTTCCCCGCTTTTCTTGAAAGGGAGAGAGGGGCGCGGGGAGAGAGGGAAAACTTCTTTTCTCGTGAAAAGAAGTTTTCACGCTTTCCCCGCATCATCTCCCCATATCAGGAACAGAGCTTATTTTTTTATCATGCGGCGTGAAAATGAGGCGAAAACAGCACCGGATATATTGTGCCATATACTGAAAATAGCACCGGGCAGGGCGGATGCCGCACCGAAAAGTTTGCCTGACAGCGCAGCTGCAAGTCCGGAGTTTTGCATTCCGACTTCAATGGCTATGGTGACAGCGGTTTTGTGGTCACATTTCAATAACTTGGCGCAAAAATATCCGGCACCCATTCCCAAAGCGTTATGAACGAACACTGCGGCGATAACCAGTGCTCCGCAGCTGTAAAGTGTTTTCACATTGAGTGAAACGATAATTCCGATAACAAAAATTATAGCCGCTACGGATACGATGGGACAAATCTTTTCCAGAACGCTCCTTTGCTTTCTGAAAATTTTATTGATGATCAGACCGACTGTTACCGGAACAGCCACAACAAAAATGATACTGTTGAACATTTGCAGAGCAGGAACATGAACCATTTTGCCCAACAGAAACGATGATACCAGCGGAGTAATAAAAACTCCAGCCGCAGTAGAGCAGGCAGTCATGGTAATGGATAGAGCAACGTCTCCGCCTGCAAGATAAGTTATTACGTTTGAAGCAGTGCCGCCTGCCACACATCCGACCATAACAAGACCGATAAACTGCTCCTGAGGGAGCTGAAGGATTTTACCTGTGACCCAGGCGAATGCGGGCATCAAAGTAAATTGCAAAAACATTCCGAGAAAAACAAACTTCGGCTTTTTTGCAGCATTGATAAAGTCACTCGTGGACAAAGTTGCCCCCATGCTCAACATTATCAAACCGAGCAGCGGAATAATCAAAAATCCCAATCCTGAAAGCGTACCGGGAAACAGACAGGCGAAAATCGAAAAAAGCACAGCTCCGACAGGAAAAACTTTCACAGCCAAATCGGTCATTTTATTGAACTCCATCATTTTTCGGGCAAAAAAAATGGTACACCCGGCGGGATTCGAACCCACGACCTTCTACTCCGGAGGCAGACGCTCTATCCAGCTGAGCTACGGGTGCAACCAATGTTGTTCAAATAATATAACTTTGTTTGTCTGTTTTTACAAGCTATTATGAACTTTTTTGTTCAATTTTGTGGCTGTTGCTCAAAGATCAACATAGATATCAACAAACTCAGTTTCAATATCAAAGTTTTGGGCAACCAATTCACAGACCGCACGGGGACCAGTCGTTTCACTTGAATAATGTCCAAGCGCAAGAACAGTTACACCGTTTTCAAGAGCAGGATGGAACATGATGTGCTCCATCTCTCCGGTTATCAGCAGTTTCGCTCCGCACGATACCGCAGTATTCAGGGCATCCATGCCGCCTCCGCCTGACACGACAACGGCTTTTTCGGGAATGATATCCCCGTTACCGTATATAACCGGCTTTTTCGGCAAGGAACAAGCGTATCTCTCTGAAAGCTTGGAGACACTCAGCTTTTCTGAATTTATTCCGCAAAATCCAATATCGCAGCCTGCATAGCGGCAGCACTTATGCAATCCGGTCAACCCTGCGATATCAGCCAGCACCCGGTTGTTTCCATACTCTTCGCTGGCATCAAGCGGAAGATGCGCTCCGTAGAGACTGATATTATTTTTGAACAATGTTGAAAAACGTTTTGCGGTAATTCCGGTCCAGAGACGGGGCTCGCTACCCCAGCTTATGCCGTGGTGAGTGAAGATAAAGTCAGCATTGCGCTCCGCGGCGGCATCAAAGAGTGCCTGACAGGCATCAACTCCGAACACAGCTTTTTTTACTGTGTCGCCGCCCTGGATTTGCAGTCCGTTGTTGGAATAATCTCCCGGAAAATCAGTTAATTTCAGCCGTTCATCGAGAAACGCCACAAGGTTTTCAAGTGTTGTCATATAAAAAACTCCTTTTATTATTGAAATATAACACCACATATCAGGATTTCAAGATTGAAAAGAATTTTCTTTATGCTATCTTTTATATAATGCAATAAAAAGGAATCAAAAATGAAAAAAAAGCTGGTTATTTTAGGTGGCGGAGTCTCGGGCAGAGCCGCATTCGACCTCGGTAGAAAATTAGGATATGATGCAATTATAATCAACGATAACGATGCTTCTCTACTGCCGGAATCCGATCTGATCGTGGCAAGTCCCGGAGTTCATCCGCTTAAATCACATCTCTACCGACAAGCGGTAAAAGAGGGCAGGGCGATGACGGGCGAAATGGCTTTCGGAGCTGCTCAGCTGGGTGATATCCCCATTCTGACGGTAACGGGAACCAATGGAAAAACCACTACAACAGAACTCACCTGCCATTTGCTCAACGCACTCGGAGTGAAAACCGTCGCTTGCGGAAACATCGGACTTCCTGTTTCAGCGGTTGCCAATGCGGCAGATTCATCGGTTGAGGCGGTGGTGATTGAGGTGAGCAGCTTCCAGCTTGAACTGGCTGAAAACTTTGCTCCGACGGCGGCAGTATTGCTCAATTTGAAATCCGACCATGAAGAGAGATACCCCGGAGGATTTGAAGAGTACGCAGCCGTAAAAAAGAGCATATTCAAAAACGTTCCCACAGAGCGGCGTTTTTACGGAATAAACTCTTTTTCCATTAAGGGCAGGGCGGTCGTTTCTGAAAACACCCTGGTTTATGACGGAATGATATTGGTTGATAAACTTGACGAAACCGGATTTGCCGCGCCTCACAATCAGGAAAATCTTGCGGCGGCAACCCAGTTGGTCATGAGCATAATTCCGCAAAACGAACTTGACATTCCCCGTTTTGCGCAAGCAGTACGCTCGTTCAAGTTCGGACGCCACCGCATAGAGTTTGTTGCTCAAAAAAACGGAGTTAAATTTTATAATGACTCAAAAGCCACCAATCCATCGGCTGTCACATCGGCAGTCAACGCATTGAAGGGGCAGGGGGGTAAGATAGTTCTCATGCTCGGCGGTTCCGACAAAGGAATGGATTTCAGTGAACTCAGACTGCTCGAAAACGAATTGAGGTGCGCCGTTTTGTTCGGAGCATCAGGAGAAAATATCGGCAAGGTGTTTTCAGACGATTTGAAAAAATATTCCGCCGGAATGGATTTGAAAAAAGCTGTTGAACTTGCCTTCAATGCAGCAGAGCAGGGGGATATCGTGCTGTTATCACCGGCCTGCGCCAGTTTTGATATGTTTAAGGGGTACGATGACCGCGGAAATCAATTCTGCGAGCTGGTGAACTCTCTTTAAATTATTTTTCCACAGTCACGAATGCAACGGCATACTCCGCCTCGTGACTGATGGAAACATGGATATATGCTCCTCCGAGCTTGTCACACTGCATCTTGGCATTGTTATTCAAACTCATCCGGGGAACTCCGTTGCCGTCAGACAGCACCTCGATATCGGTAAAAGAGCAGTGTTCACCTATTCCACACCCCAAAGCCTTTGATAAAGCCTCCTTTGCAGCCCAGCGTCCGGCATAATACGAATACTTTGCTGCATTTCTGGACTCCGCCTGTTCTGTTTCGCTCCCGGTGAACACTCTTTTGACAAACGGAGCACCACCACGCTCTATTGCATTTTTGATACGTTTGATTTCAACGATATCGACTCCCTGCCCAATAATCACTTCATATCTCCATTTTTGTAAATTACTTTAGTATAAGATAGCACTCAATCAGATTTTCTTCAAGTGATCATCTCGCTGCTCTTGAATTTTATCTTTTAGCTTTATTCCCTTTCTCCCCGCGCCCCTCTCTCCCTTTCAAGAAAAGCGGGGAAACTTTTTTATTTACCTTTACCTACCCGTGTCGGGAACAGAGCCCATCTTTTTGTCAACAACCGGAGTTTTTTATCAACAAGTTATTAACAAGCACCTCGTTGATAACACGCAACACTTTACGCATCAGCATGTTACCAAATCAAACCTGCCCCATTAACCCTATATCTAATTTTACATAATATATATTATGCGACATTACAAACCAACCGAGATATCAATTTTTGATTCGGCAGATACTCCGGATACAAAAAACAAAAGTGCGATACACGTCGCTGGAAAAGGTGTTAGAAACGATACCTTATGAGTAACAAAAGTTTGTTTGATATCTTTTACAGCACAGACAACTGGAGAGGCAAAACATTCCAGTTTGCACTGAAGAGAAAAGAACAACTTGGGCAGGCACGTCAATGTGCAGCACTGAGGAGCAGGGTCAACGTCTTGAGTAATTGGCTCTGCCGCCGCAGACCAGTTTGATTTCTTTGAATACGCCGTCGCCGTAACGCTCTGCGAGTTTCGGCAGGATTATTTCTGAAATGTTATGAAGCTCGCGAAGCAGGGCACTGTGTCTGACCTCAAGGTAAAGCACTCCGTCACGCAATCCGCCGGGGGTCGCCAGTTGTGCCATTGCTCCGCCGACCGTTTTCCAGTTGGCTGCAAGATCAACGTAGGCCTGATTTTCTTTATTGACGACCTCCCCTAAAAGCTCGTCAATATCAGCACTGATAGAGTGTACCTTTGAAGTGTGGGCTGCGATTTCAGTTCTGGCAAACTCTTCACCATACCAGTCGGAAAGCAATCCGAAACGCTTGCGGCGTTCAAAAAGCTCCTTTTTGCGAGCGTATGATAACCGGTAGGTGTCACTCATTTTCAGGCATTGATTTCAAGACCCACCATATAGAGCGGCAGAAGCAGGGTGTGGAACAACATCTTGAAAGGAGCAATCAATCCCTTCAAGGTGTATATAAATCCTGACCTGAACCCTCCCCATGGCCAGGCAAACATCATTTTTCCAAGTCCGTAAGGCAGGAACACCAAACCGAATGCACTCTTTAATATCTTGACAAAACCCTTGCCGAGGTTTATCAATCCGCGCACGATATACGGTCTTGCCGCTTGAGCTGCCTTAATTGCGATCGGGGCAAGAATTGCAATAGTGACCGGATCCATCGCCTGCACACGGTTGGGAACGCAGGCAACGGATAGCGCAAGCACTAAAAATAATATGTTAAGGTATCTTCTCATAATAAAGATAATTTATCACTCAAATACAATAAATTCAACCCTCGGACTCCAGTTATTTTGCAATCTTTTTTTGTTTTTGCAGTTTATTGAGCTTTTCGCAGTAGTTTTTCAACATGATGGCTGTTTTTTTAGCACGCTCATCATTCAGAAGAGTTTCCGCCTCAGCTGCAGCCGATACGGCTTTTTCGTTATCGGCACACATATTCATCGCCTGTGCATAAACAAGCAGCAATGCCCCCTGCTCTGCCGGCTTCAAAGTATTCTTCGATGAATACAGAGCTTCTGCCATGTTGTATATGAACTCAGGAGAGCGTTGATCGAGAGAGAGTTTCATTTCGTTCTGCAGCAAATTACCGAGCACCATCGGAAATTTCTTTAATTTATCAATAGAATCCCGCCCTGCCCTTGCTGCTTTGGCTTCATCCTTGAAATAACTGCGGAAAAGCATCTGACGTAACAAATGCGGTCCGGGAAGTTCCGGATGTTCCTCGATAGTCTTATCGAGCATCTTTATTGCTCCGCTTGTATCCTTCGCCTCAAGCAGAATCTGCAGGTGAAGAGCTGTCAGCTCAGAGGAAAACTTTAATTTCTGCTCTTTTTCGATGAGCGCAACAGCCTCCTTAAAGTTTTTGTTCCTGACCGCTTTTCCGAGACTGATATTAAATTGTTCTTTGCGGACGATTTCGTTTATATCCAATTTTCCTGCAAGCAGACGTTTGAGTACATGAGGAACGCTCCGCACGCTCCCTCTCCACACCAATCTGCCGTCTTTTGCAATGATCGCACACGCAGGATATTTGACTTTGGGAGGCATATACGCTTCAACTGTCTTTCCACTGTCAACTGCAACCGGAAACGGCAGTATTTTGGTGAGTTTGAATTTGGAAATATTATTTTCGTCCCCCTCGGCAACACCTATCCAGGCAACTTTGTCACCAACTTTACCGACCAGTTCAGCAAGCGGTTTGAAAGCCATGAGGGAGTTGTTGTCAAGAGCCCAGAAGAAGAGAACGACAACTTTCTGATTTCTGTACTGAGCAATGGTGACAGAATCCCTGTGTACCCATTTTTTTACATCAAGTTCCGGAGCATTGCTTCCGAGGGGCAGCATCTCCCCTGCCCTGCCCGCCACGGTGAGCAGCAACAATAATAGAAGGGCGATTTTTTTCATTTCTTTTTACCTGTTGCGGAGTTTTTCCGCATTTTGTTGAGCAAGTTGAAAATAGATTCAGCCATAATCACGAGTATGCCGCTGAGCATCAACGGAATTCCCGGCATATTGTGCTGGATTTGATAAACTCCGATTGCCAGCAGAAACACTCCGCAGCACCAGCAGCAGAATCTCACCATCCATGTGGCTATATTGACCAGCAGTGTGTTGGGAACATTATCAAGAGTATATCCGCCTGCCGCATTTGCCGGACGGCGCAGAGCCGCATAAACCATATCGGTGGTCATGCGTTCAAAAGATATTCCTGAGGCTTTTGCAGCTTTGGGAACCAGACTTGTTTCTGTGCATCCCGGAATGGCGTTTCCTTCGAGCATATAAGGAATATTGTCATTTTTACCAATAATGAAATCGACACGCAGGATATCCCTGCATCCGGCGGCACGGTAGAGTATCAACGCAGAACGCTTTGCCTCTTCGATAACGCTTTCGCTCAAACTCACCGGAGGACAGAAGTACTCCGTGTGGCCGTTTTTGTAGAGATATTTTGCATCGTAATCATAAAATCCGTTGGGAGAACGTATTTCAATAGCATCAAGCACCCTCCCCTGAATGATGGGAACGGTGATCTCTATTCCGTCGATGAACTCTTCAACGAGTATTTCATCTGCGAGTTTAAGCTCTTTATCAAGAGCCTCTTTCCACTCTTCAAGCGAGTCAACCTTGATAATACCGAAAGTCGAACCCTCATCCGGAACTTTGAGGATAACCGGAAACTTCAATTCTTCAGGAAACTCACGATTTTCCCTTGTCGCAATTTTCCATCTGGCAGTCGGCAGCATCAATCTGTCGAGCAGACGTTTGGTAAGGATTTTATCCATAATAAGATTGCAGGCTACTGAACCTGAGCCGACAAAAGCTATTCCCTCACGCTCGAGGTGCTTCTGAAGCTCTCCGTTTTCTCCGAAACCGCCGTGCAGTACAGGATAAACAACATGGCTGTTCTTCATGGTATCGGTGACACGGCAGCTTTTGATATCGCTCAGAACTGCATCGAGTCCGGCTCTTTTGAGGGCATTGTAAACGGCAGTCGCACTTTGCAATGATACCTCTCGCTCACTTGAAGTGCCACCGGCGAGAACATTAACTTTCACTGCCGGAACAAAACGGTTCAGGCGGTCGGTAAAATCAGGGTCGATGCAGCACTGTTCGAGCTGCAGATAGAAACCGTATTTTTCGGCAACCGCACGGCGGCAGGTGGAAACGAGCGAAAAGTACTCCTCTTCGGAGGCACTGCCGAGGTTGATTATATAATTGGCGTGCTTTGCACTCAGAGCGAGATTTCCGAAGTGGCAGTCACGCAGTCCGCATCGGTCTATAAGCATACCGGCAGGCTCTACCGAAGAGACATTGCGGAACACACAGCCGGCAGTTCTGCCGAAAGGCTCCCTTGCACGTCTTGCCGCCAGCTCATCGGAAATTATTTTCTGCTCGGCTTCAGGCGTACTTCGGGTAAATGCAAACTCTACCTGAGTGATTATCCAATTTGCAGGAATGTCACAGCCGCGATAACGCCAGTTTATTTCGTCATGGAGCTTTTCCCATGCATTGCCGCACTCATCGATACCACTTACTTTGCGGACGAAATTACCGATTTCAGTTCCATTTGCTCCGGCATTCATTCTTACCGCACCGCCTATGGTGCCCGGAATACCGGCTAGCGGAGAGAGTCCGCCGAGACCTGCTTCAGCAAGATCAGCCGCCAGACGGGGCAGACGAACATAGGCTCCGCAAATTACATTTGTATCATCAATTGTCTGTACCGAAAACGCTTTGCTGCTCAATCTGATACCAATGCCATTGTATGGTTTATCCATACCGACAACGTTGCTGCCTGCTCCGAAAACGAACCATGCTATCCGTTTTGAATTCAGATATCCGACAAGCTCTGATAGTTGCTCAACCGACTCAGGCTCGGCAAGAACAGGAAGCACACTGCCTACTCCGAGGGTCGTTATTTCACGATACGGAACTCCGGATTTCAGGGGCAATGCCGGAAACTTTTTGGCTATTTTGTTAAATAATTTCATTTTGTTCCCCCGTGTTATTTGCCGTAAACTTTTGCCGGGTCAAAAATCGGCTCACTCAACTCTTTTGTTGTTCCGTCAGCGGAAACACTGGTGTAAAAACAGCTGCGGTGCCCGGTGTGACATGCGGCTCCGCCGATTTGTTCGACCATGAAAATGACCGTATCGCAATCGCAATCGACCCGGATATCTTTGATTACTTGAACATTTCCGCTCTCTTCGCCTTTGCGCCAGAGTTTTTTCCGGCTGCGTGAGTAATATACGGCTCTGCCGGTGGCAATGGTTTCGTTCCAAGCCTCCTCATTTATATATGCCAGCATAAGCACTTCTCCGGTGGCAAAATCCTGAGCGATCGCCGGAATAAGTCCGTCTGTTTTTTCAAAATCAAGTTTCATAAAAATACCCTCAAATACGCAGATAACAATGTCACGGTACAATGTACTGATTTTACGCTGATTTTGCAAGTCTTTTTAGCGTTTTTCAAGAGAAAAAAGCAAAAAAAATCCTCCTTGCGCCAAAAGCATGGAGGATCAGGCTTAATTACAGGAGTATTTATTTTTCAAAACCAAGTCCGTCAACCGATGTTTTTTCCTTGCGGTGCTTCTACTGAGCATTAAAAAAGTTGACGGCTTCAATAAGCTGCGGAAAATTATAGATGATGTAATCAGGTTCAGCTCCGCAATATCCCTGCTCCCCCTGGTTGGACTTGAAAAATACGCTTTTTATTCCTGCATTTTTCGCTCCGTAAACATCCCGGTACATATCGTTGCCGACAAAAAGGATTTCGCTCCTGCTGACACCAAGTTTTTTTATCGCAGTTTCAAACAGACGTACATCGGGTTTGCGGTATCCGAAGTCGCCGGAAACAAGAACAAATGAAAAGAATTGCTCTATTCCGGAACATCTGAGTTCGGGAACAGCCCAAAGCGATTGTCCATCCGAAACAGCTGCCATACGGCAGGATTTGTGCAGATAACTCAACGTATCAAAAACTCCGTCATAAAGAGTAAGTTTGTATCGTGTCGCCGCACGGAAAACTCTCGATGATGTATAGCTCAACATCGCAATATCAGCCGGAGTTTCTGAAGAAAACTCTTTGATTATCTCAGAAAATATTTTTGCCGAGTCAAATTCAGGAAACTCCTCGCCGGACTCTTTTCTCTGTTTGCGGTTCAGTTGAAAAAATCTCTCTTTCAATGTTTCCGCCGGCACATACACTCCATAATAAGAGAGAAAATTTGCAGTTACCCGATAAACGTTGTCGTCAGCTTCGTTGGTCAATATATCAATGACTGTTCCGTTAAGGTCAAAAAGAAGTGCTTTTATCATAATTATTTCCGTTCGAGGGTAAGAAACGCTTCGCTTACAAGACGGCGGCGGTAATTGTTGTCAAGGTAACGGTTGCGGGAAATACGCAAAAGGGTGCTGCCCATATAAAAAGGAATCCTGCTGCAAACGGCTTTGAACGCACTTTCACGGTCAGGAAAATGACAGCAGTATTCCCACAGAAAATGCCCGATAAACTTTTCGGCATGATATTTATTGCCGGTAGTTCTCATAAAAAAGTGTTGGAGCTCTGCAGCAAGTCTGCCGACATCAAAACAACGGTCGGCACGCTTTACCCGTTCCATATCAAAGGATATGACATGCAAGCCATCTCCGAAAAGAAAGTTTGACGGAGTGGCATCACCATGCACCAACACCTCCTGATCCTGCCACACAGCCCAGTCATTGCGCCACCGGGAACACAGATCCCACAACGCATCACGTTCACCTCTTGAGGTCACTTCTTCAATGCCTTGCAGCATACACTCAAAATAACGACACTGCTCATTGAAGTCAACTCCCCTGCCCTGAACTGAGCGGTTGTGGACTGTCGCCAGAAAATAAGCAAGAGAAGTGAGTTTTTCATAAAGTATTGAATCTTTGCCGCTGTTGATGCTGCGAAGGATCACACTGTCAAGAGCCTCACCACCGCAATACTCGACGACCAGCAGACAACCGAGATCCTCATTACGTCCGAGCGGACGGGCAACATAGTGATATTTGCCGAGATATCTGCGGAACTCATTTATATTTGAAAACTCACGTTCCAGTCGCCGTCTGGCGATGTTCCAATCTCTCTGGCGGTCGGAGCGGAAGAACTTACCAACAACCTTCTGACAAGTCTGCCGGTCTTCGTAAATATAAACTGCATTGGAGCCATTGGTGCGGAATACTCTGATACCATCCCGGCAATCACAGCCGAGCTGAGGAAAAATTTCCCACCTCAAAAACTCAAAAAGCATATCACTTTTTGAAAGATGTCCGCAATAAAATTGTGACATGATAGAGTCACCATCCTTCTTGAAAAACAAAAGTCACCAAACCCCGCAGGATAAGGTGACCATTGTTTGAACTGAAGCTCAGCTTAGAGGCTGATTGCCTCGGTCGGGCACTCGCCAACGCAAGCACCGCACTCAATGCAGTTGCTCTCATCAATCTGGGCAACACCATCGGCAACGGCGATAGCACTGACGGGGCAAGCTCCGACGCAGCTCTCGCAACCGACGCATTTCTCTTTGTCAACTTTAGCAGCCATTTTTCTCTCCTTGTTAATGGTTGAACTATCTATAATATAGCCGATATCACGGCAATATCAAGTTTTATCTTCACTTTGTTGCAAAATTTTCGGAAATTACTCCTCTCAACCCCAAATCTGCGGCTCTGAGACGAACCCGGAGTTCAACTGCAAGCTCGTGCCAGTCGTCTGGAATGACAACCGCTTTTCCATTGTTGAGGAACTTCGCCTGCTTCGCTGCCTGAATGGCGTGTTTCTCATCTTTGTTTTTAAGATGTATCAACGTCAACACCAGATTTCCCAGCGGAGTTTTTGCGTTGAAAGTCAAAGTTTCAAGTGCCGATGGGTCGTCGCACATATATTTGGCAAATGCCATACGCGGAATATATTTTTCTTTGTTCCTGCCAAGCTCGATAAGCTGCTTGTAATACCATTGACTGCCAAGAAAATCACGGTTGCGTTCAGCCTCCTGAGCCGCATCGAACAGGAATATTTCAAAATCCCGCCTCTCGTCGATCATTTTACCGAGCTTCGGTTCAAGATCGATATCGGCATTTGCTCCCATGGCACGGGCTCTTTCGTAGAGGGAAGCTGCTTCGGTATTCCTGGTCGCCGAACTTGCCAGTATGACCTTCGCCAGCTTTATCATCAGTGACGGAGAGTTTTTTCTGACCCTCAACGCCATTTTCAAACACTGTTCTGCATCTTCGAAACGTCCTGTCCCGAAAAATACATCTGAAATAAGTTCCTGAAATTCAGGATCATTGATGCGGGCACTGCGCATACTTTCGAGAATGGCAAGAGCGTTTCCATAGCGTTTCTCACCTGCATAAGAACGGGCAAGGTCGAGGGCAAGTTTCTGGTTGACCGGATCTTTGTCACGCATTTTTGACAGCAGTTCGCTGCTGCGGGTAAACTCGCCGCGTTTCAATGCAAGGGCGGCGGCACGTTTCATCGCTTCGGAGTATTCCGGATTTATTTTCAGAGCCTCTTCATAATTCCAGCGTGCAAGCTCGTAATTTCCGTCAGCCTCGGCAATTTTGCCGGAATTGGTAAAATCCTCAGGCTTGCCCTTCACTTTCACAACAGGAGCACTTACGCCACCGACTCCGAACCTCGGTCTTTCACGCAGCTCTTTTTCAAGCACGTCACGTCTGGCGTAAAGCTCACGGTTGAGGCGGTTGACTCTGGTCAACTCATCCTTCAACTGGTCAAACTCGGAGTATTTGAGTTTGAGTGCGGCAAGTTCACTTTCAGCCTGCTTTGCTTTTTCAAGCTGTGCTGCCAACTGACGCAAGTTGGCGGCTTCTGATTTCAAACGGGTGATCTCGGTGGCGGAGTTGTCAGCAATACGGGCTCGATTCTTCAAATTGGTGTTTTCTCCGATAAGCTGCAGATTGCGTTTTTTGAGCACATCAAGCTCAAACTTGAGTTGCTCGACCGCTCGGATATCATTTCTTGCGGCTTCGAGTTCGTTTGCGCTCTTCTTCAACTCTGCTTCAAGCTCAACACATCTTGCTTCAAGAGCAGCGTTCTTTTCATTGGTTCCGGAAATTGCACTTTTGAGTTTTTCATAATCGAGTGTGAGCTTTTCATTTTTATCTTTCTCACGCATGGAAATACTTTCCAGCTGTTTTTTGAGAGAGGTGATCTGCAACTCAAGCAGCTTGTATTTTTCCAAATCGACTTGAGGTTCTGCTTTTTTCTGAACCGGAATTTCACTTTGTTTGCCATATTTGTTTTGCATCTCGGCAACGGCAAGTCTGAGTTTTGAAAGTTCCTCTTTCATCTTGCCGTTTATAGCCAGCAGTTGCTTTTCAAACTCATCTTTGGCGGCAAGTCGTTTTTCGAGCTCCTGAGCTTTTGCCAGAGAGTCTTTGAGAGCCTTCATTTCCTGCGGAGACGGCATCATAGCCACCAGCTGACTGTTGATTTTCTTCTGGCGTTCAAATTCACGGTCGATGTTTTCCAGTGCGGCAAGCCTGGTGCGCAAAGCCTCGTTGCGGTGTTCGAGCTCGTTTTTATCACTGCTCAACTTGTCATACTGTGCACGCAGATTTTTCAATTCTCCGTCAAGAAGCTGAGTTCCGGCGTGGATATTGCGGATGCGTGCTATCTCTTTTTCAAGTTCATTGCGTTCAGAGTTCATCCGATTCAGGAGCTTCCGCACTGACTCGAGCTCTTTTACCGCCGGTTCCAGAGTTGCGATCCTGGCTTTGAGAGCCACGACCTGCGCTTCAAATTTCTTGGCTCCGGCAAGCTCGGCATTGAGTTTTTTCAGGGCTTTCACTTCTGCGACCAGCGGTTCAAGTTCGGCAAGACGTTTTTTTGCCGTGTAGAACTGATTGCGGATATTGGCGGTTTCGGCAAGCTCTTTTTCCATCTTGCGGTTTACACTCTTCAACTCTTCATTGAGTCTCTGCTCACGATTGAGAGAGTCGTTGAGACGATCGAGTTCAGCAAGGCGCAACTTGATGCGTGAGAACTCGGCTTCACGGGGTTTCGCCGCCTCAGCCAGACGGCGGTTTTCCCGGTTTTCAGCTGAGAGAGCTTCAAAATTCTTGCGCAGTTTTGCCAGTTCGGAATCAGCTTTTTCAAGTTTGATAAGTTTTGCCCGCTGTTTGGAATCCTGTTCGGCAAGCATATTGCGCTCTGCGGTGATGCGTAAAAGCTCCTGCTTCAACTTTTCAACCTGAGAAGCGAGGTCATTACTTTTGGTGCGTCCCTCTTCACTGCTCACCTTATATTTCACCATCTCCTGTCTGATTTTATCAAGCTGATTTTGGAGCTGCTGAACTCTTTTTTCAGCTTTGGTGAGAGCAATAAAATCCTTGCTGTTGCGCTCGGAAACTCTCTTTTCACTCTTGTGAAGTTCACCTGAAACTCTGGCAAGCTCGGTTTCGAGGGAGTTCTTCATGTCACGCAACTGTTCAAGCTCTTTGAGAGTGATTTTTGAAGAATTGCGCTCATGCTCAAGAAGCTGCCCGGTTGAATTGAGCTGCTCCTGTAATGCGGCTATTTTATTTTTTGTTGCGATAAGCTGCTGTTCGGAGTCGTTGTATTTTTTGACCGCATCCCGTAAAAGTATATTCTGTCTGTCGAGCTCTGATTTTAATTTCAAAATTTCCCTGCGGTGCTCGGTTGAAGCTGAAACTGCTTCATTGGCAGCATTTTGGCGTTTTTCCGAACTCTCTTCAGCCTCTTTGCGGAGACGGTTCGCCTCTTTCAAATCGTGTTCGAGAATTCTTATACGGCTGGAACTGTCGGCTATTTTTTCTCTCAATTCATCAAGAGTTTTCACCAGTTTTTCATTGTCGTTGCGCAGCTTTATCACCGCATTTTCGGCGGCATTTCTGAGTCCGGATTGATTGAGCATGCTCTCTTCGAGAGTACGCATCCGGCTGACTGTTCCATCATACTGTTTTTTCAGACGCTCGTATCTGACCGAGGATTCCAAAAGCTGTTTTTTCAGATTTTCGCTGCCTGAATCAGGATTTTTCAACTTTTCTTCCAGAAGTTGGCAGCGGCGTAAAAGCAGGGCGTATTCCTCTCTTGATATGCGCAAATCACGCATGAGATTCGCAATCTCATTCTCGAATTTCCTGGAACTAGCCTGTTTGCGGCGCAGTTCACGAAGCTCGAGCGATGCCTGTTGAAGTTTGGTCTGAGCCTGACGCAATTCAACACTGTCACCGGAACGCTGCGGAAGTTCAGGCTCAGTAAACGGTTTGCCGCCTCCCGCTCCCTGCTCCGCTGATGCCGGAGCATTTTTGCCCAGCAGACGCCTCATTTTTTCACATTCGGTGCGACATTTTTCCATACGCATGGTGATGACCCGCTGATTCCAGTCAGGACGGGCTTTTTTTACCGCCTGATAATGAGAAAGTGCCTCTTCAAAACTCTTTAACGCCTGAAGATAATCTCCCTTATCCCTGAAAGTCTCGCCCTGCTCAAAACAGCTGTATGCTGAACGCCATGAATCCCACGGAGATGCCTCAAGCGGCAAACTCCATAAGACTCCGACCGCCAGACAAATCAGAAAAACAAATTTTTTCATACCGAATATTCCGTAAATTTATTATGATATTTCTCTTCAACTGCAAACACTGCCCTGAGAGAACCGTCATCGAGATACTCCTCTTCGTAAATCTGGGCGTTTGCGTGTATAAAAGCCACAAGGTCGTGCCTTGTCGGCGGAATTTCAACTGTCAGAAGTTTTCTGGCATCACTGCTCAATGCCGAGAGGGTTTTCAAAAGCTCATCCATCCCCTCGCCTGTTGCGGCTGAAACATAAAGTGCATTGGGAAACAATCCGTTTATTCTTGAAAGCATGACCGCGTCTTTTTCTCTGTCTATGCGGTCGATTTTGTTGAACACAACCGTGATACGCTTCTCGTCTGCTCCGAGTTCACGCAAAACGTTCATAGTGGTTTCCCACTCGTTGTCGAGGTCGGCTGAGGATATATCCAGTACCAGAAGCAGGAAGTCGGCAAGTACCGCCTCTTCGAGAGTTGACTTGAACGCCTCAATGAGAGCGTGCGGAAGTTTGCGGACAAATCCGACGGTGTCAGTCAACACTATTTCCAAATTTCCGTCGAGCTTGATTTTTCTTGCCACCGGGTCGAGTGTCGCAAAGAGCTGGTCTTTGACGAAGATATCAGCTCCGGTGAGAGCCTTGAGCAGACTTGATTTGCCGACGTTGGTGTATCCGACGATAGCTCCCTGAACAACGGGTTTTCTGTTGCGGGATTTTCTCTGAACATCACGCTGCTTTCTTACAACAGATAACTCCTGCTCGAGCTGTTGAATTCTTCTTTTGAGCAGACGGCGGTCGGTTTCGATCTGAGCTTCGCCCTCGCCCCGGGTGGTGGCACTGCCTCCCCGCTGGCGGGAAAAGTGCCCCCATGCTTTGGTGAGCCGGGGCAGAAAATATCTGCTGCGGGCAAGTTCGACCTGTAAGACAGCCTCTTTGGTCTGAGCTCTTTCGGCAAAGATATCGAGGATCACCTCTTCCCTGCCGATGACCGGACACTTGACCAGACGCTCCCAGTTGCGCTGTTGAGACGGAGTCAGGTCACTGTCAAAGACGACGAGGTCAGCTTCGCACTCCTGTGCAAGCTGTGCGACCTCTTCGGCTTTTCCTGTGCCCATGCGGTAGCGGACATGATACTCTCTAACCTTTACGATTTCAGGTTCGAGAGGAACTATTCCGAGGTTCTTCACCAGTTCTGCCAATTCGTCGAGCTGCTCGGAAATAAGATTGATATCATCATCTTTTCCTGCGAGTCCGACGAGCATGGCTCTTCTGACGGGGCCCTCATACTCTGCTGCTACTTCGATCATTGATACTCCGATTGGTGACTGTAAAAACATAACCGAAGTAATATAACAACGCAAAGCAAGTTTTTCAACCTGAAACCGTCAAAAATCACGCTATAATGGCAAAATTGCTTTCGTAACCTGTCTCAATACGGGCGTTGAGGTCGTTCCAGAGGGTATCTGTTCCCGGAGCATAGTAACCGAGACCGCCCCATTTTGTGTTGTACTCACGCACGAGGATATCATCTTTGCAGTCTCCGTTGTAATCACCGACTCCCTCGACCGCAAAGCCTTTTTCGGGAGTCACCACCCAACGGGCGGTCGAGGCGTTGCCGTCATCCCAGACCCACAGACTGTTATCCTTGTTGTTGCGGACGAGGATATCATCTGTTTCATCACCGTAAAAATCTCCGACAGCGGCAAATTCAAAATCGTTGCCGAGATAGCCGAGAGTGCGGATGCTCCAATCCCAGGTTTCAAAGGTGATGTCATTGTTTGCCCAAAGTACGAGGTGATTGGTGTAACAGTTTCTGGCAACGAGTGAGCTGATGTTGTCGCCGAAATTGCCTGAACCGTAAAACTCCCATGCGGAATATTCACCGTCGTTGACGTGCCAGATATCGTGGTAGGTCGTGCCATCAATGACTACTCCGGTGCTGCCGTTCTCATCTCTGATGAGGACATCGTCAAACTTACTGCTTCCGCCGAGGTCAACGATGCTGACGGCTGAAAAGTTTCCATCGACAGTGGCAAGACTCACGTATCCGTAGTCGCCTCTGCCGAGGTCACTCCAGGCGGCGAATGTGTTATTGGAGGTGTTTTGAAGCAGAAGACCATCGTTGTTTGAGGCACTTCCGGCAAACTTGCCAACTGCGGCTACACGCCATGTAGAGATATCTTTTCCGCTCCACTCCCAGACGCCCTGCCACTGCGGAGAAACATTGCCATCGACTGCAACAAATCCGACTTTTCCCCTGACGGAATCGAAACCTGTGATCTGACTTGTGCCATTGCCGAGCAGACTTGAATCCGGCGGAGTTTCAACGATGTTATCGACCACCGCAGTTACAACGCCGGTATTACCTGCGACATCTCCGGCACGGAAATAAATTGTGCAGTTTTCTGTTACGGTAACTGAAGCACCTGAACGCCATGTTTTGTTGTCGAAACTGTACTCAAGCGTTTTGGCTCCGCTGGCAGAGTCTGCGGCATCGGCGGTGACGGTGACCGGACGGCGTGTTCTGGTTGCGGATAAACCTGAAACTGTAATTACCGGAGCTGTTTTATCAATGTTTTTGACTTCAAAAGCGGTAACGGCAATATTTCCTGCGGCATCGGTAGAACGGAAATCAACGGTTCCGTTTTCGCTTACGATGACCCCGCTTGAGGTGTAAGTTTGATAAGCTCCGCCATTGACAGAGTATTCGTTTTTCACGGAGTCTGCCGCAAACACCGCAGAAAGCGTCACATCTTTATTTACCCATGAGGTGATGTCAGCCGAGACCTGCGGAGCGGCAGGAGCGATTTTGTCGATTTTATCGATAACGATATCGCTCGTGGTGACGTGTCCTATCGAGTCGGTGGCACGGAAATAAACCTTTGTATTTTCGGTGACAACAACTCTTTTGCCTGAAATCCACTCGCCATTGTCGCCGATGCGGTATTCTGTTTTCACAACAGGACTTGAAGCGTCGGTGGCGTTGATGGTTAAAATAACATCTTTATTTATCCATTTGCCATCGTATCCTGAAACGGAAATTACCGGGTTATCCTTGTCGATTTTATCAACGACTATTGCCTTTTCAGTAATGTTGCCCACTGAATCCACAGCTCTGAAATAGACGGTCTGATTTCCGGTGACGACACATGGAGCATCATCTGAATACAGCTGCCATGTTGATTTATTGTCTAAACTGTAACTGATGAATACCACCGGAGAGAGATTATCTGTGGCGGTTGCACGCAGGATAACATCGTTTTCCTGATACGCTGCCGGATTTCCGGTTACAGTGAGTTCCGGTTTAACGTTGTCTATGTTGACCACTTTTTCGGAGACGGTGACAACGTTGCCCGCTTTATCCGTGACTTGGAAATAAACGGTTCCGTTGTCTGTGACCAATACGCTTTTTCCCTCATTCCAAACCCTGTTGTCAAAACTGTATTTGACCGAAGAAATACCGCTTGCATCATCGGTTGCTGAAACTGAAAGCGTCAACTCTTTTACAAGTTTTTCTGAGTTGCCTGAAATCACTGCTGACGGAGCGATACGGTCGATGAAGTTTACGGTAAAACTCTTTTCGCTGCTTCTGTTGAAATTGTCAACAGCTTTGAATTTGACAACAGTATTGTTTTCGGTGACTTCAACGGATGAACCTGCGACCCATTCAGTTCCATTCCAGTATTCAAGACTCTTAACGCCGCTTGCATCATCGGTTGCGGTGGCACTGACGGTAACAACTGCGGCATTTGTCCAGGATGCAGGATCGGATTTTATCGTTATTACAGGAGCATCTTTCTCTATCTTGTCAACTGTCACCACCTCTTCGGCAAAGAGTCCGGCTTTGTCAAATGCCCGCACAGTAACTTTGCAGTTTTTGTCGATGGTGAGAGTGCCCATGCCCTGAGCGTCAAGGGTTACGCTCTTGTAATCAGCTCCATCAATGGAGTATTCGACCTTGTCGATTCCGCTGGTCTTGTCGGTTGCTGTAATGGCGAGCACCACACTTTCTTCGGTAAACTCTGTCGGATTTCCGGTAACAAGAAGAGTCGGTTTTTCAACATCTATTTTGCTTACTGAGACGCTTTTGATGTCAGAAACCAGCCCCACCTTGTCAGTGGCACGGAAATAAACAGTTCCGTTGGCAGTTGCAGTGTAAGAATTTCCACTTACGGCAAACCATTGTTTTTTATCGAGACTGTATTCAATTTTGTCGATACCGCTCTGGCTGTCGGTTGCGGAAACTGTGATCGTAACCTTGCTGACGTAAGATGACGGAGTTTCAGCAGCAGCGGATACAACCGGTTTTTCTTTGTCGATATTGCTGATATCAACGGTAGTTACCGTACTTGAAATACCATTGGAATCTGATGAACGCAGAAGAACAGTTCCGTTATTGGAAACGGTTATCGTGTTTCCCTCACACTTCAGCCATTTGGAACCGTTATCAAGTGAATACTCGTTAAGAACGGATTCCTTGTCAAAGACAACGGTAATGACTACATCGCCGGCAGTCCATCCCTCCGCAGGTGATAGCGTATAAGTCGGAGCGGCAAGCAGAGAAAAGTCGCCGACAAAAAGATTGAGGTTGCCATCTTTCTGCCTCAAAGTATATTTCACATTGTTATAGGTAACAGTATCACCATTTACAGTGATATTGCCATAACGTTTGGAATCATCTCCGATAGTGAGTGTACCGGTAAACTCCCCTGCCTCCTGAGCCAAATTGTAAGTACCCTCTTTCTGGTCAGCTTTGACCGTGATAGTATAGGTAGGAGCACCGGAAATCTGAGAAACATTATTGATGAGATAATCACTTTGCGGTGCAACATCAGCCACTGTAAAATCAATAATTGCACCTTGATAAGCAGAAACAATAGTGCCAAAACGGACACTGTTCATGTTCAGACGACCTTTATGTACACCTCCGCTGTAAATTTTTACAACATTAGAATTAGGACCGCCTTCTGTTTTTACGGTAGTGTTGCTTGCAACACCGCCATTGTAAATATACAAGAATCCGCCATTAAAAGTTGTGTTATTTGCCAATCCGCTGCTGAAAATATAAAGCGCACCATTCCAGTTGACGGTCATGTTATTCGCCACTGTACCGGAATGAAGTGTTGTTTTTTCGTACAGAGTATGGCTCAACGTCAGCCCGTCGATGGTATTGGGAATAAAGCTCACATTTGCTCCACTTTTAACATCTACGTAACCGCCGTTTTCTTTTATATAAAATGCAGAGCCCCCACTGTAAACACACATAGAACCGCCGGAATCAACCAATGTACTGTTTGCAATACCGCCGGAATAAACGTTTACATTTCCATCAGAAGCGGCAATCGTTTTTGAAATAATACCACCACTGTAAACACGGAGATTGCCCCCGCCAACCCCAAGTACAATATCTCCGGTAAACATACTTTCGCCAACAGTCGTTCCTGTTGCTACTCCGCCATCCGACACAGTCATATTATAGCCTGATATGTAAATAGAGGGAGATAAAATTGCGGAACCATTTGTTATTGTATCAATTTTCTTTTCATCTTCAAAAGAAAATCCGCCCAACACAGCACCACGGGAAAGAATAAGATTTTTTCCGTTTACATAATAGCAAACAAGCGATCCTCCGGATTTCACTGTTGTATTATTAATCACGCCTCCATCGGCAGTCATTTTTCCACCGGAATTGATCGTAGTTTGGTATGTGAAATTTCCACTGCCGGCGTCAAGATGCAGAGATCCTCCTGAATTTACAGTTGTGTCACTTGCAACTCCACTGTAAACGAACATACGTCCCTGGGCATTAACGATAGTGTCTTGACACTTTCCTCCGTTGGAAACATAAAGACTGCCATAGGAATTAACTGTGGTATTATTTACTGTTCCGCCGGATATAATCATGCGCCCGTCTGCATTGACGGCAGTGCTGTTCGCTACGCCGCCGCTTGAGATATACATAGTCCCTCTGGAGTTAACGGTAGTGTTGTTCGCTACGCCGCCGTTCGAGATATACATAGCCCAACTTAAGGTAGTGTAGTTCGCTACGCCGCCGCTTGAGATATACATAGACCCACGGTCATTGACGGTAGTGTAGTTCGCTACGCCGCCGCTGGAAACAAGCATACTGCTTTCAACTACAAACACGTTATGAGAAATTTCTGCAACACCGTTGATTTTGGCGAAATGCTTATCTTCATTAAAAGAAAAATTCCAGAGAGCTCCACCGGCTTTCAAATAAAGTTCTGTCGCTATTCCGCCGCTTAAGATATACATAATCCCGCTGGAATTGACGGTAGTGCTATTCGCTTCGCCGCCGCTTGAGATATACATAGACCCACCGGAATTGACGGTAGTGTTGTTCGCTTCGCCACCGCTTGAGATATACATAATCCCGCTGGAATTGACGGTAGTGCTATTCGCTTCGCCACCGCTTGAGATATACATAATCCCGCTGGAATTGACGGTAGTGCTATTCGCTTCGCCGCCGCTTGAGATATACATAGACCCAGCGGAATTGACGGTAGTGTTGTTCGCTTCGCCGCCCTTAGAGATATACATAGACCCGAGCCAATCGACGGTAGTGTTGTTCGCTACGCCGCCGCTTGAGATATGCATAGCCCCACCGTAATTGACGTTAGTGCTGTTCGCTACGCCGCCGTTTGAGATATGCATAGACCCATGGTCATAGACGTCAGTGCTGTTCGCTTCGCCGCCGCTGGAGATATACATATTTCCGCTATAGTCAACGGTAGTGTAGTTTGCTACGCCGCCGCTTGAGATATACATATCCCCACCGTAATTGACGGTAGTGCTGTTCGCTTCGCCGCCGCTTGAGATATACATATACCCACTTATAACTTTAGTGTAGTTCGCTACGCCGCCGCTTGAGATATGCATAGACCCATGGTCATAGACGGTAGTGCTGTTCGCCACGCCGCCGTTTGAGATATGCATACGCCCACCGGAATCGACGGTAGTGTTGTTCGCTTTGCCGCCGCTGGAGATATACATATACCCACTGCTAACTTTAGTGAAGTCCGCTACGCCGCCGCTGGAGATATACATATACCCACTGCTAACGGTAGTGTTGTTCGCTTCGCCGCCGCTTGAGATATGCATAGACCCATGGTCATAGACGGTAGTTCTGTTCGCTTTGCCGCCGCTTGAGATATACATACGCCCACCGGAATCGACGGTAGTGTCGTTCGCTTTGCCGCCGCTTGAGATATACATATACCCACTGGAATCGACGGTAGTGTAGTTCGCTACTCCGCCGTTTGAAACATACATGGAGTTGTTTAGAACAATCAGACCTGAACTGATTTGACCGCGGGAAATGTGGATAGCCGCCATTTTCTCTTTTCCTCTTTTCGTTATTTATAATTTTTATCAGTATTTTGTTCAACTCAGCAAAAATACTATGGTAAAAAAGAGAAAGGCACTCCACGGTATTTGATGTTCGGATTTATTCAGGCATAAAAAAAACCAGACGTTCCTCACACTATGCCTAAGGTCCGACCAAGAACCTGCCACAACAATGCGACAAAACGTCCGGCTCAAGATCGTAAAGATACAATCCAGCCGGATACATTTCACCTGTTGTTGCGGCAAATAAACTTCTTACTTGGTCGGTTTTAGGCATATTTGCTGAAATATAACGGTTGTAAATCATCACGCATTTATGCATTTCAGCACAAACGCACATCTATAATATTGCACCCGCTTATATATTTTACAAGCGGATTTTTGCTTTTTTATATTATTTCCACCTTGTACGGCAGGCTGTCGAGAAAGAGTTTGCCGTATCCTTTGGATATCACCCGGCGGTCGAGTATCACGATAACTCCGCGGTCACTGCGGCTGCGGATTAGACGCCCTGCCCCCTGACGGAATTTCAGCACGGCTTCAGGAAGTGAGTACTCCGAAAACGAACTGCCGCCCATTTCTTCGATTTTTGCCATTCTTGCAGCTATCAGAGGATGGCTCGGAACGGCAAACGGAAGTTTGGTCACGATAACGTTGCTCAATGCTTCGCCCGGAACATCTACACCTGTCCAGAAACTGTCGGTTCCGAAGAGCACTGAGTTTATATCCTCTTTGAACTCTGCCAACAGCTGACTGCGGGTGAGGTCTCCGCCCTGCACCAGAAGTTTCCAGTTTTCGTGCATGAATGACCACTTCAGGCTCTCGGCGCACTGCTTCAACGCCTGATAGCTGGTAAAGAGAACAAACGCCTTGCCATCGGTCAACCTGATGAATTCCGGAATTTTCTCTATCAGAGCAGGCACGAAATCACTGCTCGACGGGTCGGGCATCTCTCTGGGCAGGTATATAGCAGCCTGCTCAGATGAAAACGGAGAATCAAGGCGCATTCCACTGCCGCCGACAAAACCTGTTCTGCTCCAAAAATAATCAAATCTCCCCCGGTATGTCAATGTGGCACTGCACAGCATTACGGGGAAGTCCTGATTGAACAACCTGCTGCGCAGAAGCTCAGAGACGTTGAGCGGAGCTCCGTGCAGAGTCACACTGCCACGGTCACTTTCTATATAATAAACCGCATCAGGCTGGGTTTGATGGTGGAATGTG
Source organism: Lentisphaeria bacterium (assembly GCA_017508385.1). Taxonomy (GTDB): domain Bacteria; phylum Verrucomicrobiota; class Lentisphaeria; order Victivallales; family Victivallaceae; genus UBA1784. The sequence continues at coordinate 76,597 of JAFVZB010000068.1, read as the reverse complement.
CTTACTGCATCGATGTACTCCCGCAGTCTCGACAGCTGAGACTGCATTTCTGTTTTGAAAGAATCCTCATCCTCTGTCTCTTCGATGAACTCGTCAAGTTTGCGGGCAAGTGCCAGCAGTGCCCGGGTGAGGTTTTCAGAACACATGTCAGGACGGGGAATTTTCAAAGCAGTCTCATGGCGGCTTTCGAGCAGCTCCTCGTAAAAACGGAAATATCCGTAAACCTCATCCCTCGCATCGCCGGCAAGTCCCCGGAGCTCGATCGCCGCCGCTCCGGAACGCAGCAGTAACCCTCTTGCGTTATCGGGATTGTAGAGACGGTTCAATACTCCGATAAGTCCGCTCTTTGAAACATGTAGTCCGAGGTGGTCAGCCGCATTGTTTTCAAGTGTGTGAGCCTCATCTATCATCACAGCTCCGTAATTGGGAAGAAGCGGACTCTCACACCCCTCGCCACGCATGGCAAGGTCGGTAAAAAAGAGTGCGTGATTGGCGATGATGATATTGGCATCCTCCCAGGTGCGGCGTGCTTTATAGTAGTAACAGTTGCGGAAATATCTGCACTTGGCTCCGGCGCAGTTGCCGGCTTCACAGCAGACCAGACTCCACACCTGAGGGTCTATTCTGAAATTCAGTTCATCACGCTCACCGGATATTCCGTCTTCGACACAATCGTTGATTTTTTCCAAATCGAGCACCAGTGACGGAACCGGCAAAAGCGCATCACGCTGGTCGCCCGAAAGCATATCAAGCCTGCGGCGGCAGATATAGTTGTGGCGTCCTTTGGAGAGAGCGGCTTTGATATCTATTCCGGTGAGCGTGCGCAGCATCGGAATATCTTTATTCATCAACTGCTCCTGCAAATTTATCGTCTCGGTGGAAACCACAGACGGCAGTGCGCAGTAACGGCTGCGGTATATCAGGGGAACAAGGTAAGCAAAACTCTTGCCGACTCCGGTCGGAGCCTCAACACAGAGGTTGTTTCCCTCAACCAGAGCTTCGGCGACGCCGACAGCCATAGCGGTCTGCTGAGGTCTCTCTTCGTATTCACGGGGGCCGAAATCACCGTTGGCAAGGATTCCGTCTTTGGCAAAAAAGTTGCGGCAGTCGGTCACGAGGTCGCCTGTTCCCTCGCAATCTCCGAGTTCAGGAGCCTCTTCTATATTGTATTCTACATTGTACTTGTCAAGGTTGGGAAGAGCGGTTTCTTCATCGGCAGACAAGTGTTCCTGAGGAATTATCATTGGCGTGCCTCTAACCCGGCAGAAAATTTTCTTATCACTCTGTCAGCATGGACTTCCGGAGCACTTGCCAAGTCAGCCGCACTGCGGCAGATTTCAGAAGTCGAGCCGTTGGGAGAGGTTGATACAACTGTTTTATCATCAAGCATGAAATCTATCTGCTTTTCACCCGAAACAACCAGCCGGACTGAGTAGAGCCGCTCTTCCTGAGCAAAACAGGCGGCGATGCCTGAGACAAACTTTATTGATGCCAGAACAGTCTCCGTGAGAGATGAAATATTCACAACTCCGTCAACAAGCGGCAGATAAAGCACACGCAAAAAAGAACCGTTTTGAAAAAGCTGCCACATATTGCGCTCATGGGCGGCAAGATAACGCACTCCGACACTGGTCTCATGCACCTGCGACGGGTCACAACAAAATCCTGAGCGCAGTATTTCAGCAAGAGGCTCTCCCGCAACAGCAGATTTTATCGCAGGAACAGTACAATCAACGTTGCCGTCGGGAACGATCGTCAACTGAACAAGAGCGTACTCTTCAGCTTTTTCCGGCTTCTTGCGGCGGATAAAATATTCGATGGCTGAACGCAACTGTTCAACGACTCCCGGCTGCTCAGGCAGAGTGGTCGATGAATTGGTCTCATAGAGTATTCCTCTGAGCATCCTGCCCAGCATCTCACGCTGATTGCGCAGAGCCCTCTGGATAAGCTGATGCAGCTCCATGGCACGGGTGGCAGGACGGCTTGAGGCATCGGCTGTGCGAATGTAAAAAACTCCCTCACGCAACTCGTGTTCGACTGCCTGACAGCAGACGTGCGGCATTGCGGAAAAGGGTTTTACCACGAAAATCGCAAAGCGTTTGCCATCGACAAGCGGCCGTTCTATGGTGAAATCTATGGGAGGCTCGATGTAATTTTTGACGAAAGCCCCGACCTTGCTCGGGTCGAAACTGGCACACTCCTCATCGGTCAAACCCTGCAAATCACCGGGATAACCTGAGTTGTCTTCTCCGACTCCGATGACCAGATATCCGCCGTGAGTATTGGCAAATGCGGCGAGATGCCGGACGATTTTCGCTTTTGCGTTCCGGGTCATGGTGTTCCACGATTGATGAGCCTTGTAATCAAGCTCATCGGATTCCACCGCACGTTTTACAAGTTCTTCAAAATTGATCTTCGACATAGCTCACTCAGCAGGCAGATAAATAAAACACTGGCAGTTGTCGCAAACCGCCATCCGTTCACGGACGATATCGTTTATGGTCTGCGGAGTCACACGCAGGTGACAGCCGGAACATATTCCATCTTCAACGGCGCAGACCGGAGGCGTTCCGTTTTTGCCATTCAACAGCCGGGTGTAGGTAGAAAGAATATCCGGATTGACCTTTTTGACCAGCTCAGGACGCTCCTTTTTCAGGCGGGATATCTCGGTTTCCACTTTTTTGGAGTAATCTATCATCTCATCGAACTCTGATTTGATGATCTTTATCTCATCCTCATTATTCTTTTTGGTCACGAAGTAACTCTTTTTTGCCGCCTCAAGGTCATCGTAGAGCAGAATACTCTTTTCTTCCTCATCGGAAATTTTCTTTTTATTATTGTCGATAGCCTGAAGCATCGCCTGATATTCAGTCTGCTTTTTTACCTGACTTGACTGCTGGAGCAGCTTGGCGTTCTCGTTTTGCAGGCGGGATATTTCCGCTTCCGAGGCTTTAATGTCGAGCTCTATACGCCTGACAGCGGCAGCGGCTGATGCGGTCGAGGCATTGACGGCATCACGTTTGGCTATCATATTTTTCATTTCCTGCGGAATGGTTTTGAGCCGGAGTTCAAGGTCACGCAAACGCAAATCAAGCTCCTGAAGTTTCAGGAGTTCATCAAGACAGGTCACAGCCATAATACAATGCTCCTTAAAGTTGTTAAAAGAGTTCCATTTCTCTGCCGGTCGCCTGGTCGAGACCGAGCTTGCGCCATGCTTTCGGAGTCGCAACACGTCCTTTGGGAGTACGGGTGAGATAACCTTTCTGAATAAGGAAAGGCTCGTAAACATCCTCAATGGCATCCTCTTCTTCGCCGACGGAAACGGCAATATTTTTGAGTCCGACAGGACCGCCCCTGAAGTTGCAGATGATCGTTTCAAGTATGCGGATATCCATCTCATCGAGTCCGTCGGAGTCGATTTGCAGCATTTCAAGAGCCGCAGAAGCGACCTCTCCGGTAACGACGGAATCCGCCCTCACCTGAGCGTAATCACGCGCACGGCGCAGAAGATTGTTGGCGATACGGGGAGTTCCGCGGCAGCGTCCGGCAATAACCTTTGCCCCCTCATCTTCAAGCTCGACATCAAGGATATCTGCTGAACGCTTGATTATTTCGCTCAGGCTTTCGGGGTCGTAATAATCCAGACGGATATTCAATCCGAAGCGGGCACGCAGCGGAGCTGATATCATTCCGAGACGGGTCGTTGCTCCGATCAGAGTGAAACGGGGAACTGAAAGCCGGACACTGCGTGAACCTGCCCCCTGCTCGAGCATGATATCAATGAAGAAATCTTCCATGGCACTGTAAAGGTACTCTTCAACCGTGGTGCTCAGGCGGTGGATTTCATCAATGAAAAGCACGTCACCCGGCTCAAGACTGGTCAGAAGTCCGGCAAGGTCGCCGGGTTTTTCGATGGCGGGACCGCTTGAACTTTTGAGTTTTGTTCCACGCTCATTGGCGATGATGTAGGCAAGTGTGGTCTTTCCCAATCCCGGAGGTCCGCTCAAAAGGATGTGGTCGAGCGCTTCGTCACGGGCAGTTGCCGCTTTCACAAAGAGTTCCAGCTGCTCCTTGACCTTTTCCTGCCCCGGAAATTCAGCAAAAGTCGGCGGCCGCAGGGTCGTTTCTTTGGCAGAATCACGCTTGTTCAGTGTCGATGTAATAAATCGTTCCGTCATAATCTTCTCTTTTTCGGCTTACAGGACTTGTTTTTCTGCTTACCGTGTGTTATTTTATTGTAATTACATTTTATCTTTACAATAAGATAATACTGATATGACAAATTTGCCAGTGTAAAGTGCAAAAAAAATAAAGGATAATGACTATGTACGATGTAAAAATTGCTTCCAAGGCGGCGGATACCATCCGTGTTCTTACAGCCGAAGCCATCCAGAAAGCCAAAAGCGGACACCCGGGAATGCCCATGGGATGCGCAGATTACGCTTTCACTCTCTGGAACAAATATCTGCGTTTCAATCCCGAAAATCCCCGCTGGATAGGTCGTGACCGCTTTGTTCTCTCGGCAGGACACGGTTCAATGCTCATTTACAGTCTGCTGCACCTCTTCAACTGCGGACTTGACATTGAAGAACTTAAAGCATTCCGTCAGTGGGGAAGTCTCACTCCGGGACATCCTGAGTTCGGTCACACCGATGGCGTTGATATCACCACAGGTCCCCTCGGCAGCGGATTTTCCTCAGCCGTAGGTATGGCTATCGCCGACCGCCACTTCGCTGCAAAGACCGGCCTCGACAAGAGCGGATTCTACAAAAACCGCATCTTCGTCATCTCAGGTGACGGCTGCATGATGGAAGGCTGCACCTCTGAGTCAGCCAGTCTTGCCGGTCATCTGAAACTTGACGAACTTATTGTCTTCTACGACAGCAACAACATATCCATCGAGGGTTCGACCGACCGTGCATTCTCAGAGAATGTCGCCGCCCGCTTTGCCGCATACAACTGGCGCATTATAGAAATAGGCAATGCCAATGACCCTGCAATGTGCGATGCGGCTCTCGATGATGCCATCAACAACGGAGACGGACGTCCGACACTCATCGTCGGTCACACCAAAATCGGATACAAAGCTCCGACCAAAGAGGGAAAAGCATCCAGCCACGGCGAGCCGCTCGGTGTTGACGAAGTCGCCGCACTCAAAGCACAGCTCGGCTGGCCGGAAGATGAGTTTTTCGTTCCGCAGGAGGTCAGAGAATACTGCAAAGAGCGTTGCGATGAGTTGGTGAAAGAGGCGGCAGAGTGGGAAGAAAAATTCCAAAACTTCCTCGATGCCGACGAAGAGCGTGCCAAAGTCATTTACACCTACATCAATCGCACCGTTCCTGAGGATATCAAAGAGCAGTTGTTGGCTGTTGCTCCCGTCGATGAGCCCGTCGCCACCCGTGCCAGCTCAGGAATCATTCTTCAGAAAGCCGCCGAGCTTGTTCCGAGCCTCTTCGGAGGAGCCGCAGACCTTGCTCCTTCAACCAAGACCGATATCAAAAACGGCGGAGACTTCACTGCCGACAATCCCGCCGGACGTAATCTGCACTTCGGCGTGAGAGAACTCGGCATGGGCCTTGCCGCAAACGGTATGGCTCTCAACGGAACGATCATTCCGTACACCTCTACATTCTTTGTCTTCTCTGACTACATGAAACCCGCCATCCGTCTGGCTGCCATTCAGGGATTGCATCAGATTTATGTCTTCACTCACGACTCCTTCTACGTCGGTGAAGATGGTCCGACCCATGAGCCGATCGAGCAGATCGCAATGCTCCGCACTATTCCGGGAATGACTGTCATCCGTCCGGCTGAGGCACACGAAGTCGCTCAGGCGTGGGCGGTCGCTCTCGAAACCGATGGACCTGTCGCTCTGCTGCTCACCCGTCAGAACCTTGCCCCCTACTCCGCTGAGACCGCCAAAAATGTCGATGTGGCAAAGGGTGCATTCGTTGTTGATGACGAAGAGGATTTTGACATCATCCTGCTTGCCACAGGAAGCGAGGTCAATCTTGCTATCGACTCAGCCAAACTGCTGCGTGCCGAGGGGGTGCGTGTGCGTGTCGTCTCAATGCCGAGTCAGGAGCTGTTTGCCGCTCAGGATTACGAGTATCAGGAGTCAGTTCTTCCCTCAGATTGCCCCTGCGTGATTTCCCTCGAAGCCGGAACCACTTACGGATGGGGTCAGCTGGCCAACTTCTCGATCGGTCTCGACCACTTCGGAGCTTCTGCCCCCTACAAAGTGCTCGCCGAGAAATTCGGCTTCACTCCCGAGGGCGTCGTTGAGCAGATCAAAGAGTTCTTCTCAGACGACTGCTGCTGCGGTGATGACTGCGGCTGCGACCATGACCACGACCATGGCTGCGAGTGCGGCTGTGACCACGAATAATAACTGGAGTAAAATAAAATGGCTGAAATTTTCAAAGCATACGATATCCGCGGGGTCTATCCTGTTGATATAAACGAAGAAATCGCAGAGAAAATCGGACGTGCTTACATCGAATTTACCGGCGCGAAGAAAGTTGTTGTCGGCAGAGATATGCGTCCGCACTCTGAAGAGCTCTTCAAAGGCATCAGCAGAGGCATGATGGCTCAGGGAGCCGATGTTATCGACCTCGGACTCTCATCAACTCCGCAGAGTTACTTTGCCAACGGCACTCTCAAAGCTGACGGAAGCATCATGATAACCGCAAGTCACAACCCGGGAGAGTGGAACGGTTTCAAGCTCTGCAAAGCCAACGCCGTGCCCATCTCGGGTGCGACCGGAATTCAGGATATCAAACAAATCGCTCTTTCAGGAGCATGGAAAAAAGTTGACAAACCGGGAACTCTTTCCACCTATGATATCAAGCCGGAGTATGCCAAATTCCTCAAGAGCTTCATCAAACCTGCCGACCGCAAACTCAAAGTGGTGGTCGATTACGCCAACGCCATGGGACTTTACGAAATAGCCGGTATCACCGATATGTTCGATATCGTTCCCATGTATGATGTGCTTGACGGAACGTTTCCCAATCACGAAGCCAATCCGCTTCAGCTCGATACCCTCGATGCCATCTGCGCCAAAGTCAAGGAGGTCGGTGCTGATTTCGGAGCCGCCTTTGACGGCGATGCCGACCGTTGCGGTTTCATTGACAACGAGGGCAACATCATTCCGATGGATTTGTTCACCGCACTCATCGCTCAGGATATTCTTTCAAACGGTCCTGCGACCATTCTTTACGACTTGCGCAGCAGCCGTGCGGTACCTGAGTGCATCCGTGAAAACGGCGGCAAAGCCATTCAGTCAAGAGTCGGTCACGCTTTCATCAAGGCTCAGATGAGAGAGAACGATGCCGTCTTTGCCGGAGAGCTTTCAGGACACTACTATTTCAAACAGAACTTCACCGCCGAGTCACAGGGACTGGCATTCATCATGCTTGCCAATCTCATCAACAAAAAAGGTGTTCCGGTGAGTGAACTTGTTGCTCCGTTGAGAAAATATTTTTCCAGCGGAGAAATCAACTCCAAAGTCAAAGACGTTGCTCCCATCCTTGCTGAAATCAGAGAAAAATACGCCGACGGAAATATGTTTGAACTCGACGGAATCAGCTCTGAGTACAGCAACTGGTGGTTCAATGTCCGTGCATCCAACACCGAGCCTCTGCTCCGACTCATCGTTGAAGCGGATACTCCTGAACTGATGCAGCAGAAGCGTGATGAACTGCTTGCCATCATCAGGAAATAACTTGTTATGAAAAAAGAGTTGTTCGATATCTACGACGAAGCGGGAAACCGCATCGGAACTGCTCCGAGAAGCGAGTGTCACGGAAATCCGGCTCTGCTCCACCACACGGCGCACGTTGTGGTGATACATCCGGAAACCGGAGATATTCTGCTGCAAAAACGCAAGATGACCAAAGATATCCAGCCCGGCAAGTGGGATACCGCTGTCGGCGGACATCTTGATGCCGGCGAGGATTATCTTACCGGAGCAAAGCGTGAACTTGCAGAAGAGCTCGGTATCGCAGAAGATGTGGAACTCGAATGGCTCTTTATCGAAAAGGTAAGAAACGATATCGAAAGTGAGGATGCCGGTGTATTTGCATTACGCCACGCCGGACCTTTTCACTTTCAGGAAACCGAAATAGATGAGCTGCGGTTCTGGAATAAAGAGGAGTTGTTTCAACCGGAAAACCGGAAAAACTTTACTCCGCTGCTTATTCAGGAACTGGAACAGCTCCGTAAAATAAATATAATATAGGTAAGTATTATGAAAGTTCAATTTTTGGGAACTGCCGCCGCCGAAGGAATTCCGGCAATCTGGCGCGAGTGCGAAGTGTGCCGCAAAGCAAAACAGCTCGGAGGAAAAGAGTTACGCCGCCGCTGCAGCTATCTTATCGACACTGATACCATCGTCGATTTCGGTCCCGACAGCTTTTGGCAAAGCATTGAGTTCAACATCGACCAGACCATACTCAAAAGAATTCTCTTCACCCATCCGCACGAAGACCACATGTCTCCGCTGGAGTTTTACTTCCGCCGCTCCCCCTACTTCAGCCAGGTCAGCCACTTTATAAATGTGCTGGCAAGTGCCGAAACATTGAAAACTTTCATCAAGTTTACCGGACATGAATTCAAAGATCTCTACATAAATCCGATCGAGTTCAAACCCGGAAAGTGGCACACTGACGAAGATATGGAAGTTCTGCCTATCCCCGCAAACCACGCTCCCGGAATGGGTCCGATGATCCTCGCAGTAAGACGCAACGGCAAAACGCTGCTTATCGCCAACGATACCGGATTGCTTGCCGACTCCTCTTGGGAAATGCTCAAAGGTGTGACTTTCGATACCGCCGTCATCGAATCTACCTGCGCCTTCGGTGTGCCGGATTTGCAAAACGGTCACCTCGGAGTGAATACCACCGTGCAATTCCGTGACAAACTGCTTGAGATGGGATGTATCACCAAAGATACTCCGGTTTACGTCAACCACTTCTCTCACAACGGAAAGGCAAACCACGACAAACTCGTTGAGTTTTTTGCTCCCCGCAACATGACTGTGGCTTACGACGGACTTACCATAGAGCTGTAAAATGAATGTTTCAATAATCGGTCTCGGTCTCCTCGGAACATCTCTCGGCATGGCTCTTCGCGGCAAAAACATCCGGCGATCCGGATGGGCACGCCGCAAAGAGATCCGCCGTGCCGCAGTCAACACTGATGTTATCGATGAGTGTTTCGACACTGCCGCCGAAGCCGCAAAAAATGCCGACATCGTTGTGCTTGCCATGCCTATTCCGCAGATATTGGAATATATGGCTCTGCTCGGCAAAGAGATGAAGCCGGGAGCGGTACTCACCGACCTCGGCAGCATCAAGCACAAGATGATGGAGCACTCAGACATTTTACCGCAAGAAATTTCTTACATCGGCAGTCATCCGATGGCAGGAACCGAAAAGAGCGGTTTTTATGCCGCTTTTCCGACCCTCTATGAAAACGCAGATGTGTTTGTGACTCCTGACTGCAAGGCAACTCCACAGCAGATCGACATGGTATTTGAACTGTGGAAAACCGTAGGCGGACATCCTGCCGTCATCGACTCAAAACACCACGATGCAATCGTGGCAAGAACCAGTCATGTGCTTCATGTGCTTGCCTCGGCTCTCGCCACCGGAATTCTTGATGCCAGAGACCCGGAAACAGAACTTGAACTTTTCCGCGGCTGTGCAACAGGTTTCCGTGACACCTGCCGCATTGCCTCAAGCAATCCGCAGATGTGGAGAGAAATCGTTGAACACAACCGGGAAGCTGTCCTCGATGCCCTTATGGAGTTCGATCAGGTTTACAACAAATTCAAACAGGAAATCGAATCCGGCAACTTCGATGCCTTTGAACGTGATTTTGCCCACGGCAAACTCCTGCGTGACCGTTGGCTCGAATACAAACAAAACAACCAGAGATGAGCAAAAGTGTCATCAAAATAAACAACGCCTGCGTGTATCTGGATGGCAGAGAAATTCTGCATAATTTTGAACTGGATATTCCCCGGGGCAGACACACATTTATTCTCGGCCCGAACGGTTCGGGAAAAACAACTCTGGTCAAACTGTTGCTCGGTCACGTCTATCCGGCTGTTGGCGGCTCAATCGAAGTGCTGGGCAGGAAATTCGGAAGCTCGGATATCCGTGAACTGCGCAGACACATTGCCGTAGCAAGTCCGATGCTTTCGGTTTTTACAGACATAAACCTCTCAGGTTTGGAAATAGTGCTCACCGGCATCGACTCGGTATTCGGGATATTCCGTGAGTATTCAGAGCATGAAAAAGAGTTGGCAATGCTTCAACTGGAAAAATTCAACGCTCTTCATCTTGCCGACCGCAGTTTCAAAAACATGTCAAGCGGCGAACAGATAAGAGTATTGATTGCCAGAGCTATTGTCTGCTCCCCTGCCCTGCTGATACTCGATGAGCCGAGCGTCTTTCTTGACCCCGCCGGCAGAGAAAAACTGCTCTCTGAGATTGCACTTCTTCCGGAAAAAAATCCGGAAATCACCATGTTGTTCATCACACAGAGAATTGAAGATATCACTCCCTGTTTTGCCCATGGAGTGCTCATTGCCGACGGCAGAAACTTCGATTCAGGAAACACATCCACTTTGCTCACCGAAGAGAAACTGAGCAAAATCTTTAATATCAATATAAAACTCGTCCCCGGCATCAACGGCAGATTGTGGAGCATTTGTGTCTGAATTATGAGCGAAATAAAAGACCTCTTCAATGTGCAGCACATGCACGTTACAGATTTGTCAAAAGGCATGGTGTTTGCCAAGCACCGCCACAACACCAGCCAGCTGTATGCGGTGCTTGACGGAGAAGTTTCATATTTCTGCGATGATAAAAATTTCATTCTCCGTTCAGCAGATGGTATTGTCATTGCTCCCGGCAAGAGCAGACGTCTTGAGGTACTTTCCTCATCAGGAAAAGCTCTGGTGGTGATTTTTGAAGATGATATTCCTGTGACACAAAACATGAAACTGCTCCATCTCAACAACTACCAGCTGGAAACAGCACGAAAACTTGCCAATGCCATTTCAGGCAAAATAGAGCCGCAAAGCATTTTGAATATGCGTTTCAACTATTTGGCAACTGAACTCTTTAACATTGATTTCGGAACATTTTCAACCAGCGAAAACGACTCTTTCAAAGCCTGTCTTGCCGCAGATCGCCTGATGGGTGCCAACCTGGAAAAACTGCTTAAACTCGATGATATAGCACGACTGGTCGGAGTTTCCCGAGCAGGACTTGAACGGGCTTTCAGAAAACATCACGGAGTATCCGTAATGCGCCGCTACCGCATGATAAGAGTGGCTGCCGCAAGAAAAATGCTGGAAAAAGGGGTCTCCATCAGCGAAACAGCGTATCTTACCGGATTTTCTTCTCCTCAACATTTTGCAACCGTATTCAAAGCTGAAACAAAAATTTCACCAAGCGATATTTGAGCGGATTTTGTACGTTTTTGATTTAACTTTGAACGAGTTTGAACCGTTTACAGATTATATTATAACAGTTTCATAAATCAAACCTTAAACAAGGAGAACAAAAATGTTTGATTTGAAGAAAAACATCGGTGTCAAGACCTTCTCTTTCAGAGAGATCAAAGACAATGCCGAATGTGCCAAAGCTATCGCTTTTTGCGGCGGCTGCACTGCCGACATTTCCGGAACTCACGTCGATTATGACAAACCCGAAACCTGGGAAAAAATCATCGCAGATTATCAAGATAACGGAGTGACCATTACCGGCCTCGGTGTTGTCAGAACCATTCCGGATGAAGATTTCAACAGACGTTTTTTTGAATTCGCAAAACTTGGAAACATTCCGCTGGTGAGTTTCAGCTGCGACCCCGACGGCTGGGAAAAAACTTTTGCCATCATGGAAAAATTCAGTGAGGAGTACTCCATTCCCACCGCTATCCACAACCACGGCGGCTACAACTGGCTGGGCAACTCAACCATCATGAAGTATGTTTTCGGAAAATGCTCAAACCGCATCGGACTCTGTCTCGATACCGCCTGGTGCATCCACACCGAGCGTGAAAATCCCGTTCAGTGGATGGAACTTTTCGGCGACCGTATGTATGGAATCCACTTCAAGGATTTCACCTGGAGCAGAAACGGCAAGCACGTTGACTCAATCGTCGGAGAGGGTGCGCTCGAACTCGAAAACACTCTCAACAAATTCAAAGAGATGGAGCACATCATTTCCGCTGTCGTCGAATACGAGGGACCGGATGCTGTTGAGTGCACCAAGAAATCAATCGAAAATATCCGTCAACTCTACTGAGGTAAAATATCATGGAACCCATCAAAGTCGGAATTATAGGTTTTGGCAGAAGCGGATGCAGCATCCATGCCTCCGGAATCGAAAAGATGCAGGATCGTTTCACCATTTGCGCAATTTGTGACGAAATTCCTGAACGCAGAACTCACGCTTCATTCCCCAATGCAAAACAGTATGCAACGGCAGAAGAGCTCCTCGCAGACAAAGAGGTCGAGCTGGTAGTTGTTGCCACTTACAACTACTCTCATGCCAAATACGCCATCATGGCTCTTGACGCAGGCAAACACGTGCTCTGCGAGAAACCATTCGGTTACAGAACAGATGATGTCGATGCCATGATCGAAGCCGCAAAACGCAACAACCGTATTCTTCAGCCCTTCCAGCAGAGACGCTACGAAGAGGACTTCCAGAAAGTTCTCGAAATCTGCAAGAGCGGAGTCCTCGGCAAAATCAAATATGTCAGAATTTCATGGCCCGGATTTTCACGCCGCTGGGATTGGCAGACCAGCCGTGCCTTCGGAGGCGGTCAGCTCTACAACAACGGTCCGCACCTCGTCGATCACGGTATGGAGCTCTTCGGCACAGAAGAGGAACCGGAAGTTTGCGCTTTTCTGCGCAACAGTCTCTCAAGCGGTGATGCTGAAGATGAGTTCAATATCACTCTGCACGGCAAAAACTCTCCGCAGGTCGAATTGATCATTTCTGCCACCAACGCTTTTCCGCAGGATCGCTGGCCCATCTGCGGAACTGCCGGAACTCTCCACGGCGGAACCTCAAAACTTGAGTGGAAATATGTTGACTGGAGCAAATATCCCGAGCGTCCGCTTGATACCGTTCCGCTCGAGGGTCGCAAATACTGCTCAGAGAAACTTGAATTCATCACCGAGACCTGGGAGCCGGAAGGTGCTGCCGACAGCGGTGCCGGCGCCGCCCCTGCCCCCAAACCGGTCAAAAAGCTCTACGACACTCTGTTTGAGGCGATTCGCAACGGTAAACCGCAGGAGATAACTCCGGCAGACATCCGCCGCCGCATCGCAGTTATGCAGAAGGCTTATGAGCAGAACAACATTCCGTTCCCGTCAGAAAAATAAAACAGGGAACCGGTAAATGAGTAACTCCGTGGGAATTTTCGGTAAAATCATAACCTCTCCTGACGAAAGTTATAACGAAAACAAACGTTTTTGGCAGGGTTGTCCAACCATAGCCAGAACCCACGGAGGAATTCTTTTTGCAGGATGGTACACCGGAGGAACCGGTGAACCATCCCCACTCAACTGCAATGTTTTGGTCAAAAGCACTGACAACGGTGAAACCTGGAGTGATGTACAGCTTGTCATTGCCAGCAATCCCGAACTACATGTGCGTGCTATCGATATTCAGCTCTGGATATCTCCAGACAAACGGATGTGGGCTTTTTGGACGATCAGAGATGACAACTATCTCCAAAATGACATCAATCATCTGAAATTGTGGGCTATGATATGTGAAAATCCGGATGCTGATGAGCTCACTTGGAGTGAACCGAAACTTTTGACCCATGGTTTTTTACGTTGTCAACCGACCGTGCTCTCAGATGGCAGGATTCTGTTGTTTTCCTATGATTGGAGCAACGACAGATACAGCTATTCCGAGAGCAGTGACGGCGGTAAAACATGGTGCCGCAAAATCGGCGGCAAAAAAGTAAACACTCCGTTCGATGAAGCCATGGCAGTAGAAAAACTCGACGGATCTATCTGGATGATGGCAAGGTGCGAAGAAAAAGCTCTTGCTCAATCCTTCTCTTATGACGGCGGAAAATCGTGGACTGATGGAGAAGTCACCAATCTTGTCTCACCATCATCACGTTTTTACCTGAAACGTCTGCCTTCCGGAAAACTGCTTCTGATACGCAACGCCAAAATTGAACGGCGGCGTGAATGGATGACCGCCTCTTTAAGCGATGATGACGGTGCCACATGGAAGTGGTCATTACTGCTCGATCCAGACACAAATGTATCTTATCCCGATGCGGTTTTGATGACAATGGAACGATATACATCGTTCACGATCACGGCAGAAATGACTACAAGGAGATACTTTTTTCACGCATAACAGAATCTGATATCATTGCAGGAAAACTGGCAACTCCGGATTCATGTCTCAAACATATCATCAGTAAAGCTCCAACCATACCCGTTGATAAAGAGGAGTTTTTACGTCTCAAAGCAGCTGATGAGTTATGGAAAGAGCAATATAAAGCAAGAAACTCAGGAAAGTTCTGACGCTCTGTGATGATCAGTTCAATTTTCAAGTGATATTTTGAAGACGGTCTTCCACACTTCGTTGCCGTCAACCACAGATATCTGACCGTTGTGGAGCTCAACCACACGCTTCACGATCACCAATCCGAGTCCGTTTCCGGGAATGAGCTCGTTCTTTTTATTTGCCAGACGGTAAAGACGCTCAAAAATCAACTCACGCTCGGCTACCGGTATTCCGCATCCATTGTCACAAATAAATATATCAAGATTGCCGCAATTATATTGAACTTCACATCTTATCCTGTCAGCACAACCGTGCATGACCGCATTGGATAAAAGATTTTCAAACGCCTGAATCAGAAGCACCGGGTTGCCGGGTATTTCAGGTTCATCTTCAGGAGACACGACTTCAATATGAACATCAGGATGATGTCTGAAACTTTCTGCCGCCTCTTCGAGAAGCTCTGAAATATACACCGGCAGGAAATCCCTGATCTTTTTTGATTCGTACAGCTCAATAGTGTTGATACTCAAAAAATCGTGAAGCAATCCGGAAAGCCGCTGTGACTGGATTTTTATTGCCTTGATACACTCATTTCTGTACTCGGGATTATCGAGAGCCCCCTGCTCTATTCCCTCGACAGCTGAGAGAATTCCGGTGAGCGGAGTTTTCATGGCGTGGGATATTGCTCCGAAAAACTCACGCCTCTGCTCTTCAAATTTTTTCAGCTGAACGATCTGTCCTTTCAGATGCTCAGCCATGTCTCTGACACTCACAGCGATCTCTTTGACCACTCCTGAGCGGGGAATATATACCGGATAATCAAAGTCTCCGCCCGCAATCGCCCTCGTACTCACTTTCAACCGTTTCAATGGAGAACGCAGTTGGCGGAAAAAGAAAAATATCAGCCATCCGACAAGAACAAATCCCATAGCACTCAACACAAAAACGGCAAACTCAGAGAGCTTGATCAACCTCGTCACACTTTCGCACTGTTCTGCCATCAGCAGCACATAACGGGTATTCTTGTGGGTGAACGTCTCGGCGTTGTAGGCAAAATAGGTTTTGAAATATGGATTGAACTCAAATATAACTTCATCATGTGCCGGTCCGCGCAAGATGTTCCTGATACGCTGAACGCTGAGTATGCGGCGCAAATGAGCAGGAGTGCTCGAGGTTTCAAACACAACGGGACCTCCGATTTGTTTGATTTTCAACACCAGGGGATTTTCGCCCTGTTGAGTAAACACCGATTGCAGATCAGCATGAGATATGCCCGATTTTTCCATCGTCCTGAACATATCGATTATCAGTTGGTTGCGCAGATTGATCTCCTGCCGCAGCGCAGAAAAATAGGATTCTCTGAAGTAATTTATCTGCAAATCTATTATTACGACGGCGGCAACGACCAGTACGACAACAAATACCGGAAAAAGCCAATACAGCTGTATCTTTTTTACCATCATAAAACTTCGGTCACTTTGTATCCGACTCCGCGCACGGTTATCAAGTGCTCTGCCCATTTTTTGAGCTTGCGCCTGATCTTCATCATCCTGATATCAACAACTCTGTCTGTAACCGGATAGTCTCCGCCTTTGACGTTGTTTATTATCTGACGTCTGGTATATACCTTTTCAGGATTTCTCACCAGCAAATTGATGGTATCAAACTCATCCGCCGTCATGGGTATCTTTTCACCGTTCAATCTTACGATACGGCTGTTGGAATCGATTTCCAAACCGTCGATGGAAGTAACTGCATAACTCGCTTTGACCGATACACGTCTGAGCTGAACTCTCAGGCGGGCAACGAGAACATTGACACTGAACGGCTTTACCAGATAATCATCTGCTCCTGCTTCAAGACCGTCAACAATATCTTCATCCTCCCCTTTTGCAGTTATGATTATCACCGCCATATTATGAAATTCAGGCTCACTGCGGAAATGTTTCAACAGGGTTATTCCATCTGTCCCCGGCAGCATGATATCGAGAAGTAAAACATCCGGACGTCTCCTTGAAGCTGCCTCAATGGCCTCTTTCGCATCTGACACGGCAACAACATTGCTGAATCCGTTCATTTTGAGATGCATACGCGTAAGATTGCGGATACTTTCATCGTCTTCAACTATCAAGATACGGTATCCAATGTCTTCCATAAAAAAAGTTCCTCCTTTGAATACCTCTTAAAATAACACGCAGCAGATGATTTTGCAACATGCTTAATCAAAATTAAATACTCCACGACAGAAATGCGGAGATTATTTTTTTACGATGACCGGAGGCACCACTCTGGTTCTTTTGAAATTTGAAAATTCGGAAACAAATGAGACCACTCCTGAAATCTTCCTGTAAAAATCCTTCTGCTTTTCGTTCGGACTATTAAAAACAGTAGTAATTGATGAACAAACTACTGTCATCCATTTTCCTGATTTATCTCTTACTGAGATAAAGGTCGGATAATCGCGGGAATCTGTCATTTCACAACTTCCATCCGAGTGTTTGAGCTTTGATGCAGCATTGCGGAAGTTTTTAAATTCGCTGTCAGTGAGGGCATATTTGGTGATAACACATCCCTTTTCAGGAACCTCATACATTTCAATATAGTAGAGAGAACGTTGAGTCACCACATTTGCTATGTAGCAGCGTTCATGAAAAAGGTCGTACTTTTCCCTCAATATCACCGCTTTTTCTCCCGGAACAAAATCACTGAAAATGCGTTCAAGAGCCTTGCGCCGGACTACCCTGCGGGCACGGAAACGGGCATTTGCCTTTGCGACCTGCTCATTGTGTTTACGGTATTTCTTTTCTTTGCGCAAGGCTTCATCCGGTCTTACAAACACACGATTGACATGCACTCTGCTGCCGGGTGTTGCGTTGAAACTCTTCCATAAACCGCTCTCTGACGGATAATCGCCAGCCACTACGACCGAGACTATGACCAACAATACTGTCGGTATTGCAAATATTTTCATATTCATGCTCCACAGGCTGATTTTATGCCATTAAAGGTAAAAAACTCATCAGCTTTTTCAAGCTCGGGAATTGCCTCAAGAAAGAAATCGGCATCACCTCCGGTGGCAATGCAGCGACGGATGCCGTATTGTGCACAGCACGCAGAAATCAGCTGGCGCACCATGCCGACAGCTCCGCGGTCGATGCCGAATGTCATCGATGTCAATGTATCGATTCCGGCACCTCCGGGAACTTTATCCGAAAGCGGAATATCAGGCAGCTGAGCAGTACCGGTAAAAAGAGCTTTACGCATCAAAATTCTGCCGGGAGCTATCGCTCCGCCCCGGAAACAACGGTTGGCATCAACGATTTCTATTGTGATGGCTGTTCCGCAATCAACCACCAGCGCAGGAAGCGGAATACTGTCAGCAAGAGCCACAGCATTGGCTACACGGTCTGCCCCGAGTGTCGAGGCATTGACCAGAGAAAAATCCAGTTTTTCTGAGCAGTTGCCAGATGACACCCAAAACACTTCACGTTCAGCAGATATTTTTTCCCGCACAGCAGGAACCACACAGGCAGCTGCAACAGGCACATCCTGAGGAATCATGGAAACTTCAAATTCTCCCGTCGGAACGGAAAACTTTTTTTCCATTCGTTCACCGTTCCACACACAAGCCGTGGTATGGGTGTTGCCTATATTGCAAAGAAAAATATCCATGACAGAAATTCCGGGAACTTACACCGCCAGCTTGGTAATAATGGTGGTAAGCGGCATGAAAAGTGCGATAACGATCGTTCCGACAACGCCTGCCAGAAGCACGATCATCAAAGGCTCGATAAGACTGGTGAGTGCGCTCACGGCGTTATCTACCTCTTCATCGTAGGTGTCGGCGATCTTGGTGAGCATCTCAGGGAGCTTACCGGTTTCCTCACCTACCTCGACCATTGAGATAACCATTTCAGGGAAAATCTTGGTGTCGCCGAGCGGCTTGGAAATTCCATCTCCGTCACGGACAGCATCGTGAACCTTCTGAATGGCGGTGGCTACAACTTCGTTTCCGCTGGTCTCACGAACGATGGCGAGAGCTCCGAGCACGGGCACACCGCTGCTCATCAAAGTTCCGAGGGTACGTCCGAAGCGGGAAATTGCGGTTTTGGAAACAAGGTCTCCGAAAATCGGCATATTGTAAACGACCCAGTCACGTCCCCATTTTCCATATTTGAAAGAGACAATGATCTTGTATATGACAACGATCGCCACCACTCCGCCGACGTAGAAGTACCAGTTGGAAACAAGTGTGTTTGAAACAAAGATAAGTCCCTGGGTAATTGCCGGGAGCGGCTCTTTCGGACCGAGAAGATCCTGGAAGATCTTGGCGAAGTTAGGCACGATGAAGATCATCATACCGATAAGTGTCAGGGTTGCCAAACTCAGGATAACGATAGGATAAATCATTGCTGATTTGACTTTTCCGGCAATACGGGATGCTTTTTCCATGAAACTTGCCAGACGGTCAAGAATGATCTCCATAGCTCCGGAGGCCTCTCCGGCACGCACCATGTTGAGGTACAGCTTGTCGAACGACTTGGGATTCTGAGCCAGACTTTCGGCGAAAGTAGCTCCGCCTTCCACTGTATCGGCAGTTTGTCCGACCACGATTTTAAGGGCGGGATTTTTAGACTGTTTTTCAAGAGTTCTGAGACTGCGGATCAACGGAAGTCCGGCATCAAGCAGAATGGCCAGCTGGCGGGTGAACACCGTCAGATCCTTCTTCTTTACAACAACAGGACCAAGTGCGACATTGAAGCCGCCGCCCTTTTTCTTTTTTGTAGTGACAGCTGCCGCTGCAGCTTTGATGGAGGTCGGGAACAAACCCTTCGCCTTAAGGTCGGCAATCGCCGCCTCTTCACTGGCAGCATTGATTTTGCCCTTGAGCTCCTTGCCCTGAGCGTTCATCGCAGTATATGTATATTGCGGCATGGTAATTATCTCCTTACATATTCTAGACGCATATCAAAATTATGTGTAACGCACGACTTCGTCAACGGAAGTTTCAGCATTGAAAATCGCCATAAGTCCGTCTTCACGCAGAGTTCTCATACCCTGTTCGCAAGCCTTGTCACGCAGGATATTGGCAGGAGTTCCGTTGGATATCATATCTCTCAACTCCTGATTGATGACCATGAGTTCGGTGAGAGCTTTTCTGCCTTTGTAACCTGTATTGTTGCAGATGTTGCATCCTTTACCGTAGCAGAACTGTCTGCCCTCGACCTGACCTCTTTCGAGACCGAGACGCTCAAGGTCATGGTCGGTCGGAGTGTAGAACGCCTTGCAGTTGTTGCACACGCGGCGGATAAGACGCTGACCGAGAACTCCCGCCACACTGGATGCGATAAGGAACGGTTCGACTCCCATATCCATGAGTCGGGTGATGGTACTGGCGGAGTCGTTGGTGTGGAGCGTACTGAACACCAGGTGTCCGGTAAGACTCGCCTCGATAGCGATCTGAGCGGTCTCGAAGTCACGGATCTCTCCTACCAGAATACGGTCGGGGTCCTGACGGAGGAACGCTCGCAGAGCTTTCTGGAATGTCATTCCCACCGCATCGTTGATCGGGCACTGCACGATACCTTCGATATCGTACTCGACCGGGTCCTCTGCGGTCAGGAGCTTGTCTTCGATATTGTTGATCTCTCCGAGAGCAGAGTAGAGTGTAGTGGTCTTTCCGGAACCGGTCGGACCGGTAACCAGAATGATTCCGTTGGGCAAGTGGATCAGATCACGCAAATTGGCGAGCACGTCCGAACCGATACCGAGAGCATCAAGTTCAAGGTTGACCACGCTTCTATCCAACACACGGAGCACCACTGACTCACCGTAACTGGTGGGAAGACACGATACGCGCAAATCGACCGGACGGCCGTTGTATTTCAACTGGATACGTCCATCCTGAGGACGTCTGCGCTCAGAAATGTTCAATCCTGAAATGATTTTGACACGGCTGATGACCGGACGGGCAAGACTCTTCGGCGGCGGAGGCATTTCATAAAGTGCTCCGTCAACACGGTAACGGATGCGGAATGTCTTTTCAAACGGTTCAAAGTGAATATCAGATGCCTTGTCACGGATAGCCTGCTGAATGACGACTTCCACAAACTTGATGATAGGAGCATCATTGGCACGGTCATCGCTGTCTTCGTCGATCTCCTCTTCGGCATACTCACCGAACTGGGCAACGATGTCGGCAACGGTATCGATTTTTTCAGGATAGTAGCGTTCAAGCTCGGTCTCAAAGGTATCCGGAGCAACCGGAACCGGAATCACATCCTTACCGGTAATAAAACGCAGAGCCTCAACAGTGCGGTAATCAAGCGGATTGCGCATCGCAAGATAAATGCTTACCTCATCAACATCAACCGGAATAACTCCGTGAGTGCGGGCTGTCGAGTTATCCAGCACATCGATGGTCTCCCGGGGAATATCACCGTTTCTGGGGTCCCACACGTAAGAACCGAGATTGGCTGCCATAAGTTCAAGCAGCTGCTCCTGCGTGAATATTCCATAATTCACTATCACTTCAAAGGCGGTTTTTCCGGAGTTCTCACACTCCTCAAGCACTTCAGCCATGTGTCCTTTGATAGCGGGATTTGAACTGCCGTATTCACTGTTGATAAGATCTACCAACGCTGTACTTTCAATATCCAACATAATTATTCACCTTACAGATTATCAAGCGTCGTCGCGTAATGTCACGAAAATAACCTCTTCGAGTGAAGAGATTCCTGCTTCGGCTTTACGCATGGCATCGTCACGGAGTGAGCGCATACCATTGCGGCGTGCCTGTTCTCTTATTCTACCACTGGTCTCATTGGCAAAAATAAGCCTGCCGACATCCTCAGTGATAAGGAATATCTCATAAATACCGATACGTCCTTTGTAACCGGTGTAGCCGCAGACCGGACATCCTTTGCCTTTGTAAAACTTGTGGTTGGCGATGTATTCAGGAGTAAGTCCGAGCATACGTATCTCGGTTGACGTCGGAGTGTGTTCCTCACGGCACTCTTTGCAGACACGGCGCAGAAGACGCTGTGCCATGACCGCACGCAAACTTGTTGCGACCAGAAAGGGCTTTACTCCCATATCGACAAGACGGGTAACTGCACCGGGAGCATCGTTGGTATGCAGAGTACTGAACACCAAGTGTCCGGTAAGACTTGCGTTGATGGCAATTTCAGCAGTTTCCACGTCACGGATCTCTCCTACCATGATGATATTGGGAGCCTGACGCAGCATTGAGCGGAGTGCCGCTGCAAATGTCATATCGACGTGGCGGTCAACCTGCACCTGGTTGATACCGGGCAGCTGATACTCGACCGGGTCCTCAACGGTGATGAGTTTTCGCGCCGGAGTATTGATCGTATTCAAAAACGCATACAAACTGGTGGTTTTTCCCGAACCGGTAGGTCCGGTAACAAGGAAAATTCCGTCGGGATAGTTGATGATCTTGTTCACCAGATCGAGGTCGTCTGCGTAAAAACCCAGCTTGGGAATATCGAGCTGGATACTTGCTTTATCCAGGATACGCATAACGATACTCTCGCCGAACACGGTCGGGATTGATGATACACGCAAGTCGATATCCTTGTCACCGACTGATATCTGGATACGTCCGTCCTGAGGAATGCGCTTCTCGGTGATATCCATTCTGGACATGATCTTTATGCGGCTGGTGAAGTTCGCCTGCAAATACTTCGGCGGTCCCTCGACCTCACGCAGACTTCCGTCGATGCGGTAACGGATGCGGTAACGCTTTTCCATCGGCTCGAGGTGGATATCGGATGCTTTCATCTTGTAGGCATCAACGATGATTTTTGTAGCAAGGCGGATGATCGGAATGGTGTCATCATCCATAGCTCCGACGTTGGTCTCTTCCTCTTCGGAAACAAGAACTTCAACATTGTTGACATCCTTGTCGTTGATCATCGTTTTGAGCTTCTCTTCATCCTCGACGTAGTATTTCTCGATAGCCTTTTCGATTTGGCTTCGGGGAACAGCTACTGCCTCAACATCTCCGCCGAGCAGATAGCGCAGAGTATCGAGCTTTTCCATATCCGACGGATCGCTCATCGCCACGGTCAGCACATCGTTGTGACGGGCGACCGGAACGATCTGATAATAGCGTGCGATTTCAACGCTCACGCTTGAAATGACCTCCATGGGAATGGTAAATCCCTCAAGGCTCATCATCTCCATACCATATTGCTGGGCGAGCATTGCCAGCAGCTCATCTTCGCTGATGACACCCTGCTCAACCAGAAAATCCACAGCATCCTTCTCGTCCGGATCAAGCGCTGCCGCATCACGGGCCTTTGCGACCTGCTCGGCGGTTGCCATTCCGTACTCCTGAAGGAGCATCATAATATATTCAGCATCCCTTGCCAAAGCCAGTTTCTCCTGTTAAAATTCACATTTTTTTTAATGACAATAAAATATCGTGTAAAATCTAATCCCAATTTGCCATATTGTCAAGTACAAAAATGAAAAAAGATGAGGAAATAAAGCAGATATTTTGATTTTTGCTTTTTTTACCGCCGTTTATCCGCAAAAAGCTGCATCTTAAATTTTGATTTACCATTTGAAAAAAAGCCGTATCGTTGCTATATTATTACGTTTACCTGTATGTAAACAAGAAAACAAATCAAAATGGAGTATTTTCTATGGCTAAAAAACGCTATGCTGTCGTCGGAACCGGCGGACGTTGTGAAATGTACATAAGAGCTGCGGCAAAGACTCACAACGATGTCGCTGAGCTTGTCGCTCTTTGCGATGTGAACCCCAAACGTGTTGCCTTTTACAACAACGTGTTCCTTAAAGAAGAGTGCGACCATGCTCCGGTAGCGGCTTACACCGCCGATGAATTCGACAAAATGATTGCTGAAACCAAACCCGATGTAGTGATCGTGACCACAATCGACCGCACTCACCACTACTACGGCTGCCGTGCCATGGAACTCGGATGCGATGTCATCAGCGAAAAACCCATGACCGTTGATCCCGAAAAGTGCCAGCAGATCATCGATACCCAGAAAAAAACAGGCAGAAAATACACCGTCACTTTCAACTACCGTTACAGTCCCCGCAACACCAAAATCAAAGAGCTTATCAAAAGCGGAATTTGCGGAGATATCACCAGTGTCCACTTTGAGTGGCTGCTCGACACCAGTCACGGTGCGGATTATTTCCGCCGCTGGCACCGCAATAAACGCAACTCCGGCGGTCTGATGATCCACAAATCAACTCACCACTTTGACCTGGTCAACTGGTGGCTCGACTCTCAGCCTGAACTCGTATTCGCTCTCGGCGACCTCAAGTTCTACGGCAAAGAGAACGCTGAAAAACGCGGTATCACCCAGTTTTACAGCCGTGCACGCAACAGCGAAGTTGCCGCAAAAGATCCCTTTGCTCTGCACGTCAAACCCGGAACCAGGATCGATGCGCTCTATTATCAGGCTGAGGATGCCGACAGCTACTATCGTGACCAGAGTGTGTTCGGTGACGGAATAGATATCGAGGATAACATGAACGTCCTCGTCCGCTATAAAAACAAAGTCCAGATGAGTTACAGTCTTTGCGCCCACTGCCCGTGGGAAGGTTATCGTGTCGCATTCAACGGCACCAAGGGAAGACTTGAATTCAACGTCGTTGAGCAAGGCTTCACCAAAGCCGACGAAGACCTTTCTGTTTTCGGAATGAGAGAGGATGAGGCTGAGGATATCCGCAAAGATATGGTTCCTGAAATCATCTTCCAGCCCTTCTGGGGAAAACCGCAGGTCATTACCTACGACGAGGGCGACAAGAGCGGTCACGGCGGCGGCGATGCCAAGCTGCTGAAAAACCTCTTTGTCGGCAACACTGATGATCCGTTGGGTCACTATGCCGACTTCACCGACGGAGCCCAGTCCATCCTGACCGGTATCGGTGCAAACATCGCCATGCGCACCGGTCTGCCGGTGAAAGTTCAGGAACTCATTGAGTTCTGACACATCAAAACAGAAAAGAGTTTCCGGAAATAACCGGGAACTCTTTTCCCCCTGTCCATAACTTAAAATGTTCAGCCGAAAAAAAATAACAGGTCTTTACAAAGAATTTTCCGTGCCGTTGTGGCTCGGAATATCTCTGCTTATTATCGCAAGTTCTGTTATTTTTATGCCGTGGCTGATGAGCAACCGTGAGTTGTTCCGCAATGAAAGTCTGCATGCTGTAATTGCCGGAGAGTTTTCCTTTTCGTCTCCTGTTCCGACAGCGCACCATATCCAGCAGCTCTCTGAGGGTGTGCTTTTTCAGGCGTTATCAGCTATGCTCCACCACGCTACCGGGTTACCCATTGATAAAGCTCTGCGCACTGTATCTTTCATCATGCTGCTGCTCACTGCTGCACTCACCGGTGCCTCGGCCTCAGCACGTTCCGCACGCGCAGGTCTGGTCTCTGCGGCGGTCATGCTGACGACCATTCTCGCTCTGGATAAAGCCATCGAGGGTTATCCGACGACCACAAATGCTTTTTTCCTGCTTTCTGCCCAGCTGGCTTTTTTCCACTACGGAATCAGAAAAGCAAACTGGAACATGGCGTGGATAATATCTGCGCTTCTCGTCACACTGGCGTTCTTTTCCGGCGGTTTCCGGATGTTGATATATTTTATTTTTCCAATGCTGTTTTTCCGTCGTCCGCTTTCGGTGAAATCAAAATTCAGAAAGCCGGGATTTGTCGTCGCAATATTGATACTTTCGCTTATTTCAGCCGGATATCTGCTGCAATTTTCAATCAGCACCGGAAAATCAATCACCGGCGTACTGCTCGACTCTGAGTTTCAAAGTTCTGACTACTGGATGGAACTGCTCGCATTCCCCGTGATGCTGCCGGTACGGCTGCTTCCGTGGACTTTTATTGCATGGATGCCGTTCTGCGTAGCACTGCAATCAACTGACCAGACTCCGATATACAGCAGATATCTGAGAACGCTCACGCTCTCAACTCTACTTCTGTTGTGGATCATGCCTGACCACGATGCAAGGGAACTCATTTATCTTATCGGTCCGCTTGCCATACAGACCGGCATATTTTATGATCTCGGAACAAGACGATACGGCAACAGAATAAGAAAATTGCTTATCGTGGGTGAACTGCTCATCGCTATCGAGCTCATCGCATTCATCTGTGTCATCTTTCTGCCGGAAAACATTATCGGTTCTCTCATAAGTATATCAAGCTCACTTGATTTCAGAAACAGCGAAAAATACATGATGGAACTGCTCAGTGCCATGATGTGCACGCTGGCACTAGGAGTATTTTTTTACTGCGGAAGACGTTCCGCTCCGCTCTGGATGCTGATATTGACTTTGTCGGTCACTACCGGACTCTTTTACGGCAGTGTGATAAATCCGTATCGTTCTCAGGATGACAGGAAACACAAACTGGCAAACGATATCAAAAATGCTCTCAGAGAGGAATCTGTTGACCGGCTGTACAAATGCGATATCAGAGGATTTTACGGCGGATTGTTCTATACAGGTATTCCGGTGTATCAGCTTAAAAATGTCTCCGAACTGCCGGAAAACAAGGATACTGTTTACTTGATAAGTACAACTTTCCCCCAGACCCTCGACAGAAAGTGGAGCAATCTTCTGGCTCCGAACTATACGTACCAGAAAGAGAAGATATATTTATGGAAAGGGGTTCTCAAAGAAAACAGCGAATTTTATCCGGAACACTGAACTTTGAACTTCATTGGTTATCACGGATAAACCGCAGAACCTCCTGAGCACAGTAAGCTCCGAATGAAGAAACCAGATGTGACAGACTGCCCGGTTTTTCGCCCGGAACAGCAGAAGAAAGCGTTTCCTCTGTCGAATAAACAGTCAACACGCCCTTGTTTATTCCACGCTCCCGCAATTTTTTGCGTACGACCCGTGCCAGCGGACAATCGGTCGTCTTACTGATATCGGCGACACGGATACAGGATATATCGTATTTTCCAGCGGCTCCCATTGAACTTATCAATGGAATATTTTTCTCAACGCACGCTGCAATCAATTCGATCTTTGCCGGAACATCATCGATGGCATCTATGACAAAATCAAACTTTTCATTCAACAGCAGGTCAACATCGCTTCGGGTTTTCAAAAAACTGTTGCTGCATACGATATCCGCACCGGGATTTATCTCAAGAAAACGTGCTTTCAAAACCTCACACTTTCCCCTGCCGACTGTACTGTCGAGGGCGGCTATCTGGCGGTTGATGTTGGATATATCGACAACATCTCCGTCAACGAGAGTCAGCTTTTCCACTCCGCTTCTGACAAGATGTTCGGCAGCATAACCTCCGACACCTCCGACTCCGCAAACGAGAACACGGAACTGCGAAATCCTTTCAAAGAGTTCCATTCCGGTGATACGCACCGTTCTTTCTGCCCGGTTCAACTCCATCATATTGCAAGAAACCTTTTGAATGTGTTTATTGAATTATATGTAACATCAATATCAAGACAGCGGGATATTCCGGCTGCGATATCAGTAATGGATATGCCTGTATAATCACTCTCGATTCCGGTGTTGTGCAATCCGTTTGCCTTGAGATACGCTGCCATTGATACATTCGATATTTCACTGAATGAAACAAAATAACCCGCATCCAACAGCTTTTCGAGAGCTTTGCCGCCTCCCCTGAAACCGTGGAACAAAACGGCATTGGGAAATCCGCGCAGTGCGGAAAGTATCTCTGACTCACATCTGACGTTGTGGATCACTACCGGCAGAGAAAAGTGTTGAGCCGCTTCGAGCAGAACATCCAGATAACGCCGCTGGATCATCAAATCAGGTCCGCGCAAACGGTCGAGACCAATCTCTCCGAGAGCAGAACAGCTTTTCAGCTCTTCAAGGAACTCATCGGTCAGCGGAACAAACTTTTCAGGCAGATGCCACGGATGAAACTCCCGTGAGCAGTACTTTGCCGCAGTGTTGCCGTTTACGGAAAGCAGAAAATACTCCCCCTGCCCCGGTTGGTGGGTGTGCATATCTGCCGGAACGGTCAAAGACATTTAGGCTCCACTGAAAGCTCGGGGTGCAAAACTTTCTGGGCGTGGCAAACTGCAAGGGCGATGGCATCGGTGCTGTCAAGAGGAATGTTGTCAACGGATATACCAAGCTCACCGGCAAGCAGACAGGCAACCTGCTCTTTGGCAGCATGACCATTGCCGAATGCTGCACGCTTCGCCGCACTGGGAGTATAGGAGTATGCCGGAATACCGTTGTTGACCAGAGATGAAATTATCCCCCCCCGAGCCATGCCGAGTATGATAGCGGTTTTACTGTTGCGTCCGACAAACGGATCTTCAAGAACAGCACAATCCGGCTTGTATAAATCACAAATCTGCGCCACTCCTCCGTAGAGGCGGCGCAGACACTCGCTGTGAGACATTTTCTGTGCATTGGCGATAACACCGCAGTCGATGATTTCAAAACTGCGGTCAACTATCCGTATGACTCCGTAGCCGGTCGTGCGGATCGCCGGGTCAATACCGAATATCACCATTGTTCGCCAATCCCTGAAAATTATTTCAATGCTGCTTCAAATGCGGCTGCCGCACCGAGCAGTTTTGCTTCGCCGAGAGCAGGAGCAAGGAACTGCACGCCGACAGGCATACCGGTAGCTTCATCTTTTCCGCCGGGAACACTCACTCCGCAGTCACCTGAAAGGTTGAGAGCGATAGTGAAGATATCCGAGAGATACATCTGAAGCGGGTCTGACTTCTCGCCGAACTTGAATGCGGCGTTTGGAGTCACCGGAGTGAGCAATATATCACACTGCTTGTACGCCTCCTCAAAATCCTTGCGGATGAGGGTGCGCACTTTCTGTGCACGCAGGTAATAGGCATCGTAGTAACCGCTTGAAAGCACATAGGTTCCGAGCAGGATACGGCGTTTCACCTCATCACCGAAACCGGCTCCGCGGCTCTTGAAGTAGGTGTCGATGAGGTCACGACCCTCTTTGCGGTCTCCGTAACGGATTCCATCGAAGCGGGCAAGATTTGCACTTGCCTCGGCGGTGGCGACGATGTAATAGACTGCAACCGCATACTTGGTGTGCGGAAGAGAGACTTTGACCAGCTCTGCTCCCATGCTTTTTGCAAGCTCGATGGAGTTCTGCATGACTTTGTCAACACCACTTGACAAACCTGAAGCAAAATACTCTTCAGGGAGTCCGATCCTGACACCTTTCAAACTGCCGCTTGCGGCTCCTGACAGAGCAGAAGCAAGCGCATTGGGAGCGGCAGCATCGAGACTGGTGGAATCCATCCTGTCAACGCCTGCCATGATATCCAGCAGAGCGGCGGCATCGGTCACACTGTTTGACAGAGGACTTATCTGGTCAAGACTTGAAGCGAATGCGACAAGACCGTAACGTGAAATGCGTCCGTAGGTCGGCTTGAGTCCGACGGTTCCGCAGAATGCCGCAGGCTGACGGATCGAACCGCCGGTATCACTGCCGAGTGTGGCGGGTACAAGACCTGCCGCAACTGCGGCGGCACTGCCGCCCGAAGAACCACCCGGAACACGCTCCGTATCACAGGGGTTGCAGGTTTTCTGGAACGCACTGTTTTCGCAGCTTGAACCCATGGCAAACTCATCCATGTTCAGCCTGCCGAAAGGAATGATTCCTTTATCACGCAAACGGGCAACTGCGGTAGCATCATAGGGAGAGACGACCGGCTTCAAAAGTTTTGAAGCACAGCTCAAAGTCTCGCCTCTGACGGCGATATTGTCTTTTATTCCGACCGGAATTCCGTCAAAATCGCTAAGGGATTTGCCCTCTGCACGGCGTTTGTCCGCCTCTTCTGCGGCTTTGAGAGCTGCTTCACGGTCAACTGACAGAAATGCCTTGACGGTGTTGTCACGCTCATCGATTTTTTTGAAGCACTCATTGACGAGCTCGACCGAAGATATCTTTTTTGCTTTCAAATCTCCGGCGAGACCGAGCAGAGTCTGTCTGTTTTTTTCGGAAAGATCCATAATATCAGTTGCTCCCCTCTCCCGGCAGCACCTGCGGGACTTTCACCAGGTTGTCATCGACTACTCCGGGAGCATTTTTCAGCATCTCACTGCGGTCAAATGAGGGCTTGCGGACATCCTCTCTCACCACATTGGTGAGCAAAGAGGCGTGAGCGGTAGGCTCAACACCTGACACATCGAGCTCTCCGAGTTCGGCGATGTAGTTGACTATCTGACCGAGCTCGCGCTGGAGTTTGGCGGCATCACTGTCGTTCAGCTCCAGACGGGCAAGCTCGGCAACGTATTTGATATCGATTTCCGTTTCCGGCATCGTTGTTACTCCTTACTTTGCGCCTTTTTCGAGAGCGAGAGTCCAGGTGATCTGGTCGCAAACCTCGCTGGGTCCGAAGTACTGGATGGGACCGGGATAGACAAAGCTGGTCTCGATCGCCCACTCGTCACGTTTGGAGGCAAAGTATTTGAACGGTGCTCCGTCAAGCTCGACCAGAGCTTTGCGGATAACCGGCTTATCTGCTCCGTGGCGACGCTCCATATTCATCATCATGGTGATCGGAATACCGCCTGCTATCCACTGGTCAGCGGGAAGAGTGGTATTGCGGACAAGTGACATATATCCGGTGCGTCCGGCTCCGATGAGAGCGGCGGCGTTGTATCCGAGACTGTAACAGTAGTCGGCATCGTAGTTGGAGGGAGCGGCGCAGCGTCCCTCGTATCCGAAGAAGTGAACCTGAGTTGAGAACTTGCCGTCGTATTTGCCCTCGGCTTTCATCTCTTTGAGACGACCCTTGACCATCTCGGCAAGCATCTTCTCGGTTTCGATGAGTGAGACCTGAACGTTGCCGTGGGGGTCACGGTCGTTGCAGAGCTGGTTCTGGATTCCGGCGGGCAGACTCTTGAAGACTGCGGCGGAGTTAGTCTGCAGATTGGCGGCGGCGAACTCAGCTTTGGCGGCGGCATCGAGGTCGGCGAGCTTTGCGTCGTTGGCGGCAAGCAGCTCGTTGAGCTCGGCAATGAGAACTTTGATTTCAGGAACGAACTCGATGAGTCCCTCAGGAATAAGGGCAACTCCGAAGTTGAGTTTTTTGGCGGCGCGGGCAGCCACGACATTGGCGATCTGATCGACGATCTCACCGAGGGTCATCTTTTTGGCGGCGACCTCCTCGGAGATGATGGCGATGTTGGGCTGGGTCTGGAGTGCGCACTCAAGAGCGATGTGTGAAGCACTGCGGCCCATAAGTTTGATGAAGTGCCAATACTTCTTGGCGGAGTTGGCATCACGCTCGACGTTACCGATGACCTCGCTGTAAACACGGCAGGCGGTATCGAAACCGAAGCTGGTCTCGATCCACTCGTTTTTGAGGTCGCCGTCGATAGTCTTGGGGCAGCCGATGACGTTGATTCCGATGTTGTTTGCCTTGAAAAACTCAGCGAGCACGCAGGCGTTGGTGTTGGAGTCGTCACCGCCGATGATCACGAGGGCGGTGATTCCACGCTCTTCGCAGCTCTTTTTGGCGGCGAGGAACTGCTCTTCGGTCTCAAGTTTGGTACGTCCTGAACCGATCATATCGAATCCGCCGGTGTTGCGGTGGGCGTCGATGATCTCATCTGTAAGTTCCATGGCTTCGCTCTTGACCAAGCCATCGGGTCCCTTGAGGAAACCGTAGATGCGGCAGTCGGCATTGAGGCTCTTCAAGCCGTCATAAATACCGGAAACGACGTTGTGTCCGCCGGGAGCCTGTCCGCCGGAAAGAATGACTCCGACGTTGATGGGGGCAAAGGAGCCCTTTTCGGCTGCGGTCTCAAAGGTGAGAGCCGGGCTTCCGAAAGTATTGGGGAAGAGTTTTGCGATGGCTTCGACATCACCGGCACTGGTGGTCGGAGCTCCCTCGTTGACTTTGACAGCTGCTCCGTTGCGCAGGGCGACGGGGAGTTTCGGCTGGTAGGCGGCTCTTGCTTTCTGAAGCGGAGAAATTCTGCTCATGATTTTCCTCTTTTCTTTATTTTTAGTGTTGTTATTTTTATAAAAAAAGTTTTTCCATATAAAATACCACCTTTTCCGTGATTTATCAAGCTGGAAAAAGAGTTATTGAGAGGTTATATTTTATAAAACACATCTTTTTGCTTGCAACTATGAAAAACTTTACCGAAAATCAGATATCAGAAGTGTGGCCGGGTCCCATGGAGGGAGTTATGAAAACTGCCTTCATCGAGACTGTTTCAAAACTTGAGCTGGTCTCACGCTGGATGACTCCTTTTTTCAGAGTGTCGGGTTATGTTCCCAAAAAACGTTACCTGATGGAGTTCCTCACTCCCTTTCTCAACACCGGACTCCCGGTGTCGGGTCAGCTCATGGGAACCGATGCAAAACTGCTTGGAGAAACCGCAAAAATGATGTTGGATGCCGGTTGTTTTGAAGTAAATCTCAACTGCGGGTGTCCGAGCAACAGAGTCGTATCAGGTAATGCCGGAGGCGGTGCTTTGAAAGACCTTGCAAAACTTGCCGATATATTGAAGCACCTGCGTGACACCCTGCCCGATGGCAGATTTTCAGTCAAAAGCCGTATCGGATATGACTTTCCGGCAACCCGGGAGGTGTTGAATACTATCATCGAGTACGGCAAGCCTGACCGTTTGACCATCCACTGCCGCACGACAAAAGAGGCATATATTCCTGTACCTGATATGCAGGAGCGTTTTGATGAAGTCATCGCTCTGACATCACCTGCCCGCGAACAGGGAATGGTTCTGATACTCAACGGCGATATAAGTTCGGTCGAAACCGCAATGAGTCTTGCGCAAAAGGCTGACGGTTGCGGCATCATGTCAGCCCGTCCGTGGATGCGTGACCTTGCTCTTTTAAGAAGAATGGAAAACAAACCAGTCGCAGATGAGGAAAGTCTGAAAGAGGAGTTTTTTGATACCTTTTCAACACTCAACAGTGCGCAGGGGGCATCACTCGAAATCGCCCGTCTCCTCTGGGGAAGCGATTCAGATAAATTCCGTTCAATGCTCAACGGCAAACGTTGAGAGTGATAAAATCGACCAGTTCACGGCGGCAGCCGAGTGCCGCTCCGAAAGAGGTAAGGCAATCATCCATACGGTAAAAAAGGATATTTTCAGGAGCCTGCATCCATGCTCCGCTGCGTATCGTCTGCTGCCAGTGTGCGGAGTTTGAAAAAATCATCTCTTCGACCGCCTCTCCTCCGACGACAAGATATTCGGGGTCAAAGAGGTTCACCGCAGTAACGCAGAGAAAAGTAAAGGGTTCTGCTAAAGATGAGACTCCGTATTTTTTGAGTGCTTCAAGCGAAAGAGAGCACTCAAGGCATCCCTTTTTTCCGCACCGGCAGACGGCGCTGTTATTACTGCCGAAGGGAATATGACCTATCTCACCGGAAAAACCGCGTTTTCCGGAAAAGAACTCACCTTGCGTGCAGGCGGCAAGTCCGATACCCTCGCCGACGTGGATGAAAACCGAACTTTTTTCTTCAATATGATGGTGAAAATATATTGAACGTGCTTTGGAAAATATATCGTGCTCGACTTTGAGTTTGCCCGGCAAAACCGTTTTGAGTACGGCAAGCTCACACTCCTTTATTTCAGGATGGTGCGGAGAAAAAAGCCATACCAGATTTTCACCGTCAACTGCTCCTGTGAGCGCACACGCCGTCACCAGTATTTTATCATTGTCAAACCGGGAATCAGCACTGTATTTTTCGTATGCCGACTTGATAATTTCACAACAATTGGTGTTATTTATCGGCTCAACGGCAAAAGAGAGCGTTTCCAGCAAAGTTCCGTCGGCAGCAGCAAGTGAAAAGGAAATTTTTCTGCTTGCCACCTCGACTCCGAGGGCGTAATACTCGTCGTTTGTAAGCCGGTAATGGGTGGTGCGGCGGTCATTTTCCACATTGTATTCAACGATTACTCCGCTATCGAGAAATTCAGTGGTCAAAGTAGCAACGCTTCCCCACGAAAATCCGGTCTCCGCCATGATTTTGCGCTTTGTGTCAATACCACGGGATATGCACTCAACAAGACTCCTGACGGTCTCGCTGCGCATCTGTTTCTGACGGATAAAATTTTTAGTTTTGTTTTTCATATTATAATATAGCATGAGCTTCTCTGTTTTTCAATATATCAAGACTTGACACATTGTTTTTTATGTGCTATATTTACCAAAAGACAACATCCGTCACCAATGATAAAGGAGAGAAAAATGCTTGCAGCAGTATTACACGATTTTAATGATTTGCGCCTTGAAGAGGTTCCGATGCCGCATCCGGGATCCGGTCAGGTATTGGTAAAAGTCCGCAGCTGCGGATTTTGCGCAACTGACTACAAAGCCATCAAGGGTATCCGCCGCAATGTCGGACTGCCCTGCATCGTCGGTCATGAGCCGTCAGGAACTATCGTCGAACTCGGAGCGGGAGTCACCCACTTCAAGGTCGGGGATGATGTCATCTGTCAGCCGTCAGGATACTGCGGAGTCTGTTCAAGCTGCCGTGACGGAAACACTCACTACTGCGAACACGCCTACACCACCGGCGGAGACGGTCCGGATATCGTTCTGCCGGGAGCTTTCGCCGAATACATGGTCACCGGAGCTGAGTGTATTTTCCTCAAACCCGCCAACATCTCTTTCGATGCCGCCGCCCTCACCGAACCGCTTTCAGGAGCGTGGAAAGGAGTCATTAAAAAGAGTGAGATGCACCTCGGGGATGATGTGGTTGTCATCGGTACCGGAGGTATCGGTCTGCTCTGTCTCATGGTCGCAAAAGCCGCAGGCGCAGGAAGGCTCATTGCCATCGACTCATCCGACTATGCCAGAAACAATGCGCTTTCCCTCGGAGCTACTCACGCCATCGACCCCAATGCCGGAGACCCGGTGAAACAGGTTTATGATATCATTCCCAACGGTCCCGACCTCGTAGTTGAGGCGGCAGGTCCCATCGCAGCGGTCAATCTGATGACCGCACTCCGCCGCAGAGGCACCAAGTGGAACGTATTCGGTATCACAACTCACGAAAAATTCGAGCTTGACGGAGGCTACACCCACTTCCTCGAGGGCAGAATGGATGCATCTTTCGGTACGACTCCTGAAGCCATGCAGGCGGCTATCCGTCTGATGGAGCGTCAGCTGGTCGATCCCGAAAAAATCGTCTCTCACCGCTTTGCGCTCAAAGATATCCACAAGGCGGTCGAGGCTATGGGCGAAAAGAACCGCAACAAAGTTATCATCAATCCGTAGAGGCAAGAGAAGTGTACGATTTTCATGGAAAAACCGCAGTTGTCACCGGAGGCAGCTGCGGAATTGGCAAAGCCGTTGCCGCTGACTTGGCCAAATGCGGAGCAAAAGTCTGGTACTGTTCGAGAAACTCCGGCAAAA
Organism: Lentisphaeria bacterium; assembly: GCA_017508385.1. Lineage (GTDB taxonomy): Bacteria > Verrucomicrobiota > Lentisphaeria > Victivallales > Victivallaceae > UBA1784. Next base: position 41,622 of record JAFVZB010000068.1, on the reverse strand, counting down.
CCATTGATAACTCAAATGCGGTTTACCGTAAATGTGATATCTCGAACTCCGCAGAGATAAAAGAGTGGTTTGCAGAAATTGCCGCAGCTGACGGAAAAATCGATTTCCTCGTCAACAACGTAGGCTGTGACAAACGTGTAACTTTCGATGAGGCTGACGAAGAGGAGTTTGATAAATTTATTCTGCTCAATTTGAAGAGTGCCTTTTCTGTTTCCCGTGCGGCTCTCGAGCTCATACGCAAGGGTGAGGGAAAAAGCATCGTCAATATCGGCACGACCAACTGGATGCTCGGACTTGCTCCGTTTACTCTCTACGGTGCGGCAAAGTCAGGACTCATCGGTTTCACCCGTTCTCTGGCGAGAGAACTCGGCAGAGAGATGATCCGGGCAAACATGGTCTCTCCCGGCTGGATCATGACTGAACGGCAGCTTGCCGATTTTGTCACCGAACAGGATAAAGCCGATTTGCTGAGAGATCAGGCGCTGCCGTTCCTGCTCGATGAAAGCAGTGTCGTTCCGGCTGTGCTCTTTCTGCTCTCTGAGCAGGCAAAGGGAATAACCGGTCAAAACATCATTGTTGACGGAGGCAAGTTGATGATATGAAAACTCTTATCGAACAATTCAATTCCCTTTCACTGCAGGAAAAAGAGTATGCCATTCTGCCGCTCGGTCAGCACAGTTTTGTAGTGAAAACAAAAAATAAAACAATATGGCTCGACCCGTTTCTGACCGACCTTGAGGAGAGGAACGTTCCCGTGCTCTGCCGGGCTGATGAGGTGTGTGTTGCTGATATCATAACCGGTTCCCACGACCACGCCGACCACATCGACCGGGCCGCCCTGCCCGATATGGTGAAGGCGGCGAAGGATGCGGTATTTGTATTTCCGAGAGCGGTGAACGTCGGGGAAGTTCCGGCAGAGCGCACATCTGCGCTCAATGACTCAGAGACCATTGAGCTTGACGGCGTAAAGATAACCGCCGTCGCTTCGGCTCACGAGCTTTTGGAAACTGACTCCGACGGAAACTTTACGGCTCTCGGATTCGTCATCGAGTGTGACGGAATAAAATTCTACCACTCGGGTGACTGCTGCATTTACGAGGGGTTGCAGACCAAACTCAAAGCCCTTGCTCCTTACGACTTTGCGTTCCTGCCCATCAACGGACGTGATGCCGTGCGTTACAAAGCCAACTGCATCGGCAACATGACTTATCAGGAGGCTGTCGATCTTGCCGGAGCTCTCGATATCAGCTTGACCATTCCGGCTCACTTCGATATGTTTACTTTCAACAGTACAGACCCGACATTGTTTGCCGACTATTTTTCTGCCAAGTATCCCGGCAGAGAATACTCCATTCCGATACCCGGAAAAATCATAAGGGGAACTGCAAGATGAAGAGAAGCGTAACTCTTGATGAAAAAAACATTCTCATAGATGGCAAGCCGACACAGATAATTTCAGGAGCCATCCACTATTTCCGCACCCACCACGAATTGTGGCGTGACCGTCTCGAGCGGGCAAAAGCTATCGGCATCAACACTGTCGAGACCTATTTCTGCTGGGATCAGCACGAAAAGAGAGAGGGCATCTTTGACAACTCCGGCATACTCGATTTCTGCCGTTTCATTGATACGGCAAAAGAGCTCGGACTTTATGTCATTGTGCGCCCCGGTCCATTTATTTGCGGAGAGTGGAACAACGGAGCTCTGCCTCCGTGGCTCTGCGCTCTTGACAAATGCAAAGTGCGGCGCATGAACAAGGTGTACCTTGAAAAACTCGAAAGGTACTTCAACTGGCTGCTGCCTCAGCTTGCCTGCCGTCAATACTCAAAAGGCGGCAACATCATCATGGGTGTCGTGGAAAACGAATACGGCTGGTTCGGCAGGGATACAGAATATCTGCGCACTGTGGCAAAGATGTTCACTGACCACGGATTTGATGTTCCGCTGGTGACGGCGGATTGCCCGAAGTTTCCGATAACCCTGCTCGGCGGGTCTGTTCCTGAGCTGCCGGTGACTATCACCATCGGTCCTGACTGCGACACTGAAAAGAGTTTTGCCATGCGCAAAGAGCTCTTTCCTTACGGTCCTGAGTTCTGCATGGAATACTGGACAGGCGGCAACGGCGGCATCACGCATTGCGGAGTTCCCCGCAACCGTGCCAATGCCGATGAACAGAAGCACTTCTGCAATGAGCTTGATAAAATCCTTGCCCGCGGAGCTTCGGTCAATCTCTATATGCTGCTCGGTGGTACAAACTTCGGGTTCACCAACGGTGCAAACATGGAAACTCCTCCTTTTGACAACTACGCCTGCGGAGTAACCAGTTACGATTACGATGCGCCCATGCAGGAGTGGGGTGATGCCGCACCTAAATTCAAAGCTATTCAGGATGTGATAAGAAAATACAACCCGGCAACTCCGGCGGAAGTTCCTGCTCCCACCGTCAAGAGAAGTTACGGTGAAGTTGCTTTTGAAAGCTCGGCAAGACTCTTTGATGTACTTGATGACATCAGCAGAAAATCCGTGCACGGAGACCCGCAAAGCATGGAGTCGCTCGGTATGCGGCAGGGATATCTGCTTTACCGCACAATTTTGCGGGGTCCGCTCGGAGCGGAAACTATCCGTCTGAGAGGTCTGCGTGACCGTGCTCAGGTCTGGGTTGACGGAAAATACGCAGGCTCCGTCTGGCGCAGCGGTAAAAGCGATATGCTTGAGGTGGAAATCAACAACTCAGGTGCAGTCCTTGATGTGCTCGTGGAAAACACCGGCTACGTCAACTACGGTCCTGCGTGCGGAACTGAGCGCAAAGGCGTCGAACAAATTCTGGTGAACTTTGAGCGGCAGGATAACTTTACCCACTTTCCGCTGGAAATGGAAGATGATATCCTCAGCAAAATATCATGGCAAAGCGGAGTGTCAAAAAACGCAAACGACCCTGTTTTCGCCAAAGGATATTTCAATGTCGATGAGATCGCCGAAACCTTTATCAAGTTTCCCGGTCAAAAGGGATGCATCTGGATAAACGGTTTCAACATCGGCAAATACTGGAACATCGGTCCCGACACCGCTCTTTACGTTCCCTCGGCTCTGCTCAAAAAGGGAAGAAATGAAATCGTCATATTTGAACAGTATCAACTTGATGACAAGGTGACATTTCAAGAGCATCCCGGACTCGGAGATTATATTTTTGAGTGATTTTCAGGTAATCAAAAAGACCCGTCAGGAAGAGTTTTCCGACGGGTCTTTTTCTGCATCACTGAACTTAACCGATTTTTACCGGAGCTCCCTCTGCTGCTGATTTGTAAACGGCATCGAGAATACGCATTACGGTGACTCCCTGTTCAGGAGTTACGGAAAACGGTTTGTCATCCCGCACAGCATCAACAAATTGAGAGTAGGCACTTGGCACATCGGTGAGCGTGTGAAGCCTGCTGTCGAACTGCCTTCCGTCAATGTCATAATAGTACTCGATTTCGTACTTCTTTTCCTCATTGACGTTATATTGGAAAAGTCCGCCCTTTTCGCCGGCAATGCGGGTCTGCTGGAACTCACGCTCTTTGATGTTGACCGCCCAGGCGGCATCGAGCTCGAGAGTTGCTCCGTTTTTGAATTTTATCATGGCGCACGCCATATCTTCAACGGAGTACTCGACTCCGTTTTCTGCTGCCATGCGGCGGGCGAGCTTGTCGTATGTGCTTGCCATCACCCACTCGGGCTCGGGATATCCCATCAGCCAGAGAGCCAGATCGAGACGGTGAACTCCGAGGTCGATCAGCGGACCGCCTCCGGCACGCTTTTTGTCAAAAAACCAGGTACCGTATGTTCTTGCGGTGGAGTTCAAACCGGGAATACCGCGGCGGCGCAGCCAGACGGTGCGTCCGTAGTAGATATTGCCGAGCAATCCCTCATCAACGATGGATTTCATCGCCTGACTCTGCGGATAGAAACGGTATGAAAAATTTATTCCCAGCTTTTTTCCGCACCGTTTGGAAGCATCGAGCATTTCCTGAGCCTCGGAAGCGTTGAGTGCCATGGGTTTTTCGCAGAGAACATGAGCTCCTGACTCAAGAGCGGCAATGGTGAACTCCTTGTGCAGGAAATTCGGTACTGCAACGGAAACGATATCAAGTTTCTCTTTTGCGAGCATCTCATAGGCATCTTCGTACACCTTACCGGTGAAACCGGGGCACTTTTCACTTACTTTGTGCAAATCATCCTTGGCGGCGACGGCGACCAGTTCAACATCTTTGTGTTCAAGATATCCGCAGGCGTGCCTTACCCCGACACCCATACCGATGACTCCGGCACGAAGTTTATCTTTCATTGTCACTCACCTCTGCTTTTCAACTCTTCGAGCGGCTCCATGCACTTGCAGCCGTAGGATGACCGGTAACGCGGAGCGCACCATTTTGCGGCGTTGCAGAGCACTCTCTGCACATTTTTGTCATGGAATATCGGGTATGCCTCATGGCCGGGAGCAAAATAGAATATCCTGCCGTATCCGCGCTCAAAAGTCAACCCGCTGCGGAACACCTCGCCTCCCTCGTACCATGAGATGAAAACTGTGTCCTTCGGAGCCGGTATCTCGAAACGCTCGCCGTACATCTCAGTGTGCGGCAATTCAAAATATGCGGGCAATCCCTCGGCGATGGGGTGGGCTTTTTCAACTACCCAGACCCGCTCTTTTTCTGCGGCGACCCGATAGAGCAAGTCGCAGCTTGTTCCCATCAGGCGCATGAAAATTTTTGATTTGTGTCCTGAGTGGATGACAACCAGTCCCATTCCCTCGAGCACACGCTTCTGGATGCGGTCAACCACCTCATCTTTCACTTCACCATGGGCGCAGTGCCCCCACCAGAAGAGGACATCGGTGTTTGCGAGCACCTCTTCGCTCAAACCATGCTCATCATCCTTATCCAGCCAAGCACAATCAACTTCAAAACTGCCATCGAGGTCAAGAGCCGCTTTGATGGCTGCGTGCATTCCCTGAGGATAGTGCATACGGCAGGCATCATCACCTGCACGTTTTTTCCTGATAATGCCATCGTGTGTTTCATGGCGGTTCTCGTTCCAGACGGTTACTTTTATTTTGTTCTTCATGATATATCTCCACTTCTGAGCAACAAACTGTTGTCTCTGTACTTAAAATAGCACTGAGATAAAAGTTTTCAATTGACAAAAAGTACCATCTTTTAACTAAATGTAACCTTACGGATATTCGGAACTATCTTACCTTGCGGAACAAGCCGCTTGTCCACTCACGCAGAGTGAAACGCTCTATCTCTTCAAATCCCTTTTCGCAGTAGCAGCGGGAAACGGAATCGAAATCAGCGTTCAGAATTCCGGCAAGGGCGAGGTATTTGCCATCTTTGACCCAGCGGGAAATATTGCCTGAAAACGCAATCAGCAGGTGTCCGAGGATATTGGCACATACAAGGTCATATTTTTCCGGACTTCCGGCGTACTCAGCGGCATCCCCGACAGTCGGAGTTATCCACTCCTGACCGTTGAGCGAAAGGTTCTCCTTTGCCACACTGACCGCATCAGGGTCGAAGTCAAAGGCATCGACTTTTTTGTAGCCGAGCAGACCTGCGGCGATAGCGAGGATCCCTGAACCGCAACCGGCATCGAGCATGGTATTTATGCCATCCTCACATGAGAGACGGTCGATCATTTTGAAGCAAAACAAAGTTGTGGCGTGCTGTCCGGTGCCGAAACTCATGCCGGGGTCGAGGGTCAACACCTTTTGTCCGGGCTTGACCTCGGTCTTTTCCCAGCTGGGAAGGATCACAAGACGATCTGATATTTCTATCGGCTTGAAATACTTTTTCCACGCCTCTGCCCACTCGGACTTTTTGACCTCTCCGGCTCCGCAGAACTCAAGATCGGCTCCGAACTCTTTCCACTCCTTTATCGCCTGCATGACTCCGGGAAGAATTGCATCACGCTCTTCGGGAGTCGGAAAGTAAAGGGTATGGAAAAATTTGCGGCTCTCACGGTCTTCGAAACTGCTGAAGTCACACTCAAAAGCTCCGAGCAGCTCAGGAACCAGACCTTCTGATTCTGACCAATCCTCAAGTTTGATGGTATAAAGAATTTCTTCCTGCATGACATTACTCCATTATTTTAACGTTTGCACAAATATAATTTAGCCGTAAACTGAAAAAATGCAATTTATCTTGCTTAAATTATCGTGATATCTTTGCAAAATCACAACATCGGTGCTATGTTTAGTACATGAACATCATATCCGGAACAGCACGCAATATTGAACTTACCGTTCCTGCCGGGTTGGAGGTTCGTCCGACCTCCGGCAGAGCACGTAAAGCTCTTTTTGACAGCCTCGGCTCCTTTTCAGGTGCCGGGGTACTTGACTTGTGCTCTGGTTCAGGAGCTCTGGCTCTGGAATCAGCAAGCCGCGGAGCTGACCGGGCATTTATGATAGAACAATCGCCGTTGCACTGCAGGATAATCAAAGAGAACATTCAAAAAGTACTGCGGGCGGGGGTGAAATGCTCTTTTGAAGTTGTCAACTGCAGTATCCTTGATACCTCAAGATATCTCGATGCGGTTTATTCAAGCAACATCATCTTTGCCGACCCTCCTTACGCAATATCTGCGGAGCTCTTTTCTGAGCTCTTCCGCAATGAGGATTTTCTCTGCGCCGCCTCAGGATGTCTGGTGATATGGGAACTGCCGGATACTCCGGGAACTATCGGAAACTTCATCGACAATCCCGCTTTTTCTGATTTTGAACTGCGGCGTTTCGCCACAACAACTTTCCTGAAAGGAGTAGTAAAGTGAAGTGGCGTTATGCAAATTTCCAAGCAAAAGAGAAGCTCGGAACAGACCCGCTCAAACAGATGACCGATCCGCAGCTTGTCAAAGAAAATCCGGTGCGGCAGGTGTTCAAATGCGGGAAATTTTTTTTCAAACATGACACCCGCTTTTTCAACGGATTGCGAAAAGAGTTCAGGCACGCCATGAAAATATCTGCACGAGGGATTCCGGTCGTTGAACACCTTGCTGTCTCAAGAAACTGGCTGGTGACAGAAAGTGCGGAAAACTACGTCGAACTCTGTGCATTTCTCAGATACAACACTCCTGACAATTCCATGCTTACAGCGTTTGCCCAATTTATCAGAAAGCTCAAAGACAACAATTTAAGACATGATGACCTGCACTCCGGAAATGTTTTATACAATGCCGATGACAACTCTTTTCTGCTGGTCGATGTCTGCAGTGCCGATATAGTGCCATCCATATTGAAAAGTCCTGATTCGCATTTCAGCTACTTTGCGCTTGAACTGCGCCGCAATCTGTTGAGAGAGCAGCTTTATCCGGTATTGAAAGTATGTTCAGAACGAACTCCGGAAGAGGTTTTTGACACTGAATTGAAACACCACACGGTGAAGGTGCTCTCATCGTGGCAGAAACGGAAAAGCCAGATACTCTCAGGCTACAAAAAGTTTGTCAGTATAGAGGATGACACCGTTTTTGCGGCAGATGCTCCGCAGGATATATCCAATGCCGTTGAGCTCGAAAGCTCAGACCCGTTCAAATATATGCTGATCCACCACTTTCTTGAGTTGAACCATATTCCGCACCGCCGCATTTATGCAGTAAAAGGTGGCCGTGTACTGCTTGAAGCCGATGAAAAAGAGTACACTCCGATGAATGATGCGGAATTTGCCGATTTCAGTGAACGGCTCGCCGTTTGCGGAATCAGCTCATCTGCTCAGGACTGGATAAAAACTTCCACCGGATACAAATATATAAACCTCGCCTCTGCCATCGGGCAATGCGATTTGCTGGAGCATTAAATCCTATGATAACCAGAACTTTTTCAGCCGCCGTCAACGGTATCGACGCTCAGGTCGTGGAAATAGAGGTGAGCAACTTTGCGGCTCCCAATTCAGCTCAGGAAAGCAGTATTTCCATCGTAGGTTTGCCTGATACCGCAGTAAAGGAGAGCAAAGAGCGGTTGATAAGCGCTTTTTGTTCATCCGGATTTACTCCGCCGCGCAACTTTTCGGTGGTCAACCTTGCTCCGGCAGATTTGAGGAAAGAGGGAGCATCTTTCGACCTCGGTATCGCACTTGCCATACTCGGAGCCAATGATTGCGTCAAAAGCCGCCATCTGCTTTTTGCCGGAGCTATCGGCGAGCTGGCTCTTGATGGAAAAATCCGTCCGGTCAAAGGAGCTTTGCCGGTGGCGGATTGTCTCTCAAAAATCCCCGGTCTGCGTGCTCTGCTGGTGCCGAAAGAAAACGCCGCCGAGGCTGCGCTTGCCGCACATGGAAATCTCAAAGTATATGCCGTCGAAAGCCTGAAGCAGGCAGTCGATTTTATAAACACAGGAAACCTGACCCCGGTACCTGCTCCTGACTTTGACTTTGCAAACTCCTGCGGAACCGATGACTTTGCCGATGTCAAAGGTCAGTTCACCGCCAAGCGTGCGCTTGAAATAGCCGCCGCCGGTGGTCACAATGTGCTGATGGTCGGAAGTCCGGGAACAGGAAAATCCATGCTTGCCAAACGCTTTGCCGGAATTCTTCCGCCGATGACCAGAGAAGAGATTCTCGAGACCAGCAGGATCCACAGCGTGCTCGGCTTGCTTTCGGGAAATCAGCCGATTTTGAAAAACCGTCCGTTCCGCTCTCCGCACCATACGACTTCAGATATCGGCCTTATCGGAGGCGGTCACGACCCGAGACCCGGTGAAATCAGTCTGGCTCACAACGGCGTGCTCTTTATGGATGAGTTTCCTGAATTCAAACGCTCGGTTCTCGAAGTTCTGCGCCAGCCGCTCGAAAACGGAGAGATCACCATATCAAGAGCCGCAGGCAACTGCACGTTCCCGGCTAAATTCATGCTTTGCGCCGCCATGAATCCGTGTCCGTGCGGCAGAGGAAGCGTTGCGCTGGGGTGCAAGTGTTCAGCCAATGAAAAACGCAAATACCAGAAACGCATATCGGGGCCCATGCTTGACCGCATTGATATTATGATAGACGTAAAACAGCTCACACCTGCGGAACTTCTTAAAGCTCCGTCCGGCGAGAGCAGTGAGGAAATAAGAAAGAGGGTCGTCGCCGCAAGGTTGAAGCAGCTCAAACGCTTCGAGGGCAGAAAAACCAACTGCAACGCCGCCATGTCGAGCCGTGACTTGCAGGATTTCTGCCGGCTGTCTCTCAAATGTGAACAGCACTTGCGCAACGCCATTGATATGTTCAAATTGAGTCCGAGAGCCTACGACAGAATATTGAAAGTGGCAAGGACTGTCGCCGATTTGCGCGGAGCAGATGATATCGACGAAACCGCTCTGCTCGAAGCTATATCTTATCGCAAGTCAGAATTCTTTTCTCAGGAGTAATAAAATGGCTGATAAAAAACTTAATGAAATACTGATTCGTGACCCGTTTATCCTTGCGGATGAAAAGAGCAAAACTTATTATATGTATGGTACGACCGCTCCTGCAATCGGATATCCGTGTCTTGGATTTCACTGTTGGAAAAGCTCAGATTTACAGAATTGGAACGGTCCATATACTGTTTTTGTCCCATCTGAAAACTTCTGGGCTGACCGGGATTTCTGGGCGGCAGAAGTCCATATTTACAGGGGAAGATACTACCTTTTCGGCTCATGCAAGGCTGAGGATAAATGCCGTGCCACTCACATATTCGTCTCGGACTCGCCCTGCGGTCCGTTCGTTCCGGTATCGGATAAACCGGCAACTCCGGAAGAGTGGGAAGCTCTTGATGGAACTCTTTACATTGAAGATGGCACTCCGTACATCGTGTTCTGCCACGAATGGAAACAAGTCGAAGATGGTGAAATGGTCTCTTTACAACTTGATTGCGACCTGAAAAACGCAATATCAGCTCCGCAACTGCTCTTCAGAGCTTCGGATGCTCCATGGACACGCACTTTTGAACGTGACGGAAAAAAACACAATCGTATCACCGATGGACCTTTTCTCTTCAATTACAACGGCAGGCTGCTGATGCTCTGGTCCTCAAAGGGGCCGGAGGGATGCGGAGGTTATGCCACCGGGTATGCAGAATCTGTTTCCGGTAAACTTTGCGGTCCGTGGAAACACCACGACAAGCTGATTTTCTCTGACAACGGAGGGCACGGAATGGTATTCAAAGGCTTTGACGGCAAGTTATACTGCACCTTGCATCAACCAAATCAGCCGCCGCCCAGTCATCCGCTCATCTTTGAGCTGCCCGGGCTCTGAAATCACTTCTCGATATTTTTGACGTTGATAAACACCTCTTTATTGGCGGTAACTCCGGTAAACGAGGTGTTTTTCAGTTTGAGTCCGTCAATGTTGCGGAAATAAGCGGTGCACGGAGCATCCCAGGCTTTTCTGAACACGTTGGGGTCGCTGTTGATATCCTCTTTCATTTTGTCTCCGGTCTTTCTGACATCAACGTTTTCAAAGCTCAAATTTCGCATTCCATACCCGGCATTACCCATAATAATTGAGCTTGCGGTCTGGGTGCCGGTGAAGTTTTTAACTGAGATATCGGAGCACAACTTGGGAGCTTGTTCTTCAAACTTTCCAGTCCAATCATTGTAATACCAGAAAGCGGCAATGCCGTCAAACCTGACGTTTTCGACATTCACATCGGTGATTTCACAAAACCTTCCGCGTCCGTAACTGGCGCAGAGACAAATTCCGGTTCTGGTATCGTACACCTCGAGGTCACGCAAGTCGATGTTGCGTATCGTACCTGTTCCGACACCGAGGCGGACTGCGCAGGTGGTGCTGCTCAAACGGCAATTGGTGACACGCACATTTTCACAGACATTTTCACGGCTGAAAACGCCACCCTGTTTGCGGTTACTCCTGTCTCCGTCGGCACGGATGGCTATGCTGTCGTCTCCGGTAAAAATATCGCAGTTGGAAATACGGACATTTTTACAGGCGTCGATATCCAAACCATCGGTGTTTCTCACCGCACGGTCGGCACGGATAGTCACATTTCTTATATCGATATCTTCACAACCGTACAGAAAACAGTTCCAGTACGGAGCATCTTTCAGTGTGACTCCGCTGATTTTTATATTGCGGCTGTCACAAATCCAAATCATCTGAGACGGTCTCCAGTCGGGACGGTCGTAATAGTGGCGGTCTTTGCCGGAAACGACACAGTTGAAGATGTTTTTCGCATTGCCGTTGATCGTACCCTCTCCGGTAATGGATATATCTTTGACATCAAGTCCGATTATCAGGTGAGCTCCTGATGCCTTTTCGGCAACACTCCACCAGTTCTGCGGAGCAAATTCATTGGCGTTGTACTGTTTTTCATCGTTTGAACCGAGGATGACCGCATCTTTTTCAAGATGGATTCCTCCGCCTGAACGCAGATAAATGGTTCCGGTAAGATATGTTCCGGCGGGAAACCTCACGATTTTCCCGGTATCAAGAGACTTTTGCAAAGCTGCGGTATCGAGAGTCTTTCCATCACCGGCAGCACCGAAATCCATGACATTGACCATATTAGAATTACCTTTCGCAAAGTTGCAGCCGCAGAATAGTGCGGCACAAACCATTATCGCAATCACCAATAAATTTTTCATATATCGTTCACACATCATCCGCCTGAAACAACACTGCCTTTTCGTCACAACAGTTGAATTTTGCACATTTCAGGCAATCAGCCCAGATTTTTTCCGGAAACATCTCTTTTTCAACCTCTTTGAAACCGAGGGAAATGAAAAATCCCGGAGTCATGGTCAGGGCAAAAAGTTTCCATGACTTGCTCTCTGATTTGTTGAGCCGCTCAATGAAAAACTCAACTATCGCCCTGCCCACTCCTTTTTTCTGGATGGATGGATCAACAACCAGACTGCGGACTTCGTAGAGCTCATTGCCGAAATGCCTGGCAGCTCCGCAACCGCAAATTTTGCCGCCGATTTCAGCAACGACAAAGTTGCCGATGTAACTGAGGATATCATCTTTACTGCGGCGCAGGACGATTTTTTTATCGGCATAAGGCTCAAGCAATGAATGTATCTCAGGAACATCTTCCGGAGTTGCCTGCCTTACTTTCAACTGCTCATTCATCTGGCGTTACTCCTGCCCCTCTGCAAGCTCTTCCACCTGCCCCATCGCACGGAACTTTTCGTAACGCTGCTCTTTGAGCTTGGTACATGAGAGTTTTCCAAGCTCAGAGAGGTGCTTTTTCAATGCGTCGGCAAGATACTTTGCCGCCTCGTCGAAGTCACGGTGGGCTCCTCCGAAAGGCTCGGGAATTATCTCATCGGCTATTCCCAGAGTGATGAGCTTGTCGGCAGTGAGCTGCAAAGCCTCTGCCGCCTGAGGCGCGAACTTGCGGTCTTTCCACAAAATAGCGGCGCATCCCTCGGGAGTGATTACTGAGTAGTAGGCATTTTCCATAATCAAAATACGGTTGCCGACTCCGAGACCGATAGCTCCACCGGAACCGCCCTCGCCTATGATGACTGCCACCACGGGAACGGTCAATTCAAACATATCACGCAAGTTGGCGGCGATCGCTTCAGCTATATGACGCTCTTCGCTGGCAATTCCCGGGAATGCTCCTGGAGTGTCTATAAGACAAATGACAGGCACATGAGCTTTCTCTGCCAGACGCATCAGGCGGTTGGCTTTACGGTATCCCTCGGGATGGGGCCAGCCGAAGTTGCGGTACACGTTGCTCTTCATATCCCTGCCCTTCTGGGTACCGATGACCATGACGGGCTTATCACCGAACTTGGCGAAACCTCCGACAATGGCTTTGTCGTCACGGAAGCGGCGGTCGCCTGAAAATTCGATAAAGTTGTTGAATATGCGCTCGATATAATCGAGTGCATAGGGACGTCCCGGATGGCGTGAAAGCTGTATTCTCTGCCATGCGTCAAGATTGTTATAAACCTGAGATTTGAGAGTTTCCAGATGTCCGTTGAGAGCCTTGAGCTGGTCAGAGCAATCTATTCCGCTGCTTTTGGAAAACGCTTCGAGCTCGTTGATTTTGTTCTGAAGTTCGGCTATCGGCTTTTCAAATTCAAAAGTGTTCTCGTTCATAATCTTCGTTCCTGTCACTCGGTTATAGTAACCGGAGTTTTTTCCGGCACAAGTTCAAATAATAAACCCACATCGGCATTGCGCATACGGATACAGCCGCTGCTCAATGATTTACCGACGGTACTTTCATTCGGAGTTCCATGTATTCCATATCCGGCAAGCGGTCTGTGGGGGTTTCCGACAGCCGCAAGTTTCAGAAAGTAATCACCCAGCTCGTTTCCGGGGTCGCCGTGTTCATACACGCTGCCGTCAGGAGCTGTCCACTGCGGAGCTTTTATTCTGCTGCAGATAACAAACTCTCCGGCGGGAGTTGAATTCATTCTGCCTACTCCGATTTCAAAAACGGCAAACAGCTGCTCTGAGTTTGAAGTGTTGTAAAGTTTGAGCAGTCGGTTGTTTTTGGAGACGGTTATCTTCCACGGTCCCGGGTGAACCATAAGTTTTTTGCCGATGCGGATAAATCCGTTTTGCAGGCGGTTGTACTTCATAAGGCAGGTTATTGTGGTCTTGCTGCGGTTGGCGATACGGGTAAGCGTATCACCTCCCCTCACACTGTAACGTTTTGATATTCCGGGAACTCCGGTGTTGGATGTAAGCTGCATGAGTCTTGCTTCGAGCAGATATTTTGCCGCAATACGCCAGTTCTCACTGCCTTCGTTTTCGGAGTTTATAACTTCGAGCGATTTTGCGGCAAGTTTGTGACAATCCCGCTTGTCGAAAAGCTGTTTCAGCTCGTCAAGAGTATTGTTCTGAGCTTTGTTTTCCACTTGTTGCGGAGCATCATTGCCCGGGTCTCCCGCCCAGACTTTGCCTTTTTCGGGAGCAGCCGTAATTTCAGAAACAGAATCGGTTGAAGCGGAATCTCCCTGTCTGCCCTGCTCTGCGTTTTCCCCCTTTTGCGCATTTTCATTTTGAGTTGTATCTTTTTTATCGCCGGGGGTTTGGGCGCCGGGAGTCTTAACTTTTTTGTCGTCTGAGGCTGCGACGTCTGTTTGAGTATTTTTTTCATCCGCCTCAGCGACCTGCGCAGGAGTATTTTCATCCTGACCGCCGTCTTTATCTTCCTTGTGGGGAACGATAAAATAAATCACAGCCGCAGTAACTGCCAATACCAGCAGGAGCAATGCAACAAAACGCAGACGTCTCTTGAACCTGCGTTCCGGATTGTCGATTCTCGACTCAAACTGGTATTCAAAACGGGGCATATTCCCTACTTTCGCAAAATTGGTTGCAAACTCTATATAATATACTGCACAAATGACTCTTTTTCAACTTTCTTTACAATAACGCTCAAGGAGAGCATCCAGTTTTCCGCTCTCACGCAGCAGACGCTCAATTACTTCATAAAGAACGCCATATCCTCCGTTGCGGCTCACACGCCAGTCGATGTAACGGTCAAGCAGAGAAATCGCATCGGCAGGAGCGGCGGATATTCCGCACCGTATCATCACGGGTACGTCTATCACATCATCTCCGATATAAAGGCACTCTTCGGGAGCAAGCGAGTAATCTTTCAATATCTGTTCAAATGCAGGACCTTTATCTTTTACATCTTCAAGACAGAAAGTCACTCCGAGCTCTTGTGCGCGTCTCTCATTTGCCAGACACTTTCTGCCTGAGAGAAAGCCGACCATAATTCCGGCACGCATCGCCATGCGTATCCAGTGGCCGTCTTTGTAATTGAAAAACTTGATGAAATCATCTGCGCCGTATCCCACTCTGCCGTCGGTGAGGACTCCGTCTATATCGGTCAAAACCAGCTTTATCTTTTTGAATTGTTCTGAGGTTATCATTGTCTGCTCCGTTATGCTTTTTTATGTTTGAACATGGAAATCAACTCCCGCATTTCAGACGCTCTTACGACTGCGGAAAGTCCGAAATATAAAAGAGAAAACAGCACTCCGGCAACGACCAGATGCAGGAATGCGGTATTCCAGTTGTTTTCAATTTCCAATGCTGACGGATATATCAATCTCACCAGCCAAAAACTCGCCAATGCGATGATCAGAGAGCGCAAGCCGCACACGACCGGCTTGGCAACTTTGGTCAGCACTCCCTCACGGATGAGTATGAATATAAGTATTGAACAGTTGACCAGTGAGGATATCACCGTGGCAAGAGCTATTCCGCTCTGCTGCATTTTCTTCATCAGTATGAAATTGAACACGATATTAAGCACAATGGCACACAACGAAGCGTAGAGTGTAATGTTCATCTTCTTTCTGGAATAGAATGCCGGAAGCAGAACTTTCAACAGACAGAATATCGGAATCCCTGCTCCGTAATACAAAGCCACCCCCTCAGCGGCGTAAATATCCTGAACTGTATATCTGCCGCCGAGACAGAGCACACTCATAAGCAGTTTGAAAAAGAACACCACTCCGACCGCCATGGGGATACAGAAAAAGAAAACGTGTCTTATACTCAAATCAAGTTCGTTGGAAAAATCCTCCATGTTGCCGTTTGCCGCAGAACGGGAAAGCGAGGACATCAATACTCCGCCGAGGCTCACAGCAAAAATACCTATCGGCAGGTCGATCAGGCGGTCAACGTAGGTCAGTGCAGGAACTGCCTGTGCTCCGAGATAAACGGCTATCATTCGGTCAACGAGAAAACTTACCTGAGTGGCAACTCCGCCGATGATGCCGGGAAGTGCTGTAGTAAAAAGCTGTTTCACGGTTCCGCTTGTGAAACTGCCCAATGATATGCCTGCTTTGAGCATGGGATGAACCTTCTGTTTTTTCAGCAGCAGCAGCATCAGAACAAGTTGAACAAATCCTGAAATCAAAACCAGATACGCCAGGATATTGATGACTTTTTCCACATCATTGACATGCAAATAATATGAGACTCCAAGTCCGGAAATCAGAAATATATTCAGCAGTAACGCTCCGAGCGCAGGAAGAACAAACTCTTTACAGTAGTTGAGGACACTGCCGGCTGCTCCGACCAGACACATGAAAAAACCGTACGGCATCAGCAACGGCAGCAGTCTCAGCATGATTTTCATTCTCGGAGTCGAAAAGAAGCTGATATTTTGGAAAAACTCAACTCTGCCGAGCAGCAGTGAAATAACGGAAACAAGTATGACGATGGAACCAAGCACTGCTCCGAGCACAAAAAATACGACTCCCAATTCACGGCGCACACACTCCCTGCCCTCTTTTGAGTCGAGTTCGGCTACTATCGGCATCAGGGCATTGCCGAGTGCGCCCTCGCCGAGTACGCGTCTGAGCAAGTTGGGAATGGCAAATGCGAGAAACCATCCTGAAGCGATATCGCCTCCGCCGAGCACCATGGCTTCGAGTCTGACTCTGAGCAGACCGAGTACTCTGCTGGCAAGAGTGGCGAATGATACTCCTATCGACGATTTCAGTATTGAAACGATGGAACTTTTCTTTTCAGTACTCATTTTCGATACCACTTATCAATTCAAGCAGCTCTTTGAGCATAGCATCATCGGGCATCTGATGCCCGGGAGCTATTGCCACTCTGGAACTTACAACACTTTTCATATCAGCAGCATCAAGAAACTTTTTCAGCAGGGCACTGCTCAGATAATTTCCATGTTCCGGCTCAAAAAACAGTCGGAAAAAGTTGCGGTGAAAACGCAACACACCGAAGTGCTGTTCAAGCTCTTCGAAAGCTCCCGGTTCGTGGGGATGGAACTCTATTGCAGAAACGATGTTTGAGTACATCACATTCTTCAAAAAAGCAAAAAACTGAGTGATATTTCCTGCTCCGGGAGACGACGGTATCCTGCCGGGAATTACCAGCTTCATGGAGTTTCCATGAAAGGTTGCAAAGGTGCTTTTCATAAGTTTCATCAAACCGTCTGCGTAATCCTGCGCCTCGAGTGCACGGGTGATATCGAAAGCAATGCCAGCCATATCGACACCGAGAGAAGCTGCGGTTTTGCACCTTTCGTGCAGCTTGCGGTCGAACTCCAGTTTTACCTGAAAATTCTCGGTCTGCACCAGGTGTACCAGAGACGGGTCAAGCATATCTCTGACTACGAGGGAACAGCCTGCTTTGCGCAAGGACTCCAATTTGCGGCAGGCTGCGTCGGAATCAAGAAGATTGCCGGAAAACTCCAGAAAATCAAAGCGTGAAGTCCGCTTTACCGGGAGTTTTTCGATGTGCTCATCTGTTGAAATGCTCAATCCGAATTCTATCATCAAATGAACCCCGCTTCACGCAATTTTTCCATAGTAACGCTTCCGCCGGAACTCTTTTTTTCCGGCTCGGATAAAACTCCGGCAAGGACGAGCTGACGTCTGACGTATTTACCGAGAATATCGGTCTCAACATTCACGATACTGCCCGCTCCGCGCTCGCCGAGAACGGTGTCGGCAAGGGTCTGAGGAATAAGTCTTACCGCAAACTCACCATCGTCGGCACGGACAACGGTAAGTGAAACTCCGTCAATGGCGACACTGCCTTTGGTCACAACTTCCGGAGCAAGTTCAGGAGCAAGCTCGATTGCCAATTCCAAATCTCCATCACTCTTGCGGGTAAGCGAAACGACCTTTGCCGCCGTGTCAACGTGCCCCTGCACGATATGACCGCCAAGCCTTGAGCCCGAGGCAAGAGCACGCTCGAGATTTACCCTTGCTCCGATGGGCAGAGTGCCGAGATTGGTTCGGCGAAGAGACTCAGCCATGGTGTGAAATACCAGCTCTCCCGAGGGAGTTTCACGCTCGAGAGTAAGACAACATCCGTTCACGGCAATGCTCTCGCCGATAACGGTATCGGATAAACGTTGTGCCGGAGAAACAATCAACGCATTGGAACTGCGTCCGGAGATTTTCCCGGTCATTTCAACAAGTCCGGTAAACACTTTCACCAACTCCTTTTGAGATATCCGGATACAGCAATATCCCTGCCGTAAACGGTGGTTTTGACACTCTTTAAATCTATTGCTTCACACATCTTCTGCGGATCAGCTCCGCCAACGGTCGGACGGCTGCCTGCTCCTCCGAGTATTCTGGGAGCGATATGAAACTCAACGTAATCAACCACTCCGGAGCGTATCGCCGATGCGGCAAGTTCACTGCCTCCCTCGATGAGCAGTGCCATTATATTTTTTCTGCCGAGCTCAATGAGCAGTTTTTCCCACTCATCAACTGTGTTCACACGGACGACCTGAACGTTTCCATCCGGAAAAAACTCTTCGACTTCACTCTGACTCATACTGTTTGAGGCAATCAGTCTCAACGGCTGATTCTGCCAGTCGGCAGGCTCTCTTACATTCAAACGGGGATGGTCGGTTTTCAGTGTGGAGGCTCCGACCATTATCGCACCGGCAAGACGTCTCAACTCCTGAACTCTTGAACGTGCCTCCTTGCCGGTTATCCAGAAAGAGTCTCCGTTTCGGGCGGCACTCTTACCGTCGAGGGTCGATGCCATTTTGAGCATCACCAGAGGTTTGCCGGTGGTTATCCAGGTAAAAAATGCTGAGTTCAGCTCAATGCACTCCTCTTCTTCGATGCCGCACATAACTTCGATTCCGGCGTTGCGGAGAACCTCCACTCCCCTGCCTGCGTGCTTCGGATTGGGGTCAAGACAGCCAATAACAACTCTGGCAAGTCCGGCTTTGATTACCGCTTCGGTGCAGGCTCCGGTGCGTCCGACGGTGGAGCACGGTTCAAGGGTGACGTAAATGGTCGCTCCCCTGACATCCGCACCTGACTGAGCTGCGTTATTGAGAGCATCGACTTCGGCGTGAGCAGTTCCTGCCTTGTGGTGATATCCGGTGGAAATCACCTTTCCGTCTCTGACAATCACTGCGCCCACCATCGGATTGGGAGCTGTCATCCCCCACGCTTTGCGGGCGGATCCCAGAGCGAGTCGCATAAAAAAATTGTCAGATTTTTCCGGCATCAGGAGTTATCCTTCCTGCTTGCCGAAAAGGGCATCAGCGTAAAATTCAGGACTGAACTCCTGCAAATCCTCAGGCTGTTCACCGAGTCCGACATAGAAGGTCGGAAGTTCAAAGTCACGATGCAATGCAACAGCCATTCCGCCACGACCGGTGCCGTCGAGCTTGGTGAGTATCAGACCGGTGACTCCGACGGTGTTGGAAAACTCTTTTGCCTGACTCAACACATTCGCTCCGAGAGTGGAGTCAACCGTCAGCCACACCTCGTGGGGAGCTGTCGGACAGACTTTCTGTATGGAACGCTTTATCTTGGCAAGCTCTGCCATCAAATCACGCTGGTTCTGCTGACGTCCGGCAGTATCGAGCAGAAGATAATCGGCTCCACGGGCGATGGCACTCTGCATGGCATCGTATGCCACACTTGCCGGGTCAGCTCCGTGTTTTGAGGATACAACGTGAGCTCCGGTGCGCTCTCCCCAGAGCTGAAGCTGCTCGACAGCCGCAGCACGGAAGGTATCACAAGCTCCGAGCACCACCTGCTTGCCGCCGCTTATCAGATTGTGGGCAAGTTTGCCGATGGAGGTCGTCTTGCCGCTGCCGTTGACTCCCACCATCAGGATGACGGTCGGAGTACCCGGTTCGGCAATATTTATTTCACGCTCGTGACGGTGAAGAAGCTCAGTGACCTGCTTGCGCAGCTCGGTGACAAGATCGGCATCGGTGGCAATCACGCCCCGGTCATAAAGCTCTTTCAATCCGGCTACGATTTCAACGCTGGCAGTGACTCCGAAGTCTGAGGATATCAGCAGAGCCTCAAGCTCATCAAAACTTGCTGCGTCATGGGCTTTCACTCCGGTGAAAACGCTGGTGAACACCCGGGATATCTTGGTCGCACTCTTCTCAAGTCCGCGCTTGAAAATTGAAAAAACGGAAGCCATTTTACTCCTTGACGATGGTGTTTTTTATGGCATTGAGCACGCCGTTGATAAAGTTTCCGCCTTTTTCTCCGGAAAAATCTCTGGCTATCTCAACTGCCTCGTCGATACTGACGATTTCCGGAACGTCAGGAAAATAGCACATCTCAGCTATTGCCACACGCATGATGTTGCGCTCAACCGCAGAAACACGATCCCAATCCCAGTTTTCACAATGGCTGGAAATCAGTTTGTCGATATCCTCTTTGTGCACCACGACCTCGTTGTAGAGGGCAATGGCGTACTCCCTGCCCTTGCGGGAAAGACGGTTGTCACGCAGTTTGTATTCGTTGCATACAGATTCGAAAAAAGTATCGAACATCCGGGCTCCCGGAAGTTCATCCTGCATCTCGCAACTGAACAAAAACTGCATGGCGAACTCTCTGCCGAGACGCTTGGTATGAGGCTTCACCGCCTCTGTGTTGTTGTCTGTAAAATCCATTTCAGCCGATCACTTTTGTGAGGTTAGCCATTTCAATAGCCGCCAGAGCAGCATCCACGCCCTTGTTGCCGGCTTTGGTTCCGCTGCGCTCGATAGCCTGATCGAGGTTTTCTGCGGTGATCATGCCGTAAGTGACGGGAACTCCGAACTCAAGACCGAGCTGGGCGACGCATTTTGCCACTTCGGAGTTGATGTATCCGGCGTGGCTGGTCGCTCCCTGAATGACAACTCCGAGAGCGATGACCGCATCATATTTTTTGGTCTCGAGCATCTTTTTGATCGCAAACGGTATCTCATAGGAACCGGGAACATAAGCCACACTGATATCCGCAGCTTTTCCGCCGTGGCGGGTGATGGCATCAACGGCTCCTGAAAGCAGACGGCTGACGAAAAAGTCATTGAATCTGCCGCAGACGATTCCGAACTTGAGTCCCTCTGCTGACAGGACTCCCTCATAAACATTACCGATATTCTTGTCGATCATAATATCAAACTCCTTCCCGAAAACTTTTGTTCTGATTATCTCAACTCGACCTTGAGGTCGCTTTCAAGAGCTTTGCGCAGCTTATCCATTGCGGAGTTGACCTCGTTATCGGTCAGAGTTCTCTCGCTGTGGCGGAAAACCAGCTCGTATGCCATACTCTTTTTGTTCTGCTCTGCCAACTCTTTACCGCAGTAGATGTCAAAGAGACGCACTGATTCAAGATTGGCGAGGTTGCGCTTGCGGATAAATTCGATGATCTTTCCGTTTTCCATATCCTCAGGAACCAGCATTGCCACGTCACGGGAGGTGGCGGGGTACTGGGCAAGAGCTTTGAAGTTGCGGCTGGCTTTGACAGAGGCATCGTAGAGACTCTGTGCCTCGAAGAGTGCGACGAACACTTTGGAGGTGTGACGCCATCCTGAGGTGAGAGCGTTGTTCACCTCACCGAAAACACCGGCACGTCTGCCGTAGATGTCAACGGCGACAGCATTGCCTGACTTGAAACGTTTGTCGTCATCGAGACGGGTGAAACGGTACTTCGAGACTCCGAGCATTTCCATGAGGTCCTCGACCGCACCTTTCATATCGTAGAAATCGTACTCGAGAGCAAAATCCTCTGAGTAGCGGTCGGCGTAGCGTTTGCCGGTAAGCAGCATGATAAGCTCATCACGCTCTTCCGGATATTTCTCTGCATTGGCGCAGAACACTTTATCCAGCTCAAAGAGTCTGAGGTTGCGGTTTCCGCGGGTGATGTTGCGCTCGGCGACATTGAGCATTCCTCCGAAGAGGCTGGGACGCATGACCGATGAATCAGGATTGAGCGGATTATCAAGTTTGATCAAATCGGACTCTTCAAAACGGCTGTCAGTCAATGCCTGCGGAACTCCGGTGATGCTGTAAGTCACACACTCATAAAGTCCGAGAGAGACCGCCATCTCACGCAGGTTCTGAACTTTTGCGTAAGCATCCTCGCTTGCCGGATGGCAGATTTTGCCGTTGACTGCGATCTGCGGAACCTTTTCCAGACCGTCGATACGGGCGACCTCTTCAGCCAGATCAGCCTCACGGGTGAGGTCGAGACGGAAGAGCGGAGCCGTAACTTTGCATCCCTCGGCAGTGATGTCACTGACCTTGAGGTGGAGCTTGGTCAATATCTCAACGATGCGCTCGTTGCTGACTCCGGAACCGATAAGATTGCGGATTTTTTCAAAACGGCAGACGATGACGTTTTCAGCAGGACGTCCGGTATTGACATCCATCTTGGCACTGGCGAGAGTACCGCCTGCGACTTCAAGAATCAGCTGAACCGCACGGTCGGATGCCGCATCTGCCATATCATAGTCAACTCCACGCTCATAGCGGTAGCTGGCATCGGTTGAAACTCCGAGGCGGCGGCTGGATGAGCGGATATTTGAGGGGTTGAAAACTGCACTCTCAAGCAGGATATTTACAGTATCACCGGTAACTCCGGAAAACTCTCCGCCCATGATTCCGGCGAGAGCCATCGGTTTTGCCGCATCGGCGATGACCAGATGTTCGTTTTTGAGCTCGATAGTCCTGCCGTCGAGAATGGTGATTTTTTCTCCCTCAACGGCACGTCTTACCACCACACGTTTACCCTCGAGCTTGTCACGGTCAAAGGCGTGCAGCGGATGTCCGAGCTCGAGCATGACGAAGTTGGTCACGTCAACGACGTTGTTGATTGAGCGCAAGCCGATGCTTTCAAGACGCTCGACCAGCCATGCCGGAGAGGGTCCGATCTTCACATTTTCGATGACTCTGCCGATATATCTCGGGCAGAGCTCTTTTGCCTCGACCGTCACCAGGTCGGCGATTTCAGTGTCACAGGCGGGAACGGTGATTTCCGGAAACTTCGGCTCGACATCGAGCAGACATGAGACGTCACGGGCGACTCCCCACATCGAGAGGCAGTCGGGACGGTTCGGAGTCACTTCGAGCTCAATAAAGGTATCTCCCGGATAGAGTGATTTTACCGGTGTTCCGATAACTGTATCCTCAGGAAGTATCATCAATCCTGAGTTGTCGTCGGATATGCCGAGCTCTGATGCACTGCACATCATTCCGTTTGACTCAACTCCGCGGAGTTTTGATTTCTTGATTTTGAAATCTCCCTCAGGAGTGGTGAAAACGGTTCCGATGGTGGCGAGCGGAACGATCTTTCCCGCATCGCAATTCGGAGCTCCGCAGACGATCTGGATGGTGTTTTTTCCGTCGTTCACCTGACACACCGAAAGGTGGTCTGAGTTCGGATGTACCTGACGGTCAACTATTTTGGCGGCAACAACGCCTTCGGGAACAGTTGAGTTGTTTTCAACAGCCTCGACCTCGATACCTGCCATCGTAAGTTTATGACAAAGAGTTGCATCATCACAATCAAGTGCAACATAATCAGAGAGCCATTTGCGTGAAATATCCATGACTGCACTCCTTAGAATTGTTCAAGAAATCTGACATCGTTCTCGTAGAGGAAACGCAAGTCAGGAATATGAAAACGAAGCATTGCCAGACGCTCGATACCGAGTCCGAAAGCGTATCCGCTCCACACCTCGGGGTCGTAACCGACGTTGCGGAACACCTGGGGATCGACCATACCGGCTCCGGCGATCTCGATCCAGCCTGAGTGTTTGCAGACATTGCATCCCTTGCCGCCGCAGACCACACAGCTGAAGTCGTACTCAACGCTGGGCTCGGTGAACGGGAAGAAGTGGGGTCTCAGACGGATGCGGACATCCTGACCGAACATCTCACGGGCAAAATCCTGAAGCACACTCTTCAAGTCAGCCATCGAGACATTTTTATCGACATAGAGTCCCTCGATCTGGTGGAAGTTCATTCCGTGGGTGGCATCGGGAGTATCACGGCGGAAAACACGTCCGGGAGCGACGATGCGCACCGGAGGTTCGTGGGTTTCCATGACTCTGATCTGCACGGGTGAAGTCTGTGAACGCAAAATCCTGCCATCGGGGAAATAGAAGGTATCCTGCGGGTCACGCGAGGGGTGGTCCATCGGAGTATTGAGCGCATCAAAGTTGTGGTAGATGCTCTCGATTTCAGGACCGTCAACGGCAATAAAGCCCATTCTGCGGAAAATCGCCACGCACTCCTCAGCCAGACGGCTGATCGGATGCTTTCTGCCGACACACTGACGGCGTCCGGGCAGAGTTATATCGATGATATCATCGTTGGATGCTGAACCGGTAAAACGGGCAACAGCCTCATCCATCGCCTGCTGGATTGCGGTTCTGCCGGTATTGAATGCGGCTCCGGTCTCTCGGCGTTCTTCGGCGGGAATAGTTCCCATCTGACGTGACAACTCAGGAAAAAGACCGTTACGTCCGAGATAATCTATGCGAACCGACTCGATATCGGCTTGCGACTTCGCAGCGGCACAGCGGCTCTTCGCCTCTTCCACTGCCCGATTGATAGATTCAATTATAGTATTCATATTGCTCCTGTCCGACCGCTTCGCATGATTTGCTGAAGGGTTTGTTCAAAATGCACATAAATTGTATTCTGAATAAACTCTTCCACACTGTACGGAGAAAACTCCCCTATGTGAAACAGCCCTCTGACAATTATATTTCCGGCAAAACATCCCTTGTCAAACAAAAACGTTTTGCGGTAAAAAAATCCCCCGTTAAAACACAAAACAGCTTGAAATCGGTGAAGAACACCAAAATCAAGCTGTTTCGGATCAAAAGATACGGTCTCAGGCCTTGGTGACCCGCTCGACCAACGCCTTGAACTCGGCGGGTTCGTTGACCGCCAGATCAGCGAGAACCTTGCGGTTCAGCTCGATATTGGCCTTCTTCAAACCATCCATAAAGCGGCTGTAATTGACGTCGAGAGCGCGGCAGGCGGCGTTGATACGCACGATCCAGAGACCACGATACTGACGTTTTTTCTGCTTGCGGCCGACATAGGCGTGACTCAAAGCCTTGTCAACGGCATCATAGACGTTACGGATATTGCGGCTGCTGTTGCCGTAAAAACCTTTCGCCATCTCCAGCGTGCGCTTACGACGCTTGCGGGAGGGCACTGCATAAGTAGTTCTTGCCATTTGTAAATCCCTCCTCTATCAAAGACCGTAAGGCAGTGCTGCCTTGATGCGGCTGTTCTCGGATGCGGAAACCGCTGCATCCTGACGCAGACGACGTTTACGCTTCGCGTTCTTACAGGTCTTCAGATGCCGTGCACCAGCCTTGTGGTGACGGAACTTGCCGGTACCCGTCTGTTTCAGACGTTTTGCGGCACATTTTCTTGTCTTGAGTTTCGGCATTGTTTGTTCCTTTCGTCTTTTTAGACTGTTAAACCGAGCCGGTCAATGCTGACTACCGGCTGCGGCCTGTTTAAGCACTCAAATCATTTGGGTGCAAAATTCACTGATATATTGCGTCCGAGAAGTTTCGGAGTTCCGTCTGCATCAGCATACGGAGTCAACGCTTCGGTCACCTGCTTCATCAGATCAAAAGCCATATCCTGATGAGCCATCTCACGTCCGCGCAGAGCGAGGGTGATTTTGACACGATATTTCTTCTCAAGAAAATCCAACGCTTTTTTCAGCTTGGTCTCGTAGTCATGCTGATCGATGTTGATATGAAACTTCACCTCTTTGATCTTCTGGGCGATCGCATTCTTGCGCTGCGCCTTGATGTTTTTCTTCTGCTCGTAACGGAGCTTTCCGAAATTCATGATCCTCACTACCGGAGGTGTGGAGCGGTCTGATACCAGAACCAGATCCAATCCCGCCTCGGCTGCCAACTCTTTCGCACGGCTGTAAGCGACGACTCCGAGCTGTTCGCCCTCGGCTCCGATCAGAAGCACTTCAGTCAAAGTGATAGTCCGATCGTTCGGTTTCAACAACTTAGCAATAACGATACCCTGCCTTTCTTACTTCATTTTGAACTGTCGGAACCCATTTCCCGGCAGTTTTAACAGACGCTCGCACAGAGGCACACGCTCTCCGTGCAAATGTCATATTTATAAGATAGCATCAAACTATCTTATTTTCAACCTCATTTTGCATCTTTTTAGCAACTTCTTCAACACTCATCGCTCCGAGCTCGCCGTCGCGGCGGGTGCGCAGTGAGACACAGCCGGACTCAGCCTCGCGCTCTCCCAGCACCATCAGGTAGGGAACACGCTCGTTGCGGGCGGCACGTATCTTGGCTCCGAGACCGGCTGCCTGTTCATCGACACCAACTCTGAAACCTTTGGCACGCAGCTCAGATGCGATCTTCTGAGCCACCCCGATCTGGGCATCACTGACCGGCAGAATCCTTGCCTGCTCAGGAGCCAGCCACAGCGGGAACGCTCCGGCATAGTGTTCGACGAGGATTCCGAAGAAACGCTCGAGACTTCCCAGCAGAGCACGGTGCACCATGTAGGGACGGTGTTTCTTGCCATCCTCTCCGATATAGGTCATATCGAAACGCTCGGGAAGATTGAAGTCGAACTGGATAGTGGTGGTTTGCCACTCTCTGCCGATGGCATCCTTGATTTTGAGGTCGATTTTCGGACCGTAGAATGCACCGCCGCCCTCATCGACCTCGCACTCCAAGCCGCACTTGTCAACGGCTTTGCGCAGACTGCGGATAGCGGTCTCCCAGCGCTCGGGCTCGCCGACCGCCTTTTCGGGACGGGTCGAGAGATAGGGTTTGATCACGGTGGCTGAACCGAAGAAGGTGCGGTTCATCTCGAGGCTGAAACGCAGGACTTCTGCGATCTCGTCCTCGATCGACTCCGGAGTACAGATGATGTGTGAGTCATCCTGAGTAAATCCGCGAACACGCATCAGACCGTGAAGTGCTCCTGATTTCTCATAGCGGTAAACAGTTCCGAGCTCAGCCCAGCGCAGGGGCAGCTCACGGTAACTGCGCAGACGTGAACGGTAAACCTCGATGTGGAACGGGCAGTTCATCGGCTTCACATAGTAGTCACGCTCGTCGATTTCCATCGGACTGTACATTCCGTCACGGTAGAAACCGAGGTGACCGCTGGTCTCCCACAGCAGACTCTGACCGATGTGCGGAGTGTAAAGCAGTTCGTATCCGTTTTTGTAGTGCTCCTCTTTCCAGAAGGTCTCGACCAGATGGCGGATGAGCGAGCCTTTGGGACGCCACAGCACCAAGCCGGGACCGACATTATCGGAAAATCCGAAGAGATCAAGCTCAACTCCGAGCTTGCGGTGGTCACGTTTTGCCGCCTCTTCCTGCTGACGGATGTAGTTCTGGAGCTCTTCCTCGGTCGGGAATGCGATTCCGTAAATGCGCTGGAGCATCGGATTTTTCTCGTCTCCGCGGAAGTAGCTTCCGGCAATACCGGTCAACTTCACTGCTCCGATCTCGCCTGAGTTCTCAACGTGAGGTCCGCGGCAGAGGTCAAGGAAATCACCGGTGCGGTAAAAACTGATGGCATCGCCCTCGGCGATATCAGCCAAACGCTCGAGTTTGTAGGGCTGACCCTCGAGGAGTTTCATCGCCTCTTCACGGCTGGTCTCGAAACGCTCAAACGCCAGCTTTCTGCCGATGAGTTTCTTCATCGCTTTCTCGATGGCTTTGAGATCCTCGGTCACCAGACGGTGTTCCATATCAAAATCGTAGTAAAATCCGTTCTCGGTCGCCGGACCGATATCAAATTTGGCATCAGGATAAAGCTGCTTCACCGCTGCTGCCATGACGTGGGCAGCACTGTGACGGATGGTTGAAAGATCATAATTACTCATATCAAAAAAATCCCTGTTTAGATAAAATTCTGTTTAACTATAATATATATACATCAAAAGACCGCCATATCCGGCGCATGATAAGTGCCACCCGCGTCGGTGACGCGGGGCAGAACTCCATAAACAGATATTGCAGACATCATAACAACTCCAACTGCTCCGGCGGAGGATCTATTATCTCCCTCACCGGGCGAAAACTTCTGCGGTGAACCGGCGTTACGCCATACTCCTGCAACGCCCGCAGATGCGCCGCAGTTCCATAACCCTTGTGGTCGGCAAAACCGTACTCAGGGTAGAGTTTGTCAAGCCCGACCATAACATCATCACGAGTCACTTTGGCAATGATACTTGCCGCAGCGATGCTCGCCGAAAGCGAATCACCCTTGACTAAATTCCGTGACTCAACTTCAAAACCTCTGACGGGAAGTCCGTCAACAAGCACACAATCGACCTTTTCAAGCTGACTTACCGCCTCACGCATGGCAAGGTGAGTGGCTTGCAGAATATTTATCTTATCAATTACTTGGGCATCTATCAGCGACACTCCGACCATAACTCCGGGAAGTTGAAGAATTTGCTCTTTCAACTCCCTGCGGGCGGCATCGCTGAGCTGCTTGGAATCGAACACTTCAGGCAGCTTCACCCCCTTCGGGAGCACCACTGCTGCGGCAGCTACCGGACCTGCGAACGGTCCCCTGCCTGCCTCATCGACTCCTGCTACAAAACAAAACCCCTCCGCCCAGAGTTTGCGTTCCGGCTGGAGGAGTTCGTCTATACGGGGAGAAAAATCCCCCCGTTTCTTTGAAGCCATCTTCGACAGCCTTACTTGGTGCGAAGCTCCTTGACGCGGGCATCACGACCAATTTTATCACGGAGATAGTAGAGCTTGGCGCGACGGACATCACCGCGACGGAGGACCTCGATCTTAGCAATACGGGGGCTGTTGATCGGGAAAACACGCTCAACTCCCTGACCTGCCTGAACACGACGGACGGTGAAGGTCTCTTCGATACCGCTGCCGCGACGGGCGATCACAACGCCCTGAAACTGCTGGATACGCTCAGTGTTTCCCTCCACGATCTTGACGTGGATGCGGATGGTATCACCGACTGAGAACTGGTGACGCTCTTCACGAACCTGCTCTTTGCGAATCTTATCCAATATTGTCATTTTCAAACCTCTTTTTCTGTTTGACTTAAAAATTTTTTCCATAAATCCGGTCTGCGCTCACGCGTCAGCCGCTCCATTTCCGAGCGACGGTAATCTGCGACCTTGCCGTGGTCCCCGCTAAGAAGAACCTCGGGAACCTCCATCCCCCTGTAAACCGGAGGACGGGTGTATTGCCCGTACTCGAGCAAGCCGTCGGAGTGCGACTCCTCGCTGCTTGACTCGTCATCGCCGAGCACCCCGGGAAGCAACCGTATCACTGCATCGCAGATCACCATTGCCGCAGGAACTCCGCTTGACAACACATAATCGCCGATCGAAACCTCCTCGTCGATCGCAAGCTCGATAGCCCGCTCATCGACACCCTCGAAGTGCCCGGTCACCACCACCAGATGACTGCATTTTGAAAAACGCTGCGCCATCTTCTGGTCGAACACCCTGCCCCTCGGGGTCGTCAGTATCACAAGAGAATTTTCCTGCCTGACCGACTCCACAGCTTTGACCACCGGGTCTGCCATCATCAGCATTCCGGGACCTCCGCCGTAAGGCTTCTCATCTACCGTACCGCGCACATCAGACGCAAACTTGCGTATGTCATGCGCTTTCAACTCAATCAGCCCGCGCCCGGAAGCGCGACCGATCACACTCTCACCGAGAGGACCGGGAAACTGCTCCGGAAACAATGTTAATATATCGATCTTGAACGGCGTCATATTTCCATTACCTGCCGACTCTTGAACACCAATGTTCCGGATGCCGCTTATCAGTCGAGAACATCGACGGAGATCCGTTTGTGCTGCCTTCCGGCGGCACTGCTCACCAGTGAGCGGATCGCCATGATGATCTTACCGTGTTTACCAACGATCTTACCGATATCCTCTTTGCGGCAGCGGATCTGGATCGTTGCACCTTCCTGATTATCAACTGTGGTAATGTTCACCTCGTCGGGATAATCGACCAGTGACTTCACCACATACTCAACAAACCCCTCGACATCACGAAGGGTTCCAGC
Source organism: Lentisphaeria bacterium (assembly GCA_017508385.1). Lineage (GTDB taxonomy): Bacteria > Verrucomicrobiota > Lentisphaeria > Victivallales > Victivallaceae > UBA1784. The sequence continues at coordinate 11,859 of JAFVZB010000068.1, read as the reverse complement.
GTTTGACGCTCCGTCTTTTTTACCGGAGCCGCCAAACAAAAAACCGAATACTTTCTTGAACATATCAAGTCACCCTTTGCGCAATTACGCTTCGGGAGCCGCCTCCGCAGGAGCCTCTGCGGCAGCAGCAGCCTCAGCAGCGGCAGCCTCTGCAGCAGCCTTTGCTTCCGCCTCAGCTGCGGCTTTTGCCTCAGCTTCAGCCTTGGCGCGCTCAACAGCTTTCTTTGAGGGGGCAGCCTTGCGCTCAACATCACGCAGGGTCTTGCCGGCACGCACACGCTCGATCACGTCAACAACGGTGGGTGAGAAGACGGCACCGACACTCTTCCAGTAATCGGCACGCTCAACATTCACCGCTTCCTCTTTGGTGCGGGGATTATAGAAACCAAGCTCTTCAATAGCCTTACCGTCGCGGCTGGAACGCTGATCCATAACCACAACACGGAAGCACACCGCATTGCGGGTGCCTGTACGCTTCAGTCTGACTCTAACCATATTGTCATCTACCTTCATTCAGGCGTATTATACGCCGTTTTTTGACTTTCGACTATAAAAACACTAATTTCTCAATCGACAGCAGACACTCCGAACAGCCACGTTTTACGGTTTGCCCGCAGACAGATTTTTCTAAATCCCAGGTCCAGAGGATGCAGACCATAACCAGAAAAAACTATCCCGCCTCATGAAATTTCATTTAATATAACTCACAAACTCCGAATATTCAAGGGCATTTTGAAATTTTTCGATTATAAAACGCAATAAAACTTGCCGTTTTGCATTTGAGGTGTTATATTAACCAAGTACATCTTTTTCAAACTGTAAAAAATGGAGCCATTTTATGGGACGCATTACGACTGACAACTGCGAATTGTTGTCAAAAGATTTTATCGATCCTGCGTATCTTCGTGAGATGCAGCTTTGCAAACTGCAGAGCATTGTCCGCCATGCTTATGAGAATGTCGGACTCTTCAGAAGCCGCATGGATAAACTCAAACTCAAGCCGTGCGATGTCAGGGAACTCAAGGATCTTGCAAAACTGCCCTTTATGAAAAAGACCGATTTGCGTGATACTTATCCCTTCGGACTCTTTGCAGTTCCAAAAAGCGAGATAGTCCGTCTCCACGCCTCGAGCGGAACCACCGGAAAACCCATCGTTGTGGCTTACACGAAAGATGATATCAACGTCTGGAACGAAGTGATGTACCGCGGTCTTGCCGGTGCCGGGCTCAGCAAAAATGATATCATTCAGGTCTCTTACGGCTACGGTCTCTTCACCGGAGGTCTCGGTGCCCACTACGGAGCAGAGATGCTCGGAGCTACTGTTGTTCCCGCCAGCGGAGGCAACACCAGACGTCAGGTCATGCGCATCCGTGACTTCGGAGTGACCGCCATGATGTGTACTCCCAGCTATTTTCTCCACCTCATCGAAGAGGCGGATCGTCAGGGCATCGACCTGAGAGAGCTCCCCATCAAGGCGGGAGTTTTCGGCGCAGAACCCTGGACTGCCGGTATGCGTGAGCGCATCGAACAGGGTGCGGGCATCGAGGCTTTCGATATTTACGGACTCTCGGAAATCATCGGTCCCGGCGTCGCCATGGAGTGCCGCAAGCACAACGGTATGCACATTTATGAAGACCACTTCTATCCCGAAATCATCGACCCCGATACCGGTGAGGTGCTTCCCGACGGCGAAACCGGTGAGCTGGTACTTACCACTCTGAGCAAGTACGCCATGCCGATGATCCGTTACCGCACCCGTGACCTCACCCGCATCATCAGTGAGCCCTGCGAGTGCGGACGCACCATCCGCCGTATCGACCGGATCAGCTCCCGCAGTGATGATATGTTCATCATCCGCGGAGTCAATGTATTCCCCTCACAGATAGAGAGCGCACTGCTCGCCATCGAGGGAACGACTCCGAACTACCGCATCATCCTCTACACCGAGAACGGCATGGATAACATTCAGGTCGATGCAGAGCTCCGCCCGGATATGATTTCCAGCGATGCGGAAAAGATGGAAAAGATACGCAAGAAAATATCTTCTTCCATCGAATCCATCACCGGACTGCGTGTCAAACTCAAACTCGTTGACCCCAACACCATCGCCCGCAGCGAGGGCAAGGCAAAGAGGGTCTTTGACGAGCGTACCGCAAAATAATCACTTCCCTGACTCCGGACGATTTTTCCGGAGTCTTTTGTTTATATTGCGTCAAAGCTGCGTTCTGCCGCTTGATTTTTCGTTGCTTACGGTGTATCTTAACAGTAAACTGCCTGAAAACTATAACTATATAAGGTAAAATGGGTCATGAATAAAAAACACACATTCATTCTTGTCTCTGCGCTCTGCCTTGCTTTTGCCGGATGTATCAGTTCCGGTAAAACCGAGGTCAAAACCGCTGAAAAAACAGCAGAAAAAAAGGTCGTAGAGCCCCCGGTAAAAAACGATGTCAAGCCGGCTCCCGCCGCTGCGAAACCGTGTGACAGAAAACCGTGCGCTGTAAACACAAAATTTTCTGTTGCCAATGTCATAAGCGACAACATGGTGCTCCAGAGAGAGATGAAAGTTCCGGTGTGGGGAAAAGCCGCTCCGGGAGCTGAAGTCACGGTGGAGTTTGCCGGGCAGACGGTGAAAGCCACTGCCGGAAAATGCGGCAGATGGATAGCTTATCTTGCTCCGATGAAAGCGAGCAAAGTCAACCGTACCATGACCGTTACCTGCGGCAAAGAGCGTGTTTCCGTCAAAAATATCCTCGTCGGAGAGGTGTGGCTTTGCAGCGGTCAGTCGAATATGGAAATGCCGATGTGGACCAACCGTCCCCGCTGGAGAGCCGCCGATGGCGACAAATATGTAAAAGCGGCAAACTTTCCGCAGATCAGGATCGTCGTGACCCGTCCTTACGGCACCTCTGCCACTCCTGACGACTCTTTCAAGGTCAAGTGGGAGCCGATGAGCTCGAAAAACACTGAGCGGTTCTCTGCTACGGCGTTCTTCTTCGGCACCAGGCTCCACCGTGAGATGAACATCCCCATCGGACTCATCACCTCGCACTGGGGCGGAACCCGCATTGAACCCTGGACTCCTCCGTGCGGCTTCGACACAGTTCCCGAGCTCAAAAATATCGCCGACAGTGTCAACGCCAAAGTTCCCGGCACTGCCACTTACAAAAAATTTGCAAAAAATACTCAGGCCGCATACGCACAATGGATGACTGCCTTCGCACAGGCAAGCGAATCAGGAGAAATTCTGCCCATGCCTCCGGCTTTCCCCTCGGAGCTTGACACTTCCCATATCGACAGAAGGACTCCTACCGCCATCTACAATAAGATGATCGTGCCCTATCTGCCCTACGCCATCCGCGGTGCCATCTGGTATCAGGGATGCTCCAACCTCAGAGACGGTATGCTTTACGCCCACAAGATGCAGGCTCTGCTCAACGGATGGAGAAAGGTTTTCAACAATCCCGATATGCGCTTCTACTATGTGCAGCTTGCGCCCTACACCTACGGAGGCAACAAAACCAGTCTCGCTCAACTCTGGGAGGCGCAGCAGGCTTTTGAAGATGCCAACGACAGTAAGGTGGGTATGGTCGTCATCAACGATGTCGGCGACTTTACCGATATCCATCCCCGTGACAAAAAGACCGTCGGATACCGTCTTGCCGACCTTGCTCTCAGCAGGGACTACGGCAAGAGCAATATCAACGCCCTCTATCCGCGCCTGATCAAACATGAGGTGAAAGACGGCAAATTCATCCTCACTTTCAAGAACGTCAAAAACTGGAAAGTTGAAAAAGACTGGAGCAGTGTCGATACGTTCCAGGTCTCGGATGCCACCTGCAATTTCAAAAAGGCACATGTCACAGCAAGAGGCAATCAGCTTATCGTCTGGTCGGATGAGGTTTCCAATCCCGTCAATCTCCGCTATATGTGGCTCCATGTCTGCGCCGGAAAACTCTTCAACGAAAACGGACTTCCGCTCGGAGCTTTCCGCATTGAGAAGAAGGCTGACGAAGCGGAAATCGTCAAGGCTCTCATCGCCAACAACAACCGTCTGGTGGAAAAGTATGATGTCAAAAAACGCAAACGTCTCGTCGATGTGCGTTCTCAGGATAAAAAACCCTTCACCACCGTCACCTATCTCATCACTGCGACCGACAAAAACAACGATTACAAGTGGCTCGCTGTCACCATGGATGCCTACACCAGCGATGCCAAACTTGTCGGTATGCCGCTCAGAGACACTAAAATCAAGTTCCAGAAATATGTGAACAACATTTCCATTCTCGGAAACGTTCCGCAGTTTGCCGGAAGAGTCATCAATAGAGGAAACATCGAATTCTGGCCCCACAACTACGGCGGTGCCAACGCAGTTAAAATCCCCGGAGCTTCAGGTCAGAACTACGATTTCGGCGATGAGATCTCTTCATCGATGGGTTACGGCTCGATGCAGTTGCACGACTACAAAGCAAAGACCACCATCTTCGCCATCAACAACCTGCAGTCCTCCAACGTTGACTTCGGTTTCGGCAATGCCACTTTCGGAAAAAATCCCGACTGGACCTTCACCAAAAGCGGAAAAGAGTACAAAAACATCACCGTTTACACCTTTATCGGCGGTGTCGAGTTCGATCAGCAGGTGGGCACTCTCATCAACGACATCAAAAATGCCGGAAACCGTCTGGTCGAAAGCTACAATGTCAAGACCCGTAAACGCCATATCGATGTGCGTGCCCGGGAAAACAAACCGTTTTCACGCATAACTTATCTGGTGACCGCAACCACTCAAAGCGGAAAGTTCCAGTGGCTTGAGGTATCAATGGATGCCTATACCAAAGATGCAAAACTCGTGGGAGTTCCGCTGAAAGACACAAAAATCAAATTCCAGAAATATGTGAACAACGTCAAGGTCAGAGGAAACGTTCCCGGATACACCCAAAAGAGCATAGACAAGGCAAACATTGAGTTCTGGTCCAACAACTACGCCGGTCAAAATCAGATAAACATTCCCGGAGCCAGCAGCAAAACCTACGACTTCGGCGATATGTATATCCCCAGCGGCGGATACGGTTCAATGCAGATACACGATTACAAAGCAAAGACCACCATCTTCGCTCTCAACGGATTTCACTCGGCTAATCCCGATTTCGGTTTCGGAAACTCGACCGGAAAAAATGCTGACTGGACTTTCGCCCAGAATGCAAAGGAATACAAGAGTATAAACATCTATACTTTCCTGAGCAACAAATAATCAACCTTGACAAAGGCGGTACGGAGCAGTTCAACTCCTGCCGCTTTTTCTTTTTCAACTCATCAGGAGCAGAAAATGTCTGATATTTCAAGCGCAAACTACGATGAAACACTCGTTCCGTCATACACCCTGCCCTCCCCGCTCGAAAAGGAGGATGGCTCTTTTGTCAGCTCGTTTCAGGAGTGGGAATCTTCTCAGCGCGGAAAAGTCCTGGAGATCGTCAAAAAACATCTCTTCGGCGAATTGCCCGCTGCTCCCGAAAAGGTCAGCTGTCAGGTGCTCGCCGAAAAAGAGGTCTTCGGCGGACTCGGCAAAAGAAGAGTCGTGCGCCTCACTTTCGACGGCAGGTTTGCTTCGGGGATAAACTTTGACCTACTGGTGTATGTTCCCAACGGCACTGCTCCTTTTCCGTGCGCCATCGGCTTGAACTTCAAGGGAAACCACTCGGTCGAAGCCGACAGTGACATTCCCCTGCCCGACTACTTTTTCCCTGCCGACGAGCTGTCTGAGCGGGGAGCAAGTCACGGACGCTGGGTTCCTGAGTATCTGCTCGAAAGAGGTTTTGCCCTCGTCACCGGATGTTATCATCAACTCATGCACGATGAGGCTGACGGAGCAAAAAAGAGCGTGTTCCGTCTCTCGGTCCCGCAGGAAACTCTCGATACGGCGCAGCACGGTGAATACACCGCCATCAGTGCGTGGGCGTGGGGTCTGCACAGAATCATGGACTACGTTGAAACACTCCCTGAAATAGACAGCAAAAAAGTCATGGTTTCAGGGCACTCCCGTCTGGGCAAGACCGCCCTCTGGGCAGGAGCGACCGACACCCGTCTCAGCGTGGTGATATCCAACAACTCGGGCTGCGGCGGTGCGGCTCTTTCAAAGAGAGAGTTCGGCGAGACTCTCGATTTTATGAACAGGACTTTTCCTCACTGGCTCACGCCGCAGGCAAAAATCGACGAGAAGGCTGTGCAGGCAATGCCTTACGACCAGCACTTTCTGCTCTCACTGATTGCTCCGAGAGCCCTCGCCGTCGCCAGTGCCACCGAAGACCTCTGGGCTGACCCGAAAGGTGAGTTCCTCGGTCTGGTCGGAACCAACAGTGTTTATGCGCTCTGCGGCAGACCTGAAATCGCAGCTTCTCCCGTTCCGCAGGGCGGAGACTCCATCGACAACGGAATCCGTCACTACCACTGCCGGGTCGGAAAACACGACATCACCCGCTACGATTGGGAAAAATATCTCGATTTTGCCCTGCGTTTCTGGGAACGGGCTTGAAATAAGCCGCACTCAACTGTATATTTAGTACAGACAAAAGTATATAAACGATCTTCGGGGCATGGTGAGTTCTTTTGATGGAACAACTCCTGACCGGCGGTGAGATCTGCTTTGCAGAGAAGTCCGCGAACTGCGCTTTGGTGTGCAGCCGATACCGGTGGAAATCCGGAACCGACAGTAAAGTCTGGTATAAAGAGGATCGGCAGAAGTGACACGGGGATGCTCATTTTCGGATTTCCCGTGACAAAAACTCTGTATCATCCACCCTGCCCCGCAGTTCACCATTGGGAGTATCAGGGTATGAATCTTCTTTTCATCGGCGACGTGGTCGGCAAAGGCGGCAGAGCAGCGGTCAACGCTCTTGTGCCTGAACTGCGCCGCAAATACAACGCTCAATTCGTCATCATCAACGGAGAAAATGCCGCCGCCGGAAACGGTCTTTCCGAGAGCTGTGTGACCGAACTGCTCAAATCGGCTGACGTGATAACTTCCGGAGACCACACCTGGGATCAGAAGGGGTTTGAAAACGAAATCAAACGCTTCGACCGGGTCATCAGACCGGCGAATTTCCGGGCAGACCAGCCGGGCAGAGGATGGGGTGTTTTCCCCAATCCAGCCTCGGGAAGTGTGGCGGTGATATCTCTCTGCGGTAAAGTCTTTATGAAGGAATCCGCATACTGTCCGTTTGAGACGATGGAAAAACTGCTCAGAGAAATTCCGTCAAACGTCAAGACCATCGTGGTCGATTTCCATGCCGAAGCCACCAGTGAGAAAATCGCCATGGCGGAGTTCCTCGACGGCAAAGTGACCGCAGTTTTCGGCACTCACACCCACGTTCAGACCGCCGATGCCCGGGTGCTCGCAGGCGGCACTGCCGCCGTCACCGATGTCGGCATGGTCGGCGCAGACCACAGCGTTCTCGGCAGAACTGTGGATTCCGTGGTCAAAAAATTCGTCACCGGTATGCCCGTCAGACTTCCCGTTCAGGAGACGGGCAAAATCCGTCTCGACGGAGCCGTTCTCACCTACGACCACACCACCGGCAGAGCCTCGGGATGTCAGACTTTTTCAGAATACATAACTCTTTAATGCAGGTATATATCAATGGATAATAACTTCAAATTCAACACAACAGCTGAACTCATCGAGGATATCCGTCAGGGAAAAATGGTGGTCATCGTCGATGATGAAAACCGTGAGAACGAGGGAGATCTGGTCATCGCAGCCGAGAAAGCCACTGCACAGGATATCGCATTCATGGCAACTCACGGATGCGGACTTATTTGCGTGCCGATAACAGCCGAGCGGGCAAAAGAGCTCAATTTGACCACTCCCGCTTCGATGAGCGACCCCTACGGAACAGCCTTCACCCAGAGTGTTGACGCAAAAAACGGAACCACCACGGGAATAAGTGCTTACGACCGTGCAAAAACGATTGCCGAGTTGATAAATCCCAAAGCCACCGAGGGCAGTTTCACCACTCCGGGACACTCTTTTCCGCTCATAGCCAGACCGGGCGGAGTATTGAGAAGAGCCGGACACACCGAGACCGCCGTTGACCTCGCCCGTGCCGCCGGGTTCGCTCCTGCCGGAGTCATCTGCGAAATCATGAATCCCGACGGCAGGATGGCGCGTCTGCCCGACCTCATGAAGTTTGCTGAAAAACACCGGCTCAAAATCGGAACCGTTGCCGATTTGATTTCCTACCGCCGCGCGACAGAAAAGCTCATCATCAGGGGTGATGAGGCTGAGATGCCGACCATTTTCGGAAATTTCCGGGTCACGGCTTACCGTACCAAAGTCGATGAGCTCGAACACATTGCGCTGGTTTACGGCGATGTCAGAGACAAAGAGAACGTGCTGGTGCGTGTCCACAGCGAGTGCATGACAGGTGACGTCTTCGGCTCATGCCGCTGCGACTGCGGTGAGCAGCTCCACGGAGCTCTCAGGCAGATCGTCGAAAACGGTTCGGGAATCCTCGTTTACCTGCGGCAGGAGGGTCGCGGCATCGGTATTTTCAACAAAATCAGTGCCTACAAGCTCCAGGATAACGGCTGCGACACCATCGAAGCCAACGAAAAGCTCGGCTTCGCCGCCGATTTGCGGGAGTACGGCATCGGAATACAAATTCTCCTCGACCTCGGAGTGAAATCCATCAGACTGCTCACCAACAATCCCAAGAAAATAGTCGGACTCTCAGGTTACGGCTTGGAAGTCACCGAAAGAGTTCCCATCGTCATCGAGCCGGGAAAACACAACGAGTTTTATCTGCGCACCAAAAAAGAGAAGATGGGGCACCTTATCTGATGAAGAGTTTTCTGCCGGAGCATATAAAGTGTGCAGCAGTGATATCTCCTGCCGGAACTCCCGATGCGGAGGAGCTTCAAAAAGGGATAGAGCTGCTCCAATCGTGCGGTATCAAGGTGAAAATCATGCCGCACGCTTTCGGCTCGTCAACGGCTCATCCCAAGTATCTCGCCGCCTCCGATGAGGAGCGGGCGGCGGATTTGATGCAGGCATACTGCGACCCTGATGTGGATATCATCTTTGCCGCAAGGGGCGGTTACGGCTGCGGCAGGATACTTCCGCTGCTCGACTGGAAAAAACTCAGGAGCGCAGGAAACAAAATCGTTGCCGGATACAGTGACCTGACCTCGCTCTTTTTCGCCATGACTTCAAAAGAGTGCGGTACTCCTCTCGCCTCGGTGATGGCGGCAAAACTTGCGGAGTGTTCAAGCCGTGAACTTGAGGCAATACGCTCAGCCTGTTCCAAAGAGAAAAGAGTGTTCGGGCTTGAAGTGATAAAGCAGGCGAACTCCACGGGGGAACTCCTTGCCGGAAACCTCACCGTAGCTGTCAGCTGTATCGGCACCCAGTACATGCCGGATGTCAGAGGCAAGATACTGCTCCTCGAGGATGTCGGCGAGGATATCTACCGCCTCGACCGCATGTTCAATCAGCTGAAACTGAGCAACATTTTACAGAGCTGTTCAGGCATCATCGCCGGATATTTCTCAGGATGTCAGAGCGATGACGTCAGAAATCTGCTCAAAGATTACAGCCGGTATGTGAACGCTCCCGTCTTATCAGGATTTTCCTACGGACACGAGCTGCCCTTCGATGCCGTTTTATACGGAACCCGGGCAGAAATCAACGACAGCCGACTCACCGTAAACCCCTGAGCTTTTTCCACCTGAGCGGTAAAATGGAAAAACTATGCAAATTACTGCAAAAAAAATGGAAAGTTTACTTGACAATACCGATTTATGAAGTATATTAAGAAATCGACAGATATATTGTATAACTAATTATTATTTTAACATAAAGGATAAAAACATGTCCCAGCATCCCAGTCTCCGCGTCGGCGGAAAAATCCGCAAGATCCGCAATGTCATGAAACGTTATGAGCGTCTCGATGTTCTCCGTGCCGAGGGCCGCATTCCTGAAGATAAAGTTCAGGGTCTGCCCAAGACCAAGCCGGTCGAGATCTGATTTCGATTTTGCTTTGAGAAAGAGGGACGCCTTTATTTGGCGTCCTTTTTTGTTTTCATGTTAACAATTATTTTGTGGAGAGAGTTTTATGGATTTCAAAGATTTGGTGAGACTTCGCCGTACCATCCGTTTCTATCAGGATAAAAAAGTTCCGCTCAAAGATATGATGGAGCTCATCGAGTTTGCCCGCCTTGCTCCGAGCGGCAGCAACAAACAGCCTATCCGCTACATCGTTATCGACAACGATGAGACCAACCGCAAAATCTTCGACATCACCCGCTATGCCGGATTGGTCACTCCACGCCGCTCTCCAGTCTGGGGAGTCAACGCTCCGCGCAACTTCATCGCCGTCACCTCAGCCAAAGGAGGCTCGGTCGTCGATGCCTCTGCCGCTATCGAAAATATCCTGCTCGGTGCCGTCAACAACGGTCTCGGTTGCTGCTGGATAGGTGCTTTCAACAAAGATGAGGCTAAAAAAATCCTTGAGCTCGATGATGATACCGACATCCATTTTCTGGTCGCTGTCGGATATCCGGCTGAAACTCCGGTTCTCGATGATGTGGCAAGCGGCAGCCCAATCGCCTACTATCTCGATGACAGCAACGTGCTGCACGTTCCCAAAATCAGGGTCGAAGATATCACCACCATAAAGTAAGGAGACACTCAGATGAACAAAAAAACTCTGCGCCGTTACCTCGGAAACCAGCGGCAGCTGGGAGGAGTCCGCCGTTTCGTGCTCGATGACGACTGCGGAAGAGGTATGAGAGTTATCGAGGTCAACAACGGTTCAGGATTGATTTTCAACGTCTATCCCGACCGGGGAATGGATATCGGTGAAGTCTTTTTCAACGGCAGACAGCTGGCATGGCTTCCCGGCAGTGCTCCCGGAGCTCCTGCATTCTACAACGAGCGCGAAAGCGAGTGGTTGCGCAGCTGGGGCGGAGGTCTGCTCACAGGATGCGGCTATCTCAACGTGGGACCCGCCGAAAACGGAGAGGGACTCCACGGCAGACTCTCACATATTCCGGCAGGAGAGGTCAATTCCTCGGCAGAATTCGTCGATGACGTCACCTTCGTGACCACCGTTTCAGGAAAGGTATCCCACTGCAAAGTGTTCTCTGAAAATCTTCTGCTGACCAGAAAAATCACCTCGGTCAGCGAAAAAAACAGCATAGTCATTGAAGACACAATAGAAAACTGCGGCTTCACGACTCAACCCCTGATGATACTCAACCACATGAATTTCGGCTGGCCGCTGGTGGATGAAAACTGCTATCTTGAAGCGGCAGAACATCAGGTGGCTCCGAGAAATGTCCGTGCGGCGGAGGGAATAGACCGCTGGAACATCATAGAGGTTCCTCAGGAGGGATTTCAGGAGCAGGTGTATTTCCACAGTGCCGAACCGTGCGATGCAGAAAACATGGCATCAATGGCGATAGTAAACCCGGCATCCGGCTTGAAAGTCACAGTAAAGCGCAGTGTCGCCGAGCTGCCTTTCCTCATCGAGTGGAAACAAATGGGATGCGGCAACTACGTTCTCGGAATCGAGCCGGCAAACTGTCACCCCGTCGGAAAAGATGCGTTTGAAAAGCAAGGATTACTGAGAAATATCGCTCCCGGAGAGATTGTCAAAACCAAAATAAAAGTTGTTTTTGAAGCAATATAATTCAAACGACAACTATTCAACAAAGAAAAACGGCTGTTGCAAAATGAAGTGCACCCCAAAAGTTGGACACAACTTTTGAGGTGTACTTTTTTATGGAGAAAAAACAAAAGAAACCGCGTCAGTATAGTGTAGAATTCAAACTTTGTGCTATATTAGATAAGCTCGAGAACGG
>JAFVZB010000067.1 GCA_017508385.1 Lentisphaeria bacterium | reverse complement strand
ATATATTACTCTGACTTTATGAAGGTAAACTGAACATGCTTAATTCTGCGGCTGAAATTGCTTCTGAGATTCGTGACGCCGGTTTTGATTGCCGGATCGTTGGCGGGGCGGTCAGGGATATGCTTTGTGGTAAGACTCCGCACGATATCGATCTTGTTACTACTGCTTTTCCTGATGAACTTGAGGCGATTTTTCCTGATATTCACTGGGCCGGCAAGGCTTTCGGTGTCTCTCTGATCAAGCGCAACGGTTTTACTTTTGAGCTTGCCTCCGCCAGGCTTGAACGCAGTTATCTTGATGGCAGGCATCCTGAGGAAATAAAGTTTTCCCGCGATTTCGAGTCCGATGTCGTCCGGAGAGATTTTACTGTGAACGCTTTGCTTTGTGATCCGTTCACGCTCGAAGTTACCGATTTTGTCGGCGGTGTTGAAGATGTTAAAAAGATGGTCGTCCGCACGGTGGGTGACCCCGAAGTGAGGTTCAAAGAGGATGCTTTGCGCATGTTGAGAGCCGTGAGGTTCGCTGCAAAACGGGGATTCTCTCTTGATGGCGGAACCGAAAAAGCTATCTCTGCTCTTGCCTCCAATGTAAATCTGCTCGCCGCCGAGCGCATCAAAGCCGAGATGGATAAAATCATAGTTTCCGACCGGCGCAGGTATGCTTTGGAGCTCATGCACCGTACCGGACTTTTGCGCTATATCCTGCCTGAAGTCGATGCTCTTGCCGGTGTTCCGCAGGAAAAACAGTTCCATCCCGAGGGGGATGTGTTCACCCACACCATGATAATGCTCGAGCGCATGGCTCTGCCGGATGTCACTCTTGCCTGGAGCGTGCTCTTTCACGATATCGGCAAGGCTCACACCACCTTTACTGATGACTCCGGCAGAATCAGGGCTTTCGGACACGAAGAAAAGGGGGCTGAAATGGTGTACGATATCGCTGAACGTCTCAAGTTTCCGGTATCGACCCGTGAGGCGGTTGCCAAGGCGGTAAGGAACCACATGCGCATGGCGTTTGTGCGTGACATGAGGCAATCGAAGCTCAAGAGATTGCTGTGCGAAGAAAACTTTCCGCTCGAGCTCGAACTGCACCGTCTCGACTGCATATCCAGCCACAAGATAATGGATTGCTGGCTGTTTCTGGTCGATCAGCTTGCGGCGACTCCGGTGGAAGTTCTGCGCCGGAAGCCGCTGGTGAGCGGCAGTGACCTCATCAAAATGGGAGCAGTTCCGTCACCTGCATTCAAAAAGATACTCGAAGAGCTTTTCGACCGCCAGCTTTCAGGAGATTTCGCAAATCGTGAGGAGGCTCTCAAAGCCGCAGAAGAAATTTTGGAGCAATCAAAATGAATACTTTCCCGGATTTATGGCGCAAAAGCGATAAATTTTTTCTGACGGTTGTTGCCGCCGGAGTGCTGCTTAGAGTTATATATATTATTGAGTACTCGCATTTTGTCAACTTCGATATCGCCTCCGGAGCCGATGTGCGTGAGTATTTCGACCGTGCCAGTGAAATCATCGGAGGCTCGTTTTTTCCGGAAAAACCGGATATCCACGGCATATTTTATCCGCTCTTTCTTGCTCCGCTGCTGGCGTTGACTCAAAGTGTTGCATTTGTCAGGTGCTTTCAGCTTATCATCGACCTGGCTTCGTTCTGCGGATTGTATTTTCTGCTCGGCAAGTACTCAGTTCCGCTCAAAGTGCGCCGGATTTTTCTTTTGTTTGCCATGCTTTACACTGTGCGGCTGTTTCACACGGCTGAGCTGATATCAGAGAGTCTGCTCATTCCGCTTATCACTTTGGTGCTGACCATGTTCCACCTGATGCGCACACGCAAAACAAAAGAGCTGCTGTACTCCTCTTTTGCCGGAGTATTCACCGCTTTCACCATTCTGACTCACGGAGCGATGCTGCTGCTCGCCCTGCTTTTCGCAGTCATGCTTTTCAGGGAAAAACGGAAAAAGTGCCTGCTCTTTTTTTCCGCAACGCTCATCGCCGTGACCGGAACTTTTGTGCTGATAAAATCGGTGCACTACGGAAAGTTCTGTTTCGTGCAGGCGAACGGAGGCTTCAACTTCTATCTCGGCAACTCTGCAAAAGCAGACGGAACTTGCCGGATACGTCCGGGACTCGTCTGGAGAAGATTGCATATCGAAGCTGAGAAGGAGGCGGAAAAACTCCAAATTTCCACAGACCGCCTCTTTATCGGCAAAAGTCTGCGGTACATGGCAGAAAATCCGCTGAAAGCGGCTGCGGGATTTTGCCGCAAAGCGGTGATGTTTTTCCATTATAAGGAGTTGATTTCAGGAGCAGACCCCGCAGGGTTGATCTACCGCACATACAGTGTCAGAGCAACAAAACCCTTCACCTTATGGCTGATGCTTTTATCCATTACAGGAGTTGTGCTCGCATTGAAGAAAAAGGAGAAAATTCCGGACGAACTGTTCTGTCTCTACGTTGCTGTGCTTGCGGTGAATATCCTCACGGTGACGTCAGGAAGATACCGTTACGCCGCTTATCCGTCAATTTTTCTCTTTGCCGCTTATGCACTTACAGTGATACCGCCGAAAGTGACGGTGATATTTTCCGTCATTTTCACGGCTGTTCCGTTCTTTGCATCATACGGAAATACTCTCGATGACGAGAGCCACCGCATACTGGGCGAAGCCGCCTACCGTAAGGGAGACCACCATGCGGCTTTTGAACATCTGACGGTTATCCGTCAAAAAAATGACGATCCGTCGGGAGTCGAAAATATGCTGGGGGATATCTACTCCCGTAACGGAAATGTTCAGGCGGCACGGGAGTGTTTTTCCAGAGCCATCACCCTCGAGCCCGAGCGTTACGAGGCGTACATGAATCTTGCAGGTATGACAAAAGATATTGCCGAGGCGGCAAAGCTCTACCGTCAGGCGTACGAAAGAGGCGGAAACAAAAGCGGATTGCTCAATATAAACTACGCCAAGTTTCTGCTGATGCTGGGCAAGCCTCACGAAGCAGTGAACTTTTCCCGTCAGGGAGTATCTCTGCAGCCGCGCAACGCTGATGCCTGGAACACACTCGCCGTTGCCTACGCTTACAGCGGAAACATCAGACTGGCGGCGGACTCATTTGAAACCGCCTCCAACCTGGCTCCGGAAAACGCCGAGTACCGCAAAAATTTGCAAATGATGACTCAGGAGCTCGCCCGCCGCAGACAAAGACGGATGCAAAGAATGATGCAAAGAAAATAATTGATTTGCAACATACCTTTGTCAGATGTATTCCGCCATCCAGATATCCGTGTCGAACGGAGTTATGCCATCCTCGAGGTCGAAGATGACATCGGCATCCTCTTTGTTTTCCACCGGTATTCCGCGCGCCTGAGCGTGCAGCATCGCCAGAGTGTACATGTCGGGCTTGTGCATCTGCTCCAATCCGCGGCAGACCGAGAGGATATTGCCCGCATTGGATTCCACGCTGTTCCAGTATCGCAACGGTGATTCCGTTGCCATATCCATCCAGACTGCGCACTTTTCCTGCAGGTCGAAGAAGAGCGGCACTCCGCAGCGGCTCGCCATCGACAGATCGATCTTGTTGCCGATTGCCGAGGCGTTGAAGATCTCACAGCTTGCGGCGGTTTCCCGCTCCATCCAGCCGAAGCTGCACTCGGGCAGGTCGCAGAAGTTCTGTACAGTGAAGCCGTGCACGCTGAACACAACATACCTTGCTCCGGCTTTCTGAGCCTTCTGCAGGTCGATATCGATGTACTCGGCAGCTCCTGCAGGAGCATTGACTATATCTCCGCTGTGGCAGCTTCCGGTCTTGGTGGAGCGCAAATTGGTGAACGACACGTGCTCGACATACTGCCAGTGTTCATCCAGAAGCAAGGCAGAGAGATCGAGGTCGGTGCGCCAGTTTGTTTTTGCGTTTTTCCACCAGATGAAGCCGCGGACAACTTGGACATCGTCACTGAACCTCAGGCGTGAGCCTCTTGTGATGGTGCGCAACGACTTGGAGGCACTGCGCCGGCTGAAGGGAACGATGTAGTCCCTGAGCCTTTCAGATATCCAGACTTTGCCCATTGACTCCAGTTCGGAGTATTTCTCTTTGAGTATCCTTTCACAGATGGCAACCACCCGCTCGCACGAATCAACCGGAATTCCGGTAAGGTCATTCTCGACGATGTAGCTTTTCGCCAGACATCCTTTCGGGAAAAACACCCTGACCGAGGAACAATCCAAGGCAGGACGTTTGCGTCTCGAACTATGCATCCGCTGTCTGCGCAGCGCAAGCAAGTGCCGTGCTCTGAGCTCTTTCTGACGCTCCACATTGGCTTTGCGGCGTTCGATTTTTTCGAGGGCAAGGCGTCTGCTTCTCTCATACGGAGTCTCTATTCCGTACGATTTCATCATCGAATGCAATCCTGCATTTGTGGCGGCAAGGTAGGTATTTTCCACCATGGAAACGGCAAGCTCGCTGATTGCCGATGACAGCTCGTCGTCAGAGAGGCTGCGCTGCTGCAGTTCGTCTATGATCTGCTCACGGTCAAATGTGGAATCAAGTATCGCAAGATCTGAAAGACGTTTGGCTTCGGCATCTTCGATTGCCTGCAGTTCCTGAACCGCCTCGGCGTACCACTCTCCGGCACGGGCAACGAACCGGTCGTTCTTTTTCAGACGCTCTGCGACCTCTTTTTCGACTTTTGCCTGCTTTGCCTGCATGATTTTCTTTTTGCGTTCCCCGATCTCTTCGGGAGACATATTGGAGCTCATCGGCAGAAAGTTTTCGTTTGAGCGGTACATGAAGTGCGTTCTGATTTCCAGCAGCACCCGGGTGTTGACCCGGTCGGCAACCGCATCGAAGGCATCGAGCACCATCTTCTGGTCGGGAGCGTTGCGCAGAATCCGGTCGAGAGCACGGGCGAAATCTCCCGGACGCAGGCTCAAAAGAGCCGTGACCTCGTCAAAGAGACCGCACTCGCAGGCACGGTTGACCTTTCCGGCAAAAGAGTTTACTTTTGTTTTGCGGCGCAGGGCACGGAAAGCTCCGGCAATGCGGCTGTACTGCGGGTACTCGCCCGGATGGAGTCTCTCGCCGAGCCTCAGCCAGACTTCACGTTTGCGCACCATGTTTTCCAGCAGTGAGCTTTTGCTGTTGAGGAGTCCGAGCAGAGTTCTCCGCTCGTGGCGGGTGAAACTTTTGAAGCGGCAGGTGTCAGCCAGACTGACATCTCCTCCGGAAATGGATACCGCAAAGCGCAGCACATCGACAGGAGTTGCAAACAAGTCACCGAATACCATGGCAAATTCTTCAGGAGTGAAGAGCTTGCTTTTCATGCAGATTCCGGAAATGATCGCACTGTTTTCCTTGAACACAGGCTTGCGCGGAATGAAGTCGATGGCATCATCGAAGTTTTCGAAGAAAAACAGCAGGTCATCCGCATCGCTTGCGGAAATCGAGGTGTTGGCATTCATCAGATTGATGAATATCGACTTGAATTCATCAAGCGTTCCGGATTTCAAAATCCGCAGCCTCACCGGCACAAACTTGTCGCCCGAGTTGGCTGAGCGGGGGGACTTTTCATGCCCGGGAAGCCATTTGCCCGACGAGCAGTAGTGCAGTATGGCGTTGATGAAAAGCACTGCGCTTTCCAGCTCCATGACCTGATCGGGAAATCCGGGATACATCGGCTCGTACTTGAGACGGATATCCCTTGACGGATTGTTCATGACAATGGTATTGACGGCGCACTGCACACGTTCAAAGAACTCTGCGACTGCCGCTTCATCAGTATTATAGAGTCCTGTAATGGTGCGGCTGTCGAGCGTATAACCCATGCACTCGAGATTTTTCAATCCGGCAGCGATAAGCCCGGCAGGGCAGGAGCCTGCACACTCGGCAGGCTTGAGCACTCTCTCCCGGTGACGGAGGAAAATCTCATCGATGCGTTTGGCAACTTCTATGGAAATATTCATATTTACCTCCGTTGTTTGTTTGATTTATTTCTGCACACAGGGGAAAGCAAGCGGAAATCACCATTGCTGAATAATCTAATCCAAGAATGATCATGTGTAATAGAAGGAAGCCATGATATAGCCGCTTGCGCTCCCCCTGTATGCGGAAATTTGTGAAAATTGTGAACCGCTGAACACTTTTCGTAAAGATTGCCAAACCGCCGGAAAGTGTTCAGCGGTGTGTTTAATACAACCTTGCCATCGAGTGATCTTTTTCAAGTATCCGTCAGGGAGCAAAAGAGTTTTTAAGTTTAGCTTTGTTCCTGATAGGGGGAGGTGATGCGGGGAAAGCGTGAAAACTTCTTTTCACGGGAAAAGAAGTTTTCCCTCTCTCCCCGCGCCCCTCTCTCCCTTTCAAGAAAAGCGGGAAACTTTTTTATTTGATAAAGTCCTGATTTATGTGAAATATGTAAAAGATTGGGGTTGCGGCAAAACGCAAAACGGCTTGTTTGCATCGGCGGATGCAGTGTGAGTCAAGGTCGTGTTTTGTGTATGAGCAGCTGAGGGAGTGTACGACTGTACATGACCGAAGCAGCGCAGTAGCAAGGCACGAGATTGACCACAATGCGCCGACGCCGGAAATTTTTCTTCACAACAAATGGGACAATAATTTTTATTTGCCTTTACCTATCCGTGTCGGGAATAAAGCCTTAAATTTTCAATCAGCCTTGCGGTTTTGCCGCACACACATATTCAAGCAGATAGCGTGCCAACTTTTTGTCGAAACATGAAAATAAGCAAAAAATTTGTTTTTTTTAGCTCAAAAAATTTTTTCATTACCTCCTGCTTGCTTTTGTGACGGAGTGATGTATATTATGAAAAGACAAGATATTTTTCTTATTACAAGAGGATTTTCTTATGAATATAGTCTATTCTTTCATCGGTGTTGCGCTCGACCAGAAGAAAAACGGTGATAAAATCAACCATTGGCGTCCGACCATTGCGCTGGCGACATCGAATGAGATACACTTTGACGAACTCCATCTCTTATGGCAGTCTAATTACCGGAGCCTCTCAGAAGAGTTGATTGCGGAGCTCAAAGAGCGTGCTCCGCAACTCAAAGTCGTTTCGCACATCGTCGATTTTGACGATCCGTGGGACTTCGAGGAGGTTTACAGCAAACTTTACGACTTTGCCGCCGAACAGAAACCCGACCCGGAAGCCAACGACTACTATATCCATATCTCGACCGGAACCCATGTGATGCAGATCAGCTGGTTTCTGCTCAACGAATCGCACCATCTGCCGGGAAAACTCCTGCAAAGCCATCCTGCGACCGGGAAAAACAGCCGTAATTTCACCATCATCGACCTCGATCTCGCCCGCTACGATATGATAGCTCAACGCTTTGCCGCCAAACAGAAGAGCGACCTTGCGTTTCTGAAGTCCGGAATCGCCACCAGAAACCGCAAATTCAACGCCCTCATCGAAACGATCGAAAAAGTGGCTGTCCGCTCATCTGAGCCGATTTTGCTCACCGGACCCACCGGAGCAGGTAAATCCCGGCTGGCAAAGCGCATCTACGAGTTGAAAAAGCTCAACAAACAGATTTCCGGCAGCTTCGTGGATGTCAACTGCGCCACTCTGCGCGGAGATCAGGCGATGAGCACGCTCTTCGGACACAAAAAAGGAGCCTTTACCGGAGCAGTTTCAGACCGTCCCGGCTTGCTGAAAGCCGCCGACAAAGGAATACTTTTTCTCGACGAAATAGGAGAGCTCGGACTCGATGAGCAGGCAATGCTCCTGCGGGCGATCGAAGAAAAACTCTTTCTTCCGCTCGGAGCGGATCAGGAAACCGGCAGCAGCTTCCAGCTTATCTGCGGAACCAACCGTGATTTGCACCGTGAGGTGATGGCAGGGAATTTCCGCAAAGACCTGCTGGCGCGTATAGATCTGTGGTCGTTCAAACTGCCCGGACTTGCCGACCGCCGTGAAGATATCGAGCCGAACCTTGAGTATGAGCTGCAAAAATATTCCCTGAAAAGCGGCCAGCACATAACGTTCAATAAAGAGGGGTACGAGTTGTTCATGAGATACGCGCTTTCGCCGCAAACGGCTTGGAGCGGAAATTTCCGTGAATTGAACGCAATGGTGACCCGTCTTGCGACGCTTTCGCCCGGAGGCAGGATAGACAAAGCCACCGTAGTTGCCGAACTTGAGCGTCAACACGAAAGAAGAGCTCCTGAAAACGGAGAACTCCTGTCTCAGCTGCTGGAGCCTGATTACCTTGAAAAATACGATTCCTTCGATCTGGTGCAGCTGGAATACGCAGTAAAAATCTGTCAGGAAAGCGAAACGATATCAGAAGCAGGGCGCAAACTGTTTCCGGTAAGCCGAACCCTGCGAAAAACCCGCAACGACACCGACCGCCTGACAAAATACCTCGCAAAATACAACCTGACCTTCGACAAAATAAAAGCGTTTCCGTATTTTGAGTAAGTATTATTGTCCCATTTGTTGAGAAGAAAAATTTCCGGCGGCGGCGCATTGTGGTCAATCTCGTGCCTTGCTGCTGCGCTGCTTCGGTCATGTACAGTCGTACACTCCCTCAGCTGCTCGGGCGCAAAACACGACCTTGACTCACACTGCATCCACCGATGCT
>JAFVZB010000066.1 GCA_017508385.1 Lentisphaeria bacterium | reverse complement strand
TAATATAATATAATATAATATAATATACCGTGCACCGCCGTCAAAAAACGTGATTACAGCGTTAAAATACTTGTTGGGTTTGGGTTTTTATTTGGAACTTGGTTTTTTGGCTCAGATGGGCGTAGAGTTCAGGCAGGTCGAAGTGTTTCAGTGTGTGCGGCAGCATTATTGATTGCGGCCAGCGGATGTCTTTTCCGTTTATACAGCTTTGCCAGCTTTCAGGTACTCCTGTCAGTATCAGTTCATCGAAGTTTTCCGGCTCTATGGCGCACGCATAGCAGGCGAGCAATCCTCCGATGCCGCAGGCGTACACGCTTATCTTTTTACATTTTGTTTTCAGCAGTTTCAATGTTGCAAGCAAATCTCTCACCCTGCCTCCGGCAAGCGGTCTCTTCAGCAGTTTTCCCGTCGCATCGTAGAAGTAATCGCTGTCGTAGATGGCGAAAAAGTCTTCGTTATGGTCGCAGGTGAGTGACCGGGATTTTCCTGTTCCGCGCACGTCAACGGCGTACACAACCGTTCCCGGTTTGACACTCATTTGCGACATTTCCAACTCGGAGTCGATATTGCCGACGTACAGTACGGCGTGGTCACACTCTTCGAGGTGGAAGTAAGTTTGTTTCTCTTTACAGCGCATGAGTATTGCCATGGCTCCCGGCTCAGTCTTGACTCCGAATACGGAGCTGCTTTCAGGAGCAACAGTGCTGCGCAATGAGCTGTATTCCGGAACTTCCGTCGGTTTTTCTATTTGCAATGCCTTGCGCAAAAATGCGGCGATATCCGGAGTTTTCCGCTTTCTTTCGGCGGCAAGCAGCTCCGCTTTTTTGGCGATATGTTGAGAGATAGTCTCCTCTCCCGGCAGCTGGTGAGTCATTTTTCCTCCGAGCACCAGCAGCTCTTCTATCGGATACTTTCTGCCTTCCGGAACGGTAACATCCTCTGACGCTCCGAGAAAGTGGTGTGCAAAGAAACGGCAGGTCGCCTCACGCAGTTCCCGCGGCAGATCGTGGCTGCCGGGTCCCACGAACATACCTATATTATCTTCTTTACCGAGCAGCGAGTAGATTTTCTTTGCCTCATCAACGCTCTCTGCGCATCCGCGCGGGTCGAAGTAGTCGTTTTCGACCGAGAGCACCAGACAGGGCGACGGAGCACGGGAAATTATCAGGTCTATCATCTCTCCGCCGTTGCTCCACGCTCCCGGAGGAATCTGCTCTGAGTCGGTGGGCAGCTCGTTATCAAAATTGCTCATGTAGCGGGTGATGAAGCAGCTCGGAGCCGCCGCCGCTATTCTGTGGTCAAGAGCAAAGATGTAGCTTGAAAGAGTGCCTCCGCCTGAGACTCCGGCAACTCCGATTTTCGAGTGGTCGATGTCCTGCCGGGTGAACATGTAGTCAACGGCACGCTTGGCATCGTATGCGCGGTAGGCTCCGAAAAACTCTCCGGTGAGCCAGAGCTGTTTGCCGGTGAGGTTGTGCTCTCTTACCGAGCTGAAACCGAGTCCGGGATAGAGTTTGCGTTCACCCTGACCGAGGGGGTCGATGACCACTGCGGTCATGCCCATGCGGGCGAGTGAGTCGGCGAGTATCTGGTAATGCGGAGCGGCTTTGCCGGCATCACTGTGTCCGCAAACAAGAAGTATTCCGGGCTGAACCGAAACGTCTCCGCTCCTGCGATAGACCAGCATGGTAGCGTGGATATTTTTTCTGGTCTGAATGAGCACTTTTTCGATATCGACTCCGTTTTTTGAGTCGATACCGTAACTTTTTGTCTCAAGCGGAATGTCTTTTGGAAACTTTCCGAAAGCCTTTCTCACCCTTTTTTCAGCCTTTGCGACCTCTTTTGCGGCATCGGCGGCAGATTTTATTCTGCCGATGGCGGCACGGCGTCTCTTATTTGCGGAGTCTGCGTAAAAAGAGTAGTAGGTTTGCAGCATACTGCCGTATGGAACGGAAAAAACATTTCCATTTTCCTGCGGATGCGTAAGCTCGAACAGAGCCGACGGGTCATCAAAATTATTCAGAATCATCAGGAATATTCCTTATTTTGCCGTAAGTTCGTATGCTAATACCTGTCCGGATTTGTTGAAGATTTTTGCATCAAAGGAAATCTTTTTTCCTGCTGATGAAAACTTGATTTCCTGCAATCTCTTTCCTGCGGTATCAACGGCGAAGAGACGGTAGTTTTTGGGGTCGAGGTCGAGCGTTATCTTTGCCTCTCCTCTGGCGGCGAGGAACGGAGGAGCTCCCCATTTTTCCAGCATGGTCATCTTGGCTGAGGAAAACTTCGCCTTGGTCGCCTGCGTGTCAGTAAGATGCAGCAGCAACATGCGTTTGGAGTTTTTCAGCGGAGCTTTATCTGTGGCAATGAGTCCGAAAACTGCGTGTCCGACTTTGTTTTCGACGCTCATTATCTGCGCTTTGCCGCTCATTTTTGCCGGAAGTACCAACGCTTCGCATTGAGTTCCGGCGGCTTTGAACGTGCCTTTGACCTTCGAGAGGGAAATTCTGCCATCCTCAGAGGTGGCGGTCGCAGTCGCTTTGTCGTAACACTTTTTATCCAGAAGTCCGGCTTCGATGAGCGAGGGAATGAGGCTGTTTCCGCCCTTGACTGCCTTGAACACCGGGTACTTGCCCTTGTAGCCGGCAGGGAATCCAACTCCGATATCGATAACTGCGGCGGTGTCGGCAGGAAGTTTGCTCAAATCGCCCTCTCTGCCGACGATGAACGTACCGACTTTGGCAATCTGGGCAAGCTGGGAAACCTCACCCGGAAACTCTGCTCCGAACGGAATATATGACTCTTCACTCAAAAGCACCACGAAACTCTTTTTGGCTTCGGGAACTCCGCCATCGAAGAAGAGGGCGGTTCCGATGCGGTGCGCCAGACTCTTGATGCAGTCGGTCGAGAGGTCGAAGTGGTTGTTTGCTCTGTTGTCGAGCATGAAGTTTTCCCTGCCGTGAGAGAAAGCGAACTGCACGAGCATATCCCAGCTCTGACTTGCACCGACAGCTCCGATAATTGCCGGACCTGCGGCACGGAAACGGTTGGGTTTGGCATAGTCGAACTCGGTGACGGTAAAGGGTTTATCCACCAGACGGCTCGCCGGAAGATGCCACGGCACCGGGTGAGCTGATGTGACCGGAGACTGCTGTTTGAGAGCCGACGGCAGTTTCCATGAGTTCACCGGAAACGAGGGGTGACTGGAGTAACCGTGGTTGTCAACGTAGTCGTAAAGACGTCTCATCTGGCTGAGTTTCGGAGTTGCTCCCATGTTCTGATCTGACAACACAACTTTGGTTCCGAAAGTACGGATGAACTCCACCATCTGCTTGTAACGCTTCTCATAGACTTCGGTGAGGAACTCCTCAAACTCACGGTTGCGGGTCACGCTGTCAACGTTTTCAGAGAGATTTTTCTCTTTACGCCACTCTTTGAAACGCTGTTCATAGCTCTTTCTGGTGAAAGCATCGGTCGCCCAGTGGCTCTTGATGTTGCCCTCGTTGATGATGTTGACCGTCACCAGAACGGGGTCGTCGATGAGGCGCATTTTGGTGTAGGGATTGACGTGATTGAGATAGTTGGTGACGTTGGCTTTCCAGTTGTTCCAGACGGTCTCGTTTATCCAGAGCAGAGCCTTGTACGCCTGAATGTTGCTGAGTCTGCCGGGGTACTCAGGTATCTCTCCTGCCGGGAGACGGCGGGAAACGTAAAAGTCGGTGGTGATGTAGATGCCGCTCTCTTTACAGCGGTGGATGATGTAATCGACCTGATCCATTCCTTTGGGGTCGAGTTTGGTGGTGTCTTTTTTGTCGGCGAGACCTCCGTCGTGGTGGTGAAGTCTGAGCAGATTGAATCCGAACTGGGCAAAGCGTTTCACGATAACGTCAGCCCACTTTTTATCCACGAAGTTTGCGCCTGAGCAGAGGTTGCTGCCGTAGAAGCGGACGGCTTTTTCCGGCTGTTTTTCAAAGCAAAAATTGCCGTTGCGGATAATGACCCGGCCGTATTTTCCGGCGGGAGCATCGAGCCGGTGCGAAAAATCCATCACGCTGCCGTCGATGACGGTTTTGTGGAAATCAACAGCTTTCCAATCCTTGCCGGAAACGACGTAGTACGGAGCACTCTGGTCACGGGGAATGGCTGTGTCGCTGATGCTTGCGGCAACGATCATCCATACGGGACCGCAGTTGCTGGTGAAAGTGATGCTCTTGACGGGAGCGTTTTTTATCGGGTAAACACTGCGGAACAATCCCACCGAGGCACTCATGTTTTCGCCGATCCAGACCACGTCTCCGTTGGGAGTGGGTGACGGACTCCACCAGTTGCCGAGGTCTTTGCGGGTGTGCACTGGAATATCCGATGAAGTACCGTCGGTATAGGTGAGTTTGACGGTTCCGATGGTCGCTCCGGATGAACCCCACGCCCTTGCGTGCAGCAGATAGAGGTAGTTGCCCCTCAGCTTGCCGTTGACCTCAGCCTGAGCTGAAGCCGGGAAGTAGTCACGGGCTGAACCCTTGAGCACGATGCAGGATTTACCTCCGTTCTTTTTGGGGTTGATGATGTCAAAATCGGTACCCTTGAACCGCTTTTTTCCGGTGGGGAGCATACGCAGGTCATTTTCGGGTCCCTGATCTGTCCAGCCGCCCCTGCCGTCGGAATCCTTTTTGTCAACGAATCCCATGTTGACCGCTTTGCGCAGGTCGATGGGGTGGGAAATATAGGCAGTGTCAGTGACTTTGAAGCGCAGATGGCTTGCATTGCTGCCTTTGACCATACTGATGATGAAGCTGAAACTCTGAGTTCCCGGGCGGTAGTCGTGAACGGTGATGTAAACCGGTTTTTCAAATTCGAGCTCAACAAAGGAGTCACGGCAGGGGATTCCGGCTTTTCTGACCCTGCCGGAAAAGAGCACCATCGCCTTTTTTCCCTTGCCTTTTTCGAGCGGAAAGAGTACCTTTTTGCCATCCATAATCAGCTCTCTGCCAACGAATTGAGCCGCAGGCATACCGGTGCGGCAGGTGAAAGAGCGGCTGTTTCCGGTAATGCTGAGGGTGTAGGTGTAACTGCCGTCGATATTTCCGGCAAGCGTGGAGCGGTAAGATGTTTCAGGCTCATTTGCAATGATGATTTTTCCACTGTTTACGGATATGTCAGAAGCCTTGTCAAAGCTGGAAGTATCGCATTTCCAAGATTTTCCGCCCTGCTTGTAGTTGACACGTTTAATGTAGGTATCTCCTCCGAACCTGAGCTCATCGGCAATGCGCAGAGAGCCGGATTTATCGAGATAGACCGCCGCTTTTTTCTGTGGAGCCGCTCCGAGCGCAAAGACAACGGCGCAGGCAGTGATCGCAATTAAAAAACGTTTCATAAAAACTCTCCTTATTTTGGAATTCCTGATAAAAAAAGATGTCTCTATACTATACCTTGAAAGAGAGATTTGTCAAGCTCAAAAAGTCGAAAAAAGCGGTGTGATAAGCACAAAATATTAAAAAAGAGCAAAACTTTGTTAAAAACAGTGGATAAAACAGTCATATTATGATATATTATATAAATAGGATTTTTGTGAGGCTCTGTTCCCGACACGGGTAGGTAAAGGTAAATAAAAAAGTTTCCCCGCTTTTCTTGAAAGGGAGAGATCCGCCGTCGCCAAGGCTATGGCGGGACAGGGGGGGAAAGAATAACGAAGCCGACGTTCGGCTTCTTTTCTCGTGAAAAGAAGTTTTCACGCTTTCCCCGCATCATCTCCCCATATCGGGAACAAAGCTTTTTGTGAAAGAAAAACAAATGAAGTATGCAGCTGTACAATTTATAACGATAGTATTGATCGTAAACTGCTTTGTCGGATTGTTCTGTATCGATCTGCCTGAACAGCGTGAACTGCTCTGGCAGAGCTCAGGATTTCCCCGCACAATCTTTACGATAGGCATGGCATTTGCTATTTTCACCACGTTTTTTATGCTGCTCCAGGCGGTGCTTGCCGCCTTTTACCGTGCAAAAAAACCGCTCGAAGGTGACGACGTGCCCGCCTG
This sequence comes from Lentisphaeria bacterium, assembly GCA_017508385.1. GTDB lineage: Bacteria > Verrucomicrobiota > Lentisphaeria > Victivallales > Victivallaceae > UBA1784. The sequence continues at coordinate 2,386 of JAFVZB010000066.1, read as the reverse complement.
TACGGTGGTCGTTCCCGCATACAACGAATCCGAGGGAGTCATGGCGGCTCTGAGAAGCATCATGGAGCTCGATTATCCTCAGGAAAAACTTGAAATCATCGCCGTAAACGACGGCTCCAAAGATGATACATGGGAGTGGATACAAAAGGCGGTCGATGAATCCGGCAACCGCATCCGCGGCATCAATCTTGAGAAGAACGGAGGCAAAAAAGCCGCCCTCTGCTACGCAATCCGCCACAGTAAAAATCCGGTGATCGTCACGGTTGACAGCGACTCAGTGCTGGAAAAAGGTTCTCTGCGCAGTCTGCTTGCCCCGATGAAAAATGACGAAAGCATCGGAGCTGTGGCAGGAACCATCAGAGTCAAAAATATGAAGCACGGAATACTTCCGAGAATGCTCGACGTGTTCTTCGTTTTCGGCTGCGACTTCATGCGTTGCGCCCAGAGCGTGATCGGCTATGTGCTCTGCACACCGGGAGCGATCAGTGCCTACCGCCGTGATGTGGTGACTCCGCTGCTCGACAGATGGCTCGCCCAAACCTTCTTCGGAGCTCCTGCGACTATCGGAGAAGACCGTGCGCTCACAAGTCTGATATTGAGGAGCGGCAAAAAAGTGGTGTCGCAGAGTACGGCAGTGGCATACACTCAAGTTCCTGATTGCTACACCGGACTTTGTAAAATGCTCCTGCGCTGGAACCGCGGAGATATGCGTGAAAGCATATTGCTTCTGGGCTTCGTGCTGCGCCGCTGGAGCATAAGAGATTGGAGATGGAGCATATTCCAACTCAACATAGTCAGTATGATAACCGGTTCTCTTCTGCCGTTCATCTTCATACCGTGTACGATCTATACCTTCATCCAGTTCAGCGACCACCTGCTTTTCATGGTGTACTACGTTTTCTCAATAAACAGTGTCTGGAGTCTGCTCCCGGCAGCGATCTACGCGCGCAGGAACAGTAAAACCGGAGCTCTCTGGGCATTTGTGTACGGAATATTCAGTCTGATAGCGCTCTCATGGATCTGTATATACAGTATCCTGACCTTGCGCAACTCCTCCTGGCTGACCCGCGAAAAACGGTAAAATGCCAATTTCCCGTTGGAACTGAGTGCGTGCTTCAAAAACAGTGGAGGCATTTGCGGTAGGTTCCGTTGGGGGAGATCGTATCTATTGTTTTATAGAACTTGCGGCAATGAATCCGATTGCCACACCGGCTCCGACGAGAGTTGCTACCGGAATTCCTGCTTTCAGGCATTTCAGAACTGCGCCCGATTTTTTACTGCTTTCTGACATAAACTGTTTCCTTCTCTGTTCTGTTTTGTTCATCAAGCCATCAATGGCCCCGTAATGTACTACCGCCGAAAAACTGCTTTCTTACAGCAAAAACAGAAATAACTCATGTTGGAACATCAACTATACCTCTTAATATTTTTCTGCTGATAATAGAGCAAAATAACTTCGCCGGTTCTATTCCGGAAAGTTGTTTTCGACGCTCCGACGTGGTATATTATTATATTATATTATATTGTATATGCAGAAACTGTTCTGTCTGCGAAAGGAGAAAATTTATGTATGAGATGGTAAATACTGTTCCGTTCACTGCTGTGGAGCCTGATGGAAAACTTAAACTCCACGAAGCTGTCGGTTTGATGGCGAACTGCTGTCAGTTTCAGGAGTATGTCGAGCAGGATTTTCGCAAATTTCTGGTTGATAACAACATAGCGGTTTTTCTCTTTTCGCTTCAACTGGATATTTTCCGGATGCCTGAGTTCAGGGAAAATATCACTACTGCGGTGAAGATTTACGGCTGCAAATCCATATACGGACTCCGGCAATTGACCATCCGCGATGCAGATGGTAAACTTTGCATGATAGCCAACGCCACCGGAGCTTTTTTTGACTTGCAAGCCGGGAAAGCAATCAAACTTGAACCGGAAAAATTGAACGTGAAATTTGATGCTCCGGAGGAAATGGAGTGTCTGCCGCGCAAAATAACGATTCCTGAGTCAGAAGTGGTAAAACATCCGTCATTTACCGTAAAACCGTCACATTTGGACTTGAACGGACACATGACGACTCCGGTATATTTTTCCATCGCTACCGACGTATTGCCGGAGCAATTTGAGTACAACAGAGTGCGTATCGAGTTCAAGCAGCAGGCAAAGACGGGTGACATCATCTATCCGGAAACCCGCCAAAGTGACGGAAAATATATCGTCGAATTAAAAAGTGACGGAATATTATCCAACGCAGTCCTTGAGTTCTCAAAGCGCAGCTGAATTATCAGAAAGCTTTGTATCTGATATGGTAATGGGAAGCGGGGGGAGCGGGAAAACTTCTTTTCAACGGGAAAAGAATTTTTCCCGCTCCCCCCGCGCCCCCCTCACC
>JAFVZB010000006.1 GCA_017508385.1 Lentisphaeria bacterium | reverse complement strand
TGAGAGAGGGAAATTTCTTTTCACGGGAAAAGAAGTTTCCCTCTCTCCCCGCACCCCTCTCACCCTTCAAGAAAAGCGGAGTACTTTTTTGAAAATAATACAACGGCGAAACACATATTTGACAAGTTTTGCTCACCAAAAGTTCAATAAGAGTGAAGTTTGTTTTCTCTTTCCGGGAAAACTGTTGGTTCTGCATATCTGTTTTCATATCGGAGTGCTCCTTTTGTTGATGCAGTTTATTGCCAGTATGGCTTAATATATCACGCAAATCTCGGATTGCAAGCTCATTACAGAAAAACAACTCTATCTTGTGTTATCGATGGTCGGCGTGTTGCGGTAGGCTTTGGGAGATTTTTTGAATTTCCGCTTGAAGAGGGTCGAAAAATAGTATTGGCATGAAAAACCGCACCTGCCGGAAATCTCTGCTATGGAGTAAGATGAGTTTATCAGCATGGTTTTGGCAAGCTCAAGACGGCAGTCGAGCAGGAATGCGTACGGAGTGCAGTTGTAGGCGTTTTTGAAACGTCTGATAAGCTGGGATTCCGAGAGATCGAATTCAACAGCTATTTCGGAAAAGGTTTTGCCCGATGTGATTTCCTGATTGAGTCTGCGCCGCAGCTTTTCGGCGATGCGGTCTGTCTGTTTTCCGGAAAAATATACCGCCTTGTTTATGCGGTGGATTATTCTGTGCAGTGATATGGCAGTCTCTTCGACGACATCGCCGTTTTGTTCGAGCAGATTTTCGATACATCCGGTGAATACATCGGCAAGTTCGCTTACGTTTGGAATATAGGTGATGTGTTCAAGCTGATATATCCGCAAAAGTTCCGTGACGAGAGTTCCTTTCACATTGAGCCACACCTTGCTCCACGGAGCCTTGGAGTCGCTCCAATATTCGTGGTCGTCACCGATGTGGTTGATTATCACGTCTCCGGCTCCGGATTTTATGGTTTTGCCGTTGACTTTGAGATATCCGCATCCGCTTTTGATGTACTGCAAAACGCAGAGATCCGAGTGTTCACGCTTTATGTATTGCGTATCCTCGGCACTGGTGTATCCGCAGCTGGTTATTGCAAGCCGTTCATCTCCTGCAAAAGGATGGATGACAACGGTTTTTTCGCTGTTTTTGTCGGCTTTGCGCAAAATATCCATTTTTTATGCTTGTTTTGTAGATTTACTTTTTTCAAAGTTGTGGTATAATATATAGCAGAACAAAAATAAAAGCAAATTATATATGCAGGGAAAAATACAAAATGGCATCAGAAAAATGGTCTGTTGAACAGGCGTGGCAGTGGCATAACAGTTCTCCGTGGTTGAGGGGGTGCAACTTTATTCCTTCGGATTGCTGCAATCGTATCGACTTCTGGCAGAGTCTCAACTGGGAAAAACACATCGCCACCGCCGACCGTGAGCTGGCACTTGCCGCCTCAGCAGGATTGAACAGTGTGCGCATGATTTTGGAGTTCACCGTTCTCGATGAGGAGCATGACAGCTTCATGGAGCGTTTTGAGGAGTTCCTTACGGTGATAGACAAACACGGAATATCCGCAATGATTTGTTTCGGCAATGATTGCACCGTACCCAAAAACGCCGATTACCGTGCTCCGCACCTCGGAGTTCAGGAGTATGATTGGGGTTATCACGGCGGACGCAAAAACTCTCCGCACGGCAGCAATCCCGATAAAATCGGTTACAGTCTGCTCGATGAGCCGGAAATCGCCGAGAGATACTACCGGTACGAGAAAGAGATCATCACCAAATACGCCAACGATAAACGCATCTGCGTCTGGGATCTCTTCAATGAACCGGGCAACTCGAACCGGGGTGAGATATCGGTTCCTCATGTAAAGAAAATGTTTGAAGTGGCACGCTCATGCAGCCCCTCTCAGCCGCTCACTACCGGAGTCTGGCATCATCCGTGGGCGGCGACTCCGGCGGAGCTGACCGCTCTTGAGTTGAGTGATGTAATAAGTTTTCACAGCTACGGTCCGTACAACTCCTACATCAGAGTCATCAGCTATCTCAAGGAAAAGTTCGGACGTCCCATTCTCAATACCGAGTGGCTGCACCGCATCCTGCACGACAACGTTCAGGAGGTGTTCCCGCTCTTCTATCTCGAAAGGATACACTGCTGGCACTGGGGATTGGTCGCAGGACTCTCTCAGACCTACGAGCCGTGGCAGAGCGTCTGGAACCGTTACGAAGCGGGAATGACCAATCTCGACTTCACCAAGTGGCAGCATGATATCTTCCGTGCCAACGGTAAGCCTTATGACCCCGAGGAAATAAAGATATTCAAGTATTACAGTGAGCTTGCCGATGGAAAAATCTCTCAGGATTGCGATTTCAACAAATACAAAGGCTACTCGATATGAAAATAACCCGTATAGAATCGATCCTCGTCGGTGCTCCGACTCCGGGAGTCGGACTGCTTTCAAACCGCAACTACCATTTTATCAAAGTCCACACCGATGAGGGTATCACCGGACTCGGTGAAGCCACTCTCGAGAGTCACGACAGCAGTGTGCTCGGCGCTCTCAAAGATATCGAGTGTCTGGTGCTCGGCGAAGATCCGACTCAGATAGAGTATCTCACTCAGAAGATGGTGAAACAGCTCTTCTGGAAGGGCGGAGTCATCAAGGGCAGTGCCATATCAGGAGTTGAACTTGCTCTCTGGGATATCCTCGGCAAGAGTCTCGGTCAGCCTGTATATAAACTTGTCGGCGGAGCCTGCCGCAAAAAAATCCGTGCTTACGTCAACGGCTGGAGCGGAGGCTCTCTCGATCCCGCCGTGGTGAGAGAGAAGGCTCAAATCGCCATGGCTGCCGGATACAATGCTTTCAAATTCAGTCTCGCTCTGCCGGTCTGGCAGGTGAATGACCCGGCTAATTTGCGCAAGATACGTCTGGTATCAGAGACTATCCGTGAGACCGTCGGAGCGGATGCCCTTATCATGTACGATGGTCACGGCAGGTACGATGCCGACATGGCAATAAAAATCGGCAGGATATTTGAGGAGCTTGATTTCTTCTTCTTTGAAGAGCCCTGTCAGCCCGAAGATGAGGAGGGTCTTGCCAAAGTTGCTTCAAAAATTGACGTTCCCGTTGCCACCGGCGAGCGTCTTTCGTTTCTTCCTGAGTTCAAACGGCTTCTGACCCGCAACTGTGCGAGTATCATTCAGCCGGATATCGGTCACAGCTGCGGTTTCGGAACTGCTCTCAAAGCATCACATCTGGCTGAAGCGTTCAATGCGTTTGTTGCTCCGCACGGTCCGATGAGTCCGGTGGTGACCACGGTTTCGATGCACCTTGATGCGGTGATACCCAATTTCCTCATTCAGGAGCGTCTTTTCCTCAACGACTGGCGCAACAACGTCATCACCGAGCCTATCGTGGTCAAAGACGGCTACATCGAGCTCAACGACAAACCCGGCTGGGGTATCGAGCTTGACGATGAGTTGTGCAAAGCACATCCGGCAATAACCCCGTACACTCCGCAGCTTATCCGTCCTGATGGCGCAGTTTGCGACTGGTAAATTTTATTGGAGCAGTAAAATGGATGATTTTCAGGGTAAAACAGTTTTAGTTACCGGCGGTTCAAGAGGACTCGGTGAAGCAGTTTGCCGCCGCTTCGCTTCCGCCGGATGCCGGGTGATAGTCAATTACGCCCACGGTGCCGATGCCGCCGAAAAGGTGGCAAAAGAGATTTCAGGAATTGCTTACTCCTGCGATATCGCTGATGAGAAAGCGGTGGAAAAGATGTTTTCCGATATCGGTCCTGTGGATATACTGGTCAACAATGCCCGCATCGACCCCTACAAGCGGGGAAAAGATACCAGTGACGGCGACTGGTGGGATGCCGTGATGAGTGTCAATTTGAAAGGAGCTTATCTTTGCGGCAAATTTGCCTTTGAAGATATGAAAAAGAGACGCTGGGGACGCATGATCCATATTTCAAGTCTGTGGGCGTATCAGCCGGCGAATGAGCGTATGCTCTCTTATGCGGCAGCCAAGAGTGCCATGCACGCTCTCTCCAGAGGCTTTGCCAATCTCGGCGCAGAGTACGGCATTACCAGCAATGTACTTGCTCCGGGATTGATTATGACCGACCTTATCATGACCCGTCTCACTCCTGAACAGCTTGAGAAAGAGATGGCAGGTATTCCGCTGGGCAGGGGAGCATCGACTTCAGAGGTCGCCGAGGCGGTGTTCAAAGTCGCCGACACTCCGTTCCTGACCGGGGAGATCATCAACCTCAACGGCGGAGCTTTCATGAGGGCGTGATATGAAAGAGCATATTTTTGGAGCCTGGCAGGTGGTATCAGCTCCCGAGTTCGGCGGCAATTTGAGTTGTGTCCGCTGGAACGGATATGATATCATGCGCCGTTTCAGCACCGCTGACGAGTGGAAAGCCGCTCCGACCAATTACGGCTTTGCCGTGTTGTTTCCTCCGAACCGCATCGATGCGGGAAAGTTTGAGTTCGATGGCAAATCCTGCTTTTTGCCCGTCAATGAGCCCGACCGCAACACCCATCTGCACGGAGTTGCTCTGCGTGAAGAGTGGCAGTTGACGCAAACCGGCTCCGACACGCTTACCATGCAGTATCTTTTCGATGAGGAGAACAGTATGTATCAGGGATTTCCGTTCAAGTGCCGTCTGAGTGTCAGTTACACATTTGAAGAGAGGGCATTGATTCAGACTTTCGAGGTGGAAAACCTCTCGCAAGTGCGTATGCCCTGCGCTCTGGGATTTCATACCGCTTTTGCCATTCCGCAAAGGGTCAATGTTCACGGTGACGGCGGACGCATTGAACTGCCTCCGCCCCGCTACCTTGCCAGCGGCAGAGTGATTCCGTGGCTCGACGGCTTTGAGCCTGACGTCTGGTGCGACCCGGTGAGTGTCTGGCCATTCGGACATCTGAAAACAACGGCTGTTCCGCTTGCCGAGCTTGAGTACAAAGATTTCTCTTTGCGTTATCTGCCCGACAGCAAGTTCGGGTACTGGATGGTATGGAGAAAGGTCGATGAGTTCGACTATCTTTGTATTGAACCCATGAATATCAAAATCGGAACATTTGAAAATGCTCCCGCTCTTCTGCCGGTGCTCGAGGCGGGGAAAAGTGAAAAATTTATCAGCAAAATAGAGATAATATAAGGTCAGAAAATGAGTAAAAAAACTATTGCTGCATTTGGCGAAGTGATGTTGCGGCTTTGTCCGCAGGGCAAAAAACGGTTTGCCCAGAGTTTCCCGGGGGAGTTGACTGCGACTTTCGGAGGCGGTGAAGCCAATGTCTGCGCAAGTTTATCCATACTCGGCGGCAACAATGTGCGTTATCTTACAGCTCTTCCTGATAATCCCGTGTCGAGAGCCTTTGAAACTGAACTGCGCGGACTCGGTGCAGACACCTCCAAAATACTGTGGAGCAGCGTCGGCAGAATGGGTGTATATTACGCCGAACACGGTTCATCACAGCGCGGTTCAAATGTGGTCTATGACCGTGATTACTCCACGATCTCTCTGCTCGGAGCTGAGGATTACGATTTTGATGCGATGCTCGATGGTGTTGACCACCTGCATATCACCGGAATCACTCCCAGTCTGAGCGAAAACGCCTATCTCGCAACCTTGAAACTGGTCGAGTCTGCTTCAGCAAAAGGTTGTGTGATTTCCTGTGACCTCAACTACCGCAAGAAGCTCTGGAACTGGGGAAAAGAGAAGAAAAAAAGCGAGCTTGCCTCTGAGTGTATGGGCAACATCGTCGAATATGTCGATTGGATAATCTGCAACGAAGAGGATGCTTCTGATGTTTTCGGAATAAACGCTGAAGCAACTGATATCTACTCGGGAAAACTCAACATCGAAGGGTACAAAAGCGTTGCCGAACAGCTGCTTGCCAGATTTCCCCGGGCTTCAAAGGTCGCCATCACTCTGCGTGAGAGTATTTCAGCCGACCACAACAACTGGGGAGCAATGCTTTACGAGCGTGACAACGGAGCATTCTTTGCTCCGCTCGATGCCGATGGCAACTACAAACCCTACGAGATACGCAATATCGTTGACCGTTTCGGAGGAGGTGACTCCTTCGGAGCAGGTCTTATCCACGCTCTTTACAGTGATGATTTCTGTGACGGAAATAATGCCATCCGTTTCGCTGTGGCGGCGAGCTGTCTGAAACACTCGGTTTACGGTGATTACAACTATAACAGCCGCAAAGAGGTGGTCTCCCTTATGCAGGGCTCAGGCTCAGGAAGAGTTGCGAGGTAAAAAATGAGTTTTGAAAAGTACAGTGCGATGTGCCCCGTAGTAGCTATTTTGCGGGGAATAACTCCGGCGGAAATGCTCGATGTGTGTGAAGTTCTCTATGAAGCGGGAATCCGTGTGCTCGAAGTGCCGCTGAACAGTCCCGATGCCTGCGAAAGCATCCGTCTTGCGGCAGAAAAATATCACGCCAACGGCTCAATGCTCATCGGAGCAGGAACCGTTCTGAGTGTTGAAGATGTCAACAGTGTGGCGGCGGTAGGCGGTAAATTCATCATCTCTCCTGATACCAACTGTGAGGTCATCAGGGAAACCAAGCGTCTCGGTTTGACCTCGATTCCCGGCTTCTTCACTCCGACCGAGGGGTTCACAGCCTTGCGTGCCGGAGCTGACTATCTCAAACTCTTCCCCGCAGGAGTCAACGGTATCGGCTACATCAAAGATTTACAGGCAGTCATCAAAGCTCCGATGCTGGCGGTGGGCGGTGTCAATGCCGGAAACATCCCCGAGTTCCTCAAGCTCTGCAAGGGTGTCGGAATAGGTTCAGCACTCTACAAACCGGGCAAGAGTCTCGCCGAGATAAAAGAGACAGCCATCGCCATGGTGCAGGCGGCTTGTAAGTAAGGCGGTTCGGAGGGGGCAAAATTCCCTTCGGGGGAGAGAAAAACAATATGGCTGGTGTGGCTGGTGATCATCCGGATGCTGCGGCTTTATGCATCAAGTTGTTTCCGGCATACCGCCGCCGTACCTGCGGTTCCGATATCGCAGGGGAATCTCTTGCCCGAACCGCTTGTTGAAATTATCAAAATCTTCTGCACCTCAGCGGTAAATAAACAGTTGTGTTGTTGGATTTTATGCCCGACTGCATTATATTGTCTTGGGGGAATCAATATAATGTTAGGAGTTTACAAGTATGACATCCATCAGACACATCGGAAAAAATGAGTTTGAACGATCCCTTTCCACCGGACTTTGCCTTGTCGATTTCTTTGCCGCCTGGTGCGGTCCGTGCCGTCGTCAGAGCGGAATAATCGACCAGTGGTGCGCCTCAGGCAGAGCTCCCGGAGAGTTGAAGATATTTAAAGTCGATATCGACCGTGAGCCCGAGCTTGCCAGAATATGCCATGTTGAAGTCGTTCCCACCTTGCTGGTTTACCGCAACGGCGAAGAGATAGGTTCAGCCATCGGCGTGCAGAGCGAAGAGCAGCTGCTTGAATTGCTCGGAGTTGAACTTTAATGCCGTTCACCGCCGTCTTTGATGAAAAGTTCTGCCGGGAAAACGCTCCGTCGGATTGCACCATAATCATCTTCGGTTCATCAGGCAATCTGGCTGAAAAAAAGATATTTCCGGCTCTCGACGCTCTGGAAAAACGGGGACTTCTTCATCCGTCGAGCCGCATTGTTGCACTCTCACGCAGAAAGTTCAAACTCGAAGAGTTGTTAGCCAAAATCCGGGTGAGTCCGGCTCTCGCACGCAAGATATCGGTTTTGCAGTTTGACCCCGATGACCCCGACAGTGCGGAACGCCTCGATGAGCATTTGCGGAAAATAGAACCCTCCAACGGAAAAAACGGAAGGATTTTCTACTTCGCCGTTCCAACAGTATTCAGCGGCAGTATCATAAAACTTCTGCACCGTGGTGGTTTGCTCAATGAACCGTCAAAAACTGCATTCCGCAATGTCGCTCTTGAAAAACCGCTCGGAGAGAACAAAGCTGATATCAACAGAATGTACCGTTTTTTATCCTCTCTGCTTGAGCCGCACCAGATATATCTGGTTGACCACTATCTCGGCAAAGATGATGTTCAGAATATACTTATGCTCCGCTTTGCCAACCGGATATTTTCCGGAATATGGAACAACTCCTGCATAGAAAAGCTGACCATCGGAGTAAGTGAACGCCACGGCATCGGCGGCCGCGGAGCCTACTTCGACCGCACCGGAATAATCCGTGATATGTTCCAGAGTCATCTGCTGCTGATGCTCGGGTTGTGTATCATGGCAAGACCGGATGAGTTTGATGTTGAGCATATCCACAGAAATCTCAATTCCGCCATCGAAAGCATCAGGGTGGAAAAAGTGCGCTTTGCCGGGCAGTATGAGGGGTATCTTCAGGAACAAAGTGTGGCGGCAAACTCCGGAACTCTCACCTGCGCCGACATCTGTTGCAGAAGCACATTCCCCGGGTGGCATGGGGTGAAAATGCGCCTCTTTGCCGGAAAAGCCATGGCTCAGGAGCGCACAGTTATCCGTGCATCATTCAGAGGCGAAAAGCTGCCGTTTGCCGATATCCCGGATGCGGTACTGCCGGGCAATGAGCTTGAACTTGAACTGAAACCTGACTCCGGAATAAAATTGCAGATATGTTGCAAAAAGAACGGTCCTCTGCTCTGCCTCGGCACGCTCTCACTGAGTCACACTGCGGGCAAGCAGATATCCGGAGACGGCTACTGGCGGATATTGCTTGCCTGTCAAAATTGTGACCGCACCTTTTTTCCGGATATCAGAATGTTGGAAAATGCCGGTGCTGTTTGTGATGAAGCTGAAAAGATGTTATCTCCTGAAAATGTGAGGATTTATTCCCGGGGAACACTTGATTTTTCTGCTTGAAGAGTGTATTTTAAGCTCCGGTAAGAGTGTCGTGTGAACCGGAGGTGTTTTGTGAGTGCACAACCTGATTTCCGCAAGACGTGGAAACGCCAGCTTTTTGTCATCTGGATGGCTCAGTTTATCGCTGCCAACGGCTTCTCTTTCGGTCTGCCCTTTGTTCCGTTTTATCTCCAGCACGACTTGAACGTTTCTGCCGGAGATCTCCCCTTTTACGTCGCTCTTTTCGGAGCCGCCGCTCCGATGATGATGATGGTGTTTGCCCCCATCTGGGGAGCTGTCGCCGACCGCTTCGGCAGGCGCAAGATGCTGCTGCGTTCCTATCTCGGAGGTTTGTTCGCTCTCGGACTTATGGGTGTGGCGACAAGTCCGGTATTCCTGATATTTCTGCGTCTGGTGCAGGGCATGTTCTGCGGAACCGTCTCGGCGGCTCAGACTCTCGTTTCGACCCAGACTCCCGAGGAGCACAACGGCTTCGCTCTCGGCAGTCTGCACAGTGCGATGTTTTCAGGTCACATGACAGGCTCATTCTTCGGAGGCATCTTCGCCGAATACTTCGGTTATCGCAACGCTTTTTTTGTCACCGCTTTTCTGATGTCTCTCTCATTCTTTCTGGTGTGGAAAGGTGTCACTGAGTATTTCGAGCCGCAAAAGAGCAGTGTCAGCAGATTTTTCAAAAACATGGTGCCGCGGGGAAGGGTTCTCCATGCGGTGCTGCCGATACTCCTTCTGATGAGTTTTGTGATGTTCTGCCGCCAGTTCGACAACTCATTTGTTCCGCTTCTGGTGAAGGATGTGCTCGGCTCGGTCACAGGAGCCTCAGGCTGGACGGGAGCTCTCTCCGCCGTCTGCGGTTTTGCCGGAGTTATTTCAGGCTTCGCTCTCGGTTTTCTTTCCGACCGTTTCAAACCGGGCAAAATAGCAGTCTGTTCATCCATTTGCGCCGGAGTATCCATGCTCATTATAACTCTGTGCCAAACCCTGCCGGGCATATTTGTGTTCCGCTTTCTAATGGTCTTTGCCGGGAGCGGACTCGACCCGGCTTTACAGATATGGCTCACCCGCCGTACCAGTCAGGGCAATCGCGGACTCATTTTCGGATATGCCGCAAGTATGCGCAGTTTCGGAATGTTTCTCTCTCCGCTCGCCGCAGGGTTTGTTGTCAGTACATACGGAGTCAGAGGACTTTATGTTGCAGGTCCGCTCTGTCTCTTTGCGCTTGCCGGTCTGTTGTACCGGGTTGCTTCAAAGGAAAAATAACCAACGAAAGAACTCTTATCTGTCATGAAAAAAATCCGTGAACTCTTTTTATACATCGCCGCCATGACCGCTTATTATATCATCCGCTCGCTTCCCGGGTGTGCGGTCAGACCTGCGGCAAGGATGCTTGCTTATCCTGCGTGGATGATTCCCGGCGTGTCACGTCTGGTGTGTGCCAATATCCGCTGTGCTTTCCCCGAATGGGATGAGAAACAGGTGAAAAAGGTCGGCTTCGAGTCGATATTCAATATGCTCTGGAACATGATCGAATTCTTCTGGACCGATGGCAGACCCCACCGTATCGAGAGGTGTTACGTCATGCCTGACGTATTGAAAAATCAGCTTGACGGTTACTCAGCCAAAGATGTTCGCATGATCTACGTCAATCCCCACCACGGCAGCTGGGAGGGTTCCGGAGTCATGGCAACTTACCACGGCAAAGTGCGGATGGCGGCGATAGCCAAACCCGTCAAAAACTACTACCTCAACAAGTTTTTCAATGACAGAATGAGGGGAATAGCTGCAGGTTTTGAAGTGATATTTTCCAAAGGAGCAATGCGCGGATGCATTTCCGCTCTGCGTGACGGGAAAAGTCTTGCTATACTCGTTGACCAGAACACCAGAGTGCGTGACGGAGGCGTGTTCGTCAACTTTTTCGGAGTTCCCGTGCCGAGCAGTACCGCTCCTGCGGTATTGAAAAAATATTGCGATGCCCGGGGTATTCCCTGCGTGGTGATGTACGGAGTAAGTCTGCGCCATGAGGATGGCAAACTCTATTCGATGTCAAGAGAGTTATCCAAGCCGTTCGACGAGTACGCCGATGATGCCGAGGTGCTTCAGGAGCTGCTCGATATCTCTGAGGAGTATATCCGCAAATATCCCGAGCAGTATCTCTGGCTCTATCACCGTTTTCAGCACATTCCTCCGGATGCCTCAGATGAGTTGAAGAGGCGTTATCCCTATTACGCCAAAGTGCCCAACGCACACTTTTTCAGTAAGACGGCAGTCAAAAAAGAACTTTGAAAGGATAAAATGATGTCAAATTTGCCTGAACAACTTTTTGAAAGTTTCCCGAAAATCGTATTCAACAGCTCGGTCAGTTTTGATGACGGAGCTCCTGTCGCACTCAACTGGCAGGGAAATGACGGAGTTTTTACCGCCTCAGCCAACGGTTCATGGCGTTTGGAAATCACCCGCCGCACTCAGGCTGTTGATTACAAAATAACTGCCGAACTCGACCGGGTTTACGACAAGGTTGAGTTCAAGTATTTCCGGCTCGACTCGATGGAAGCCGAGCACATTCTGCCCCAGACCTGCTTCAAGGGGTGCAGTTCACGCAATTTGCACAAGGTGAGTTCTCCGGAAAAAATTACCGGCGGCTCAGTGATATCCATTACCAACAAAGGTGTGACTCTTCAGCTTTCGACTCCCTATCAGTCGGGATTTCCGGCTGATTTCATCTGCACTGCGGAAAATTGTCTGCTCAAAGATATAGAGTACAGCACGCTCGTTGAGTATTACGGCGGAACGGTTTATGAGTTTCCCATCCTGACCCTGCGTGAGAGCGCAGACGGTTTTGCAATGCTCGAAGCCTATGCACAAGAGAACTCCGTTCCGGGCAAAGAGTTCAAAGACCCCGTCTGCGGCTGGAACAGCTGGGACTACTACCGCTGGACGATCACCGAAGATGAAGTTCTGCAAAACGCCCGTTTCATCGCCAACGACCCTGTGCTTTCAAAGCACGTAAAGCGCATAATCATCGATGACGGCTGGCAGTATTGTTACGGTGAGTGGGAAGCCAATCACTACTTCCCCTCCGGCATGGAGTATATGGCGAAAGAGCTCAGAAAGATGAACTTCGTTCCCGGCTTGTGGCTCGCTCCGGGAATAGTCGAGCCTCACGCCAGAATCGCCCAGATGGATTACGACATGCTCGCCCGCTCACGGGGAGGGCAGCCATGCCTTGCCTATGAGTGCCAGAAGCGTTTCGGCTTTGTGCTCGACCCCACGGTGGAAAAATCTCAGAAGTTCCTGCAGGAGCTCTTCCGCCGTTACACCGATTACGGTTACGGATACTTCAAAATCGACTTCCTCAAGCCGGTGCTCCATGCTTTCCGCCGTCAGGATAAATTGGTGCGCCGTGACGATATCGTGCGCCTTATCGTTGACAATGTGAGAAAAGGTACGGGCGACCGTGCCGAGATACTCGGCTGCGGATATGTTTTCTCTTCCGGAGCTGCCGGAGTCGATGCCGTCCGCATAGGAGCTGATATCCACGCTACATGGCACAACACCAAAGTGAACGCTCCGTCGGTTGCCGCCCGCTACTGGCAGAACCGCAAGCTCTGGATAAACGACCCCGATTTCGCCGTCTGCCGTGCCGCTCACACCTCAAATGACCCGGATTTGAACCGTTTGCAGGCGTGCTATGTTCATGTTAAGCCTGAAGACTCCTATATGCCTGACAAACAGCACGATTTGGCGACCTTCAAAGAGAACGAACCCGAAGTCCTGCTCTCGATAGCCATTATCTCAGGCGGAGTGATAAACCTTTCCGACAAGATGCCCCTGCTCAATGAAAAAGGACTCGAGCTTTGCCGCAAGACCGTTTCAGCCGAGCCGGGTGAAGCCGGAGTCGCCCTTGACCTCTTCTGCAACGAGCTGCCCGAAAGATTTGTCCAGAAATTCAAGTCGGGCATCCGTATTCTGGCAGTGAACTGGCAGGATGACTCCAAACAGCTGTTCAGCTTCGACCTCGCCAAGTGCGGAGTCTCTGCCGACATGAAAGCAGCCGACTTCTGGAGCGGAAAAAACATAGCACACGACGGCAAACTTCTGCAGTTCGAGCTCGAACCTCACACCTGCCGCCTCATTGAATTCAGGAGATAAATGATAATGCACTCCCACACCTATCTCAAAGTCATACTGACACTGCTCACTGCAAGCGTTATTTATTTCGGCATCGTCGGAATAAATGCCATAGACCGTCTGCACCGCAGCAATGTGGAGCTCTCTGCGCAGTTGAAAAACATCAGAGGCGTTTCTGTCTCTGAAACGAAAAGTTCAGGTGCCGGGAGTGCTGTTGTCAAACGTGATACCAATATCGCCAACCTGCGTTATTTTGACCCCGCCGCAAGGTTCGGAGGCAGAATGACTCAGGCAATCAATGCCGAGCCGCCCAACTTCAACACCATCATCTGCAACGAAGCAACAGCGATGTCTCTCGCCTCGCTCTGCACCGCAGGATTGACTGCAAGAAACTGGGAAAATCCCGATGTTTTCGAGCCGATGATAGCCGAGTCATGGCAGATATCACCCGATAAAAAAGTCTTTACCATCAAGTTGAGACGAGGAGTGAAATACGGCGACGTCACCGACCCCGTGACCGGAAAAGTCCACAAGGATGTTGAAGTGACTTCCCACGATTTCAAATTCATGGTCGATGTGATAAAAGATGAAAACGTCAACTGCTCACACCTCAAATCCTACTATCAGGACTTGGAAAAAGTTGAAATAATCAACGATTACGAGTTCAAAGTTTATTGGCGCAAACCTTTTTACGGAGCCGTTGCCTGCACTCTCGGACTCGAGCCGCTGCCCCGCCACTTTTTTGCTCCTGACGGCAAGTTTGACGGTAACGCATTCAACTCAGACCACCTGCGCAACAAGATGGTGGTCGGCGCCGGAGCTTATCAGCTTGAAAAATGGGAAAAGGCAAAACGCATAGTTTTCAAGCGCAACAAAAATTATTTCGGAGCTCAATACGGAATAGCTCCTCCGCTCGATGAGCTCCATTTCGAGGTGATAAGCCATCCCGGAACCTGCTTTCAGGCGTTGATGTCGGGCAAGATCGACCGGCTGTCACTCACTCCTGAGCAGTGGATAAAACGCACCGGCGAAAAGCGTTTCAAAGAGGCAAATCTGCGCAAAGAGCGTTACCTTGTTCCGCAGTACACCTACATCGGTTACAATCAGAAAAATCCGCTGTTTCAGGATAGAAGAGTGCGCAACGCTCTGACTCATCTGGTCGATCGCAAGCGTATCTGCCGGGATATTTATCATCAGCTTGCCGAAGTGGCGGTAACTCCGTTTTTTCCGGAGAGCCGTTTCCATAATCCGAAGCTCAAGGCTTTGGAGTTTTCTCCTCAAAAGGCAAAAAAACTGCTTGCCGAAGCAGGTTGGAGAGACTCAGACGGCGACGGAATTCTTGACAAGGATGGCAGGAAATTCTCATTTACCATGCTCCAGGTCGCCAGCAGTACCATACAACAGAAGCTCATGCCGCTGTTGAAAGAGGAGTTCGCCGCCGCCGGAATTGATATGTCGATCCAGGTCGTCGAGTGGTCAAACTATCTCCAGCGGCTCGATAAGAGAAGCTACGACGCCTGCTGTCTCGGCTGGTCGAGCAATTTTGACCCCGACATGTATCAGGTGTGGCACTCAAGCCAGACGGTTCCGGGAGGAAGCAATCACATATCATATTGCAGCAAAGAGCTCGATAAACTCATCGAAGATATGCGCATGGAGTTCGACTCAGCCAAACGTATAGAACTTGCTCACAAAATCGGTGAGATCATCCACCGTGACCAGCCCTATACCTTTCTGGTTTGGCCGTACAGTCTGGTCGCCGTGTCGGGCAAGTTCAACAATCTGAAAGTCTATCCCGCCGGAATGGAGATCACTCCGGCATATCTGTGAATTTGATACAGGAGATATGGAGCATGAGAGAAATAATAGATTTTTTCTATCCTCAGGATGACAAACTTCGTCAACTCCTTATTGAGCACAGCGAAAAAGTTTGCCGCAAGGCTCTGGAAATCGCAGCCGTTTCCGGCTTGGAACTTGACTTGACTCTGGTGGAAGAGGGGGCAATGCTGCACGATATAGGTATATTCAAATGCCATGCTCCTGATATCTTCTGCAACGGAACAGCTCCGTATATCACCCACGGTATCATCGGCGGAAAACTCCTGCGTGAGTACGGGGCAAACCACGGACTCGATCTCGAGAAACACGCCCGTATCTGCGAAAGACATACCGGAAGCGGTTTGAGCGTCGGTGATATCAAATCTCAGAAACTGCCGCTCCCGGAACGTGATTTTCTGCCGGAAACGCCTGAGGAAAAATTGGTGTGCCTTGCGGATAAGTTCTTTTCAAAATCAGCTGACCAAAGCGAAAAGAGCGTAGAAAAAATCCGCAAATCAATGAGCCGTTTCTCGCCCGAAACCCAAAAACGCTTTGAAGAGTTGTGCCAACTTTTCAAACTGCAAGCATAATGCTCCATCTTCCTTGAAAAGGAGCAAGTGGTGCAGTTTCACAATCCTGCTTCAAAAAAACAGTATTTTTATTCCTATGACTATCAGGACTGTTCCTCCTGCTATGGTCATTATTTTTTGACCGGCGAGGCGTTTGAGGCGGGTTCCGACAAGCACGGCGGAGCCGGAGACGATAGCGGTGACGGTTCCCATTGAGACGGCAGGAAGCCAGAGCGGAGTTTTGGCAAAAGCAAAGCCTGCGCCGACGGCGAGGGCGTCTATACTGGTGGCTACGGCAGGGAGAAAAAGATTTTTCGGAGCGAAAAAGTCGGTCATTCCGAGTTTGCAGACGTTGTTTTGACCGTCGGAAAATTTGATGCCGTCGATAATCATTTTGACTCCGATGAAAGCGAGGAGCGCAAATCCGATAAAGTTGGCGCATTTGCCGGTGTACTTTACGATTCCTGCAGAAAGAAAGTAGCCGCAGACGGGCATGAGGATTTGAAAACCTCCGAAAAACAACGCCGCATTGACTGCGTTGCGCAGTTTGCGGCGGGTGTCTGAACACAACGCACCGGCGATTGATACAGCCAGTGCGTCGATTGCTACGGCAAATGATATGCCGAGTATTTCAAGGATGTTCATTATTTGGCAAAGAGCATACTCATGACGGCTTTCTGGACGTGCAGACGGTTTTCTGCCTCGTCAAAGACGATCGAAGCCGGGGAATCCATGATGTCGGCTGAGACCTCTTCGCCTCTGTGGGCGGGCAGGCAGTGCAGGAATTTTGCATCCTTTTTCGCCACGTCAAAGAGTCTGCGGTTGACCTGATAGGGCTGGAAAATCTTCATGCGCTCAGCACGCTCTTCCTCAAATCCCATGCTCACCCAGACGTCGGTGTAGAAATAATCGGCATCCTTTGAGGCACGCACCGGATCGGGGTCCCAGGTGATATTCGGGCATCCTACCGCAAGTTCATCACTCATGCCCACGCTCTCAGGAGAGGTGATGACCAGCTGCATTCCGGTGAGCTTGGCGGCGAGCACGAGGGAGTTTGCGATATTGCTTTTTCCGTCGCCGGCAAAAACCATCTTCACCTTCTCACCGACGGTTCCGGAGTACTCCATGATGGTCATGAGGTCGGCGAGTATCTGGCAGGGATGGTACTCATCGGTGAGGGCGTTGATGACCGGACACTTTGCCTCACGGGCGAGCTCTTCGACTCCGGCGTGGCTGAAAGTGCGGATGACGATACCGTGCAGATAACGGCTCAGAACTTTGGCGGTGTCGGCGATGGTCTCACCGCGTCCGACCTGCATTTTGCTCTGGTCGAGATAGAGCGGATTGCCTCCGAGCTCGCTTACACCGACCTCAAAAGAGACTCTGGTACGGGTCGATGATTTGGCGAAAATAAGTCCGATGCTCTTGCCGGCAAGCACATTGTTGTTGAGAGCAGGACGGTCTTTTTTGAGTTTGCAGGCGAGATCGTAAATATTTTCCCAATCCTGAAACGTGATATCGTTGAGAGTGAGCAAATCTTTTTTCATGTTGTGAACCTCAATTATTTATCTATCATGCCGAGGCATTTATCGATCTTTTCAATGGCAAAGTCGGCATCCTCTTTGGTGATGACCAGCGGAGGAAGCAGACGGAGAACAGTTTCACCCGCTGTGAGAGTGACCAAGTTCTCTTTGAGCAGGAGTCCGTGGAGCTCTGCCGCCGGACGGTCGAGAACGACTCCGATCATGAGACCCTTGCCGCGCACACCCTGCACGCAGTTGTATTTTTTGCCGACTTCGGCGAGTTTATCCATGAGATAAGCTCCGACGGTACGGCAGTTTTCGAGCAGACCATCCTCGTCGAAACACTGCTGAACAGCGAGAGCTGCGGCGCAGGCGAGGGGAGTTCCTCCGAAAGTTGAAGCGTGAGTGCCCACGGTGAGGACATCGGCAAACTTGTCACGCACGATGAATCCGCCCATGGGATAACCGTTGGCGATAGCCTTTGCCATCGAAATGGCATCGGGAACAACTCCGAAACTCTGATAAGCGAAACGGGTACCGATACGTCCCATTCCGCACTGGACTTCATCGCAGAGCATGAGAACATCGTTTTTGTCGCAGAGTTCTCTCACCTGCTTGAGGTACTCGACGTCGGCGGGAAGGATTCCGCCTTCACCCTGAACCATCTCGAGCATGACACCGCAGACATCAGGAGTCATTGCGGCTTTGAGAGCTTCGATATCGTTGAACGGAACCTGCTTGAAGCCGGGGACATCCGGCTCAAAACCCTTGCGGTACTTGGCTCTGCCGGTAGCGGCGAGAGTGGCAAGAGTTCTGCCGTGGAAAGAGTTATCCATGGAAATAATGGTATTTCTTCCGCCGTTGGCGTTGCCGTATTTTCTGGCGAGCTTGATCATACCCTCGTTGGCTTCAGCACCGGAGTTGCTGAAAAAGACCTTGCCGGGGAAAGACTCGGTGATAAGTTTTTCCGCCAGACGGGGCATAAGTTCATTGAAGTAGAGATTGGAAGTATGAACCAGTTTCAAACTCTGTTCAGCGATGGCGGCGGCAACACGTTTGTTGCAGTGCCCCACGTTGCAGACAGAAATTCCGGAGGCGAAATCGAGAAATTCGCGCCCCTCGTCATCCCAGAGGCGGGCACCCTCTCCGCGGACGAAGAGTTGTTTAGGTGCATAGGTGGGCACGACGAATTTGTTGAACCGTTCAACGGTCTTTTCATAAAGTGCGCTCATTTTTTTACTCCATAATAAGGCAATAAAATATAGACAATAACGGAAAATATATAATATAGTGACTTTTTGTCAAATTTCAAGTCTTGACTCAGCTTTTCTAAAGCAGTTTCGGTAAAATTTTGTGGAATTATGCGAAATAAAAATGAAGCTGCAATGTATCTTTTTTAGTGATTAGATAAGATCAAGGTATTGACTTGATGTTTAAATAAAAGGCTCTGTTCCCGACACGGGTAGGTAAAGGTAAATAAAAAAGTTTTCCCGCTTTTCTTGAAAGGGAGAGAGGGGCGCGGGGAGAGAGGGAAAACTTCTTTTCTCGTGAAAAGAAGTTTTCACGCTTTCTTTCGCATCATCTCCCCATATCAGGAACAGAGCCAAATAAAAATGCCGCCACGGAAAATTTCTTTTCCGCTGCGGCATTGTGGATTATTGTGCCTGATATCCCTCAGTCGATAAACACTGTTTTTATCGGGGGGAAGCCGTTGAATTGCACTGAGGCGTAGCTTGCGGTGTATGCTCCGCAGGTCAGCCAGTAGATGCGGTCTCCGGTCTTGATGTATGAGGGCAGCGGATTGCGGTAGTATTCGTACATGATATCCTGACTGTCGCAGGTCGGACCTGCGATGATGAAGTCCTCACACATCTCTCCGCGCGATTCGCAGTAGAGCGGGTACTTTATCGACTCATCCCAGGTCTCGATGAGTCCGTTGAACTTGCCCACGTCAAGGTAGAGCCAGCGGTCGAGTCCGGTCGAGGACTTTTTGCTGATGAGCACTACTTCACTTGCGATAACTCCAGCCTCCGCAACCAGTGAACGGCCCGGCTCGAGGATGATTTCAGGAAGCTCCTCGCCGAAATCCTCTTTGAGGTATCTGGTGATCTCGTCGGCATAAACTGAGAGCTCGTTGGTCTTGCTGATGTAGCTTGCCGGAAATCCTCCGCCCATATTGATGAGTTTGAGGGTGATGCCCTCGTCTTTCAGGTAATCGGTGATGTATCTCACTTTGGCGATGGCGGAATCCCACGCTCCGATCTCACGCTGCTGTGAACCGACGTGGAAAGATATTCCGCAGGGGTCGAGTCCGAGGTCTCTTGCCAGCAGCATGAGGTCGATCGCCATGTCGGGATGGCAACCGAATTTGCGTGAGAGCGGCCAGTCGGCGGTCTCACTGCCGTCGGTGAGGATGCGGCAGAACACTCTTGAACCCGGAGCAAGACGTCCGATATTGCGCAAATCGCTCTCGCTGTCGGTGGCAAAAAGACGCACTCCGTTGTCGTAGAAGTATTTTATATCCGCGGCTTTCTTGATGGTATTGCCGTAGCTTATGCGCTCAGGAGACACTCCGAGCTCAAGCAAGTCGTCAAGTTCGTAGCGTGATGCCACATCGAAGTTTGAACCGAGATCCCTCAGCAGGCTTATCACCTCTTTTGCCGGATTGGATTTTACAGCATAATATACCTTGGCAAAGGGAAAAAAGTTGGTAAGTTCAGTGTACTTTTTCCGGATGATGTTCAAATTCACCATCAGAAACGGAGTTTCGTGTTTTGCGCTTTCATTTTTGAAAGCCTGCCACTCATCCTGTGAGTAGTAATCCAGCACATCAATTTTCATTGTTTCTGCCCTTTTGTTTATAATGCTCATTGGTTATACAGCAGATAATACAGTGAAATAACACTCCACGGAGTCAGGTGTGCGATGCCTGTTTCCGGGAACCCCAAAAACTGCTCAGTCGTTTTGCAGTGTATAAAAGATACCGCAATCTGGCGTGTTTTCAAATAAAATTGAAAAATTTTTCGATTTTTTTCTATTAATGGGTTGAAATTTTACAAAAAGTAGCTAAATTTAGGAGCGTATAGGTATAAATAGGTAAAAATAGGAAAATCGACCGTGGCAACTTCATCATCGACACTGAATATGTTTTTCAGTGAATACATCCGGGGACTTGATCCCCAGTGTCGAGTCTCTCTGCCCAGCGAATGGCGCAGCGGAGAGACGGAGTTTGTCATGCTTCCGACAGTGAAGCAGGATTTTCTTCTCTTCCCTCTTCCGATGTTCAAACGGCTCTTCGACCACGTTTCCGAACAGGCGATCGCCGATGTCGCTTTGCAGGAGGCTCTGGCTTTTCTCGGTTCGCAGTCACGCTTCTGCCGCTGCGACAAGCAGGGAAGAATGGCTCTCGACAAGGCGAAGCTCGAGGAGTCCGGAATCGTCGGTGAGGTGAAACTTATCGGAGCTGTCAGCCACATCCGTCTCACGGCAGCCAACCGCTGGAACACTCCTGTTGACGACAACAGCGTCGGCAGATACTTTGATGCCATCAACAAGGCGAGCACCAGGATATCCCCCGCTTTCGGTACTATCTTTGGGGGAATGGCAGGAAACGGAGACGGCAAATGAGTGACGATTCAAGCCAATTTCATCATATTCCGGTATTGCTCAGGGGAGTTTTGGAGTATCTCACTTTTCCGACCGACCGTCCCGCACGGCTCATTGACGGAACTCTCGGCGGAGCAGGTCATACCACGGCTCTGCTGGAAAAGTATCCTCAGCTCGAGGTGCTCGGTATCGACCGTGATGATGCCGCTCTCGAAGCAAGTGCGGCACGCTTGGCAAAGTTCGGCAGCCGGGTGAAGCTCGCCCGGGGCAACTACTCCGAGTGCGCCGACATCGCAGCTGAACACAACTGGGATAAGGTTGACGGAGTGCTTTTCGATATCGGAGTGTCGTCTCCGCAGTTCGATGTGGCTGAGCGCGGTTTTTCGTGGAGAAATCCGGGACCGCTTGACATGCGCATGGATAGAAGAAGCGAAGTCACTGCCGGACGTCTGCTCAACCGCTCAAGCGTTGAGGAGCTGACCGGAATATTCCGTGATTACGGCGAAATAAAGCGTGCCCGCCGTCTTGCCGAAGAGATCGTTGCGGTACGCAGCAGCATGATGTTCGGCACCACCGATGAACTGGTCGCAGTTTGCGACAGAGTGCTGGGCAGAAGCAAGCCGGGAACACTTCCGGCTCCGACACTGGTGTTTCAGGCGTTGCGCATAGCCGTGAACGATGAGCTCGGAGAGCTCGAAAGAGGTTTGAGTGCCGCCACCGGGATCTTGAACTGCGGCGGCAGGATGGCAGTGATATCGTTCCACTCTCTTGAAGACCGGATGGTGAAGAATTATTTCCGTGACAAGAGTATCGATTGTATCTGCCCTCCGACGCTTCCGGTGTGCTGCTGCAACAACAAGGCGCAGCTCAAGGTGATACTCAAACATCCATACACGGCGGATGACGAAGAACTTGCCGCCAATACCCGCTCGGCGTGCGCCAAGCTGCGGGTCGCTCAAAAGTTGTAAATCAAAAAAGGGAGATATAAATATGAACATTCAATCAGGAAGAAATCCGGTGCGGCGGGCAACTCCGGCTCCGGTACAGGGCTCATCGCTGATGAGCAAACTTCAACCGGCACTGCTCGGTATCCTCATGATCGTTATGGTGGCAGGAGTCTTTGAGATGCACGTATTTCTCAAAAGCGGTATAAGTTCAATGTCAAATGAAATCAATGACACAAAGCAGGCTATCAGCCACACTCAGAAGGAAATACAAAATTTACGCAACAAAATCGAGGAGCGCAACCGGTGGAGCTATATCAGAATGCAGATACAGCGTTTCGGTATAAAGCTCAGAACTCCTGCCCACGGTCAGATGCATTGGGTCACCATGCTTCCTGACGAGACAGTGAGGCGTGTCGCCGCTGCAATGGAAAAACGTGAGCTCCGCCGTGCTGCAATGAATAATGTTCCTTCCGGTAAATCCATCTACCGGAACACCAGAGTCCGCACCAGATGAGCAGTGTCAGTTCGACTTGCGTGCATACCCGCATAAAACTGGTTCTCTTTTTTCTGGCGATCGTCGCCATCGGATTGATTGCCAGATTTTTCTACATTCAGGTCGTGCGCCACAATTACTATCTGGAAGTAGCACGCAACATCTACAATCACAAGGAAGAGGTACACGGCAAGTGGGGCGAGATATTCGATATGGATGGCAATCTGCTGGTCGGCAATATGCCTTGTGTCATTGTCAAATGCGCTCCGTGCAACATAAAAGAGAAACGCCAGCGTCAGCAGCTTGCGCAGCTTGCATCTGAGCATTTCGGCAAAAGCTATGACTATTTTTACAAACGTCTTGCTCCCGAAGTGAGCCGCTACAATTCTAAAACCGGCAAGTACGAGATGAGGGATAATCAGTACTGCCTGCTTGCCAAGTATGCGGATATGTACAATGTTGAGATGTTCCGTAAGCGGCTTGTTCCGATTTTTCAGACCGAAAAGGAGCGCAATCGGGGCAAAAAAACGGCGGCAGTGCTTTCAGGACGCAACCTCATAGCTTTTGATTATGTCACCAGACGCATCTATCCCAAAGGCAGGTTGTTGTCAAATGTGCTGGGATATTCCAATCTTGGTGAAAAGGATGTAATAGCACCTCAGGAGGGACTCGAACGCAGAATGCATCAGGCAATGGCTCCGGTGACCGGCACCGAGAGTTACGACCGTGACCCCAGCGGACGCCGTCTTGTATATGGAGAAAACAAAATCGTCAAGCCGAGCCATGACGGAAAAAATGTCTATCTCACCATCAAAGAGCCCATTCAGTCGATAGTCGAAGAGGAGCTCGATGCCGCCGTTGCCAAGTGGAATCCCCACGCCGCTTACGCCGTCGTCGCCGACCCGAAGACCGGAAATATCCTCGCCATTGCCCAGCGGCCGACTTTCGACCCCAACAACCGCAAGAGTTACAAGCGCGGAGCCATAACTTCACGCATCGCCATGGATATTTATGAGCCGGGTTCCGTGATGAAACCCTTTGTCATCGGTAAGGCTCTCGACTGGAAAGTGATAACTCCCGAGACCGAGTTTTTCTGCGAAAACAACGCATGGCACTACGCAGGCTGGAAACTCTCTGACACCCGTGACTACGGAACGCTCGATACCACCGGTGTCATCAGAAAATCCAGCAACATAGGTACAGCAAAGGTTGCCGTGATGCTCGGAGCTGAACGCACATACAATGTATATAAGATGTTCGGGTTCGGTACTCCGACCGACCTGCCGCTCCCGGCTGAAAGCGTCGGACGTTTCACGCACTACAAAAAGTGGGAGCCGGTACAAATCACCCGTGTTCCCATCGGCTACACCATGAGTGCCACACTTCTCCAGATAACAAGAGCGTACTGCGCCCTTGCCAACGGCGGAAAAATGCCTCAGCTGAGGCTGATCGACCGCACTGAAAAGCTCGATGGCACAGAGCGTAGAGTTATGCCCTACGCTCCGCAGGTCGCTCTTTTTGAGCGCAAAGAGGCATACGACCAGCTGGTGGATATGATGGTCGCAGTGACTTCTCCCGGAGGAACTGCCACCCGTGCCGCCATTCCCGGGTACAAGGTCGCAGGCAAGACCGGAACCAGCCGCAAGGGATATTCCAAGCGCGGATTCAGCGGTAATTATTACACCAGTTTCGCAGGATTTGTTCCGGCAAAATCACCTGAGATAGTCATGGTGATAATGGTGGATAGTCCGAAAGGCAACCGTCCGGGAGGCGGAAGTGTGGCAGCTCCCATATTTGCCGCCAGTGCCTCACGCATACTTGATTATCTGAATATCCCGGCGGACCCCGAACTTCTGCCGAAAAACAAAAGAGCAGGAAGATAACGACCTTCCTGCTCCCGTGACTGCCGGTTTTGTTATTGGCTCTGTTCCCAACACGGGTAGCTAAAAATAAATAAAAAAGTTTCCCCGCTTTTCTTGAAAGGGAGAGAGGGGCGGGGCTGTTGCAAAACCTTATTGTTTCAGCATCGTATGGGGAGGGAGTTTAAGAGGCTGCTTGCCTCTTAAAAATCTCCCGGCAGGGTTTGCACCCTGCACCCCTGGCAGATTGATTTTGTTCCAAAATCAACCTGCCGAT
>JAFVZB010000065.1 GCA_017508385.1 Lentisphaeria bacterium | reverse complement strand
TCCCGACACGGGTCGGTAAAGGTAAATAAAAAAGTTTCCCGCTTTTCTTGAAAGGGAGAGAGGGGCGCGGGGAGAGAGGGAAAACTTCTTTTCTCGTGAAAAGAAGTTTTCCCTCTCTCCCCGCATCATCTCCCCATATCATGAACAGTGGTGTTGGCGTTACGGTTTACTCTTTGGAGAGCTCCTCGCCGAGGCGGGCTTTGTCTGCTACGGAAACGTGTCCATCGACCTGACCGTTGTCAAGCGGATTGTCAATGCGTTTTGCAAGGTCCCTGAAGAGCTCACGCAGGTGGATGATTCCTCCGGTCATGAACCAGACGGTGGTGATGATACCTGCGATGCTCGGAATGACGATGATGGTGATGTAGAAGTAGTCTCCCCACCACTCTTTCGGCCACGGTGATATCTTGTTCCAGATCAGCACCACGATGAACGCCAGGATAAGTTTGTAGATGATATTGTAGGTGAACACGCTCCAGGCGATGATGCGGTCACCGAGGGTGTACTCGGGAGTGATGCCGATGAGCTTGCTCCACATGGTTTTGAAGCTCCATGCAACTTTCTGCTCCTGCTCACCCTCGAGGGCGTAAGCTCCGCGGTGGAGCAGGCGATCGAGGTTGTAGGGCTTGCGGTAGGTGATGAGACTTCCGGCAATATAAGCGATCACACCTGAAATCATGGCGATAAATCCGATTTCGTAGCTGTTGATCGGGAACTTGACGGCGTCCATTTTCCAGACGATGTAGGGGTCGAACGGTTTGGAGCAGGCAACAAGGAAATTGCCGATGGGCAGATCCCAACCCTTCTCTACAAGGAACGGATAGATGTTGTCAGCCCAGTTGCGCTGGCAGATGAGTCCGAAGAGAGAAATTCCCGAACCGAAGATGAGAGAGCAGTACGCACCGACAGTGTTTCCGAAGCGGCTGTAAAGTCCGAAAATCATGATCGGACCTGCACCTCCCAGCCAGAGAGAGCACATGATGGTGACGAACATATTGATGTAGTCGAGCTGAGTGAAGAACACTGCGACGACGAAGAAGAAAATCGCAACTCCGACCGATGCCCAGCGGAGCATGGCAAGGTGGGCTTTCGGAGTCGGTGCCTTCTTGATAAAGGGCAGAACCATATCCTGAATGATGGTGCTCGAGGCGTTGAAGATACGGCTGTCATCGGTGGAAATGAGCAGCATTATCATCAGCAGAGCAAATACTCCCATAAGTCCGACGGGGAAGATGTTGCGCAGAGCGACCGGCATCATCATCTGATGGTAGAGGCTGCGGAAGTTCTGGAACGTAGCGTTTGCCTTGGCAGTAGCATCTTTTTCAGCCTCAACTTTTGCTTCTCCGGTCAGACCGGCAGTTGCCTTTTCGACCGCTGCCGTACGCATTTCGTTGCGGGTGGCGTCGAGATAGGGAGTATCGATGTTTTTGGCCCGTGAAAGCGGCTCATCGATTCCGATGCGGTGTCTCTGTACGGGAACGCTGCTTACTGCCTTGCTGATACGGGCACGGTCGGCAGTGTCGTCAACGACCTCCTGAATGATTTTGTTTGAGAGTTTCAGGCGGATATCGTGAGCTTTATCGGCGAATTTCACATGAGCCATGAGGCAGATGATCATGAGGGCGATAACCACCTGCATGACGGCGGCAAAGCCGTTACGCCAGGTTCCGAGGATGCTCGCCATCTTCTGTTCGTGCGGATTGCGGCCGGAACCGGTGGTGTCGTTGCCAATCCAGCTGGCACGGTTGAGAACGCTGTTGGTGAGGTTGAATACCAGAGCGAAGAGGTTGAAGTCACGCAGCTGGCTGATATCGAAGGGATTGAGGTAGCTTTCGTTGGGAACTCTATCCATCATCACGGGAGCAATATCCTGACCCCAGTTGAAGTTGAGGAACACATAACCGACCAGAACCACGAACACGGGGTAGCTCAGAAGACTCTGGAAACAGTCGGTGATGAGCAGAGAAATTCTTCCGCCGGGCCACAATACCAAAGTGGCGACGATGAGCAGCAAACCTGTCAAAAGCACGAAAGTCGGCAGATTTATTCCGCAAATCATGAAGCGGTGGGGAAGTCCGAGAAAGTAGATGAAGAAGTTTGCCGCCACGGCAGGACCGATGGCATTGGTAATCATTTCTGCAATGGTGCGGATCGTTGCCGCAATGATACGGAAACTGCGGCTGTAACGCATTTCAAGGAACTGACCGATCGAGAGTGCACGGGTGGCACGGTAGCGGTAGATGCAGTATCCGCTGAGACTCATCGCTGTTCCGATGGGAAGCGAGAGGGTTTCCCAGAATGACATTGCAAATCCGCACTGGTATTTTGCTTCGACCAGAGCAACAAGGGTGATGACACTCAAGCCTGAAGCCACGTCACCGACGGCGATGACGTAACGGCCGGCAACACGTCCGGCGGCGAGGAAGTCAGCGACTCCGCGCACAAATTTTCCTGAGTACATTGCAAGCCACAATACCATAAAAAATGGTATCAACATGATGCACCAGTCTATCCAATGCATAATTTTCCCTTTCCCTTTTTTGTTTAAGAAAAACTAACTAAAAATATTTACGCACAATATAGCACATAAAATTGTTTTTGGCAAATGAAAAACAGCAAAACGGCAGGATTTGCAGGCTATTTTGCTGAAAAATTTTTCCAAATGCAATACTCAGCTTGAAAATTCGGCTCAGGACGGTTATAGTTTATCAGGTGAATTATTATTTTTAAGGAATATATATGTTCAACAACGGAAATTTGAGGAAAATCCGCATTCTGCTGGCGGCATTGTTCCTTGTTCTCTCTCTTGTCTGCTTTTCCGGCTTCGGAGCGATGGCGGCATACGTTATGCACTTTGAGTGCGCTCCTGCGATTTTGAGCTGGATATCCGGAGCTTCACTCTGGGCGATAGCATTGGTGCTGGTGCAGATGATGATAGCAAGATTTTGCGGAAGAGTGTACTGTTCAGTGCTCTGCCCGCTCGGAATTTTGCAGGATGTTTCAGGAGTTATCCCGCTGGCGAAAAACTCCGTGCGCCGTGATTTTGCCAATGTGCGTTTGTTTATCGCAGGAGCCGTCGGAGGTTTGCTTTTCAGTGCCTCCGCCGCAGGATTTTTCTTTCTTGACCCCTACTCGATTTTCGGCAGGGGAGTAAGTTCGTTTCTCTGGGGAGGAACGATTCCGCTTGCGGTGATTTTACTGGTCACACTTTTTAAGCGGCGGGCGTTTTGTACTTACATCTGTCCGGTAGGAACTCTGCTCGGTACGCTCTCACGCAATTCGATGTGGCAGCTGAAAATAGCTGATAACTGTGTCAACTGCGGCAAGTGTGTCAAAGTCTGCCCTGCCGGATGTGTCGAGCCGGGGAAGAAAATTCTCGATAACGAGCGTTGTCTGCGCTGTATGGAGTGCGTTTCAGCCTGTCCGGTCAGGGCGATAGGTTTTGAGCGTATCCGTGAGCAGACTTCCGTCAACCGCCGCAACTTTATCATCCGCTGCGGCTGGGCTTTCGGCGGATTTGTTGCCGGATTTGTTTTTTCCAAGACCGGAATTTTTTCCCGTTTGTTCAAAAATTCAAGCCGTTCGGGAATATATCCTCCGGGAGCGGCAAAATTTGAACTTTTTGAGCGCAAGTGCACCGGGTGTCTGCTCTGCACCAAGGTGTGTCCGCAAAAAATAATCGTTCCGGCAAAAAACGGAATCGGACCGGTTGAGCTTGATTTATCAAATAGTTACTGCCACTACGATTGCAACCGCTGCGGAAACATCTGTCCCACGGGAGCAATCAGAAAACTTCCGCTTCCGACCAAGCAGAAGCTCAAAATCGCTCAGGCGAAGTTTGCCCCCACCGTCTGCATCGTTTTTCAGGAGGGCGTAAAGTGCGGCAAGTGCGCCAAAGCGTGTCCGGCAGGAGCGGTCACTTTGCGCAAGAGCGGAGCTCCGAGATTCAACGCCAAACACTGCATCGGCTGCGGAGCGTGCCATATCGTTTGTCCCACCAAGGCATTTACCATAGAAAAGATAAGTGAGCAAGTTCCCATAGGCAACAAGTGAAAAGAAGGTGAAGTATGAAAAGACGTGATTTCCTCAAAAGTCTGCTTGCGCTGTCGATTTTTGCCCCTGTATCAAGGCTGCTGGCAAAAACGGTGAAGAAAACGGCATCTCCGGCAGGCAAAGACGCCAAAGTTGAAAAGAGAACCATCAATGGAATAACTGTTCCGCTGTTGGGTTACGGCACCATGCGTCTGCCCCGCAAGGTCAAGGGTGAACCTGCAATCGACTACGCCAAGGCGGAAAAACTCTTTGCCCGGGCGATGGCTGCAGGAGTCAACTACTTTGATACCGCCTATTTTTACCACCGCGGACTGAGCGAAAAGTGTGTCGGCGACCTTCTGACCCGCTATCCGAGAGAGAGCTATATCCTTGCCGACAAAATGCCGGTGCGATTGCTGAAAACCGAGGCGGATATCGAGCGCATCTGGAAAGAACAGCTCGCCCGCTGCAAGACGGAGTATTTTGATTTTTATCTGCTCCACGCCCTCAACGGCAGAAGCTGGAAGACCGCAAAACGGCTCAAAGTTTACGAGTTTCTGAAAGCCAGGCAGCGGGAGGGAAAAATCCGTTACCTCGGCTTTTCATTCCACGATAAACCCGAAGTGCTCGATGAGATAGCCAAAAGTTACAAGTGGGATTTCGCCCAGATACAGCTCAACTACTACGACTGGACTCAGTATAAATCCAAAGAGCAGTATGAGATATTGACCAAGTACAATATTCCGGTGATCGTCATGGAGCCTCTCCGCGGCGGAGTTCTTGCCCGTCTCAACGATGAGGCGAGGGCGATTTTCAAGCGTGCCGACCGTGACCGCTCACCCGCATCGTGGGCGTTCAGGTACGTTGCCGATTTGCCGAACGTGCTCTGCATCCTTTCCGGAATGACCGAAATGGAGCACCTCGAAGAGAACATCGCAACTTTCAGCACTCTCAAACCGCTGAGTGCCAGAGAAAAAGGCGTTATTTCCGGAGCTCTTGCCGCCTATCTTAAAAAAGGCACAGTTCCCTGCACGGATTGCCGCTACTGTCTGCCGTGCCCGGTCGGAGTTGCGATCCCAAAGATATTTGCCATGTATAACGGTTACAAACTCTCAGGGGATTTTGCCCGGTTTGAGCAGCAGTATTCGGCACTTCCCGAAGAGGAGCGTGCTCAGGAGTGTGTCTCATGTATGGCTTGTGTCAAAAAGTGTCCGCAGTCGATTGCGATACCTGAGGAGTTCAAACGCATAATCAAAGAGACCGCAAAAGCAAAAAAAGGTGCTTGCGGCAACAAGTAAAGGGAAAGAATTTTGAATTACAGCAGTGATATTTTCGGACTTGTTTCACGTAACTGCGCTGTGAAGCATTTTTGCAATGAAAAATCGTTCGACGATATTTTTCAGATAAGAATGCGCGACTTTGTCGGCAATCCGTACGAGTACAGAGCAGGAAATTTTGCCTCGGTCGAGAGTGAGACAAAAGCAGATAAAGTCACCGTGAAGTTTTCGGAGTGCCGTGATTTGCCGGGTACGACCGTCGAGTTGACCGTTGCTCTCGGAGCAGATGACGAGGTGCTCTGGAATATATCTGCCGTTCCCGGCAGAGAGTATTTCAAGGTCGAATGGATGAATTATCCGCAGGTAAAGTTCATCAAAACCGACTCCTGTCGTTATCTCATTCCGACCGCCGAGGGCGTCATTTTGCACGACCTCGAACTGCGTCAGGAGCGTGCTCAATTCAAGTGCAACACCGTCGAATACGCCTACAACGGCGTTGACAGTCTCTATCCCGCCGCCGCCGCCGCCCAGTTCGAGGCTCTCTATGATAGTGAGTGCGGAATTTATATCGGTTGTCACGATGCCGCCGACAATCCCAAAGTCATAGACTTCATGCCGCACAACGGCGGAGCTGTTCCGCTGCTCCAGCAGTTCACCGGCGGTGAGGGAGCTCTTTCTTACAGCGTAGTCATGCGCAGTTTCAAAGGCAACTGGCAGGATGCCGCCGAAATTTACCGCAACTGGATGGAAGAGTTCGCTCTTCTGCCGGAAAAACTTGCCGGAAATATGCCGGAAGTTCTGGAAAAGTCTCCCGTGGTCATCGCCTATCCCGTCAAGGGTTTCGGCTCTGATGCCGGCGGTTTGATTCCCAACGAGTATTATCCGTACAGCAACGCTCTGCCCGTTATGGAGCGTTACAACAAGCTCTGGGATAACACCGTGATGGCACTTTTGATGCACTGGGAGGGCACTGCTCCGTGGGCTCCTCCGTTCATCTGGCCGCCATCCGGAGGTGAGGAGCTGCTCAAAGAGTACATCGACGCCATGCACGAAAAGGGCAACAGTGTCGGCTTGTACTCTTCGGGAATTGCCTGGACTCAGAAGAGCATGATCGACCCCGATTATTCGCTTGAAGAGCGTTTTATTGCAGAAAATGTGGCAGATGAAATATGTATCGGTCCGCGCGGAGAGGCGTGGTCGAGCGTCTGCAACCATCCGCTCGGTCAGAGAATCGGTTACGACTTGTGCCCCTCACGAGACTACACGGTAAAGCTGGTATGCAAAGAGATTTCCTCCGCTTCAAAGCTCGGAGTTGATTATCTGCAATACTTCGACCAGAATCAGGGATGCGCTTCTCCGCTTTGTTACTCCAAAAAGCACGCCCATCCCGAATTGCCGGGAGCATGGCAGACTACCGCTATGCAGAATCTGCTCGACAAAGCCGCTGATGCCGCAGGTGTTACCGTGCTCGGATGCGAAAACGCCGTTGCACAACCGTACATGAAGGTGTGCAAGCTCAACGATTTGCGCAACCATCTGGCGTGGTCGTTTTGCGGATATCCTGTCGCCCTGTACAGCTATCTCTATCACGAATACACCACCGGATTTTCCGGCAACGGAGTGTGGCTGCACGGCAATATGGATTACGAAAAGACTCCCTTCTTCCCGGTCTGGAATCTGGCTTGGAACTTCGTTTCAGGAAATCTGCTCTCGGTGATACTCAAAGACAAGGGCGAACTGCACTGGAACTGGTGTCAGCTCTGGAGCGTTCCCGCTCCTGAGCAGGAGCCGCTGATAAAACTCATCGGCAATCTCTCAAAATGGCGCAGGGGAGCCATGAAAAAGTATCTGCTTGCCGGACGCATGGTCAAGACTCCGGAAGTTATATCGCCCATCCGTCTGGTGCACACGAAAATTCAGGAGCCGATCGAAGTTCCGGCGGTTCCGGCATCTGCTTGGAGCGATGGCGACACCACCGCCGTCATTCTTGCCAACAGCCTGACCGAAGCGGCGGAGTGTTCCGTCATTCTGCCCGAAAGCGTGACTGCTCAGGTGAGTTTTGCCGGTGAGACGATCGAACTTGCCGGTTCAAAACTCACCGTGAAAGTTCCCGCACTCGATGCCGTGCTCATCACTTACAAAAACATCGGATAAATATGGCAATCAAAAATAAAATCGAGATACTTGATGCCACGCTCCGTGAAGGCGAGCAGACCGACGGAGTGTCGTTTTCAGCTCAGGAAAAGGTGTTGATATCATCTTTCCTGCTCCGTGAACTTGCCGTTGACCGCATCGAAATCGGCTCATGCCGGGTGTCGGCAGGCGAGTTCGAGGGGGTGAAAAGCATCTGTGCCGAAGCTGAAAAGCACGGTTGTCTTGACCGGGTGGAGGTTCTCGGTTTTGTCGATGGCAAAGTTTCCGTCGATTGGCTGCGCAACGCAGGGGCAGGGGTTCTCAATCTGCTTTGCAAAGGCTCGGCAAGGCACTGTTCAGGACAGCTCAAAAAGAGTCCTCAGCAGCATATAGACGACGTAAAAAAAGTCATCGACTACGCTTTCGGTCACGATATAAAGGTCAACTTGTATCTCGAAGATTGGAGCGGAGGAATGCAGAGAAATCCCGATTACGTTTTGTCGATGCTCGACTCTCTCGATGGCTTCCCGGTGAACCGCTATATGCTCTCTGATACCCTCGGCGTGCTCACTCCGATGAAGACGGCAGAGTATGTCAAATGTATGCGCGACCGTTATCCTCAGCTGCACTTTGATTTTCACGCCCACAACGATTACGACCTTGCCGTAGCCAACTCCCTTGCGGCGGCGGTTGCCGGAGTTGACGGTCTGCACACCACCATAAACGGACTCGGTGAGCGAGCAGGCAATACTCCGCTTGCCAGTATCCACGCAATTTTATGCGACCACTGCGGAGTATCGACCAACATCAACGAAAGTATGCTCTATGAAGCGAGCAGAATAGTTGAGTCGTACTCAGGAGTGGCTGTGCCGGTCAATCACCCCGTGGTGGGCGAAAAGGTCTTCATGCAGGTCGCAGGAATCCACGCCGACGGCGACAGCAAGGGCGGACTCTACTGCAACGACCTCAAACCTGAGCGTTTCGGCAGGCGCAGAAGTTACTCTCTCGGCAAAAGCAGCGGCAGAGCCAATATCCGCAAGAACCTCGAGGAGCTGGGTATAAAACTCGACGAGAGCACCATGGAGCTGGTCACCCGCAGGGTCATCGAGCTCGGAGACAAAAAAGAGCGGGTGATGCCCGAAGATCTGCCCTACATTGCGGCGGACGTCTTGAAAAACTCCAGCGGAAACGAGGTGGTGAAGCTCACCGATTACGTTTTGAATCTCGCCAAAGGGTCACGTCCGATGGCATCGGTCTGCGTGGAAGTCAGAGGTGAGCGGTACGAAGCCGTCAGCAGCGGAAGCGGTCAGTACGATGCTTTCGTCAAAGCCCTGCGCAAGATATGGCAGGAAAAACTCAACAGTGTATTTCCGACGCTCGACAACTATGTTGTGACTATTCCCCCCGGAGGCAGAACCGATGCTCTGGTGCAGACGGTGATTTCATGGAAATGGGGCGACCGCACGCTCCGCACCTGCGGACTCGATGCCGACCAGAACGAAGCCGCCATCAAAGCAACCATGAAGATGCTCAACATCTATGAGAAGGAGAGTAAGGTATAGAAGAAAGACGACCGGCGGCGGCGCATTGCGGGCAATCTCGTGCCTTGCTACTCCGCTGCTTCGGTCATGTACAGTCGTACACTCCCTCAGCTGCTCATACGCAAAACACGACCTTGCCTCGCACTGCATCCGCCGATGGTAATGGGGCGTTTTGCTTACCTCGCCGCTTTGGTCGTGTACAAAAGTACACTCCC
>JAFVZB010000064.1 GCA_017508385.1 Lentisphaeria bacterium | reverse complement strand
CCCCCCTCACCCTTTCAAGAAAAGCGGGATACTTTTTTTACTTATTTTATCTATGTATCGGATGAAGAGTTTTTCTTAACTTGATTTTAACAGTAATTGGAAAACATCTTTATTATTTTTTCTTATTCCTTTATTTACAGTTGACTTTCACTTTTTTTGCTGTTATATTATCTCTGAGTTGTATCTTTGAAGTTTGTGCTTTATAATCCGGGTATTGAAATGCAATCAGGTGATTTGATTTTACATAAAGTTTTGCAGGGATGTTCGATGTATATTCCTTACATCGCACTCGGTCTGCTGTTGTCGCTTTTTCTCACTTACGTTGC
Organism: Lentisphaeria bacterium; assembly: GCA_017508385.1. Lineage (GTDB taxonomy): Bacteria > Verrucomicrobiota > Lentisphaeria > Victivallales > Victivallaceae > UBA1784. Next base: position 7,847 of record JAFVZB010000064.1, on the reverse strand, counting down.
CATCATCATGCTGCCGCATCTGGGATATATCGATGTTCCTCACGGCAGACACCAGCATGAAAAACCCGTTCCCCGAGGCGGAGGCGCAGCTATCTGGCTGTCATTTTTCGCAACCGCTGCACTGTTGTGCATATCGATGCAATCGACCAATCCGGCTTACTACGATGACATCAAAATCTTTTTGTTAAAATTCCTGACTCCGGCATCAATAATCCTCATAGTGGGACTCATCGACGACCGTTTTGAGCTGCCGAGCTGGGTGAAATTGCTGGGACAGATAGCCGCCGCGACCGTGATTTATTTAGAGGGAGCCGGAATAACCAACCTCTTTCTTATTCCTCTTCCCGCTCCGCTGTCATTCGCCGCTACTGTATTCTGGTGCGTCATAATCATCAACGCCTACAATCTCATCGACGGTCTGGATGGAATCGCCGCAGGCTTAGCTGCCATATCCTCGTTCCTGCTGGCAGTCTGGATGTTTATGCTCGGTCACTCAGGCGGAATGGTGGTGATACTGCTCATCTTCTGCGCCAGCTGTCTCGGTTTCCTGCGCTACAACTTCTCTCCGGCAAGGATTTTCATGGGCGACACCGGAAGCATGTTCCTCGGACTCTTTTTCGCCTACATCAGTATGCTCTACTCGACCAAACACGTCACCATAACCTCGTTCCTCGTTCCGCTCGCCGCCATCGGAGTACCGATATTTGACGTGTTTCTTGCGGTGTGGAGAAGATTTTTCCGCCGCTTCATCCAGAAAGACCCCGACAGCAGCATCATGAGAGGAGACCACGACCATCTGCACCACCGTATCCAGAAAGAGACCGGAACCACCCGCAAAACCGCTTACATCATGTACGGATTATCGATTTCCGTTTGCGTACTGGCGATATTTGCGACCTTTTTCCAGAGCAGTATTCCTGCCCTGATACTTCTTCTCTGCCTGATGGTGTTTTTTGTCACCATCCGCTACTCAGGAATAGAACTTTTTGATACCCTGACCAGCGTTGCACACGGACTCAAAAGACCAAAGCGCAACTTTGTCATCAGCGCAATGCATCCGGCTCTGGATGTGGTGCTTTTGATAATCGCATTCATAATAAGCAGCCGCATTTGCAAAAGTTTCCTTACTGAAAGCTCGTATCTGCTCTGGGCGATTTCGCACATCGCACCGTTTGTGCTGGTGCTCTGCATATCCGGGATCTACCGTACTTTCTGGCTCAGAATGGGAATAATCCAATACTACCGTCTGATAAAACTGCTCGGGATCGCAGGTATTGCAGGGTACATCTGCAACAGTGTATTTTGTATCTACTCCAACGTTCCCAAGGCGGATATGTACAAGTACGGCATTTTCTACATGGTCTATTTTCTGCTGCTCTCGCTGCTCATCCTCGGCGAACGCTTCCTGATCCACTTCTACGAGAGTTTCGGCTACCGCAGACTCTTTATCCGCAATCAGGGAAAACACTCGACTCTTGAGCGGGTACTGGTTTACGGCGGAGGAGTCCAGTGCCGTCTCTACGTTGCAAGACAGTTCTGTAACTTCGACCGCAAGGACAACAATGTAAAAATCGTCGGAGTCATGGATGACAACAAATCGTTGAGAGGGTTCAATGTTTACGGTTTCAAAGTGCTCGGAGACCTGAAACATATCGAAAACATCTTTGCCAAAAATCCGTTTGACACGGTTATAGTAGCGTGCAACCTGTCAGAAAGCCGCATGGAAACGCTCCGCAAGTTCAGCAGCGAAAACAAAATAAAGCTGAGAAAAACCACCTACATCGAAGAAGAGATTTGATACGCCTGCATGACTTGAGGAGCGGGGCTCGAGATTGCCTGCAATATTCCACACTGTTGCTGGCGCAATACAACAAAGACGAATGCGAGTTAATTCCCCTTCTTCTCCCCCTCTGGCTGAAAAGATAAAACACCGGCTGAAAAAGATAAAGGCTCTGTTCCCGACACGGGTAGCCCCGCTTTTCTTGAAAGGGAGAGATCCGCCGTCGCCAAGGCTATGGCGGGACAGGGGGAAAAGAATAACGAAGCCGACGTTCGGCTTCTTTTCACGAGAAAAGAAGTTTTCCCCCTCTCCCCGCATCATCTCCCCATATCAGGCACAAAGCTAAGATAAAAAAAGCCCGGAGCTTTTCGCTTCGGGCTTTTGCTTTGTAATATCTATTACTTGGCGTGATAGTGGGTGTGCAGCAGGTGGTGCGCTTTCTCACTGCCGGGAGTTCCGAGGTACTCGTCGTAGAGTGCCTTGATATCCGGGTTCTCGTGGGAGCAGCGTTTCACCTTGCGCTCATCCTCGCTGTACAGACCTTTCATGCGCTTCTCAAGCAGTGCGGTATCTCCGTGCAGGAAGGGCTGACCTCCTCCGTTGATACAGCCGCCCGGGCAAGCCATGATCTCGATCGCCTGGAAGCGGTCTTTATCGGCACGCACCATCTCGAGGACTTTGCGGGCATTACCCAGTCCGGAGCAGACCGCAACGTTGATGGTCTTTCCGGGAGCGATTTCAACTTTAGCCTCTTTGATTCCGTCGAGTCCGCGGACTGAACGGAAGTTGATGGCATCTCCATCGAGGTTTTTGCCGTTGAGCATGAAATAGACGGAACGGCAGGCTGCCTCAAGAACACCTCCGGTAACACCGAAGATGTCAGCAGCTCCGGTGGAGTCGCCGAGCGGATTGTCGTACTCTTCGTCATCCATGTTGGCGAGGTTGATTCCTGCCTCTTTGAACATGCGGCAGAGCTCACGGGTGGTAACGACGTAATCGACGTCACGGACTCCGTTGGGAGCAAACTCAGGACGGGCTGCCTCATATTTCTTAGCCTGACAGGGCATCACTGAGACCACGATGAGATCCTCGGGCTTCACGCCGATTTTTTCAGCATAGTAGCTCTTGGCGATCGCTCCGAACATCTGCTGCGGAGACTTGCAGCTTGACGGAATGTTGAGCAGATCGGGGAAGTTGTGCTCGATGAAGTTGATCCATCCGGGGCAGCAGCTGGTGAGGATCGGCAGGTTTTTACCGGATTTGATGCGCTCGACGATCTCGTTACCCTCTTCCATGATGGTGAGGTCAGCTGAGAAGTTGGTGTCGAAGACCTTGTCAAATCCGAGGGCACGGAGTCCTGCGACCAGTTTGCCGGTCACGGGCACGCCGGGCTCAAAACCGAACTCCTGACCGACAGCGACACGGACGGCGGGAGCAGTCTGGACGATAACGGTTTTGCTCGGGTCGTTGATGGCAGCCCAGACTTTTTTGACGTAGCTGATACCGGTGATGGCACCGACGGGGCAGACGTTGACGCACTGACCGCAGAAGGTGCAGCTGGTGTCAGCCAGCGGAATCATGCTGGCGGTACCGACTTTGGCACTGAATCCGCGTCCGTAACCGGTCAGGGTTCCGACGGTCTGGACTTTGGAACAGACGGTCTCGCAGCGGCGGCACATCACGCACTTGGAAAGGTCACGCATGATGGCGTTGCTTGATGAGTCAACCGGGAAACGGTTGATTTCTCCCTGGTACTGGATGTCGGTGATACCGAACTCAACTGCCAGCTTCTGCAGCTCGCAATCCTGGTTTTTCGGACAGGTGAGGCAGTTTTTCGGGTGGTCACTGAGCATCAGCTCGACCACGGTGCGGCGTGCATTGAGGGCACGCTGGGTGTTGGTGCGAACGACCATTCCCTCTGCAACCGGAGTGGCGCAGGCGGGAGCAAGGTTGCGGCGTTTCTCGACCTCGACCACACAGACGCGGCAGCTCGCCGGTTTGTTGGCCTCGCCATTGCCCAGATGAGCGCAATAGCAGAGAGTCGGGATATTGATGTTCATTTCACGGGCCGCTTCCAGAATGGTATAGTTTGCGGGAACAGTTACGGCTTTGCCGTTGATGGTAAGATTTACAGTTTTCATTGTGTCGCTTACTCCATGACGATGGCTTTTTTCGGACATCCATCAATACAGGCACCGCACTTGATGCATTTTTCCTGATCGATGACGTGCAGCTGCTTGATCTCGCCGCTGATGGCTCCGACGGGGCAGTTGCGTTTGCACTTGGTACAGCCGATGCAGCTTTCGTTGATCTTGAGCTTGAAGAGCTTGCGGCAGGTGCCGGACGGACAGCGTTTGTCACGGACGTGTGCAATATACTCATCCTTGAAGTAACGCAGAGTGCTCAGGATCGGGTTCGGAGCAGTCTGTCCGAGTCCGCAAAGAGCGGTATCGGTGATGGTTTTGGCGAGGTTCTCGAGCTCGTCGAGCATCTCTTCAGTTCCTTTTCCGTCGCAGATCTTCTCGAGCATCTCGAGCATTCTGCGGGTACCGATACGGCAGGGGGTGCATTTTCCGCAGGACTCATCTTTGGTGAAGTCCAGATAGAACTTAGCCATGGCGGGCATGCAATCCTTGTCGGAAAGCACGATCATACCGCCTGAACCCATCATTGAGCCGATCTTGGAAAGGTTGAAGTAGTCGATAGGAGTATCGAGGTTTTCAGCAGTGATACATCCGCCGGAAGGTCCGCCGGTCTGCACTGCTTTGAACTCACGACCGTCGGAAATTCCGCCGCCGATCTCATAGATGATCTCACGCAGGGTGGTTCCCATCGGAACCTCGACCAGACCGACGTTGTTGATCTGACCGGCGAGAGCGAACACTTTGGTTCCGGCGTTTCCGGAAATGGTACGGACGAAGTTGCCGTTCTCATCCAGTTCGGGCTGCCAGTTACCGATTTTGCTGTACCAGGCAGCACCCTTGCGGATGATTTCGGGAATTGAAGCGTAGGTCTCAACGTTGTTCACGTTGGTTGAGCATCCCCAGTAACCGCCGCCGATGTTGGCAGGGAACGGAGGTTTGGTGGTCGGCTCGCCGCGCTGACCTTCCATTGAGTGGATCAGAGCAGTTTCCTCACCGCAGACGAATGCACCGGCACCGAGTTTGATCTCGATGTCGAAGCTGAAACCGGTTCCCATGATGTTGTCGCCGAGCAATCCGAGTTCACGGGCCTCTTTGATGGCGATTTCAAGACGGGAAACGGCAAGCGGATACTCGGCACGGATGTAAACCAGTCCGCGCTGTGCGCCGATGGCGTAAGCACCGATAGCCATAGCCTCGATGATACTGTTGGGATCTCCCTCCATGATGGAGCGATCCATGAAGGCACCGGGGTCACCCTCGTCAGCGTTGCAGACGATATATTTTTCGTCGGCGGTGACGCCGGCAGCGATCTTCCATTTGAGTCCGGTGGGGAATCCGGCACCGCCGCGTCCGCAGAGACCTGAGTTGAGGACCTCCTGAACGACGGCGGCGGGAGTCATGTCAAAAAGACATTTTGCCAGAGCCTGATAACCCTCGTTGGCGATGTACTCGCTGATATCCTCGGGATCGAGCAGACCGCAGTTGCGAAGAGCGATACGCTCCTGCTTGGCGTAGAAACTCATCTTGGCATAGTCCTGCACGCGCTCTTTGAGCAGGGGCTCGACGAAGAGCAGTCTCTCGATGAGCTGCTTGCCGATGACGTGCTTCTCGATGATCTCATCGGCATCGTCAGGAGTGACCTGCACATAGAATACGTTGTCGGGCATGATCTTGACGATCGGGCCCTGAGCGCAGAAACCGAAGCATCCGGTCTGGACGACTTTGACATCGTTCTCAAGGCCGTTCTTCTTGATGAGCTCGGTCATGCGTGACATCAGCTCCTGGGAGTTTGATGCATGGCAGCCGGTACCTCCGCAGCAGAGGATCTCTTTTTTGGCTGAATTGATATCGTGTGCCGCACCGTTACGCAGATAGAGCTGCGCTTTGCAGTCATTGTATGCGGCAATAAGAGCTTCTTTTGAATTGATCTTGTTCATTTGTTACCCCTGAGCCTTGTATTCCTTGACGATCTCCACCGCTTTGGCGGGGGTGACTTTGCCATAGACTTTACCATTGACCATCATAACGGGAGCAAGTCCGCAGGCTCCGACGCAGCGGAGACCTGAAATCGAAAAGAGACCATCCTCAGTCGGATGGGTATCAGCCTTGACTCCGAGGACACGCTCGATTTCCGAGAGAACCTTCTCGGAACCCTTGACGTAGCAAGCTGTTCCCAGACAGATATCAATGCAGTATTTGCCTTTGGGCTCGGTGGTGAAGTAGTTGTAGAAACTGACCACTCCGGAGACCTGTGCCTCGTGGAGATAGAGTTTCTTTGCGACGTGCTGCTGTACCTCTCTGGGCAGATATCCGAAAATATCCTGCGCCTTGTGCAGCACCTGGATCAATCTGCCGCGACGGCGTTCATCATCCCGGTCGATACCGAGAGTGTCGATGAATGCGTCAAGTTCGTTAAACTTGGCAGCTGCTCCTTCCGACAATTGTTTGCAACAACACATAATCCTCTCCCTGTTATTTGTTTATGGTTGTATTGTTAAAGTTTTCAATCGAACGCTACACCTGTATCGTGTTCACGGTCGAGCTTCATTCTTACTCCGAGCATCGCAAGACCACCTGCGATGACCTCTCTCTGCACCACGACTCCCGGAGGAACCTGCAGGGCAACGTTGGCAAAATTCCATATATACTTTATTCCGATAGCCACGAGCTTGTCTGCGACCTGCTGGGCGGCTGCACTCGAAACGCAGATAACTGCAACTTCAGGAGGTGAATTTTTCAATCTGCTCTCAAGAGTGGCTATATCAAAAACCTCTCTGCCTCTGATCTCCTTGCCGATTTTGGACGGGTCGGCATCGAAAACTGATTCTATTCCGAAACCGTAGTGGTTGAAGTCATCATAGCCGAGCAGAGCAGAGCCGAGACTGCCTGCTCCGATGAGAGTTGCTGAGATGGTATCCTGCCAGCCGAGATAGTTTTTGATGTAGCGGATAAGTTCGTTGATATCATATCCGACCCTGCGCTGACCGGAAATACCGGTGAGGGCAATATCCTTGCGCACGACGATGAGCTCGATATTCATGTACTCCGCCAGCTCAGTTGACGACACACTGACCTTGCCCTCGAGCCGCATTTTCAGCAGCTTGTGCAGGTAGGTCGGCATCCTGCGGATTGCCGGAGTATTCAAAATTTTGCCGCGACGCATAAAACCTCTTTTCGCCTTCCGGACCATCAGACCGGAGAGCTCTGTTTTACTATATATACATTATCAGGGCTTAACATATCACATACAAGGCAAAATTTCAAATGGATATCCCTCTTTTTTGGAGATTATTCACAAAAAAATCTCTTCAGCCACCGTTTTTTGCCCCATTTACTTTAGTTATTAAAATACTATAAAAATGAGATAATTACCGACATCCCGATATCCGGATAACGACTTACGCATAAAAATGGCAAATAAAAAGATAAAAAAATATCTATTTGCACTTGAAAAATCTTTTTTATGGGCTATATTTAACAATAGATAAAAAAATATCTATTTACTTGACTGAGGAGAGAGAGCGGCTTGAACAGCCATCTCTGAGAGATAATCCGGCGGTGCTGCCGCAAGACGGTGCCGCCGGAAGGGATTTGCCCCCATTCCGGGTCCGCACCAAACGGCTTCATCCCCCAAGGAAGCCACTGCGGATCCTTTTTTTTATTTCCTCCAGTCCGTACATCACGACAAAAAAGCGCAACATTTATTTTGACTGTTTTTTATTTGGCTCTGTTCCCGACACGGGGAGGTAAAGGTAAATAAAAACTATTGTCCCATTTGTTGTGAAGAAAAATTTCCGGCGGCGGCGCATTGTGGTCAATCTCGTGCCTTGCTGCTGCGCTGCTTCGGTCATGTACAGTCGTACACTCCCTCAGCTGCTCGGGCGCAAAACACGACCTTGACTCACACTGCATCCACCGATGCT
>JAFVZB010000063.1 GCA_017508385.1 Lentisphaeria bacterium | reverse complement strand
TTCCAACAAGTAGGAGTTTTCTACTTTTCAATATATGTTGTTTTTTGACGTTTCCAAGAGGAATATTGAAAAAATTTGAAAATTTTTGTCGATCGACCACAAAAAGTACCAAAAGTTTTTTGGGAAAGAGGAAAGGGGTTCAATTCCCATTACCCTTTTTACTAACAAAGTGATGAACGTGTTCTCTTGAACTTATTGCGTTTAGCGTGTATATTGTATAAATGGATAATTACAGGAGAATTTTACTATGAAAAAGTTGTTTTACAAGGATGCCGATTTTCAGAAGGAGCTTGAGGCTCTTTACAATCGTGCTCCGTTTCCTCCGGAGGCTGAGAAAGCCGCTGCCGATATTATCAGTGCCGTCAGAAAAAATGGCGATGCCGCTTTGATCGAGTTCGCTGCCAAGTTTGATAAAATCGAGCTCACAAGCGAAAATATGATCGTTTCCAAAGAGGAAATCGATGCCGCATGCCGCAAGCTCTCTGCCGATGACAAGAAAGCTATCCGTACCGCTTTTGAGCAGATAAAGGTTTTTGCCAAGACTACGCTTCCGGTTTCGTGGAAAGCCTCACCCCGTCCGGGAGTGATTTTCGGTGAGAAGTTCACTCCGATGGATAGAGTCGGCGTTTACGTTCCCGGTGGAACCGCTCCTCTGGTGTCAACCGTGCTGCACACCGCCGGAATCGCCGCCGCCGCCGGAGTGAAAGAGATCGTCGGATGCACTCCTCCCGGAGGTATGCACCCCGCTACTCTTTATGCCATGAAGCTGGTCGGAGTCAAGACCATATACCGTCTCGGAGGCGCTTACGCCGTAGCCGCCATGGGCATCGGTACTGAGACCGTTAAGAAGGTTGAGAAGATCGTTGGTCCCGGCAATGCCTATGTCACCGCCGCCAAAAAGCTGCTTTACGGAGAAGTAGCCATCGACCTTGTAGCCGGTCCATCGGAAATTTTAGTAGTTGCCGACAAGACCGCCAACCCTGCGTTTGTCGCCGCCGATTTGCTCAGTCAGGCAGAGCACGGCAGCGGTCTCGAGCAGGCTGTCATGGTTACAGATTCCCCTGAGATGATTGAGAAAGTTGAGGCGGAAGTCCTCCGCCAGAAGGTCACTCTGCCCCGTGAGCAGATCGTTGACAAGGTTTTGAACAACGGAGTTTTCCTCATTTGCGTTGCCAATATGGATGATGCCTGCGCTCTCGCCGGTAATTACGCACCTGAGCACTTGGAAATCCAAGCCGCAACTCCCGAGAAATGGGCGAACAAGATCAGCTCCGCAGGAGCGATTTTCCTCGGTCCGTGGACTCCCGAATCAGCCGGAGATTTCTGCGCCGGTCCGTCTCACGTTTTGCCCACCGCATCCAGCGCTCACAGCTTCAACGGTCTCGAAACCTCAAGCTTCATTCGCCGTACAAGCATTGTCAAGTATTCCGAAAAAGCACTCCGTCGTGAGGCAGAAATAATTGAACGTTTCGGAAACATGGAAATGCTCGCAGCTCACGGAAGAGCAGCAACAATCAGAGTTAAGAAGTAATATATATAGTATATAGTATATAGCATATATATTATGTGTTATGGGTGTAAAGGGGATTTTTCCAATCCCCTTTAGAACCCCAGGACCCCGTACGACGGGGAGCGGTCAGATACCTTTTTTTGAAAGGTATCTTTTCTTTTAGGCGTGATTGTCGCCCAGTGGAGGTGTGTTGACTGCTTTTTCTTACCAGTACCGTGTTGCCACAGAGTTTGGGTAGTGGCACAAATGTGTATGTTGCGCCGAGAGAAGGGGAAATCAGCTGGCGCAAAAGATTTCCCCCTCTCTCAGACTCTTTCCCTCTGAGGCAGGGTATTGTGCGGCGTCACACGCTTTGCGGCTGGGATTTCGGGAGCTCGTGACCTCGCTCCGTTTTTTTGTGTTTGGTGGGAGTTTGGAGCTCGTGACCTCGCTCCGTTTTTTGTTTGGTTGCTTTTGTTTGATAAATATTATTGGTAATAGTATGGCGTTACTTGCAATTTTTTATCTGTTGTGATATATTCTAATATATGTCGTGTTATGGATTTATTCCTTTATTTACATGACAGTGTTGATTGATAACCGTTATATTTCAGCAAATACGTTGAAAACCGACCAAGTTTAAAAAATATTTGCTATGACTATAGGTGAAATGTACCCGGGTGGATTGTGTCTATACATCTTCCGGGCGCTTCTGCGCATTGTCATAGCAGGTTCTTGGTCGGACCTTCAACGTAGTGCCAGGGAGCGTTCGGTTTTTTTATTTTATGGCGTTTCCAGGCAAGTTGGATTTCGCCATTGAATGCCCAAAGTAGAGATAAAAACACAAATTGATTTTTACTGATTTTCCTTTTTTTGATTGCGAAGTCCAGCAAGTGGATTTCGCATTTTTTTACCCCTGTTGAAGTTTTTAACCAGTAAATTGCGGAAGCGTGGAGGACTTTCGTAAAATTATGTGTTCAAGTTATATTATCCCGTGAAAATATGTATTAAAAAAGGAAACAGTTATTATGGAAAGAAAGTGTTTTTCATTGGTTGAGATGTTGACAGTAATTGCCATTATTTCAGTTCTCGCCGGTATGATAATGCCTGTGTTGAATTACTCTAGAAGTATCAGCCACCGTACAGAATGTATAAATAACAAAGCCAATGTCATTCGGGCAATGTTTATCTACGCCGATAAAAATGATGGTGTTATGCCATTTATGCTTGATGGTAAAAGTTATGCCTACGCATTGATTGGTAAGAATTACCAGCAGGTTCCAAATGCTACCAGACCTGCTTCGTGGGCGTATAACGATGCCTACTTGCAACCTGCAACTTTAACTTGCACCGTTTCAAATGTTGTCTACAATGATGGTGATGAATCAACGACAAATAAAATAAACAATGCTTTTGGCATGCTTAATGTAGCCGAAGATGTCAGTTCCTGGAAAGGTAAGTGGAACGGCACCGATGACACCTTTTTCGGTCACTTCGGACGTTTTCTTACCGCAACAGAAAAAGACAGTGATATCGGCTACTCTATGGGACGTATGAAAAATCCGAATACTCTGCCGATATTGGCGGATAGTTTCAAGCAGGCAACCGATGAAGCTTCTGCAAAATTGGTTCCTGTGTGGAATTTTTATCTTTACGGCGATGCTGGCACATCCGGTGATGTCGGAATGCCGGGAATGGTTCATGCCGGACAAACTACTGCTGCCTATGCGGATGGCAGTTGCCGCAGTGTCGGCGCAAGAGTCCTTTATTCTGAATCAGGATTACGTTACACACTCAATGCTGCGCTTGATAAACGCATGACCAATGGTGCGTTGTAAACATATACAAACAGATATCATCCCGCACGCCGGAGACAAAAAGGATGCCTTTTACGGCATCCTTTTTAATACGTTGATTGAGTTGCTTTGAAATGAAATTACTTATTCAAGCCTCCGAAGCGGCGTTTTCGTTTGCCGAAGGAGTCGATGGCTTTTTGGAGTGCTTCTTTATCGAAGTCGGGCCAGTGGGTATCGGTGACGTAGATTTCTGAGTAGCTCAGTTCCCAGAGCAGGAAGTTGCTCAATCTGAGTTCTCCGCTGGTGCGGATGAGCAAATCGGGGTCGGGGATATCCGGAGCGTAGAGGTAATTGATGAACTCTTTTTCGTCGATTTTATCTCCGGTTTTCTTCTCTGCCAGTATCTTATTTACGGCATCGACGATTTCCGCACGTCCTCCGTAGCTGAGTGCGATATTGATGGTAAGTCCGGTATTGTTTTTGGTCTCATCTATGCACTTGAGCAGGCTTTTTCTTGCCAACAGCGGCAGGTCGGATGTTCTGCCGATGGTGCGCAGACGGATATTGTTTTTCATCATATCCGGCAGACGTTTTTCGGTTATTTCCGAAATCAGACCCATCAGGCAGGCTACTTCAGCGGGGGGGCGTTTCCAGTTTTCTGTGCTGAAAGCATAGAGTGTGAGATACTTCAATCCGAGTTCTCTTGCGGCATCTGCGATGCGTGAGATGTTGTCGGCTCCTGCCTTGTGACCGTCGCTGCGGGTGAGACCTCTTGCCTCAGCCCAGCGGCCGTTTCCATCCATAATAATGGCGACGTGTTCCATTTTTGTTCCTTATTGGTTTTTCAATCCCGCAAACGGGAATTTATTCGGGTGGCGGAGCAATCTGCACTTCGGACACATGAATCCGTCAAGGTCGCAGATTTGCGCCGTTGCATCTGACTTTGAAAAAATAACTGTGTCACCCTCGTTGACCGTGATGCGTTCAGGAGAGTTGTCGGCAAGCAGGATTCCCGGTCCTCTTGTGATGGTGACTTCGACGACTGACTTGTCGTTAAGCACGAGGTGATCGACCTCTTCTGTTGAGTTGCTGAAAGCAAGTCCGATGCCGGTTCTGAAGAGGCTGTGGGTTATGCTTCTGTAATATGCACTGCTGCCGTGAGGTGTGGCAAGGCAGACTCCGTCACCTGCGACTTCGTTTGCGTAGAGTTCGCCATCGATTTTGACCCGGTAGCGCAGAGCACTTGCGAAGTCGGCGTTGTGGAGAAACACATCGTTGAGAGCGGTGAGCGTTTTTCCGTTGACTGTTGCCTGCACTTTGATGAGATTTTTTATTCCATAACTCTTTGCTGCAAAAGCTGCAAGGCGTGCTTCGAGCTGGTGTTCAGGGCAGGTGGGGGCCGTTGCCGCATCCCGGATGGGGAACTTCAACACTCCGGGATAATCCCGCTCTGCTCCGAGGAGCGCACCGTCTCCGCCGTGAGTTATTACTGCCTCAAAGTTGTCGTTTACTGAAAACAATCCGTATTTTTCCAGTAAAGGAGCTATATCACCGAGGTTTTTGCCGAGGAGTTTTACTAACACTTGCATTCTCCTTTGTCAAATACACTTCCTGTTTTTGATACTACCGCATAAGCTATTGCGGCGGCGGCGTTTCCGACATTGATGCTGGCTTTGCTGCCTGCCATGGGCAGACTCACTTTGCCATCGACCAGTTCGAGAGCCTCCTGCGAGACTCCGAGAGCCTCGTTGCCGAACACTATTGCCAGAGGGAATTGGTACTCTCTCACCCATGCAAAATCACGGTCATCACCCGGTTCTGCGGCGAGAATCATTTTGTATCCTTCTTTTCTGAGAGCCTTGATTGCCTCCGCCGAGGTGGGGAACACCCGGCAGGGAACCATTTTATCCGTCCCCATGGCAGTTTTTTCCAGCTTCGGATGCGGCGGAGCCGGAGTGTAACCGCAGGCGATTATTTCGCTTGCTCCCACCGCTTCGGCGATACGGAAGATATTGCCGGTGTTGTGGGCACTGCGCAATCTGTCGAGTATAAAACAAAAACGGTGATTTTCCGCCATGGTATTCCTTCAATTAAAATGAGTTTTTTTGAGCATAATCAGGCTCTTTACTTAAAGTAAACGCAAAAATTGTTTTTTGCAAGCGTTTTCGGACTTGCCGTGACGCTTTTTTGCGTGTATATTATAGTGTGTAATTGTATTTTAACAAACAAGGAGGTTGTAAATGGCGAAAATTCATCCTACCAGTGTAGTTGCAGAAGGCGCAGTTCTTGCAGACGGAGTTGAGATCGGTCCCCTCTGTTATGTCGGACCAAATGTGAAAATCGGTGAGGGAACCCGTCTTATCAGTCATTGCAATGTCGATGGCTACACCACTCTCGGATGCCGCAACGTTCTGCACCCCTTTGCCGCACTCGGTCAGCCGGCTCAGGACCACTCGGTCATTCCCGGAACTGTCACCAGACTTGAAGTCGGTGATGACAACATTTTCCGTGAGGGTACCGCCATTCACACCGGAACCATGCCCGATACTGCCACTGTTATCGGCAACCACTGCATGTTTATGAACGGCAGCCATGTCGGACACAACTGCAAGGTCGGCAACAATGTCATTTATGTCAGTCAGGCGGTCACCGGCGGATATGCTGAAATTCAGGATAACGTCATCCTTTCCGGTCTGGTTGCCATCCACCAGTTCTGCCGTGTCGGCAGATTTACCATTATTTCAGGATGCTCCGCATTCAGCAAAGACGTTCCTCCGTTCATGATGGCAGAGGGCAGAAACGGCGGAGTCAAGATGATCAACAAAATCGGATTGCAGAGAGCGGGATTTTCCGAAGAAGCTATCCGCAATATCAAAGATATTTTCAAAATTTTCTACAGCGGCGACCTCGGTCCCGGAGCGGCTCTTGCCAAAATCAAAGCCGAGCTGCCTCCAACTCCGGAAGTTCTGGAGTTCATTGAGTTCTGCGCTTCCAGCAAGCGCGGAGTTATTTCCGCCAAGGTCTCCGGACATCGTGACTGAACAATCACCCCAAAATCACAGGAAAAAATAAAATGTTGAACGCACTTGAAAAAAATGCAAAATTCACCAAACGCCGCGGTCCGGTCGTTCTGGCAATACTCGATGGCGTAGGCTTCGGCAAGTATGAGGATGGCGATGCTGTCAAAATGGCACGCACTCCCGTTCTTGACGGACTTATGCAGAACAATCCCTCAACCAGTCTCAAGGCTCACGGAACCGCTGTCGGTATGCCCACCGATGCCGATATGGGCAACAGTGAGGTCGGACACAACGCCATCGGTTGCGGCAGAGTTTTTTCTCAGGGCGCAAAGCTCGTCGATGAGGCGGTCACCAGCGGCAAACTTTTTGAGGGCGAAACCTGGAAAAAACTGGTCGCCAATGCCATTGACAACAATAGTGCTCTGCACTTTATCGGACTCTTTTCTGACGGCAATGTTCACAGCCACATCAACCATCTGAAATCCATGGTCGATCGCGCTGCCGCCGCCGGAGTCAAAGTTATCCGCATCCATGCTCTGCTCGACGGACGTGACGTGCCCGAGACCAGTGCTCTTGACTATGTTGTTCCGTTCGAGGCGTTCCTTGCTGATATCAACGCCAAATACTCCTGTGATGCCCGCATCGCTTCCGGCGGCGGACGCATGGTTATCACCATGGATCGTTACGGAGCCAACTGGGATATGGTCAGAAAAGGTTGGGAAACTCACGTTCTCGGCAAAGGTCGTCTCTTCAAATCCGCTCAGGAGGCAGTCGAAACTCTCCGTGCCGAGACCGGAGCCATCGACCAGGATCTCGATGCTTTCGTCATCAGCGCAGACGGCAGCACTCCTGTAGGTGCGATCAATGATAAGGATTCCGTGATCTTCTTCAACTTCCGCGGCGACCGCAGTCTGGAAATCACTGCCGCTTTTGAGGCTGATGACTCCTTTGACAAATTCGACCGTGTCCGTGTTCCTCAGGTCATGTACGCAGGAATGATGGAGTATGACGGCGATCTGCATGCTCCTGCTCTCTATCTGGTCAATCCTCCGGAAATCGACCGCACCATGGATGAGTATCTCTGTGCTTCCAAAGTCCGTCAGTTCGCCGTGAGCGAGACTCAGAAATACGGTCACGTCACCTACTTCTTCAACGGAAACCGCTCAGGCAAGTTCGATGAAGAGCTCGATACCTACATGGAGATCCGTTCAGATGTTGTTCCTTTTGAGCAGCGTCCGTGGATGAAGTGCGCTGAGATCACCGATGCGGTGGTCGAGGCTATCGAGTCTGGCAAATATGATATGATCCGTCTCAACTATCCCAACGGCGATATGGTCGGTCACACCGGCAGCATGGATGCGGTTCTCGTTTCCATGGAAGCTCTCGACCTCTGTCTCGGCCGCATCAAAGCCGCCATCGAAGCCGCAGGCGGAGTTCTGGTCATCTCTGCCGACCACGGCAACGCCGACGATATGTATGAGCACAAAAAAGATGGCTCGCTCAAGAAAGACGCTGAGGGCAACATCGCCCGCAAGACCAGCCACTCACTCAATCCTGTTCCCTGCATCGTTTACGATCCTGAGTTCAAGGGCGAGTACGAGAGCACTCTGCGTGAGGGACTGGGCATCAGCAGTCTTGGAGCAACCTGCATCGAGCTTCTCGGATTCAAAGCTCCTGAGGAGTATGATCCCAGCGTTCTTGTGATGAAGTAATTGCAAAGAGTGTCATCCATGGAAGAGACTGTTTTGAACAACTATGCAGCCGAGCTTGATATTATCGGCAGAAAAGCCAAAGCCGCCGCTGAAACGCTGGCGGTGACTTGCGACGATATCAAACGCAAGGCTCTTGAATGTATGGCTTCACGGCTCGAGGCGATGGTTCCCGAGCTGCTGAACGCCAATATGCGTGATACCGACAGGGCGAAAGAAAACGGCATATCAAGTGCCATGCTCGACCGCCTCACTCTCGATGAGAAGCGCATCGGTCAGATGGCTGAGGGATTGCGCATCGTTGCGGCTCAGGATGATCCGGTGGGCAAAATAATTTCCCGCACCACCCGTCCCAACGGACTTGAAATAATCAAGAAGAGCGTTCCCTTCGGAGTTATCGGAATCATTTACGAATCCCGTCCCAACGTTACCAGCGATGCCGCAGGAATTTGTATCAAAGCCGGAAACACGGTGATTTTGCGCGGAGGCAGTGAAGCATTCAACTCCAACAAGGCGATCGCCGCCGCCCTCAACCGCGGTGCGATGGATGCCGGACTTCCCGATGGAGTCGTGCAGCTTCTGCCGTGGAGCGACCGTGAAGCGGTGAAGCAGATGCTCAAGCTCGACCGTTACATCGACCTGGTCATTCCCCGCGGCGGAGAGGGACTTATCCGCATGGTGACAGCCGAGGCGACGATGCCGGTGCTCAAACACTACAAGGGAGTTTGTCACCTTTATGTAGATGAAGACTGCGATATTGAAAAAGCAGTCAGGATCATCGAAAACGCCAAGTGCCAGAGACCCGGAGTATGCAATGCTCTCGAGACGCTTCTGGTCAACCGTAATATTGCCGGAAAATTCGCTCCTGCTTTTGCCGACGTGATGAAACGCAACGGCGTTGAACTGCGTTGCGACAAAGAGATGGCTGAGCTTATTCCCGGATGTGTCGCAGCTCAGGATTCAGACTGGGATGCTGAATATCTCTCGCTCATCCTTGCTGTGAAGATGGTCGGAAATGTTGAAGAGGCAGTAAACCACATCAACAGCTACGGCAGTCACCACAGCGACGGCATACTTTCAAATATCGAAAGCAATATTGACTATTTTTACGGACATACCGATTCATCAACCGTCTATGCCAACGCCTCCACCCGCTTCACCGATGGCGGAGAGTTCGGCATGGGTGCCGAAATCGGTATCTCTACCGATAAACTCCACGCCCGCGGACCGATGGGTGCGGATGAATTGACCACTTACAAGTATCTGGTGCGGGGAACCGGGCAGATACGCTAACTCTTTTGAGGTAAAATATGATCGTTGCAATGAAAAAAGTCACTCTGCTTATCCTCGACGAGGATAAAGAGAGCGTGCTTACCGTTTTGCGCGATCTCGGAGTGATGCAAATTACTCAGACTACATCTGCATCCGTGACCAGCGTTGCGGCACGGGAGCAGTATGAGCAGGCGAAAAAGACCATTGATGCGCTCGAAAGTTTTGCCGCAGCCGAGAATTGGGAAATTCCGGAGCGTGAGTCCAAACGTGACGGCACAGCGGTACTTGACGAGGCTCGCAAGCGGCTTGATGATGCGGCAAAGCTCCGGCTTCAGATGGAAGAGCTGAGCTGCAAGATCGAAAATCTTGCCGTCTGGGGCGATTTTGACCGCACTCAGCTTGAGGATATCAAATCCAGTGGTGTCAATATCCTGCTCTGCCGCGGAACTGCGGCGGATTTCAAAGCTGCTCAGGCGGTGGAAAACGTCGAGTGCATTGAGGTCTCACGC
Organism: Lentisphaeria bacterium; assembly: GCA_017508385.1. Lineage (GTDB taxonomy): Bacteria > Verrucomicrobiota > Lentisphaeria > Victivallales > Victivallaceae > UBA1784. The sequence continues at coordinate 18,133 of JAFVZB010000063.1, read as the reverse complement.
ATTAAAAAAGATGTGGCGTTTGCAGTTGTTTCACTCGATGAGATCAATGAAAAAGAGTTCCCTGCCATCAAACTGGCAGCCGATGACGATCCGTCCGCGCTGAAAAAGCAGTTTGCTCAGTTGAGTGAGCAGTATGAGACCATCAAAAAGAAGATAAAAGTGCTGCTCGGCAAGGTCGGCGCAATGGAAGGTGAGTTGATTTTCCGTGAAGAGGAGCTTCAATTCAGCAGAGCGTACGACGAGTTGTCTGCGCATGGCAGAGTCATCACTCTCTCAGGTTTTGTTCCCGAGCCGGATATGGAGTCGTTCAAAACGGCGGCAGTATCCAACGGCTGGGGTGTGATTTTCAATGACCCTGCTCCCGGAGAGTCGGTTCCGGTGCTGGTGAAGATGTCGAAGTTTTCACGGGTGATTCGTCCGCTCTTCGATTTCCTCGGAATCGAGCCCGGTTATGAGGAAACAGATGCTTCTCCGGTGATTTTGATCTTTTTTACCATATTCTACGCCATGATCGTGGGCGATGCCGGATATGGACTGCTTTTCCTGCTGCCGACGCTGCTCGGAATGTTTCTGCTGCGTAAAAAAACTGCGGCAAAACTTCCGCTGCGCCTCATGCTTATTTTGAGTTGCGCTACCGTGATCTGGGGTGTGCTCTGCGGCAGTTACTTCGGGGTCTCCTGGGGAGGACTTGCCTGTCTGACCGACTCCGCCGTGAAGGATAGAAGTATGCAGGTATTCTGCTTCATGCTGGCGATCGCCCAGCTCTCTGTGGGCAGAATTTGGAAAGCATTTGCCGATAAAAATATCAAAAGCATCATTTCCAACTTCGGTTGGGTGCTGGTGATTTGCGGAAACTTTTTCCTGACCTATCAGCTGCTCATTGATGCAAACCGCTTCAATCCGATGATAATGTATGTGCTCTACGGAACAGGTTTGCTGATGGTCGCACTGACCGGAGTCAACTGGAAAGACCCGGCAGATATCTTTCAGTTCCCGTTTTCCATCATCGGCAGTTTTACCGATGTGTTGAGTTATATCCGTCTCTTTGCCGTCGGAATGGCAGGTGCGTGTATCGCCCAGAGTTTCAACGGTATGGGTATGGATGTGGCAAAAGCAAGTCCGTGGTTCATCGTTTTCGGAGTCCTCGTGATGATCTTCGGACATCTGCTCAATCTTACTCTTGCCATGTTGAGCGTGCTCGTTCATGCGGTGCGTCTCAATACTCTTGAGTTTTCAAACCACGTCGGTTTGACTTGGAGCGGTCAGAAATATACACCTTTTAAAAATAACAACCAAAAAACAGAAGGAAAATAAAAAATGTCAGAAACTATCATCAAAGCGATCTGCTACGGAGCAGGATATCTCTGCGTCGGTCTCGCCGCCATCGGTTCAGTTGTCGGAACCGGTAAAGCCGGAGAGGCTGCTATCGGAGCATGGAGAAAATGCTATCAGCAGGGCAAAGCAGCTCCGTTTCTTCTGCTTGCCATGGTGGGTGCTCCGCTCTCACAGACCATCTACGCCATGATCCTCATGGTGACGCTCAACGGCAAAATCAATGAGGCTCCCCAGAACTGGCCGGTTTATCTCATAGTCGCCGTTCTCTGCGGACTTGCTCAGATGTTTTCAGCCATCTTTCAGGGCAAATGCGCCGCCTGCGGCAGTGTTGCCTTCGCCGAGAGCGACAAGGGTTTTGCCAACTATCTGATGGTGCTCGGTATCATCGAGACCTGCGCCATCTTCGCTCTGGTATTCAGCTTCATGGCTATGCCGTAAACACTGAAAACCGCGCAAAGAAAAGGGAGTTTCCGAAAACGGAAGCTCTCTTTTTTTGTTTTTGGCTCTGTTCCCGACACGGGCAGGTAAAGGTAAATAAAAAGTTTCTCCGCTTTTCTTGAAAGGGAGAGAGGGGCGCGGGGAGAGAGGGAAAACTTCTTTTCTCGTGAAAAGAAGTTTTCACGCTTTCCCCGCATCATCTGCCCATATCAGGATTTTTGTTATTTTTTTCATATTTTGATATTTTGCTTATGGAAAAATCAGTCAACAGCGTGTATTTTATCAGTATGACGTAAAAAGAAAGGCTCTGTTCCCGACACGGGCAGGTAAAGGTAAATAAAAAAGTTTCCCCGCATCATCTGCCCATATCGGGAACAAAGCTAAAAGAAAAAACAGCAGGAGTTCATAACAAAATGAGTACAGTTGTTGCCATAGATGGTCCTGCGGGAGCCGGCAAGAGTACGGTCGCCAGACTTCTGGCGGAAAAGATGAATTTCACCTACGTCAATACCGGCAGTCTTTACCGGGCGGTCGCCTGGGCACTGAAAGAAGCCGGTCTTGCCGTTGACGATGTGACTCAGGAGTTTCTTGATAAACTCGTTCTCGAGTACAAAAACGGCATTCTTCTGGTGAATGGAGTCGATCCGGGTGCAGGTTTGCGCACGGCTGATATCGCAAGCGGAGCAAGTCTGGTATCCAAAAAAGATTTTGTCCGCAGCCATCTGCTTCCTGTTCAGCGTGATGCCGCCGACAAAGGGTGGATAGTCATGGAAGGCAGGGATATCGGAACGGTTGTTTTTCCCGATGCCCGCTGCAAATTTTTTATTACTGCCAGTCTTGAGGCAAGGGCGAAACGCCGTCTGGCTCAGGCAGGTGAAGTCGCTTCCGGAGCGACTCTCGAAGAGGTGAAGAAAGAGATAGCCAAGCGTGATGAGCAGGATTCCAAACGTGAACTTGCTCCGTTGCGTGCGGCGGATGATGCCGTGGTGATCGATACCGGCGACATGACTCCTGATGAAGTTGTCTGCGCCATGGAAAAAGTTATTTCGGCTGCGATGTGAGTTTGAGGAATAAAAAGATGAGTGGATTTGTTGAATACGAACAGCTTTATCCGTTGAAGTTTGCTCCGGTTTACATGGAGCGTATCTGGGGCGGTAATCAGATGGCGGAGTGTCTCAACAGAGTGCTTCCTGAACATACTTCTCCGATAGGTGAGGCATGGGAAATTTCAGACCGTCCTGAGGCTGACAGCGTAGTCACCAACGGTGCGCTTGCAGGCAAAAGTCTCGGAGAACTGGTGAAATACTACGGCAAGCGTCTTCTCGGCGATGACTGCCGCGAGGTCGGACGTTTTCCGCTGCTGGTCAAAATCATCGATGCCGGTGAGCGTCTGAGTTTGCAGGTGCATCCTGATTCATCCGCCTGCCGTGAGCTCGGCGAAGGCGCAGAACCCAAGACCGAGATGTGGTATGTGATATCCGCCAGACCCGGAGCAAAGATACTTGCAGGACTCAGTGAAAAGGCAACAAGACACCACCTCAGAGAGTTGATAACTTCACCCGATGTGGAAAATCTGCTTCAAGTTTATCCCTCTCAGCCGGGAGATGCTTATTATATTCCGTCAGGAACGCTCCATGCTATCGGAGCCGGCAATCTGATACTCGAGGTGCAGCAGAACAGTGACACTACCTATCGCATAAGTGATTGGGGAAGAGTCGATTCCAATGGCAAAAGCCGTGAACTTCATGTGGAAAAGGGTATAAAATCGGTCAACTTTATGAACCGCAAATCCCCCCGCATTGCCGGAGTCGTCGATAAAGTCAGGCGTAACCGCAAGTATGATGTGGTGAGTCTCTGTCCGTACTTTACCGTATCCGACCTGCGTCTGGTCGAAAGCCGGATGGATGATACCAAAAGCAAGAGTTTCCATCTGCTCAGCGGAATAAACAGCCGTTTCAAAGTAGTTTGTGCAAACGGAGCCGGAGAGACCGTCGAGTGCGGCGAAACTGTGCTTGTTCCGGCTGCCGTGGGCAGTTACCGTATTGAACCGATGAATGACGGCAATGAGTGTGTGATAGTTAAGACAGCGTTGTAAAATGAGCGAAGATTCCTTGAACGAGGGACATCGTTTCCGGTTGCGTCGGCGGTATGGAAAAGTCGGTGCTGATGGGTTTCATGATTATGAACTGCTTGAACTTCTGCTGACGTATGCCATACCGCGTAAAGATGTCAAACCGATTGCAAAACAGCTTATAATCAAGTTCGGAAGTTTGAGCAACGTTGTCGGCGCAAGTATTCCTGAACTCTGCAGTGTTGACGGTATTGGAGAAAAATCCGCAATTCTGCTCAACATGATAAGACCGTTGTTTCACATGTACTATATCCATTTTCTTGAGCGCACCGAGATGGCTATGGAAAGCGACAAGATGATCGAGTATATCCAGATGAAATACGACAAGGTCGAAAACGAAGAGTGCACGATCATATTGTTCAACAGTGCCGGCAGATTGCTGGAAACCAAAACTTTTACCGGAAACAAAGAGGGAGTGTTTGTAGATGTCCGTCAGATGGTTGTTTACGCCACAAGCAGAAAAACGGGCTATCTGACACTGGTTCACAACCATCCGCACGGACCGTTGGAGTTTTCCGATGAAGATATTGTACTGACCAGAAATATAGAAAAAGCTCTCGCTCTATTCAACATAAAGCTGCATGACCATATTCTCATAAGCGACGGTGAAATCCTGAGGTGGCGGGATCTGTTTTAAGCTCAGAATGGCGTTTTTACAACAGCGACTGCGGATCGACATCGGCGTAAAATTCGATGTTTGCAGGAGCATTGCGGTGCAGGATAAGTATCCTTACCGCCTCACGCAAGGTCTTGAGTTTGTTGCCCTTTATCAATATCTGATAGCGGAACTTGCCTTTTATCCGCTCTATCGGTGCAGGGCAGGGCGGAACCATGCTCACGTCATCGTGGATATACGGCAGCAGCAGGTCGTATGTCTTTTGTGCGTAATCGGCAACGGCACTTTCGCTTTCGCCTCTGAAATTGAGCAGTATCATCCGTGAAAACGGCGGATAGTTGAGCAGTTTACGGAATTCAAGGTCGAAGTTGCGGAACCCCTCAAAATCGAAGTTTGCGGCGTAGTCTATGGTGTCATTTCCGGGGTTTGAGGTTTGGATTATCACTTCTCCCGGGTGGTCACCCCGACCGGCACGTCCTGCGACCTGAGTTATCAGCTGAAACACCTTTTCCGACGCACGGAAGTCGGGTATCATCAGTCCGAGATCGGCATTGACGATCCCCACCAGAGTGACGTTGGGAAAATGCAATCCTTTTGCTATCATCTGAGTTCCGATGAGAATATCCAGCTCTCCGCGGCGGAACTGTTCGAGCACCCGCTCGTAATCTTCTGCTGAACGCATTGAGTCCGAGTCCATTCTGCCGACTCTGGCGAAAGGAAACGCTCCCCGGGAAATCGATTCGAGTTTTTCTGTTCCCGTGCCGGAAAATCTGATGTTGGGACTTTTGCAATCAGGACATACTTCAGGAGCCGGTTCAGTTCTGCCGCATAAATGGCAGTTGAGTGTCGCTTTGCTGCGGCTGTACATGAATGGCGTTGAGTGGCCTGTTCCCGGAACTGAGCAGTCAGGGCAGCACGCTTCGTAGCCGCACTCTGAGCAGGTGAGGTTTCTGGCGTATCCCCGGCGGTTGAGAAAGAGTATGCACTGCTCAGCGTTTTCCACTTTGCGCCGCACGGCTTCGATCAGTACCGGCGAAAACACCCGGTTCTCTCCGGGCGCAGGAGCCGGGTCGAGACGGCGGTCGAGTATGGTGATATGCGGATGCGGTTTCGATGCCACCTGATTGCGCATTTCCACCAGTACGAATTTGCCCTGCTGCGCATTGTATGAACTTTCGGCGCAAGGAGTTGCACTGCCGAGCACTACACAGCAATTTTCAAATTGTCCGCGCATGACTGCGACATCACGGGCGACGTAGCGGGGAGACTCGGATTGTTTGTAACTTGATTCGTGTTCCTCATCGACGATGATGACTCCGAGGTCACGGAACGGAGCAAAGAGCGCACTTCTTGCGCCGATGGCGATTTTGACTTCGTTGCGGTTGATCCTGTTCCACTCCTCAAAGCGCTCGGTGTCGGTCAGACGGCTGTGCAGTACACTCAAGGTGTCTCCGAAGCGGGCTCTGAAACGGCGCACGGTCTGCGGAGTGAGCGATATTTCAGGAACCAGCACGATGGCACTTTTCCCGGCGGCGATGACCCGGTCGATCATCTGCATATAGACTTCGGTTTTTCCGCTGTTGGTCACTCCGTGCAGCAGCATGGTGCGGCGTGCTTCTCTGCCGCAAAGCATATCCTCAAATACTCCGAGAGCCTTTTTCTGCTCAGGCATCATCTGCGGCGGAACACTTTTCGCCATTTCTACCGGAGCTTTTCTGCGGCTGATTTCCTCCTCATGGCAGACTAAAATCAGGTTTCTGGTCAGAGTTTTCAAACTTGACTCGCTGAAACCGTCGATCAGGCGCAGCTGTTCGATATCCAGCGGCTCAGGAGCACTGGCAAGTGCCCGCAAAATCGCCGTTCTCCCCCGGGTGCGTTCGCTTTCGGGAGCGCAAAGCAGTTCATCCGCCTTTTCCCTGTTGCTTATCGAATAGACTTTGCGCATCTTGGGACGCACTCTGCCGCTGCGTACCGCCGCAGGAAGCAAGGTGCGGATGGCGTGCTCATAGCTGCAACAGTAGTATTGCGCCATCCACTGCCCCAGACGGATAAGGTTTTCCGGGATATGGCACGATTGATTTTTCACTCCGGCAAGCGGCTTGAGTTTTTTTGCATCGACACTGCTTTGCACATCGGTTGAAACGATATATCCGTTGCGCATACTTCTGCCGAACGGAACATCGACCGCCATTCCGACGGCAAGAGAACTTTCCAGTTCGGGCGGCACAAGGTAATCGAACTCCCGGTCGAGGGATATATCTGTTATAACACGGCAAATCATGGTATTTTCCAAAGTTTTATGTCAGGGGGAAAATATAACACCGCAAATCTTCCTTTTCAATTACAGTTTGTGTAAAAAAGTCTTGAAAACAACTTCGTGCCGCAGTACATTATATGTGTCGGAAAATTTTTGTTGAAAGCTTTGTTGCTGATACGGGGAGATGATGCGCCTCTCTCCCTTTCAAGAAAAGCGGGTAAACTTTTTTGTTTGCCTTTACCTGCCCGTGTCGGGAACAGAGCCTTGTTGAAAAGAGTATTGTCATGGATATTATTGATTGTCATATACACGCAGAGGTGAGTGCAAACTATATGCAGGGAATATCCCGGCTCATTGCTCGTATGCAGAATCACGGAATCAGCAAAGCGGTGATATCCGACCTCGGTAACTGGCAGGAGTTTCCCGATGAAGAGACTCTTGTTTCGGCAAACGAAAGAGTGCGCCGCGCGGCAATGGCTTCTGACGGCAGACTTGAGTATCTTGTTTACATCAATCCGCAGCTTGAGGATTGGCGCAAAATCTTTGACCGTTTTATCGAGGACTCCTGCGGAGTGAAGCTCTGGATATCCCTGCGCTCAAAAGAGCACGGACTTGAACGCTCAAAAGAGGTTCTGCGCCTTGCTGCGGAGCGTGATAAAGCGGTGCTCATCCATACCTTTGACCGCACGCAGCCCACTCTGCCGGGTGAAATCGGAATAGCTGAAATCATCGAACTTGCCGAAGCCGCTCCTGATTGCCGCATCGTTGCGGCTCATGCGGGCGGAAACTGGCGCAATACCATGGCAATGGCAAAAGAGATTCCGCAAAATGTGGTATTCGACATTTCAGGAGGATATCCCGAACGCACCTTCGTAAAGCGGTTCATTGAAATTTTCGGCAGCAGCAGAGTGCTCTACGGCTCGGATGCCTTCGTGCGCTCATTCGGTTCACAGTTGAGCAAACTTGATAACTGCGGCTTGTCTGAGAGCGACAAAGAGAGGATATTGTGTGCCAACGCCATGCGGATTTTTAAAATTCCTCAGGCGAAAGCCGTCGATGCCGCAAAATTGCCGGTTTGGAGTATTCCGTCAAATAATGTTGACAACTTCTGTTTTGTCGGCAAAGGCAGATATTGGGATCATCATGTCACTTGTGATATGCTGGTCGAAGCGGCGTTGAAAAACCATGTCGATGTGCTCCATGCGGCAAGTCTCGGAGCATTGTGCAGTGAAAATTTTATTGCGGAAAATTTGCGTTTTTCCGATGAGTGTGCTCGATATCCTCAGATAAAACCGCTTGCCGCCGTCGATTTGAGAGATTTGGAGCAATCGCTCAGTCAGCTTGAAAAGATATCGGGATTTGCCGGAGTACTGATTTCTCCCTGTTTGCACAACTATCGTCTTGATTATCAGCAGAAAAACAGTTTTTTTGATGCCTGCTCACGGAATAATATTCCTGTGTGGATAAATACAGCTCTCGGAGATGACCGTTTCAGAAATCCTGAACTGCACACGCACAATGTATCGGTTGAAGAAATAATTGAGTTTGTCAGGTCAGCTCCGCTTTGCCGTTACACTTTTCAGGGGTGTCCGGCTGATATCAGGTTATACAGAGAGCTGCCTGCGCATTGTTCTGCCGAGTGTTCAAGAGTTTCCGATTTTGAGTATGCTCCGGATGAACTTTTTTCCTCAGGGTATGCCGGAAAACTCTGCTTCGGCAGTGAGTATCCGTTCAGGGAGTATTCGAGCGTTCGTGATGTACTTTGCGGCAGGGTTTGAGTTTTCTCTTGAAAGATACTCCCGACTGCGTTATATTATATTGATCGTAGGATTATATCAACTTTTCAGGAGTTTTTTTAACTTATGGCTGATAACAGTTTTGAACATCTTACTCCGAGAGCACGCCAGATAATTCTGCTTGCCAACAAGGAGTCAGAGCGTCTGAACCACGACCACATCGGAACGGTTCACCTGCTGCTCGGTATCCTCGCCCTCGGCGAGGGTGTCGCCGTCGAAGTGCTGAAAAATGTAGGCGTCAACCTCAAGCAGCTGCGTATGGAAGTCGAAAAGAGTTTTTCACCTTCAGGAAATCAGGCAGTCGCCGGAGTCCGTCCGCTTACTCCGCGCCTGCGCAAAGTCATCGAACTTGCCGCAATCGAGGCGAAGAACATGAACTACAACTTTATCGGAACCGAGCACCTGCTGCTCGCTCTTCTGCGTGAGGGTGAGGGCAAGGCTGCCCGGATGCTCCGCAATCTCGGAGCGGATGTTTCCGAGGTCGAAAAGTGCATCGTGGAAGCACTCGACCCCGATTACCTGCCCGAAAGCTCTTCTGAAGATGAGAATAATGAACCCGGCAGGGGAAGCGAAAGCCGTTCATCAGCAGAGCACAACGCTCTGGCTGCGTTCGGCAGAAATCTCACCGAGCTTGCCGCCAAAGGTGAGCTCGACCCTGTTATAGGCAGAAACAAGGAAATAGAACGGGTCATTCAGATACTCTGCCGCCGCACCAAAAACAACCCGGTGCTCATCGGTGAGGCGGGCGTGGGCAAAACCGCCATCCTCGAAGGACTCGCTCAGGCTATCGTGAACAAAGAGGTTCCTGAGCTGCTCCACGACAAACAGATATACGCCATCGACCTGCCGCTTATGGTCGCAGGAACCAAGTATCGCGGGCAGTTTGAGGAGCGCATCAAAGCGGTCATTGATGAAGTGCGCAACTCAGGCAAAGTCATTCTCTTTATCGACGAGCTCCACACCATCGTCGGAGCCGGCGGAGCCGAGGGCGCGATGGATGCCGCAAATATCATCAAGCCTGCACTTTCCCGCGGCGAACTTCAGTGTGTCGGAGCAACAACTCTCGATGAGTACCGCAAAGGTATTGAAAAGGATTCCGCACTTGAACGCCGTTTTCAGCCGGTCATGGTCGAGCCTCCAAGTGTGGAAGATACCATCAAAATACTCGACGGACTCAAAAGCACCTATGAAGAGTATCATAAAGTAAGCTACACTCACGATGCCATCGTCAGTGCGGTGAAACTTGCCGACCGCTATATCACCAACCGTCATCTGCCCGATAAGGCGATCGACATAATCGACGAGGCGGGAGCAAAAGCCAACTTGAATTCAAGCGGCAAGGGCCCCGATCTTACCGCACATGAAAAGCAGCTTGAACAGATAATTTCAGTGAAGCGTGAAGCGGTCAATGAGCAGAACTTTGAGCTTGCGGCTGCAAAACTGCAGGAAGAAAAGGCAATCAGAAAGTTGATGGATGATACGGTGGCAAAGTGGAAAAAAATGCGCGCCGCCAATATCCCCGAAGTCAATGAAGAGGATGTTGCCGATATCATCTCTTCACTCACCGGTATTCCTGTCCGCAGGATGACCGAAGAGGAAAACAGCAAGCTCCTCAACATGGCGGAGACCCTTTCAGGAGAGGTTATCGGTCAGAGCCGTGCGGTTGAGGCAGTATCCAAAGCGTTGCGCCGCAGCGGTTCAGGATTGAAAGACCCGATGCGTCCGATAGCAAGTTTCATCTTCCTCGGACCTACCGGAGTCGGCAAAACTCTGCTTGCCAAAAAGCTCGCCGGAGCGATGTTCGGCAGTGAAGAGTCACTCATTCAGATAGATATGTCCGAGTTTATGGAAAAATTCAACGTCTCCCGTCTGGTCGGTTCTCCTCCGGGATACGTCGGTCACGGTGAGGGCGGTGAGCTCACCGAGCGGGTGCGCCGCCATCCGTACAGCGTGGTGCTTTTCGACGAGATCGAAAAGGCGCATCCCGATGTCATGCACATGCTGTTGCAGATACTTGAGGAAGGCAGAATAACCGATACTCTCGGCAGAAAGATAGACTTCCGCAACACGGTGATAATCATGACCAGCAATGTCGGAGCCTCGCAGCTGTCGCAGACCGGAACTCTCGGATTTTCCGGCAGCAGCGATGCCGCAGTCAAGGATGCCGACCGTCAGCTGGAAATCGCTAAAAAATCGTTCAAACCTGAGTTCCTCAACCGTGTGGATGATATCATCATCTTCGGCAAGCTCGACCGCAGTTCGCTCTGTGACATCACCCGGCTCGAGCTCAAAAAACTTGCCGGCAGATTGAACAGTAAAGGCATTGAGTTCACCTTTGACGACAAAGCCGTTGAGTTCGTCACCGACAAAGGCAGTGAGCCCGAATACGGAGCCCGTCCGATACGCCGTGCCGTTGAGCGGATGGTCGAAGATGCTCTTGCTCTTGAGTTGCTTTCCGGAAAATTTACCGGAACAAAGCGTATTGCCATGAGCGTTTCGGATGATAAAATCGTCTTCAAAAAAGGCAGAGGCGGCAAAAAATGAGCGTGCACGAGGGGGAAAATATACTTTGTCCGGCTTGCGGAGCTCAGAGTTTCGTCAAAAGCCGCCTTGTGCTCTCTGATGATTGGAGCAGCAAGCGCAAAGTTCTGGTCTGCGCTTTCTGCAATGCCGAACTGGGCAAAGCCGATGAGCAAACTCCTCAGAAAAGTGCGGAGCCGTCAGGCGGAACTTCCCGTCTTGCCGCTCTGCTCGGTGATGATGTCGAAGAAAAAGTCAATATAAAAATAGATGTTCAGCAGGGTGATGAAAAGCTCTGCCGCAACTGCCGTTATCTTGCGGTGCATCCGTTCAAAAACGTCTGCCTCATCTCTCAGAAAGAGGTCGATACCATGGATGATTGCGAAAAATTTGAATTGAAAAACAGGGGGTGAAAAATGAACGCTGTTGTTGAAAATATGGGGCTGTGGAGTATTTTGCCTCCGCTGCTCACCATCGTTGTTGCTCTGCTATTCAAAGATGTTATTCTGGCATTGATACTGGGAATATTTTCCGGACTTCTTATCGTCAACGGCGGAGCAATCGTTCCTGCGGCGGTGCAGATGGCTGACCGCATAACGGCAAGTCTGACCGACAGCTGGAACATCAGAATATTCCTCTTCTGCGCCCTGCTCGGCTCTTTTGTCTCCATACTTTCAAAGACCGGCAGTGCCGGAGCGTTCGGAGCATGGGCGGCAAACCGTCTCAAATCACGCCGCGGAACTCTCGCTTTCACTTTCTTTTTCGGAATAATCATCTTCATTGATGACTACTTCAACTCTCTTTCGGTCGGAACAGCAATGCGTCCGGTCTGCGACCGCATGAAGATATCAAGAGCGAAACTCGCCTATTTTCTCGACTCGACGGCGGCTCCTGTATGTATAATCGCTCCCGTGTCGAGCTGGGTGGTGACGGTGATGAGTTATGTCCGCAAGTCCGACGGCTTCGGCAAGCTCGGAATATCAGAATTTGACTTTTTCCTGCGGATGATACCGTATAATCTGTACGTTATTTTTACCTTGCTTTTCATTGTGCTGCTGATAATATTCCAGCGTGACTTCGGTCCGATGCGCCGTGCCGAGAAACGGGCGGTCGAGGAGGGCAAACTCTTTGATATCGAGCGTTACGGAGAAATCGTGAGCGAAAAAAAGAGTGAAACAAACACCCAAGCAAGACCACTTGATATGATTCTGCCGATACTGGTGCTCATCATTACAGCGGTGGTGTCGTTCCCTGCGACGACCTGGTATCTTGCAGTAAAATCGGGAAAAGCGAAAGATTTTGCCTCAGCCTGCAGCAGTATGCCGCTTATGGATTCGTTCCGCAATACAGATGTTTCCTGCGCACTCTTTTATACCATTCTCTTCTCTCTGGCGGCGGTGACCGCATGGTTTCTGGTCAGAAGATTGCTCAAACTCAATGAGATATCGACCTGCATCATCAGCGGAATCCAGTCGATGACTCCGGCTCTGGTGATACTGGTGCTGGCGTGGACAATCGGCGGCGTTATCCGCAACACTCCAGCCGAGGGCGGAGTCGGACTTGCCAATTATCTTGCTCAGGTGGTGAAAAGCGGATGTTTCCCGCTCGTGCTTCTGCCCTGTGCAGTGTTCCTGATGTCGTGCCTCATCGCCTTTTCGACCGGAACCAGCTGGGGGTGCATGGCGATAATGATTCCGCTCACCATGCCGCTCGCCATTGCCGCGGCGGAGCAGATGCCCGCAGCATCGCAGCTCGAAGTTGTGTTTTTCATCACCAGTGCCGCCGTCGGCGGAGCTATTTTCGGAGACCACGCTTCTCCGATATCCGACACGACCATTCTTTCCGCCACCGGAGCCGGATGTCCGTGTCTTGAACACGTTGCGACCCAGCTGCCTTATGCGGCATTTGTTGCAGTGTGTTCAGGCATTGGCTACGTTGCCGGAAGTTTCTTTATGAGCCTTCCGGTTGCGCTTGTTTGCACTGCGGTGTGCTTTGTTTCCGGTGTGATTTTTATTCCGAAATTCAGTAAATAACGCAAGCTGCTTCGGGGGGATAAATGCTGAAAGAGCGTTGCAAACTCACTGAAAAATCGCTGTTCCGGTGCAAAGGCTCACTGGGTAAAACCTTTTATTATCCTGCCGGAACATCCGAAACGCAGGCAGAGGAGTGGGGCAGGTGTCTTGCTCTCTGCCGGCAGGAGCAAGTGTTTCCGACCCGGAAACACAGAGCTGTCTCAGTGGTATCCTGCGGAAACAGACGTTTCATCGTCAAACGCCATTTGTTGTGGCGCCGTCCGTCACGCTACCGCAGGCATTACAGCGAGGCGGTACGTGAGATAGTCAGCCATCAGGAGTTTTCCAGGAACTGCGATATGGCACTGCCGCAGCTCTACTGCTGTGTTGAAAAGAGCCTTTTCGGCATCCCTTATGAGTGGGTGATGGTCATGGAGTATCTTGATAACTACCGTGAGATCGAGCCGCAGGAGACAGGTTTGATATCCGATGTGCTGGAGTTGATGTTCCGCAGAGGTTATTATCATCCTGATTTCAAGCACGGCAACTTTCTGGTGTCGAAAGAGGACAAAAGCTTTTCTCTGATCGACCTTGATATGTGCCGCACGGTCGAAAAGTGTTCCTTTGACCACCTTGTACTGCATATATGCCGTTATATTTACGACCGCCTGCACGTCCACGGCATACGCAAAGTTCTCTCTCTCGACAAACCTGCCGAGGAACTGATTGAAAAAGTTTATTCTAAAATCGCTCCTGCAATGAGTCCGGAGGATTTCAGAGAGCTTATATTGAGCAAAATATCCTGAAAAAGCAAATTTTTCCGCAACTTTTGTTACAATTAACTTGAATAATCGTATTATTGGCTTCACATTATGTGAACGTCAATTTTTTTCAGGAGAATATTATGGTTTTCGGAGTTGTCTGCGGTTGTGTTGCCGCTGCGATGCAATCGACAAGTTATGTGTTTTCACGTCTCTTCATATCCCGCTACAAAAGCGCAATGCACCTTGCGGTCTATTCTCAGATTTTGATGGGAGTCATGGGATTTATCCTGCTCGGTATCTGCAGTTTTTTCACCACGTTTCCGTGGAGCTTGAAATATATTCTGTTCGGAGCTGCGTGGGTGGTGACTTACATTCTTGCCCAGACAAGTTTTTTCATGGCATTGAAAACGGTCGAGGCATCACGGCTCTCGTCACTGCTCGGAACAAAAATAATCGTGCTTGCGCTCATGGCAGTGCTGTTGGGTAACCATCTTACTCCGTCACGCTGGCTGGCGGTGGTGCTCTGCACCATTTCCGCCGTGGGAATGAATTTTACCGGAGGCAAATTGTCGCTGAAGAGCATGTTCTGGATAGGTATGGCAGTTCTGAATTACTCGCTCTGCGATTTGAGCTGTACCGAGATGGTCAAAATGATGCCGGGCAATAACGTGATGATAAAGTCCTACGGAGTTGTGGCAGTGAGCTACGCCGCTCTCGGAGTTCTCTCCCTGCCGGCATTGCTGTTTGTTCCGCGGAAAAAAGAGTATTTCCGTGATGCGCTGCCGTTCAGTGCAGCATGGTTCATATCCATGACCTTTCTGCTTTCTGCATTCGGTTCTCTCGGAGTAGTTTACGGCACGATTTTGCAATCCGGCAGAGGAATAGTCTCAGTCGTTATCGGAGCAGGACTTCTCTACTTCGGCTTTGAACACCTCGAGCCAAGAGTAAACAAGCGTGCATGGATAAGGCGTTTGTGCATGGCAATACTGATGCTGACGGCAATGGTGATATATTCTGTCGGATAATCACTCCCTGCTTTATAAGCAGTTGTTATTTTTGAAATTTGTGGATAAAATGGTGAGTTTTCCCATTTTATCCATTTTTTTTGCTTGCAAAAATGTTTTCAGATGATATAGTAAATCCGTGCAGTATAATTGATTAGCACTGTTTGATACATGAAAAGGAGCGTTTGCAATGGCTACCATAATTAACGGAGTTGTCGTCAAAAATGGTGAAGCACAAATCGTGGGTGATGATACAATTACTTATGATACTTTAGTGTCAGGCAACAACTACTGGTCAACCAGCCAGTGTGTCACCAACGGCGGCAAAGCGTACCGCACCGAGGTGAAGACTGGTCATCTCAAAGTTTCTGAGGGCGGATACGCTCAGGATGCAAAGATCAACGGCGAAAATGCAACCATGGATATCTATGCCAACGGCTGGGCTGATAAGGTGAATGTCCTGAATGGCGGTACGCTTGATGTTAATTCAAAAGGCTCTGCCACCAATATAAATATCGATAAAACAGCCCAAATGCTGCTTGACGTCACATCCGATACTCTTATTACCGGAACATCCCGCGGCAAAGCCGTTGTCGTGAGCGGCGGATTGATTTCCAATATAACTGTTCACAATGGCAGGAAAATGCACGTTTCCGAGGATTGGAGTGCTTACGACACGCTTGTTTCCGGCGACAACTACTGGTCAACCGAAATGTTTGTTTCCAACGGCGGCAAAGCGTACCGCACCGAGGTCAGAACCGGTCATCTCAAGATATCCGAGGGCGGATACGTTCAGGGGGCAAGTATCAACGGCGGCAATGCGACCTGCAATATATTTGCTAACGGTTCGGCTTTCGATGTCGTCGCCAAAAACGGCGGAACAGTTGACATGAACAGCAAAGGTTCGGCAGTGAACATCAATATCGAGAAGACCGGCTTGTTGCTTCTTGATGTGACGTCTGATACTTTCCTTACCGGAACATCCCACGGCAAAGCGGTCATCGTAAGCGGCGGATTGATTTCCAATATAACTGTTCACAATGGCAGGAAAATGCACGTTTCCGAGGATTGGAGTGCTTACGACACGCTTGTTTCCGGCGACAACTACTGGTCAACCCAAATGTTTGTTTCCAACGGCGGAAAAGCGTACCGTACTGAGGTGAAGAGCGGTGAGCTCAATCTCAACAGCGGAGGATATGTCAGTGCCGCAATACTCAACGGCGAAAAAGCTTCCATGTATATCCAAAAGAACGGAGTCGCCCATGACGTTACGCTGAAAAACGGCGGCTCCGTCGTTGTCAGCAAAGGCGGAGTTATCGGTAAAAATATAGAAATCGGCAACGGAATGAATGTTGAGGTCAAAGATGGCGGCATCGTCGATTTCACAGTTGACGGACGCACTCAGAATGATACCTATCTCATCAACAATCTTGCCCTTATCACCGGAGCTCCGAGTTACACCATCACCGTGAACACCAATCAGGAGTCGGGCACATACAAGCTCGCTCAGGGAGCCGATAAATTTGCCGCAACAGTTACGCTCGGTGATAAAGATCGCAGTTACGGTTCACTCACCGTGAACGGAGAGGATTTCTGGCGCGACGGAGTAACTTACTCCCTCGATCAGGTCGGAGGAAACCTTACCCTCACAATTGTCGGCGGAGCTGAACCGACACCGACACCCACACCGACCCCGACTCCGACTCCGACTCCGACACCCACGCCCATACCGACACCGCCGCAGGTTCCGACTCCGGTGCATGAAATTCCGCAGGCGAATTTACTCGGCAACAAAGTGAGCCAAATCGTCGGCTGGGATAAGGAAAAAGGAGCGGTCGGATACGTCGCAACCGATGGCATCCCCGGCAACAAGTGGCGCGGCATCTGGGATTGGGATGGCAAAGATGTTGACCTCTGGCGGGTCGTCGGCATCGGCAGGTTTGCAGGCAGCACCGTTGACCACGACGGAATACTCCTCTACAACGGCATCGGTACCACCTTCGCAGCGTGGACAAATCTCAACGATCCGAGTTACGGTTACGTCAATCTCTGTCACGTTGACGGCAATTTCAACACGAAGTGCCTCACCGATCTCGATCAGGATAAATACGATGACGTGCTCATCTTCGATGAAAAGGGCTCCTTCGGAGTCGTGCTTGACGGCGCAAAATATGTCGATATCTGGCACGTTGATAACCCCCGCAGCAATGCGTGGCAGCTCCGGGGAGCCGGATGTTTTGCCAAAGACAAAGCCGAGCAGCTGGTGGTTGAAAATACATTCAGCGGACACCTCTACCTCTGGCAGAACAACGACGTAACGTTTTCCACCTGGGATTGGAGTCAGAAAGATATCGGTTACATCGGCAACACCTATGAATTTATTTCCACCGGAGATTTTCAGGGTGACGGCACCGACGATATCCTGCTGCGCAACCTCACAAACGGAGGCTTGTGGGTCTGGGATGACGGCAAGCAGGAAAACGCCCGCTGGGTGGTGACTCCTGAGGAGGGCTTCAAGGTCGAGGGAGTCGGCGACTATAACGGCGACAGCCGTGAAGATATCCTGGTAAGAGAGTACAATACCGGATGGGGCGGACTCGGATATTACGCTCCGGGTTCCGGAACATTGTGGAACGATCTCAATGCCCGTATCGAGACCGACCTTGAAAGCAAGTTTGCAGTAATTGCGTAAGTTGAAAATTTGAAGCCGCACCGGTAGAAATGGTGCGGTTTTGCTTTTCGGAGCTGAAAAAACGTTAAAAAAGGATGATTTTTTTCAAAAAACGCTTGACAAAAAGGCAAAGAGGCATTATCTTATAAACTAAGCTCACAACGAGGCGTGGTAGCCAAACGGTTAGGCAGCGGTCTGCAAAATCGCGTAAATCGGTTCGACTCCGATCCACGCCTCCATTTTTTTGTCTTTTTGCAATGAATTTGTGAAAAAGAGCAAAAAAAATCAAATGCCGCTTGAAAAAAACGGCAAGTGGAGTTATCTTATAAAACAAGCATACAAAGAGTCTCCATCGTCTAGAGGCCTAGGACACCGGGTTTTCATCCCGGCAACACGGGTTCGAATCCCGTTGGAGATGCCAATCTTTTTAAGGGCGTATAGCTCAGTTGGTTAGAGCGCTGCTTTCACACGGCAGAGGTCACAGATTCGAGTTCTGTTACGCCCACCATTTTTGCCGTAGGCAAAAATGGTGAATGAAGCCTGAAAAGGCTTCGCTTCATGCACCGAAGGTGCGCTTCATGGCACATAG
>JAFVZB010000062.1 GCA_017508385.1 Lentisphaeria bacterium | reverse complement strand
TTTTCCACATTGTGGGAATTTTGTGGGAAAAATGTGGGGAAAACACGATCCCACCACCAGTTTGCTGCAAGATGGAGAAATCGTCGTAAATCAGGCAATTTAAGCACAAAAAAACCGACTTTTCAGTCGGTTGTAATCAAAAATGGTGGTGGGAGATGGATTCGAACCATCGAAAGACGTGCTAGCAGATTTACAGTCTGCCCCCTTTGGCCGCTCGGGAATCCCACCAAAAAAATGGAGCGGGTAAGGGGGGTCGAACCCCTCTAACCAGCTTGGAAGGCTGGTGCACAGCCGATATGCCATACCCGCTTATTTGTATAAATGGTACCGACGGTGGGAGTCGAACCCACAATCCTTGCGGAACACGGACCTGAACCGTGCGCGTCTGCCAATTCCGCCACGTCGGCTTCAATCAACCCGCGTAAACCCTCTCGGGTTTGCGCATTTAATAATATAGCGCACTTTTTACACTTTGCAAGTGCTAAACGCCTTTTTTTTATCTTTTTCAGACAGACGCACCTGAATCTAACAAAAAAATGGCGAGAGAGACGGGACTCGAACCCGCAACATCCACCGTGACAGGGTGGCACTCTAACCAATTGAGCTACTCCCCCGCTTAATCCTTTTTGGACTTGCGATGTATAAAATATACGCCTTTATGACAAACTTTTCAAGTCGTTTTTGAAAAAATTTTGCATTTTTTTGCGTTTTTTTATCTTTTTACCCGTTTTTTTTACCTTTTTTCTGCCAGAGCAATGCAGCTTTTATAATAGAGGGTGAATGCCAAATCAGTTCCCACCATCAGCAAATTCAAAGCGTAAATGAAAATGACCCAGTCGCAATTTCCGGTTATTTTGTGGATTATTCCGGCAACGTAGCCGCCGAAAATCAGAAAAAGAAAGAGCAGACTCTTGCCTGCAGGATTTTTTGTCCTGATCGTTTTTATGATCTGCATCGGCCAGCTGAAACCGAATGCAATCATCATCAGTGCTTCCCAAATTCCCATGTTTTACAACTCCTTTTCTTTTGTTTATTGGTTGGCACTTACTATACACCCTGAAGAAGTTTATTTCAACGCAGTCTTTGAAAATATCATGCACTTTCACAACATTTGAAAAATAACGCCAGCGGTGTATATTATACCCGCAATCAAATCTTCAGTAAACTCAGGAGGCTTTCATGCAGTTCTTCACCCGTGCTCTGCCGATTTGGAGTATCTCTTCCGGAGAACAAGCCGACCAATACCGGATTTTCAGAAAATGTTTTCACATTGAAAAGCTCTCAGGCAGGGTGCTTTTGAAAATTGCAGCAGATTCCACATTTGCGGTTTTCATCAACAATGTGCGGGTGCAAGCGCAGCAGCTTGCCGATTTTCCCGGAGACCGCAGTGTATCTGTGTGTGACATCACTCATCTTGTTTCCATTGGCAGCAACTGCATTTCAGCTGAGGTGCACTACATCGGCAGGGATTTTTCAACTTATCTGAAAGGCGCCGCCTTTATCTGCGCAGAGATATGCGATGAGCAAAACGTTTTTGTTTCCACTGATACCTCATGGAAATGGAGCGTATCTCCCGATATGATTTCAGGTCTTGACCAACACGTTTCGGTTCAGCTCGGAGAGGTTTTCTGCTGCGACAAGCGCAAGAGCATTGAGTATCAGGACTCATCTTTCGATGACTCGAAATGGCAGAACTCCGTCTGTGTCACCGGGCACGAAAACTGGAAGTGGAGTTTGCGGAGCGTTCCGCAACTTGTTGAACTGCCTCTTCCAGAAATCCAATGTATTACACAGTTCGGCTACCTCAAGCGTAAAAAAGAGCTTGATACTTTTGCCGAGACAGCCTTTTATGACTATCTTTCCCCCCGCCGTGCCGAGGAGTTTCTGGTTACAGATCTGCCGTCTCCCATTGACAGGATATGGCACAAAAAGGGGGAAGAGCTTATCTTCCAATCCCTGCCTGACGATGCTGACGGTTATTATATAATAATTGATACCGGGTACGAGCGGGTCGGCTATCCGTTCATCGACATCACGGCTCCTGACGGAGCGGTGATCGACATCTGCCACGGAGAGCATCTTGAAGATGGCAGGGTGCGTTCAAAAATCGGCAACCGCAATTTCACCGACAGATTGATTACCCGAAACGGACGCAATCAGCTGTTTTATTTTCACCGCAGGTTCGGTTTGAGGTATCTTGAACTGCATATTACCAACTGCGCCAAAGGGAATGTGATACTGCACTATGCAGGAGTCACTCCGGCAGAGCTTCCCCTGCCTGAACCGGGGCACTTCACCTGCAATGACCGGCTGACAGCAAAACTCAACGAGCTATCCGTCAACACCCTGAAACTGTGTATGCACGAGCACTACGAGGATTGTCCGTGGCGTGAGCAGGCACTTTACGCCTACGACTCGCGCAATCAGATGCTTTACGGCTACCAGCTTTGGGGAAACTACCGGTTTGCCGCCAATTCGCTCGACCTTCTGGGTAAGAGTTTTGACGGAAAAAACTACATCCATCTTGTTGCTCCGGGAAATGCCGGATTGACCATTCCGATATTCACTATGGTATGGATAACTGCGCTGTACGAAAATTATCTTTACAGCGGATGCTCCGAGCTGATAAACAAATATCTCGGAGTTGTTGATACCATTCTCGACTCGGCATTTGAACGAACCATTGACGGAACTCCCGGACTTTACCATACAGGTTGCGGCAAGCACATCTGGAACTTCTGCGAATGGAACGGCAAGTTGAGCCATCTTGACGACCATCCGCAGGCGGCATACAACATCTACCTCTGCGAGGCGGCACGGGCGGCGGCGAAACTCCATTGCGGTGAGCGGGCAAAATATCTCTTTTCCAAGGCAGATGAGCTTGCCCGGGCGATTGAAACAACTTTTTACAACTCAGATAAAAACTTTTACAGTGCCGACCTGCAAAACGCCGATGACGGATATGAACACATCCAGCAGATCATGCTTGCCAACGATATGGTTCCGGAGCAGAAGATTCCGGCTGTTGTTGAAAATATTATTTCCGGCAAGCTAAGTTCCATTGATTTCAGCGCATATTACTACCTTATTTCCGGAATGATGAAATCGGGAGCCGCCGCCAGAAAGTATCTGGTTGAAAAGTTGTTTGACTCCTTTGCCCCCATGCTCTATTCAGGAGCAACATCGCTTTGGGAGACCAACAACGTCTTTGATAAATTCGGAGGCGCAGCAAGTCTCTGCCACGCCTGGAGCAGTGTTATGCCCTACTTCTGCGCCGGTTGTATTCTCGGAGTAACTCCGCTTGAGCCCGGCTTCAAAAAGTTTGAGGTAAAGCCATACCCTGCCGGACTTACCGAAGTTTCCGGCAGTGTGCCGACTCCGTACGGTTTTATCAACGTAGCGTGGAAAATCACCGACAGCGGTATGCGCGTGTCAGTCGTACACCCGGAAAATCTTGAGTGCATCACCTCAAGTTATCCCGAGTGCGGAAGTGTTGAGTTTGAAATCAGCCGCGCCGCGGTCTCTTCCTGCGCTCAGGAGCTTGTGTATCCGCAGCTGAGTTGACCTCGTTTTCCCACTCTGAAAACATATCACGCAGTTTGCGTTTGGCTTTGGGCGCAGCAGGAGCTCTGTCTGCGTTTTCCCGCCGTTCGCTCTTTCTGTGTTCACGCTTGGGAGCGGCATCTCTTTTTTCCTCAGTGCCGTCATCTATTCTGAGCAGCTCCTCTTTTCCGCTGTTGAACGCCCGCAGTATCTGGCGCAGGTTTCCCTCGGGTGCCTCGATGCGGGTACAGTGGGCGTAGCAGGCGATTTTTCCGAAGCGGCGCAGCGGGAGTCCGCTCTTTTCGGATATCTCGATGAGCAGCTCTCTTGCCGTGACTCCGTCAGCTTTTCCCTTTGCATAAACAAGTTTTACAAAGTTTTTGTTTTTGTTCGCCTTTTCAGGTTCTCCGTAGCTCTCGGGGTCGAACTCATTGCCTCCGATTTCGGCGAGCATGGCGGCGATGATCGGCACGGGGTCTCCGGCGGCGAGCTCTTTGGCAAAGTTGTAGTAACTCTCGGGAATTTCCCTGCGGTTCATGCGGTCGGCGAGGCGGTTCACCAGTGCCTCACGCCTGACATTTGCCAGAACTTCAGCTCCGGGGAGCTCGGAAAGACGCACTTCGCACTTGGCTTCACGGATGAGATTTTCATAACGCCGTCTTTCACCCGGAGTGAAAAAGGTTATGGCGCAGCCGGTTTTTCCTGCACGTCCGGTGCGTCCGGCACGGTGTATGAAACTCTCGGGAGTTCCCGGTATGGAGTAGTTCACCACATGGGTCAGGTCGCTGATATCTATTCCTCTTGCTGCGACGTCGGTTGCGACAAGCAGATTGAATCCGCGCTTTTTGAACCGCTCGATGACCCGGGTACGCTGCGCCTGACTCACCTCTCCGTGGAGCACCTCAACATTGTATCTTGCGGTATTGAGTTTTTCCGCAAGGTCGTCGGCATCGGTGCGGGTGCGGCAGAACACCAAACCGTAAAAATCGGGATAGAGTGCCAGTATGCGCATCAGAGCATCGACTTTGTTTTCACGCTTGACCATATAAGAGAGGTGCTCGACCTGATTGGCAGGAGAGTTTTCAGCATCAACTTTGATAAGTTCGCATTCAGGCATGAAATCATCAGCTATCTTGCGTATCTCATCCGGCATGGTGGCGGAAAACATCAGCATCTTGCGCTCAGGAGGAGTCGCTTCAAGGACGGCTCTTATATCGTCGATAAATCCCATATCCAGCATCTCATCCGCCTCATCGAGAATCAGATATTGCAGGGAATCAAGTTTCAGACTGCCGCGGCGGATATGGTCAAGCACTCTGCCCGGAGTTCCGACAACGATATCGCATCTCTTTTTCAGCAGTCTGAGCTGAAGTTCGATAGCCTGACCTCCGTAAACCGGAACGACGGCAAGTCCGCTGCCTGAGGCTATCTCTTCGAGCTCTTTTGCCACCTGCATTCCGAGCTCACGGGTCGGAGTTAGCACCAGTGCTCCCGTCTTTTTCGCCGCCAGAACAACTCTTTCGGCAAGCGGAATACCGAATGCGGCGGTTTTGCCGGTTCCGGTGCGTGCCTGTCCGATAAGGTCGCTTTTGCCTTCGAGCAGCAGCGGGATTATTTTTGCCTGTATCGGAGTCGGTTCAGTAAAGTTTTTGCGTGACAACGCTTCAAGTATCCGTTCCGATAAATTCAACTCTGCAAATGTCATATTCTCTTTCTCACTGTTTCTGTTTCATACTGTCGTGACGGTACATCTGGAATGCGTTCCACACATTGTGCCACAATACATAAAAGGTCGGACCGAGTGCCGACACCGGAGTTCCGAAGCTGAGTGCCAGAAAGATGGTGAGCGTGGTATTTTTCTGCCCGAGAGTCTGGCTTGCCTCACGGCTGAATGTTTTGCCTCCGACAAGTTTGCCGCAGGTGAAGTTGATGGCGCAGATAGCGAAACTCAGCAGCGCTATCACCAGAACTTTCGACAATGTTATTTCACGGTGCTGCTGAAAAAACATGGTGCTCTGGGCGGATATGACAAAGAGCGACGCACACCATATCGAAAAAGTCACCATTCCGGGAACTTTGGGGACTTGCCGTTTCAGCTTTGCACATCCCCAACGGGTGACGATGGCAAGAATAAACGGAACAAGCACGATAACTGCAAGCTGTTTTATCACGCCTGCAATAAACTGCGCATTGAAGTTGCCGGTCGCCCACGGAAGCAGAAAGATGAGAGCCACATCAATAAAAAAATTGGTCAGAACAAATCCGGTCAGGACAAACTCAACTTTGCCCTCAAGAAAATCCATCACCACCGGAGCCGCATTGGCGGTCGGAGTTATTCCGACAAAGAACGCCGCCAGAGCCAAATCGGGATAACCGATGGCACGCAGTAAAAGAAAAGGAACGACTCCCATAAAAGCATTTGCCATCACCACGGGGATATGCTCTTTTACCGGAACGAGCTTTCTGAAATCGATTTTCAGCAGCACAAAATAGAACATCATCATAAGTCCGGCTCTGATAAGGAGCAGAGAGAGACTTGTGCCCGATGCGGTTTTCCACGAAACATTGCTTGCCAGCTGAAAGATTATTCCCAACCCAAAGGGAAGCATCAGCATCGCCGGACGCAGCAGCAGTTTGATATTGCGCTTACCCATATTTACTTTTTGATACTGCGCAGATATTCCAGTTTTGCCGATGCTGAAAATATATTGGCAGGAGATTTAAGCGTTTTCCAGATGGCGAGTGATTTTTCCTGATTTTTGATTGCCTCATCGAGACGGCAGAAACGGTACGCCACCGCCGCTTTCGCCGCATAGCAAAGGGCGGCAGAAGCTCCGGAAAGTCTTGTGTCATCCAGACTCTTCAACAGCTTTTCTGCCATGGCAAGAGCGGTGAAGTTGTAGCTGGTGCGATCGCAGAGAGTGTAAGCCATGAGAGCACGGTGCTCGGGATTTTTTATATTGCGCTCAAATGAAACCAGCAGTTTTTCCAGCTGTCCGGAAAGGAAGCGGTCGCCGAGGATAAGGTCAACTCCGGTAAAGTAGAGCCGGGAAATCGCAGGAGCTTTTTCGAGCTCTTCAGAAAGCAGCTGCCACGCCTCAATGGTGCGGTTTCTCTGTTCGAGAGAAAAGAGCCTGATACGCAGTGCGGCGGCGTTGCCGGGGTCGAGCGAGAGTATCTCACGCACCACTTTGTTCATCCTGCGGTCGTCGTTGTTGCGCATACAGACGTGCAGTTCGTCAAGAAGCGGAGAAATTTTCTTTGCGTTGGCGGCATTGAACTTGCCGTCATAAATATTTGACACCACTTCCCCGAGATCGACCGCCTCACCGTTCCAGAGAATCCTGCCCCGGCTGTCGGTGACGAAAGCCATGGGATAGAGCGGAGAACCTGCCATAAAGTTGGCAGTAAGTTTGCGCTCGGAGTCAACTCCGGCGGATATCCTTTTGGCAGGGATCATCGAAAGCAGAGTCTTCAAATCTTCGGCGTTGTCAGGAGTAATGACGGCGACATTGAGCTTTTCCCCATACTTTGCCGCAAGACTTTCAAGCATCATCACCGTGGCAGGAGCCTGCGGAGCACGGCAGAGCAGAAAAACCGCAACCGAGAGTTTATTGCGGTTTGACTCCGTATCAGGAAAAGCAAAGCGGAAATGTTTTCCGCTGTACCACTTGACCAGCAGCGGCTCCTCAGCCATATCACCGCTGCGCAGAGCCATAGCAGGCAAAGCGCAAACAGCCGCAACTATACACAACAAAGTTTTTTTGATCATAGTAAACCTCTTTAAAATATATTCAATATAAAATTACTCATTATCAGCAAGACCATGTTCCAGCTCCTCCACACTGGGAAGCTGAGATTGGATATTTTCAGGCAGTTTCCTGCTCAACACGCTCCTCTCTGCCGGAAACTTTATCCAGCAGAGTCAAATGGTGATACCACGGCAATTGTGCAAGCACCTCTTGCACAATTTCAAAATCCTGCCACGCTGCCGCAAATGCACGCATATATTTCAGGTTGCGGGGAGAAAATCCCTGCATATCAGGGAATGCAGTTTTCAAATCGGCTGAAAGCTGATTTACGACTTTTGCACCCCATCCTGCTTGTTCCTGACGGACTAAAATCTCATTCCCTATTTGCCAATAGAGCAATACAAGTTCTCTGTTGACCGCCTGTACTGCCGTTTGCCTGGCAGTTTTTATGCGTTTTTTCAATTCAGAAAACCAGTTTTTGTACTCTTGAGTATATTGAAATCTATTCTCTGGCATAGGAGACTCTTTCTCTGCTGAAATAGTATCAGCTGTTTCAACTCATGCGGTCGCTTTTTGCTCTCAGTATCAGGTCGCACAGAACTATGGAGGTCATCGCTTCGACTACCGGAACTATGCGGGGAACTATGCAGGGATCGTGCCTGCCTTTGATTTCCAGAACTGTCTCTTCCAGAGCCTTGTTCACCGTTTTCTGGGCGATGGAAACTGACGGTGTCGGTTTTACTGCTATGCGGAACTCAAGCGTTGAACCGGTGGAAATTCCGCCGAGCACTCCGCCGCAGCGGTTGGTGGCGAGTTTTCCTCCGGCAAGGAACTCATCGTTGTTTTCACTGCCGCGCAGAGCTGCCGCCTCAAAGCCGTTACCGAACTCGATGCCTTTGACACTGCCGAGGCTGAGAATAGCCTGCGCAATGAGCGCATCAAGTTTATCAAACACGGGCTCACCCAATCCCGCCGGAACATTGTGGGCAAAACACCCCACCACTCCGCCGACACTGTCGCCGTCGGCACGGGCACTTTCGACCTCTTTTACCATGGCTTCAGCCATATCACCGTCAAATGCACGGACAATATTTTTTTCAGGAGCAGTCAGGTCGATTTTTTTACCTGCAACTTTACCGACAGAGATGGCTCCGGCAGTGACCGATACTCCGTATTGTTTCAAAATCATCTTGGCGACGGCTCCGGCTGCAACTCTTGCGGCGGTCTCCCTGCCGGAAGAGCGTCCGCCTCCGCGGTAATCACGGAAACCGTACTTCATGTCGTAGGTAAAATCAGCGTGTCCGCAGCGATAGGTTTCTGCGATATTAGAGTAATCTCTGCTGTGCTGGTCGCCGTTGAATATCACCATGGCAAGCGCCGTTCCGGTGGTCTTGTTTTCAAAGACTCCGGATAAAATCTGCACCTTGTCACCCTCTTTCCGGGCAGTGGTCATCGCCGATTGTCCGGGCTTGCGGCGGTCGAGTTCGCTTTGGATGAAATCGATGTCGAAATCAAGTTGAGCCGGAACTCCGTCTATCACCACGCCGAGTGCCGGACCGTGGGATTCACCGAAAGTTGTAACTCTGAAAAGAGTACCGAATGTATTGCCGCTCATAAAATTTCCTTTTGTTCAAGAAAAGAGTGAAATCTGTCTGCCTGCTGTTCAGGAGTGAGGTTTCCGTCAGCTTCGTAAACGGCTTGACACCTCTCTCTCATCGCCTTTCGGCGCTGCAAGTTTATTTCCCGCAGTGCGGTCACGGGGTCGCTGTATTTTTCAAGGTAAGCAGGAATACCGTTGGCAAACACCCGCTTTTCCGCAACCTCGTCGGATACATCCACCATGATTTTAATTCCGAGCTGTTCCCAGCACTGCTCGCTGATGAAATCATTGGTCACAGCTCCGCCGCCGAGGGATATCACTTTGCGGCACTCCGATCGCGCCAGACGCAATATCACATCGGCTTCGAGACGGCGGAATTTTTCAGCTCCGAGTTCACGGAAAATTTCCCGTACAGTTTTGCCCTGCTCAGCTGCGAGCACATCGTCGGTATCGTAAAACTGCGCATTGCATTTTTGAGCAAGCCGTTTGCCGAGAGTGCTCTTGCCGGAGTGTTTTATTCCGGCAATAGTGATGGTACAGGGCAGCTCTTTCATCACATCACCGAGTCCGGACGGACGATCTGAGTTCCCACACCTGAAGTGGTGAATATCTCAAGCAAGAGAGAGTGGGTCAGTCTGCCGTCGATCATGTGGACTTTGTTGATTCCGGCATCGAGAGCCGCAACACAACCGGCGATCTTGGGGAGCATACCACCTGAAAGTATGCCCTGCTGAATGAGTCCTTCGATCTCGTCGGTACGGATGGTGCCGATAAGACTTGACTCATCGTTGCAGTCGGCGAGGATTCCGGGGACATCGCTCATAAAGACCAGCTTCCTTGCGTGCAGTGCGCTGGCTATTTTGCAGGCGGCGGTGTCGGCGTTGATGTTGTAGATGTTGCCGTCAAGTCCTGAACCGAGCGGAGTTACGATCGGAATAAGGTTGCGCTCGATGGCTTCGAGTATCGGAGTCGGATTGACTCCGGTGACCTCACCGACGAACCCCACATCCTCGCCCTTGCCGGTCGCGGGGTCGTATGAGAGGGTCTTTTTTGCTTTCAAAACCTGCTTGCCGGAAATTCCGCAAACGTTGCCGCCTGCGGCTTTGCCCAGCTCGACCAGATTTTTGTTGACGCTGTTGTGAAGAACGTCATCGACGATTTTGATGGTGCGGTCGCAGGTGAAACGCAATCCGTTGACAAATTTAACAGGGATATCCTGTCTCTTGAGCTCGGCAGAGATGGCTTTGCCGCCGCCGTGAACCACCACCGGTCTGATTCCGATAGCCTCGAGCATCACGATGTCGCACATGGTGCGGCGCACGGTTTCGGGGTCTTCCATGGCACTGCCGCCGAATTTGACGACCATGACGGAATTGCGGAACTTCTGAATGAAAGGAAGTGCCTCAACCAGCACTTCGGCCTTGTTGATGATGTTTTGCATATTCATAAGTATTGACTCCTTTTCAATAACGGTAGTGCTCATTTTTGAACGGACCATCGACGGGAACTCCGATGTAATCAGCCTGCTCTGCGGTGAGAGTGGTGAGTTTAGCTCCGAGCTTCTCAAGGTGCAGACGGGCGACCTCTTCGTCGAGCTTTTTGTCGATGAGATAAACTCCGATCTTGCGGTCGGGATTGTTTTTGATATCTATCTGCGCCAGAACCTGATTGGTGAAGCTGCTTGACATCACAAAAGAGGGGTGTCCGGTGGCGCATCCGAGATTGACCAGACGTCCCTCAGCCAGCAGATAGATGCTGTGTCCGTCGGGGAAAGTGTAGCGGGAAACCGGGCAGCTGCTGTCTTTGATCTCGGTGCGGATAACTCCCGGGCACTTCTGAAGTTCTGCCACTTCGATCTCATCATCAAAGTGTCCGATGTTGCAAACTATCGCCTGATCCTTCATCTTCTTCATGTGCTCGAGGGTGATGATGCGGCAGTTTCCGGTAGTGGTGACGTATATATCGGCATACGGAAGAGCATCTTCGACCGTCACCACCTGAAATCCTGCCATGCACGCCTGAAGAGCGCAAATGGGATCGACCTCGGTGACCAACACTCTGCCGCGCTCATTGCGCATGGCTTCACTGCATCCCTTGCCCACATCACCGTAACCGCAGACGCAGACGGTCTTGCCGGAAATCATCACGTCGAGAGCACGTTTGATTCCATCGGTGAGACTGTGACGGCAGCCGTAAATGTTGTCGAACTTGCTTTTGGTAACGGAATCATTGACGTTGATCGCCTGAAAGAGCAGTTTTCCGTCGGCAGCCATCTTTTCGAGACGGTGGACTCCGGTAGTGGTCTCCTCTGAGACTCCACGCACCTTTGCGGCGACTTTGTGCCAGTGCTGAGGGTCTTTTGCCAGCTCACGTTTGAGCAGATCGTTGATGATTTTGAGCTCTTCAATGCCATTGTCAACATCGAGTATCGAAGCGTCATCTTCGGCGGCGCATCCGCGGTGGATGAGCAGCGTTGCATCGCCTCCGTCATCAACGATCTGGTCCGGTCCTGAGCCGTCGGGCCAGGTGAGAGCACGATAGGTGCACTCCCAATACTCCTCGAGAGTCTCGCCTTTCCATGCGAACACCGGAACTCCGGAGGCGGCAATGGCGGCGGCGGCATGGTCCTGCGTGGAAAAGATATTGCAGCTTGCCCAGCGGACATCGGCACCCAGCGCCACCAGTGTTTCGATGAGCACTGCGGTCTGGACTGTCATGTGCAGACTGCCGGAAATTTTGACTCCGGCAAGCGGTTTGTCTTTGCCGTATTTTTCCCGTGTTGCCATCAAACCGGGCATTTCGTGACGGGCGATTTCGAGCTCTTTGTTGCCGAAATCCGCCAGATTTATGTCTCTGACCTGATACTCCATGATGTTATCTCCTCAATAAAACTTTTAATTCTTCTATATCTTCATCGGTCAATACTGAACCGGAGTGGGCAATTATTTTGGCGGAAAACATAGTTCCGTACTCCACGGCGACCCGCTCGGAAACTCCGCAGTTTCTGCCGTAAATATATCCCGCCAGCCAGAGGTCACCGGCGGCAGTGGTATCAACGAGCCGTTCAGGAGGATATGCAGGAATAGAAAACTCCTCTTTGTCATTGGCAAACAACACTCCGTCGGCACCGCACTTGACCACGGCAGTGGAAACAAACTTTTTCAACTCCGCAAGCGACTCATGCGGATCGCTTTTCCCTGTGAACGCCGCCGCCTCACTGGAATTTGCCACCACCATGTCGATGTACGGCATCAGAGTGATAAAAAGCTCACGGAACTTCCCTGCGATTTCAAAACTTGCCAGATCAAATATGACAAAACAGTTGTGCTTTTTTGCACTTTTGACCATGAGTTCCAACATTCCGCTGTACGCCATAAAACCCTCAACAAGTACAGCATCGTAACCGGAGTAAGCAGCATTGACGATATCGCTCTCATTCAATTCAAGGGAAACTCCGAGGGCACTTCTCATAGTGCGCTCGGCATCGGGAGTTACAAGAGCAAGACAACATCCGCTTCTGCCCTCACCGGAAATCACCAGCTGGGATGTATCAACATTGTGACGGCGGGCAAACTCAAAATATTTTTCTTTGTAAGCATCACACCCGAGTTTGCCGCGCAGAGCGCATTTGACTCCGAAACGGCTCAGGGCAAAAACAGTATTTCCGGCGGCTCCCCCCGGAAAAAACAGAGGCCGGAACGGTGACTTTGAAACGATTTTATCAATCACTTCGGTTGTCACCGGTTCCATGCCGCCTTTGTTGCCCGGAACGTGTTCACGCAGAAACTCATCAGTCACCTGCAACTGTATATCCAGCAGCGGAGACCCCGTTCCGAGCAGAGAGAATGACATTTTTACGCCCTGACTTCCGCCCGCAGGTCATCGACCCGGTCGGTGCGTTCCCACGGGAACTGAGCCCTGCCGAAGTGACCGTAGCTTGCGGTATCACGGTAGCACCATCCGTTGCCGGGATTCTTCAATCCGAGAGTCCTGACGATCGCCGCCGGACGCATATCAAAGAGTTTGCGGATGACCTTTTCGAGTTCGGCATCAGCAATTTTTCCGGTTCCGTAGGTATCGACGTTGATCGAGAGCGGCTGAGCGACTCCGATGGCGTAAGCGACCTGGATCTCACACTTGTCGGCGAGTCCTGCCGCCACGATGTTTTTGGCGACATAGCGGCAGAAGTAAGCCGCACTGCGGTCAACTTTGCTGGGGTCTTTGCCTGAAAACGCACCGCCGCCGTGGCTGCCGACACCGCCGTAGGTATCGACGATGATCTTGCGTCCGGTAAGTCCGGTGTCTCCGGTGGGACCGCCGATTTCAAAACGTCCGGTGGGGTTGACGAAGTACTGGATATCACCGGTGAGAAGCTCTGCCGGAATAACTTTGGCTGCCACCAGTCTCACCTGTTCCTCGAGCCACTCCTGAGGCATATCCGGAGTGTGCTGGTGAGAGACCACGATGGTCTCGACACTGACCGGCTTGCCGTTCTCATAGCTGATCGACACCTGACTCTTGGCGTCAGGACGCAGATAGCGGTATTTTTCGGGCTCGCTTTTGCGCAGACGGGCGAACTCTTCGACGATCTTGTGAGCGTAGAAGATGGTTGCAGGCATGAGTTCAGGAGTCTCGTTGCTGGCATAGCCGAACATCATTCCCTGATCTCCTGCACCCTGCTCGGTGAAACGTCCTGCACCCTCAGTGACTCCCTGAGAGATATCGGCACTCTGCTTGTGGATGGCGATGGTTATGCGTGAATCATCGGCGGTAAAACCGATTGCAGGATCATTGTAACCGATATCGGTGATGACCTGCATGGCGATTTCCTGCCAGTTCACTTTTGCACTGGTGGTGATTTCGCCTGAGATGACGACCATGTTGGTAGTCACCAGAGTTTCGCAAGCCACACGGCTTTCGGGGTCCTGCGTCAGACAGGCATCGAGGATGGCGTCAGATATCTGATCGCACACCTTGTCGGGATGTCCCTCTGAAACTGATTCAGAAGTAAAAACGTGTTTTGCTTTGATTTTGCTCATAATAACGCTGCGCTTTCTCTCAGCGGACCGGAACGTACATCGGCACGGGAACTCCGCGGCGGTTCTGACGCCACACGGATTCGCCCTGACCATCGACTGCCGGTTTATCTTTGCCGTAGCTTTTGGTTTTCATTTTTGCATCATTGACTCCGCAGGCGGCGAGTGCGGCACGGATGGCGTTGGCACGACGCTCGCCGAGAGCACGGTTGTACTCATCGGTACCGCGCTGGTCGCAGTGACCCTCGATGACGAGTCCGAGATCGGCTTTGTCAGAGAGGAACGCTGCGATACGCTCGATTTTAGCCTGCTCGCTGGGAACGAGGGTATCTGAATCATAGGCAAAATAGATCACGGGAATTCCGAGACGGTTACCGCTGGGATCAGCTATACGCCAGCCGTCAGCATCGGCATCACCGATCCTGCCCTCCTGGCCCTTATCGACCCAGCCGCCGTCATTGACGCTGCCGGGAAGCAGACCATCGGTACCGCGACCGCCGAGACCGGCATCTCTGTAATCATAAGCCCCTGTAGGATCAGCCATTGCACCGGGAACCGGAGAGGTATCCTGCGGCGGAGCATCGCTTTTGCAGCCGGGAACGAGAACAAGACACGCCACAAGTGCGGCACAACAGATAAGGGATTTGAACATTTTATTCCTCCTGATTTTTAGGTTGATTTTTACACGGTATAAAATCCCGCATATAAGATACCGCACTTTTGGTAAAAATCCAAGAGAAAAACGTATTTTTTATAAAAAAATAAGATTTTTTTTACCGCATCGGCTCAACAAAGGGGAAAGAGCGGCAAAAAACAGACTTCCCGCAGGGAATTTATGCTTCAGAATTACCGGAGTTTCTGCTCCTCTCGGGCAAGAAAAGCGCAGTTCACCACTTTTTCCATCAAATCATTGAGGGTAAAAAGGTAGTGATTGCTCGCCTCGTAGCCGATGCGTGAATCGCGCCGCATGATTTCCCACTCGGTCACGGCAAGGGAAATCTCATCGCAATACAAGTCACAACAGGATAGATTTTCCCGTCTGCGCATGACGAAATTTATCTGATTGAGCGTTGACTTGAAGTGACAGTAACAGACTTGCGATATATCCCTGAGTTCTGCGAGTGACTGAGCCCGGTCGCTTTGGATGCGATTTCCTGCTTTTTCAAGATGCGCAAGTCCATCTTTCCAACCATCGCAGATATCGGAAAACGCCTGACGGTAAACACTTTCGGGGTAGTGCCCAGAGCTTCTCCATGAAAAGAGGTCATCGTAAGGGAATCCCACCATCGTCGCCTTGCGGAAAGTACATTTTTTTATGCAGAAGCGACATCGGGCCGTAATTGCCCGGGAAGGTGTATAATCCGTCAATCAGATGGAAAGGAAACTTTTCAAACGCTTTGCTGAAACAGCTCCATGCGGCAAGCACCTCTTTTGCGGCATTGCCGTACAGCAGGTTCGCCAGCTTCTCTTTTGACGTGTTGAGCAGTTCAAAGTTTCCACCGGGAAAGCCTCCGAGAGTCCAGCAGAGCATGAAATCGCCGACTTCCTCATCTGCCAGAGCCGCAAGATGTTTCTCTATCAGATCAGCCACCGGGATATAGGGTACGGCAGAGAGTTCCCAGGAGTTGTTGAGCTGGATTTTTGCCATCGGTTTGTGACCGTATTGGCGGGCGTGCCGCCATATTCCGGAAGCGGTTTTGCCCGGGCCCGGTTTGGATATCGAGTAATCGGACACACTGCCCTTTATCCCCCCGCAGTCGGTTTCGACACCGGTTTCACTTACCGCCATGATACGGGTTCCGGCAGGCAGACGGCTGATGACTTTTTCGCTCCAATTTTCATCATCCCTATCCCAAGCCCAGGTGTTGACGATGAATTTCGCCTCAGGAGCGGCACGGTGCATTCCCCGTTCGATGGCGCAATTCACATTGAGCACAAGTTCATGTACCGGCACATCGGCGCAGTGCGGACAGGGTATATCGATCTCCTCACGGGATTTGCAGTGAGTGAGATTTTCCGACATGGTGATGGTCATCACGCCGCCGAGGTCAGGAACTCTTGTAAAAAGTCCGCACACCGCATCTTCGAGCATTTGCAGAGTCTGCGGGTCGGAACAGCATATCGCCCGGTCGTCAAAACCGCTCTGACGTGCCCCCATTCTGAACGGAACACGCTCAAAAAACTCAGGCGGCATCGCTCTGGGCTCATTGAAGTAGAGGATAACATCTATTGCGTATTTTTTCCCCCGCTCAACCAGTTTGCGCAAATTTTCAAGCCGCTCCTGCCAGCGGCGGGAGCCGGGAAAATCCTCTCCGAAACAGGGCATAAGGGTGTAGAGAGTCGCCTGCATCCAGACGGCATTGACTCCGCACGCCGCATAGTCGGCAAGCATCGCTTCAGGATAGGAGCTGATTTCAGGGTCGAGCAGAGGGTCTCCGTAAAGTGCCGAGTAGGAGTACACCATGCGCACGGAGTCGCTTTTTCCCTCAACAGCGCACTTTTTTCTGCCGTAATGTTTGAGAAAATCAAATGGCTGTGCCGCTGCCGGAAGTTCAGACTGAAAATACTTCTGCACCGTGGATTTTATTTCCGCAGTGCGATTCTTTTCATCGCAGGTCAGTTCACGGTAGATCACGGGAGCGCATCTCGGTTTGCCGAAGCCGAGTTTCACCCAGAAAAAATCATCCTCTTTGAGAATGTAGGCAAGTTTTTCCGGAGTCCATTCGAGCAAATCAAGTATCTGTTCGTAAGGCAGGATATCCCAGTTGCGGCGGATGATGGTCTGAAATCCCCGCTCAAGAAAGAGCTCAGTTGATGACTCATCGACGTCGAGCCCCATTTCGTTTGCGCACTGCAAAACTTTTTCAGGAGTCGTTTCAAGCGTTGAAGCTATCCTTGAGGCAGGAACCAGATTGATATTGCGCCATATCACCAACTGGTGAAGAGTGGGGAAATGCGGATACTCCAATCTGTCAGGAGCAGCTCCCGCCGGGAGAGTCGTCAAATCATATCTCTTCATTGTCGCCTCTCAATCAAACGGATTTTTGCCGAAAACCCACTCCTGACGTGCCTTGCGTGCTCTTTCGCCCTCACGTTTGATGGATTCGATATCTGAAACGCTGCTCCGACGGTGTGCATCTATCACTTCACGCTCGTAGGATGAGAGATTGGAGCCCGGCAGTATAGGAGCATCATTTTTCACCTTGAACATATCGTGCATCGGGTCCTGAAAACGGTGTCCTTTTTCCGACTTGCGCTTTCTGCGCTCGACTTTCGCACTGTGCTCTTTCGGAGACTCATCGAAAAGTTCACGGAAAGCGGAGCAGCCGCAAAACAACAAAGAAGAGCAAACAACAGCAAAAAGTATGGATTTGAACATCTTATTTATCTCCCTGATTTAATTTTTCGGCCCTCAGCTGACCGCATGCGGCGGCAGCTCCCTTGCCTTTTTCCACCCGTCGGGTCACTCTTGCTCCGGTTGAGGCAACCGCCTCTTCAAAACGCTCGATATCCCGCAGTGCCGGACGCTTGAATGAACTTGATGTATCATTGTACGGTATGAGATTTATCTTTGCGTGGTGACGGTAGGCAAGTTTGCCCAGCTGCAAAGCGTGGTCAACGGAGTCATTTATTCCGGCAACAAGAGTGTACTCGAGCGTGTACTGTCTGCCGGAGTTTTCGCTCCAGTTATCGGCTGCGGCAAGGATATCGGCAACAGAGTAACGCAGCGGGTCGGGAATGAGTTTCGCTCTTGTTGCATCATCAGGAGCATGGAGACTTACGGCAAGATTGTACTCCCTTTTGAGTGCGGCAAACTTTTCCATTCCCGGAATATATCCGCTGGTGGAAACGGTTATGCGGCGCTGTGAAAGTCCGAAGTCACCGGTAAGTTTTTCCAGTGCCGGAAAGAGCTCGGAAGTGTTGAGCAAACCCTCGCCGATACCCATAAATACGATGTTGTCGCACTTGCCGCCGATGCGGCTGCAGCCGTAGAGGAACTCCTCGATTATCTCGGCGCACTTCAAGTTGCGCACAAGTCCGTTTGCTCCGCTGGCGCAGAAACGGCAGCCCACCGGACACCCGACCTGAGTGCTCAGACAAAGTGTGCGTTTTTCCCCCATCGGAATCACCGCAACCTCAATAAATTCGCCGTCGAAAAGTTCGAGCCTCAGCTTTTCCACCTCGTCCTGAGAGCCGGAAATCACATCGATTTTGCTTGACGGAGCATAAAAATCTTCTTCAAGTGCCGCTTTCAAATCCTTCGGCAGATTGTTCATATCAGCAAGAGATATGGCAAGCCGCTCGTGGATATGGCGGAATATCTGGTCACTCCTGAACTTGGGGAAAGTGCGTTTTACACACCACTCTTCAAGTGAGGCTTTGGTGCATGAATAGAGAAAATCCTTTTCCGGAACCATTATTTCAACTTCTCCAATTTCTTCTTTGCCCCGCGGTAATCGAAAGAGAGGTCTTTTTCGCCGAATTTGATGGCACGCTTGTAGTACATCGCCGCTTTGTGGAAATTACCCTGTGCAGCGGCAATATCTCCTGCATGGTCAAGAATCACAGCAGGCGGAGTTTCCGGAGTCACTCTTGCCAGGGCAAGATTTATATACTTTTCAGCCTCAGCATAGAGCCGCTTCCGGTAGCAGATGTATGCCATACTGTCAAGATAGGCTGCGTTTTCCGGCTTGACGGAAACAACCCTTTTGAGTATGGAATAAGCCTCGTCGAAATCGACTCCGAGTTCGGCTGCCGTGTAGGCTATCGAATTGAGATCATCGACTGAAAGTTTATGATTGGCAAGCATACGGCGGGCCTCATAATAGAGTTTTGTATCTTTGAGTATCCCCGCAGCAGCGAGTTTGAGCATGGCTCTTCTCTGAACAGGAAATCTTTTGTCATTCGACATCTGTTCAAGCACTCTGCCGTCGTAAGTTGCCGCGGCAAGCTGAAAAGTACAATCTCTGCGGTCGGATGCCGGGAGCTTTTTCAACACTTCCGCAGCAGTTTGGAACATTCCCGAGTTGAGAGCGGCAGTAAACAACAGGTGATTCCGGTTGACCTGAACTTTTTGCAACCGGGATATCTCTCTTTTCGCCCGCTCAAAATCTCCGGTGTTTATCACATAAAGTACACGGACTTTGTCGAGGATATCCTGATTGGAAATCCTGCTTTCGATCAACTTCAAAAGCAAATCAGCGTGTTCATTTTGTTTGTATTTCAATAATTGCGCCATGAGTCCGGCAAGATAAGAAACCTCTTTTTCTTCGGACATGGTGCGAACGTTGAGCTCAGCCATCTCCAGATATTTTGCACGGAGTTTTTTTTCGAGCTCCAAGTCTCCCGAAACTCTTGCCCGGAACGCCGATGTGTGATAAATCTCACACAGGGTAATGGCAAAATCCGCTTGGGGTATCTGCTCAAAGAAATCAAAAGCGTTGACCGTATCCCCGGTGAGAGTGTGCAAGGCAATGCGCAGACGTATGATACTATTTATTCTTTCGGGATCATCCTTGCCGTTGCTGTAAAAATAACGGTTGCTTCTTGCGAGATTCGGCAGGATATCACTCCATCTGCCGGCAGCCTGAAAAAGCCTTGCGCCGTACCAGACGATATCGGGCTGATGGGGATATTTTTTCCAGATGACATCATACCGCCTTGCCATTTCCGCAAGTCCGCGCCCATCGAGACCGGACCTGGCGAAGAGTTTGAGGATGGTTGCGGCATCTTCGGGAGACTCTTCGACCGCTCTCAAAAGCAATCCTGCACGTTCTGCTCCCTGTTTGGACATCGCCATATACATGAGCTCATCTGCTTTTCTGCTGTCTCCGGCAAAGAGTGGAAACAAACTCAGACTCAGCAGTGCCGCCGCAACGATTTTACACCCGGTATTGCCCATAAATCTTCTATGCCTGTGATTTTAATTTTTTTACAAATACGGCGATTCGTTTTGCCGCCTCTTCAAGCTCATCCATGCCGGTGGCGTAACTGCAGCGGCAGAAACCTTTCCCTCCCGGACCGAAAGCAGTTCCGGGAACGATGGCAACATGCTGCTCCTGAAGCAGACGCTCTGCGAACTCCTCACAGCTCAGACCGAGATGCCCCACCTCGCAGAAAGCGTAAAAAGCTCCCTGCGGAATATGACAGTACAAGCCTGCTTCATTGAGCTTGCGGACAAAGAAATCTCTCCTCGCCCGGTAACTGCTGCGCATTTTCACCATCTCGTTTGAACCGTTCTGCAATGCCTCGAGTGCCGCCGACTGCGCCATGGTCGGAGCACACATGATCGAATACTGGTGTATCTTCATCATCGCATCGATTATTTCCGCAGGTCCGCAAGCGTAACCGACACGCCAGCCGGTCATGGCGAATGCCTTGGAAAAACCGTGCAGAAAAACCGTGCGCTCTTTCATTCCGGGCAGAGATGCTATACTTGTGTGCTCAGTGTCGTAGGTCAACTCCGAATATATCTCATCACTCAACACCAGCAGGTCGTGCCGTTTTGCGATATCGGCAATGGCTTCAAGCCTTGCTCTATCCATCACGGCTCCCGTAGGATTGCATGGGAAATTTATCAAAATCGCCTTGGTGCGGGGAGTGACCGCCTTTTCAACATCCGCAGGGTCGAGGGCAAAGAGATTCTCTTTTCTCGTGGTCACGGGAACGGGCACTCCGTGCGCCATCCTGATTTCGGAGGGGTAGGAGACGTAACA
The DNA here is from genome assembly GCA_017508385.1 of Lentisphaeria bacterium. Classification (GTDB taxonomy): domain Bacteria; phylum Verrucomicrobiota; class Lentisphaeria; order Victivallales; family Victivallaceae; genus UBA1784. The sequence continues at coordinate 3,945 of JAFVZB010000062.1, read as the reverse complement.
TGGTTCGGAGTATATTATCTCGTCTCCGGGAGAGGTTATCGCTCTGATGACCAGATCGACCGCTTCGCTCACTCCGACAGTAACGATACACTCATCTTTGCTGCTGTATCTCACGGAATAATTCTTTTCAACATACTGGCAGATCGCTTTGCGCAAAGCGGGCATACCGAGATTGCTGGTATAGCTGGTGCGTCCCCGCTCAATGGAGTAAATTCCGCTCTCACGGATAGTCCACGGAGTAGTGAAATCAGGTTCGCCGACGCCGAGACTTATCACGTCATCCATCTGCGATACCAGATCAAAAAATGCTCTGATTCCGCTTTTGGGCAGCTCTGCTATATGGTTTGAAACAAAACTACGGGGTGACTTTGAGCCGTTCATAATCTTCAAAATCCTCCATAGTCCTGCCGGACTCTTTGTATTTTTTGAGCATAAATCCGGTCGAAGTAGAGAGCACGCCGTCGATGGTCGCAAGTTTCGATGCCACAAAATTTGCAACCTCTTTCAGAGATTTGCCGTTGATGGTGATAAGCAAATCAAAACTGCCGGAAATAAGAAACAAATCACTCACTTCGGGATATCGTGCAATGCGCTTAGCCACCTGATCGAAGCCTCCGTCACGGTTGGGAGAAACTCTGACCTCGATGACCGCTTTGACTTTGCCGTCATCGGCGGAGTCGTCGCAAATGGCAGTGTATCCGCGGATGATGTGCTCATCCTCAAGATACTTGATGGTCTTTTCGACTTCGGAAACCTCATAATTGCCGAGTTCAGCAATCTTCTCAGCGGGGATGCGGGCATTTTCACGCAAAATGTTCAGGACAAAATCTTTCATACTAAATTCCTTTGAATATCATAATCAGAGTGCAGACGATTCCGACGTAAATGAAGCTGTCGAGCACATCGAAAGCTCCGCCCATACCGGGAATCCAGTTGCCGGAGTCTTTTACACCGCACACCCGTTTGAGGCCGGATTCAGTGACATCGCCGAAGAAGCTGCAAACTCCGAGCAGAAGTGCAAAGATAATGTATTCGGAGATGTTTCCGCCGTTGAAATGGTGGAAAAGCAGACTCACCGCCACGCTGAGAGCCACTCCGCCGATAAACCCTTCCCACGACTTTTTCGGACTGAGTTGAGGAGCGATTTTGTGATTTCCTCCCGGCAGGAGTTTTGCCGAGAGCATACCGAAAATGTAGCCGCCGGTGTCGGTTGCTTTGGTAACCAGAATGACGTAGAGCAGAAGAGAGATGCCGTTGAAATCATAGTAATACAAATTCAAAACCAGAACCAGCGGAACTCCGAGAGCGAGAATGACTCCGAAACTGCCGACAAGACGGCGGAACATCTTTTCGTTTTTGAAGAGAATAACGATCCACGGCACGGCGAGCATGGCGACTCCGCATGAGGCGAGACTCATGGAAATATCGAAGAAAAACATCCTCATCAAACAGAAGAAGAGAGCATAACCGCCTCCGGCAATTCCGCAGAAAACCGGATAGCACGGAAGTTTGATGTTGAGCAGCAGTTTTGCCGCTTCGTAAAGAGCCAACCCGACAGCAAGCGGAGCCGCGGCACAAAAGAGCAGATTGCGCACGCTTTCGGAGGGAGCAAAAAATATCGCCGCCAACAGAGCCAGCAGCAACGGAAAACTTATGATACGATACTTGAACATAGAAACTCCATTGGTTAACGGTTGCCGAAAATAGCGTCTTCAACTTCAAGACAGAAAGCGTGGTAAACAGGAAGATGAAGCTCCTGGATCTTGAAGGTCTCACTCTCGGGAACATCTATTACCAGATCGGCATATTTTTCACAAATGCCGTGCTTGTTTCCGGTGAGCAGGATGGTAAAAATGCCGGCAGTTTTCGCCGCCATGAAAGCATACTTGATGTTTTCTGCACCGCCTCCGGTGGAAATTCCGAGGAAGATATCCCCCTTTTTGCCGAGAGCGAGCAACTGCTGGGCGAAAGCGAGAGAGCCGTCAACATCATTGCCGAAAGCGCTGATAAATCCGGGATGCGAGAGCAGAGAAACGGCAGGCAATCCCATCTGTAACTTTGCAGCTTTTTCTCTTGCTTCTTCACCGAAAAGCTGCTGCCATTTGTCGAGCTCCTCAGCGGGTAACGGACGCAAACTCTTGAAACCTTTGAGCAGTTCGCCGCAAATATGGTCAGCATCAGCGGCACTTCCGCCGTTGCCGGCGACAAAAAAAGTTCCGCCATTGCGATACATTTCAACAGTGCGGCAAACCATCTCTTCGAGTTTCGGACGCACAACTTCAAGCGCAGGATATCTCCTGAGCGCCTCATCTATCCAACGTGACATATAAAAAAACTCCTGTAAAAAAGTGAGTATTTCCCAAAAAGAGGCATAAAAAACACCTCAACAATATAAGATAACACAGCAACAAAACAATTTCAATAAAAAAATGTAACAAAAAACCGCCGGAGCGACTCTTTTTTTTGCGTTTCGGAGAATCCTTGGGTTGTTGCTTACAAATTTGCTTACATTTCGTGTACGCAAATCGTAAGCAGAGAGTCAAATCATCAACATTAACCAACAGACACCAAAATTGTCAAGACAAGCGAGATGCAAACGTAAACCGTCGATTTCAAATAAGAAAAAAACTTGTCGTCAAACAAGTCCTAGGGAATACAAAAATAAAACGAACAAAATCTCTGTTATGCGAGATTTTTGAGCATAGAGGAAACAAAGAGAACAGTAAATGGTTGGAAAGAGCAGCCTAATTATACGAAAAACAAATACTCAAGGAATATTATGATCTGGTTAGTGCCACTAACCAAATGAACAATGTCAGTAGCGACAGGGGAAACTACAACTTGTGAGTGCTACTCACGGTTTTCAAATCCCAAGGGGGGAGGTGCAAAAAATCCCTACACCTCAAAAGATGTGCTTATTGGCACTTTTTTAATATATCACTTTAAGGAAAAAAACAAATACGAGTCCTGTTTTTGACATTCCTTTTCCAAAGTGCAATTTTTGCACTTTGAAATTGCACTTTGAACGCCGACAAACGCCCCGAAACGGCTTTTAGTGCCGAGTTTCTCCAGAATCAGGATACGCGTTGCCCTGTGGCTGACCTTTGCCACTTTGTGCGTTATAAGGGTAATTATTCGGAATTATGCCGCTTGCTTCACGCGGCGGTAGCCATGAAGCAAACCACCAAGGAATGAAATCTCTTGGCTCTCGCCGTCTGCATCCTGCGGATACGGCAACACCATTCTGCCATCAAGTCCAGCGTGGGGGCGGTAGTGATTCCAATACTCCAAATATTTCTTTACGGCAAACCGGAGCTGCCGTTCATTGGAAAAAATAATCTTATCCAAACACTCTGTCTTTATTGCTCGGTTGAAATTTTCTATTCGGGAGTTCATCATCGGCATGAATGGCGGTAACTTTTTCACTTCAATACCGATGGACTCGAATACCACATCAAAACGCTTTGTAAATGTTGCATCCCGGTCATGAATAAGGTACTGTTTTCCGAGTAAAAATCCATCCCACATATCGCACATATTTCGAGCAATTTGCGTTGTCCAGTTGCTATTAGGGTCTTTTACAATCCCTCCCAAACGAACTTCACGCGTTCCAATATCCATAAAAAACAACAAATGTCGTCGCTCCAAACCATATTCTGTAACCAACTCCACTGTAGCGTAATCTGTTGCAGCGGTGACAAATTGTTGTGTTTCAATAAACTGATGCCAATTCCCGCGTCGTCTGCGTTCTGGATCTGGAATGATGCCGTGGGCGTTAAGGACATTTCGTACAGTTGTTACAGAAACGTCATAACCAAGATACCTCATCACTCCTGCAATGCGATCGTATCCCCAAGATGGATTATTATTTGCCAACCGGAGAGCCTCAGCCACAATCTCATCACTGATTGGCTTTCTTCCACGTTTCTTTTGGTTTTCACCGGT
>JAFVZB010000061.1 GCA_017508385.1 Lentisphaeria bacterium | reverse complement strand
ACTGTTTCAAAGTAATTCAAACCGTTCTCGAGCTTATCTAATATAGCACAAAGTTTGAATTCTACACTATACTGACGCGGTTTCTTTTGTTTTTTCTCCATAAAAAAGTACACCTCAAAAGTTGTGTCCAACTTTTGGGGTCACATCATTTTGCAACAGCCCCTTTTTTTATTGCAGCAACATGTATATATCCCGCAGGAAATCTGACTCTCTGCTGTTAACGGAAACTTCCTGAGGCTCAAAGCGCATGATCCAGGCATCTGCGAGCCTTTTTTCATATTCAAGTTTAAGACGTTTGCGCTCATCGGACTCGGTTTTCGCCTTGCGTTCAAGCCTGCGCAAGTGTTCTTTTGCCATTTTCACGGCAATCATCCTGCTTATGCAGGCTGCCTGACGGCTGAGTTCCGCTCTATTCAAGTTCGGAACTTTGGCGCACTCCTGCGGAAGCTGCATCAATACATTTGCCCAGATGAGAGGAGTCCTTGCGCTCCACTCCAACCAATCAGGCAGAGAGACTTCGGTGTCGTGGAGCGTTTTCAGCGTGGAACAGTCGAATTTTTCAGCGACGGCGTGCATATCTATTCCGGAATTTGCTCCGCAAACCAGCAGCAAAGTTGCATACTCTTCTTCTTCGCGCTGACTTTGCAGTTTTTTGCGCTTCAACTTGCGGAACATCTCAATATCAGCGAGCAGTCTCATATTTTCAAAACGTCTGCGCCCGTAAGCGAGTTCAGGAACACTTTGCGGTTCGAGCGTTGCCATCATATAACAATTTGCCCGCTCGAGAAGCAAAAAACGGATATCGGATGAAACTGTCGCAGACTTTCCCCGGTTTGCAGAATCAAGATGAGAGTGTATCGCAAGTGCTGTTCCGGAATTGTTTTGTTCACTTCTCACAGCGGCAAGCATGGCATCACACTCGATGACAGAGTTTTTCTGCCACCAGAGTGTGTTGAACTCTTCAAAAGTCTGCGGAATTTTTTCCGGTACAACAGACTCAACTTTACTGTTTGTGCATCCGAAAGCCAGAAACAAAAGCGGCAGGGCACAAATCATCCCCCGAAAACAGTTCATATTTCAAAGGACTCTTCCCGCAGGAACAAAAATGCAGCTGTTGCGGACAAAATCCACTCTGGCAAGCATTATATATATATAGTCACCGATGCGGTACTCGCCGCGGCGGCTGCGTCTGGCACTTTCGGGATGGCGGTTTATCACCTCGGCAGGAATAAATCCGTAAATTCCGAAATCTCCGACATCGACCTGTATTCCTGAATTGCTCACCCGGCAGATGACGCCCTCGTACACGGTATCATCGCCATCATCGAGGAGCTTTTCAAGGTAGCGCAGCTTCATGCGGTCGCTGGCGGCGTAGTAGGCTGAGTCGCAAACTTCCTCCTGAAGCGTGCAATGCTCAGCCAGCCGCTCGAACACTGCCGACGAGCGCAGGCGCACTTTGTTGTCATAGTTCCAGAGCTGCTGGTGCACTGCAAGGTCGGTGTAGCGGCGTATCGGACTTGTGAAATGGGCATACTTTGTCTTGCCGAGGGCGAAGTGCCCGAGACCTTTCACCGAATACTCTGCCCGGGGCATTGAACGCAAAAGCCAGTTCAAAATCAGCGGACGTTTCGGATTATCAGGCAATGAATTTATAAAATCTATACAGTTTTCTCTCACCGTGATATCGCCGGGAACAAGTCCGAAATTCTGCTCCATCATATCGCTGAACTCGGCGATTTTATCCGGCGACGGTGTTGCATGCACCCGGTATAAGCCGGGAATGCCTTTTAGTGTCAGTTCCATTCCTACTGCACTGTTGGCGGCGAGCATACACTCTTCGACCAGCTGTTCGGACTTGCGCTGAGCACGTTTTTCAATTCCGAGTATGAGATTTTCGGCTTCATTGCAGACCACCCTGCTCTCGGGGAGCGGCAGGTCGATGAATTTTTCTTTTTCCTGACGGTAACGGCGCATGAGAGCGGTTGTTTCCAGAAGAAGCGAAATATCTTTCTGCTGTTGCTCACTCCAGTTTTCAGGAGCTCTGCCGCTGTCGAGAAACTCCTGCACCTGGTCGTAGTTGAGGCGCACAGCTCCGTGCATGAGCGAGTGCTCACGGCAACTTGAGGTGATTTCACCGCTTGCCTTATCCACTTCGAGGAACACCGAATGCACCAGATGCTCCCCGGCTCCGCCGACGCTGAGTTTTGCGGTGAGCTCAGCCGGAAGCATCGGCAGTGTTCTGCCCGGCAGATAGCAGCTGAATGTTCTCTTCAGCGCCGCCGAGTCAAAACGGCTCTTGGGAGCGATGTATGCCGCAACATCGGATATGTGGACTCCGATCATCACCTTGTCTCCGCAATCTGCCACTGACACTGCATCATCCTGATCTTTGGCATCCACGGGGTCGATGGCGTAGCTTACTATATTCCTGCGGTCGGCACGCCCGATATCACGGGCTTCGAGAGCCGCTGCCGCTTCGTTTTCCTCAGGAGTGTAGGGTTTCGGCAGTTCGTACTCTTCGCAGACGGCATCTATATCGGATGAGACCACTCCGGCTTTGCCGATGACTTTGGCTATCTGACAGAAACAGACTCCGTCTTCCACCGAATCGAGCTTCAACTTCACCCAGTCGCCGACTTCGGCACCGTGGCGTGCTCCGAAAATCCTGATGAAATCGGGCATCTTGGGATCGAGGGATTTGACTCTGAACCCCGGCAGTATCTCACCGACAAAGAGTTCACGTTTGCGCTCGATTATTTCCACCACCCTGCCCGCAGGTCCGCTTTCCTTGCGGTCAAAATCACGGCGGGGAGGCAGTATCTGGACTTTGACAAAATCTCCGTCAATGGCATCGTTGGTGAATTTTTCCGGAATAAAAACCGATGTTCCGTCATCGATATCGACAAATCCGAATCCGGAACGTGATGCTGAAAATCTGCCCTCGGCAAACTGTTCAGTGTTGCGGCTGCTGCGCCTCAGCTTCTGACGGTCGGCTATGCGGGCAAGTCTTTTTTTCTTTTCTTTACGCAAAATAAACACCTCCTTAGTGTGTTCCTTGTAAAAACATTCTTTACTGCTATATTAATAATAACATTAACTTTTCAAAAAATCAAATGAAAGATGAAAATATGAGCAAAAACAAAGTAACTCTTTCGGCTTTCGGCAAGCGCAAACGCTCCGGAGAGAAACTTATCATGCTGACAAGCTACGATGCTCCGACCGCCGCCATCGCCGCCGCCGCCGGAATTGATATCCTGCTGGTCGGTGACTCGGTCGGAATGGCACAGCTGGGTTACAGCAGCACCATTCCTGTCACTATGGAGGATATGCTCCACCACACCAAATCAGTAAGAAGAGGTGCTCCTGACAGCTTTGTCGTCTTTGATATGCCCTTCATGAGCTATCAGGCGAGTGACGAAGAGGCTTTGAGAAACGCCGGACGTGCTCTCAAAGAGACCGGCGCCGATGCTGTGAAACTTGAAGGCGGTGCCGAAGTTGCTCCGCTCATCAGAAAACTTGTCGGAGCGGGTATTCCGGTAATGGCGCACCTCGGATTACTTCCTCAGCATGTTCAGGCTGTCGGAGGATACAAAATCACCGGCAGGGGAGATGATGCCGCCCGTCTGGTCAATGATGCTCTGAAAATCCAGGATGCCGGAGCTTTTGCCGTCGTACTTGAATGTATGATAAGCGATGTGGCAAAAGAGATCACTTCAAAGCTCGATATCCCCACCATCGGTATCGGTTCGGGCACTGACTGCGACGGTCAGGTGCAGGTCGTGACCGATATTCTCGGAATCGGTGACTTCACTCCGAAACACGCAAAACGTTTTGCTAATGTCGGTGAAATCATGCAGCAGGCGATGAAACAGTATGCCGACGAGGTGAAAGCCGGAACTTTTCCCGCCAAAGAAAACCGTTTTGATGCCTGAATAACAAGGCTCTGTTCCTTGTATATTATTCCCGGTTATCAAATAGCAGCAGCTCCCTTTGGCGAGAATGGGTATTTTAACTCGTCGGAGCCAAAGGTGAAGAGCTGCTGCTTGACTGATAGCTGAAGTGATGCTATGGTAAAGAGTGTTTTATTT
>JAFVZB010000060.1 GCA_017508385.1 Lentisphaeria bacterium | reverse complement strand
CGGCATGAACTCTTTTACACATGCCATGCGCTCTTCAACTTGAATACGGGTAACTGGATTTGCGGCATTACGCCAAGTGTATCCTTCCGTCATTATATTGTGGAAAAACGGTTGAAGTTTATCCATGCAGTTGGCATATTTCGCATCACTGGTTTCTCCGGCATCAAACTCCAGCCAAAGTGACTTGATGCGCGCTGACTGGTCGGTAGGAAGCAGAGAAAACAGGCGGTCCGCCGCCGCATTTTCGCGTTTCTGCTTGCTTTTATTGGCTTCGGTATCGTATGCAAAAGTATCTCCGGCATAGATTTCCACAAGGTCGTGCACCAGAAGCATCTCCACAGCGTGAAGGGTGTTCACCTTTTCTATGGCGTACTCCTCAAAGAGCAGAGCCATCACGGCGATGTGCCATGAGTGCTCGGCATCATTTTCGCAGCGGCTGCGGTCGAGAAGCAGAGTGCGGCGCAAAACCGAGGTCATCTTGTCGATTTCGGCAGTGAATCGCAGCTGGGAGTCAAGCCGCTTGTTACCGCTTGAAAATAAGCTGTCGGGAAACATCACAAAAATCAGGCGATGATGGCAAAGTTGCTTTCGTAACCGGTCTCGATGCGGGCGTTGAGGTCGTTCCAGAGCTTGTCTCCGCCCGGAGCGTAATAGCCGCAGCCGCCCCACTTGGTGTTGTACTCACGCACGAGGATATCCTCTTTGCCGTCGCCGTTGTAGTCGCCGATTCCCTCGACTTCAAAGCCTTTTTCCGGAGTCACTACCCAGCGGGCGGTCGAGGCGTTGCCGTCATCCCAGACCCACAAGCCGCCATCGGCTTTTTTCTTCAGCAGGATATCGTCTTTACCGTCTCCTTTGAAGTCGCCGATATCGACGAACTCGAAGTCGTTGCCGATGTAGCCGAGGACGGATTGGCTCCAGTTCCAAGTCTTGAAAGTCGGGTCGTTGTTAGTCCACAAGTAGAGGTGTCCGCTTGTGTTTTTGACCACGAGTTTGTCGGCAGTGCCTCCGAATGAGCCTGCTCCGCAGAGCTGCCACGGATTGGTTTTGGCGTTGTCAACGTGCCAGATATCTTTGTAAGTCGCTCCATCGAGAACGACTCCGAATGAGCCTTTTTCGTCATAGATGAGCACGTCATCGTACTGGTCGGAATCAAGGTCGGTGAGGCACTTGGTGTTGAAGTTGCCCTCGACGTGGCAGAGATTTACATAGCCGTAACTCGGGTCGTTGAGGTTAGTCCATGCGGCAAAGGTGGTTCCGATGCCGTTGTAGAGCAAAATTCCATCGTGATCTACTTTGCTTCCGGCGAAGTGACCGACTCCGACTACACGCCAGAGGTCAACGTCTTTGCCATCCCAATCCCAGACACCCCGCCACTTGTTGCCGGGAACTCCGTCGGTGGCGACAAAGCCTACTGCTCCTTTTTCTTTATCCCAGCCGACTATCTGAGACACTCCGTTGGAAAGCAAGTTGGCTTTCGGCTCTTCGGTGCGGATTTTGGTGACTGCTACACTCTTTGAAGTGACGTTTCCGGCGTTGTCGGTGGTCTTGAAGTAAACCGTTCTGTTTTGGGTCACGGTCACACTTGTGCCGGTAGTCCAGGTCTTGTTGTCAAAACTGTACTGGGTGAGTTTTATTCCGCTGGCATCGCTGACAACAGCTTTGAGGGTGGCACTCTTTGCCCACGAGGTCGGATTTCCGCTGATGGTCAGAGTCGGAGAAGTGTTGTCGATTTTGGTGACAGATACGCTCTTGGAAGTGACGTTGCCGGCGTTGTCGGTGGTCTTGAAATAGACCGTTCTGTTTTGGGTCACGGTCACACTGGTTCCGGTAGTCCAATTCTTGTTGTCGAAGCTGTACTGGGTGAGTTTTATTCCGCCGGCATCGCTGACAACAGCTTTGAGAGTGGCACTCTTTGCCCATGTGGTCGGATTTCCGCTGATGGTCAGAGTCGGAGCTGTGTTGTCGATTTTAGTGACAGACACACTCTTGGTGGTAACGTTGTCGGCGTTGTCGGTGGTTTTGAAATAAACCGTTCCGTTTTTGGTCACGGTCACGCTGGTGCCGGTAGTCCAAGTCTTGTTGTCGAAACTGTACTGGGTGAGTTTTATTCCGCTGGCATCGCTGGCGGCGGCTTTGAGGGTCGCACTCTTGACCCATGCGGTCGGATTTCCGCTGATGGTCAAGGTCGGAGCGATGTTATCAACTTTGATGACTGCGTAATCTAACATAAGGTCTCCCTGATTTTCGGTTAATTCAAAAGTCATATTCTCATACTTGACGACACTGTTTTCGAGGGTGAGAGTTCCATACTCAACACTGCCGTTGCCGACGGTTATTGCGCCATCGAAGCCTGCGGCTCCGCCTGCGAGTTTGTATGCTCCCTCGGTTTGGGTGTCGGAAACGGTGACGGTAAAATCATCGACTCCTGTGATTTTGGAAATGTTGTCAACCAGTGCGCCATCATCTGAAGTGCGCGCTGAGAGGTCGAGGAGTATTTCGGCGTTGGCGGCTGAAACCTGCTCGAGGGCACTTGTTTTGTCGCCGACACAGAGAGTGCCTGAAACGTTAACTTTGCCGTCGAGGATAGCTCCGCCGTAAACGAAGAGCTTGCCGTCTGATTTGATATCGACATCGGAAATGACTCCGCCGACCGCAACATGAACTGCTCCGCCGTCAATGGTGATGTTCTTTGCCTGAGCCGCCATATCGACGTACAAATTTGCATTGACTGAAACGGTGATATCTTCACCCTTTGCACGGTTGAGCAGATAGATGATGCCGCCTGATTTGATGACCGATTTGCTCAAAACGGTGTTTTCATCCATGGTCAAAACTCCGCTGATGTCGCCGTTTGAGACGTCACCTTTGCGGGTGATGATAAACTCTCCGCCCTTTTCAACGACAAGTTTGTCAAATGTTGTCTTTATCGGACGATCATCCCCAGAGTAGCCGCTTATCTCTTCATAACCGGTCACATTCATAATACCGCCTGAGCGGATAGTGGTATTTTCAAAAGAGATATTCTCCTCATAAATGTAAACTGAGCCACCTGAAAGGACTTGAGTGTGCAGCATATATGAGTCAAACTCACTGTATCCAAAACCGCCCCCCACAAGCATAACATTTGAGCTGAAAACTTTGCCGACCATATAGTCGTGCCTGAGAACTGCACCGTTGACCACAGCACCTGAAAACGCTGAAAAGACTCCTGAGAAACCGGAAACACTGCCTCCGCTTGAGACGTAGAGTTCACCGCCGTTTTTCACGGTAATACCGGTTGCCGTGCCTCCTGACAAAATCACAGCGGAGTGACCAGAGTTCAGAGCGTAATCGTTCAAAACATCGGTGCGGCTGATGGACTGCCCTGCGCTGTAAATGTGGATTTTGTTTTCAATGCCGAGATAAGTAACGGTCGCACCGTACTCTGAGGTGATATCGCTTCCGTAGCTGAACGGATTATAATAAACCGTAGCCGTACCGCCGCTTGAAACGTACAATCTGCCGCGGTTGGTGACTTTTTCAGCGACTCCGCCGCTTCCGACACACAGCCAGCCGCCGTTGACGGTGATGGTATCGGCAACAGCTCCGGAAGAAACGGTCATGTTGGCATTCCACTCATCAAGAGTAATATCGGTCACTCTTCCGCCGTTCAACACAACGATATCGCAATCGCAGGCATAAAAGTCATCAAGCGTATCGGCACTGGTGATATCTGCGCCGCTTGAAATGTAAACTTTGGCGGTAAGGCGGTCAATGTAAGAGACATCAGCTCCGTAGTCAGAAGTAACCGTACCTTGCAGCACGCCAAACGGATTATCTCTGACGATCGTTGCAGTTCCGCCGTATGAAACACAAAGCCAACCGCCTTTCATCAAAATACTGTTCGCTGTTCCGCCCTCGAAAATGTGTACAGTTCCGCTGTTGACGGTAGTGCTGTTCGCAAGTCCGCCGCCGGAAATATGCAGGATACCACCGTCAACGGAGGTGTTGCTTACAGCTCCACCGCCGGAAACACATATCCAACCGCTCTGCATCGTGGTGCTGTTCATCGCTCCGCCGCTGTAAATGTGTACAGTTCCGCTGTTAACGGTAGTGCTGTTCGCCTCACCGTCACCTGAAATATGCAGGATTCCACCGTAAACGGAGGTGTTACTTACAGCTCCGCCGTCGGATACACATATCCAACCGTTCTGCATCGTGGTGCTGTTCATCGCTCCGCCGCTGGAAACGTGTACAGTTCCACCGCTGTTAACGGTAGTGTTATTCGCTATTCCGCCGCTGAGGAGAACGACATCACCACCATCGGTGACTGAAAAACCATCAAGCGTGTCGGCACTGGTGATAACTCCGCCGCTGGAAATGTAAACTTTGGCGGTAAGACGGTCAATGTAAGAGACTTCAGCTCCGCAATCACTGAAAACCAAATGCCGCACACCCCACGGATTGTCATTTATAACACTTGCAGTTCCGCCGCTGGCAACATATATTCCGCCGCCTTCCCGTATTATGACTTCATCAGCGACACCGCCATCCGAGACATGCATGTGCCCACTCGATTTGATAGTAGTTATATTCGCTGTTCCACCGCTCAAGATATGCACAGCACCAACGGAATTTACGGTAGTGCTGTTCGCGAGTCCGCCGCTCGAGATACATATATATCCGGAAGAATTCACGGTAGTGCTGTTCGCTGTTCCACCGTTCAAAACATACATATATCCGGAAGAATTCACGGTTGTGCTGTTCGCTGTTCCACCGCTCAAAACAGACATATATCCGGAAGAATTTACGGTAGTGCGATTTGCAGTTCCGCCGCCCGAGATGTACATATCTCCGGCGGAATTTACAGTTGTGCTGTCAGCCACTCCGCCACTCAAGATGTCCATGTGCCCACCAGTGACGGTATTGCGGTTCGCAACTCCGCCGCTGGAGATATTCATACTCCCATAGTAATTGACGGTAGTGCTGTTCGTTACGCCGCCGCTGGAGATATACATAGACCCACTGCTGACGGTAGTGTTGTTCGCTACACCGCCGCTGGTAATAAACATACGACTGTCAACAATTGATACGTTGTGTGAAATTTCTGCAACACCGTTGATTTCGGCGAAATACTTATCTTCATTAAAGGAAAATCCTCCGAGAACTCCACCGGCGTTCAAATGAAGCTCTGTCACCAATCCGCCGCTCGAGATATGCATAGACCCACCGGAATTTACGGTAGTGCTGTTCGCTTCGCCGCCGCTGTTGATATCCATAAACCCCCAGCTATTTACGGTAGTGCTGTTCGCTTCGCCGCCGCTGTTGATATCCATAAACCCCCAGCTATTTACGGTAGTGCTGTTCGCTATGCCGCCGCTTGAGATATACATAGACCCACCATCGATGGTAGTACTGTTCGCTTCGCCGCCGCTTGAAACAAGCATACTGTTGTAAACTATTGACACGTTATGAGAAATTTCTGCAACACCGTTGATTTTTGCGAAATACTTATCTTCATTAAAAGAAAATCCTCCGAGAGCTCCACCGGCTTTCAAATAAAGTTCTGTCACTACGCCGCCGCTGTTGATTATCATACGCCCATTCGAATTGACGGTAGTGTTGTTCGCTACGCCGCCGCTTAAGATAAACATACGCCCATACGAATTGACGGTAGTGTTGTTCGCTTCGCCGCCGCTTTTGATATCCATAAACCCAAAGTTATTTAAGGTAGTACTGTTCGCTATGCCGCCGCTTGAGATATACATATTCCCCATGCTGACGGTAGTGCTGTTCGCTTCGCCGCCGCTCCAGATGGTCATACTATCACGATAGAGTGTTATTCCGTTTCTGACTACGCCGTTGGTTATTTCGTATAGCATTTCAAATTCCCTTTTTTGAAATTTTATTTGTACGCAATAATATGACACACAATTTGTTGTTTTTCAAGGGGATTTGTGCTTTTTTTACGGGTAAAATCACGTTTTTTCAAGGGAGCGGCTTTTCGGAATATCTGCGCTCAAACGCTCTCTTTGCCGGATGGGTTTCCGCCGATTTTCAGCTGCGCTGATATCACGGCGAGCAATATCACCAGACAGCCGGCAAGCTCTCTGCCTGCCAGACGCTCACCGAGGAAAATATAGCCGCCGACAACTGAAAAGACAGACTCCATACTCATCAGGATGGATGCGGTCGCTCCGGCGATGTATTTCTGGCTTATCATTTGAAGCGTAAAGGCGATGCCGCTTGAACAGACTCCGCAGTAGAGCAGAGCAAAAAGGCAGTCGTGCAAAAGCTCACAAGTGAGGGTATCATGCTTGATGATCGCGGCTGCTCCGGTAATCACTCCGGCGGTGAAAAACTGAATGCACGAGAGTTTGAGGCAGTCACTCCCGGGAGCGTAGTGCCCGATGACCAGAATGTGCGCCGTAAACAAAAATGCGCAGGCGAGCAGCCAGATATCTCCTTTGCCGATATCCCCGGTACCGGGAGAGCACAAAAGCCATGAGCCGCTCAGAGCAAGCACCACGGCAATCCAGTGCAGACATGATATCTTATGGCGGAAAAACACTCCGGCAAGCGGAACGAACACGATGTAGAGTGAAGTTATGAACCCCGCTTTGCCCGCTGAGGAGTAAATCAATCCGTACTGCTGGGTGGTGCTGGCAAATGAGAGCACGACTCCGCACCAGATGCCCCCGGCAATCAGGTGGTTGCGCTGTTTTTTATCCGCAGGAAGCAACGGTGTCTTTTTTATTCTGCCGATAACTGCAATCGCAGGAAACAGCACCGCAACGCCGATAAAACTGCGCAGTGAGGTGAAAAGCTCAGGAGTCAGGTATTTCATTCCCGTCTTCTGAGCCGAAAATGCCAAACCCCAAATCAGAGCGGCACCGAGCAGAGCGACTGCTCCGACCAAGGTGTTTTTACTCATTTTGCACCGTAAAACTGCAAAATCTCTGACGGGGATGACCCGATACATCTGCCGTTTTTATCCAGTTTGAAGGAGTCGAACACTTTGCCATCCTCGAAGAAAGACTCGACGTTGATGCCGTTGGCTGTAAACTCAACGGTGTGTCCTGAGTGCGGCATGGCAGCACCTGGACCGTCGATTATCATGGTGACAAAGTTATATTTGCCGCCGCAAAGCACGTTCTCCCGCTTGCCGGGAGCTGAGAAAGCGTAAAAGCCGCTCTTTCCCGGCACGGTTCTGCGGTAACGGTGGATGTGTCCTGACAGCCAGAGGTGGATATCTTTTTCGTCGATTATTCCGGAAATTATCTGCCTTGCGTACTTGGAAATCGCATCGGAAACATCCACTCCGTAAATCGCAGAGTGCGACAGCACCACACGGTATTTTGCTTTTCTGTACGCTTCTGATGCAACTTCCTGAGCCAGCACCTTGCGCTGTTCACGCAGAAGCAGCCCGGGCAGATCGTATGCCATGTAATGACGGGTGTTCGCCATCGAGCGTTTCTGACCGTTTCCGCAATCGAGGATTATAAACGCAACATCGTTGTAACAATACACTCCGTAACTTCTGCCGTTTGAGAGAGCAAAGTGGTCGTCGAAAAGGTGGGTCTCACTGCCGCGGAACTCGTGGTTTCCCCGCACCATGAGGATATTTTTTTCATTGCAACTCGCCGCCAAGACCGGATCGAGCACCACATCGAACATGCTCTTTTCAAAATTCCAGAACGCTCCTGATGAGTCGCCGAGCGAAATGAAAAACTGTGAGCTCTTTGCCTGTTTGGTCGCCATATATTTTTCAATTATCGACTTTTGCTTTTCAGGCAGGAACTGCAAGTCTCCGGTCACAAAGACTTTGAACGGCTTGAATGTTTTGCTTGCTGTGGTGAGCTTGTAATTGCCATCCATGAAAACAAGTTTGTTTTCAGGACGCTCAAGCGTGATGAGTTTATACTCGTAAGCGGTATCGGCACTCAAGCCGTCAACAGTTATGCGGTGGAGCTTTTTGTGCAGGGCTATCTGGTAGCCGTCACTGCTCCAATACTGGCGGTAATCACGCTCACCCGGGCGGCGCAGGGCGATTCCCATTGGCACGGGAGCTTCGGTCACCAGTGAGATTACGGCACTCTCTGAACTTACGTTGGCAAGGTATGGACCATACTTCAACACCGGAGCCGGATATATCACTTGGGTGTACGGAATTTTGCCTGCGCCGACAGTCCAGGTGGTAGCTCCGCCGGATACCCAGAAAGCCACTGTGTGTTCTCCCTTTTTCACTGCCACATCAACGGCGTGGTCGCTCTTCTTTGCCGGAGCTGTTCCGTTGCCGCCCATCTCGCGGGTATCAAAGACGTTTTTGCCGTCGATGAAAACGGCGATCTGCCAGTCGGCACCGACACCTATCTGGATGCGTCCGTCTTTCTTCACGTTGATTTTATTGACCACCACCGCCGTGCGTCCGGGAACGCTTTGGGTGTAGCCGAACAACTTGTTGAAGTCAGGCGCAGCATCGAGAGAAGCAAGCCGTTTGCCGTCAAGATTGCCGAGTTTACCTGCGTACTGAGCTTTTGCCGCATCGTCACGGGTGAGTTTTTCACGGTGGAAAACAAAGAAATCACCGGTAAAGTTCCAATCGGAATAATTTTCCGGAGCTTTGGCAAATGAGCAGAATACAAAAAGGAAAATTATGGAAAACAATATCCCCCGCATACAGAAAAATCTCCTTGAATTTATTTGAACAACGCTCTGACAAAATTGGGCTGCACAAAACAGGCAGTGTGTATTTCACTGTTGTAGTAACGCAAAACTTTCTGCAGCTCAGGCTCGACCTCACGGGCAGGAGTGGTCACTTCGGCAAAATCGCTGGCGACACAGGCTCCGATGACTCCGGTGGGATAGGTCGGAACGTGAAGCGTGGCGTAGCCGGAATACTTGAAAACCTTACCCGTTATCCGGTTGAGACGGGCAACGATATCGGGCAGCAGAAACGCTGACTCGCCCTGACTGGTGACAACTCCGCCCTCACGCAGAGCAGCTTTGATGCCGGTGTAGAACTCCCCGTTGAAGAGCGGCTCGCCGGGACCGCCCGGGTCGGTCGAGTCAACAATGACTATATCGTAATAATTTTTCTTCTCTTCAATGAATTTGCTGCCGTCTCCGATATGGATGGAAACTCTCTTGTCAAGATATCCGCATGAGGTTTCCGGAAGATATTTTTTTGCCGCTTCGATAACATCAGCATCGATTTCACAGATATCTATCACCTCAAGTTCGGGATGACGTGACAACTCACGCAAAACTCCGCCGTCGCCTCCGCCGATGACCAGCGCACGGCGGGGAGTTCCGTTTTTATATGCGTAAAACGGCAGATTGGCGAGCATCTCGTGGTAAACGAACTCATCGTAACTTGTGAGCTGGATTATTCCGTCAAGCATCAGAAGTTTGCCGAGCTTGCGGGTCTCGTAGATATCTATCTGCTGATATTTACTGCGGTGGCTGTAAAGGTGTCCGGTGGTCTCGATGGTGTTGCCGTAACCGCCGCCTACTTCTGAAATCCATACGCTGTCAGACATTGCACAGACTCTCCATGATTGAAATTAAAATATCTGCGGTTCTTCATCTTTGACGTCGCAGCCGTTCCAGCAGTAGGTGCAGACCTTCTCGGCAGGAAGTCCGATGGCGGCGATGAGCTTTTCAAGGCTCTGGAACTTCAAAGTGGTCAGATTGAGGCTCTTGCGTATCTCATCGACCATGGCAAGGTATTTGGGAGAGTTGTAAACAAGGTACTCTCTGATCACTTCGTCGCTCAAATCTTCGGTTCCCTCAAGTTTGACTATCGCCCTGCGGGTGGCAAGGTCGAGCTCACTGCGGGAGCGTGAAAAGTTGATGAACGGGCATCCGAACACCAACGGAGGACACGCTGAACGCATGTGCACCTCTTTGACTCCATCCTCATAGAGGCGTTTCACCGTATCTTTCAGCTGGGTTCCGCGCACGATCGAGTCGTCGCAGAAGAGCAGACGTTTGCCGCGGATGAGGTCGCATATCGGAATAAGTTTCATCCTTGCGACAAGGTCCCTCAGCTTCTGGTTCTGCGGCATGAAACTGCGAGGCCAGGTGGGAGTGTATTTGACAAATGCACGCTGGTAGGGTTTTCCGGCGGCAATGGAGTATCCGATGGCGTGGGGGATTCCTGAGTCGGGAATACCGCAGATGGAGTCGATCGAATTGAGCATTTCACGGTCATCTTCGGCAAGAAGAATTCCGTTGCGGTACCGGGCGACCTCGGTGGTGACACCCTCGTAAATGCTTGACGGATATCCGTAATAGACCCAGAAGAAACTGCAGAGTTTCATGGTTTTGCCGGGGGCGACAAGAGTCTCTGCTCCGTCGCAGGTAATTTCCACAACTTCTCCCGGTCCCAGCTCACGGTCGATAGAGTAGTCGAGGTTGGGAAACGCAGTTGTCTCCATAGTGACTGCCATGTTGTCGGCTTTTTTGCCCAGTATCACCGGAGTTCTGCCGTAACGGTCACGGGCGGCATAGATTTTTTTCCCGCTGAGTATAAGCAGTGAGCAGGAGCCGTCTATCACTTTCTGAGCGTACTCGATTCCCTCGGGAATGGATTTTTTGGTGCAGACCAGCATCGCCACGATTTCGGTCGGGTTGAGTTCGCCATCGCCGTTTTCCGAAAGATGACTGTGTCCGAGCTCGAATGCTTTGGAAACTATTTTATCGATATTGTTGATGCGTCCGACGGTCACGATGGCAAAGCAGCCGAATTTGCTGGAAATTATCAACGGCTGGGCTTCGCCGTCACTGATCGAACCTATTCCGGCAACTCCGGCAAATTTCGGAATATCATTATCGAACTTTGAACGGAACTGCGCATTGGATATATCATGGATCTTTCTGGTAAAATTACCCTCTTTATCCTGTATGGCAAGTCCGCCGCGTTTGGTTCCCAGGTGGGAGTGGTAATCTGTACCGTAATAGAGATCGCAAACGCAATCAGTTTTGGAAACTACTCCGAAAAATCCGCCCATGATATATTCCTCAAGTATGTATTATGAAAACGTATTGAAAAACCTTTGTTATAATGTAGCATAAAAAACTGCTCTTTCAACTGCCATGTTGTTCATTTTCCTGCGGAGAAAGGTAGTTTTCAAAAAATCTTTTCACCATAGGCGCGCAAAGAGAACCGCCTGAAGTACCCTCTTCGACCATCGCCGCCACAGCATAGGTTCTGCCTTTGTACTGCGTGTAGGCGATGAACCAGGCGATTATTTTGAGATTGCCGCGCCTGCCGATTTCGGCGGAACCGGTCTTGCCGTACATTTCCAAACCGTCAACTCTCGCCCGTCTGCCCGAGCCGCTTGAGGAGTTGACTGCTTCAAACATGCCCCTCTTTACAACTTCAAAGGCTTCAGGAGTTGATTTGAGGGTGGATATCTCTTCGACTTTCCGTTTATGCAGAGCAAGTCCGGTATTATCAACGATCTCTTTGACCAGATGGGGTTTATATACTTTTCCGCCATTGGCGAGTGCAGCACAAAATACCGCCGCCTGCAGCGGAGTTATTGAAATTATCCCCTGTCCGATGGAGAGCAGAGCTGTATCATATTTCGTCCAACCGAAGCGGTAGCGGCGGCGTTTTTCGGCAAATGACGGAGCCACTCCGCGTGCATCGGCGATCTCGACACCGCTTCTTCTGCCGATTCCCGCCCGGGATGCTGCTTCAAAAAGAGTGTCTGCCGGAAACTTTACCGCATTTTCGATCATATAATCGTTGCATGACCAGTTTATGGCATCGACACTATTGACCGTTCCATGCCCTCCCCGGCGGTATGAGGCACAGCGTATCCTTGCGTCGCCGATATGACTTGCTCCGTCGCAGTCAATGATATTTTCGGCATTTACTCCCTCTGAAAGCAGAGCAAGCAGAGCTATCGGTTTGAATATCGACCCCGGAGTATATACTCCGTAAAAAGCCCGGTTTATCAGCGGATTATCAGGGTCGTTGCGCAGTGAACTGTAATATTTGCGGGGAACTGACGGAGAAAATTTTGACAAGTCATATCCCGGAGCTGATGCCGCCGCCAGTACGTCTCCGTTGGAAGCATCCAGCACAACAATTGCTCCGCGGTGTCCGGCAAGCACTCTCTCGGCTGTTCTCTGCGCTTTCATATCAAGTGTCAGTATCACATTCGCTCCCGGCACCGGAGGTATCTCGTGGATGATATGATTTTTGGCATATCCCATCTTATCGACCTGAATGAGAGAGTAGCCGGGATAACCGCGCAAACCTGCTCCGGGTTTATCGGGCAGCACGTCGCAAGCCTTTTCCACACCCTCTCTGCCGACGGTATCGGGAATATAATAGAAAAACTCCTCTTTGTCAGAAGCGTTTTGACGCTCTTCAAGTCCGGTAAATCCGATGAGGTGGCACGCTGTGCGTCCCTGCGGATAGACTCTGACCATGCGGGGAACGACATCGCATCCCGGAGTCATTCTGGCAAACTCAAAAGCCCGGGCAGCTGATGCGGTATCGAGATTTCTCAATACCGTAAAAGGAATTCCCGGACGACGGTAGAGGTGATTGAGTATTTCCTTAGTGGTAAAGCTGCGCTCAACACCCACCATCTTTGCCGCTTTTATGGCATTGTTATACATGGCAAGCACGGTATCACGGCGGAGACGCTGTTTCATTTCCTGAGGATAAAACACCAGATCGAACTCAAGTTTGTTGTCGGCAAGTATCTCTCGGTCGCTGCTCAATATTTTGCCTCTGAGATTGGGGATGCGGATGCGGCGCAGCGACTGATTGCTCACCTGCTCGAGATGTTTTTCTCCGCCCATGACCTGCATATAGTAGAGTCTCGCCCACAACACCAGCATTCCGACCGCAAAAACGGCTCCTATCATGGCGATGCGGAAACGGCTGTCATTCAGCAAACCATCGAGCTGTGAAGATGATATTTTGCGTGTTGTTCCTCTGCGTTTCATCGGTTATCTCCTCGCCGGACGCAGAGCGAATTTTATCGTCTTGGAAAAGATACGCCGTATCTCAAGTTTTCCGGCTGCACGGTCGCTCAACAGAACCCAGAGCGGAAAAAATCCTGTGGCAAGAATGGTGGCAAGCACAACTCCTCCTCCGTTCTGTACCAGATGATACCACTCCTTGCCGTAGCACAACGGAATGAGAGTCTGCAGGATTTCTGAAGTAAAAACTGCGGCACATCCCGGCATGATATAATCTCCGAAGAAAAACCTCACCGGCTCTTCGGGAAGCATCACATTGCCGACCGCAACGGCTATCGGCAGGGAAACCGCCGCACCGGGGAACTCCCTGCCGCAGATGATATCTATGGCAATTCCGCAGAAAAATGCCGCCACCACCGCAGACACGGCGTTGCGGCGCATCGACAGCACAAGCAGAGCGCACAAGGCAAAAGGAAATCCGAACGCCGCAGCACTGCCGCAGGCAATTTGGAGCAATATGGCAAAAATGATTGAAACTGTTTCAAAAAGCAGATTCATTTAACGCTTCTCCGGCAAATCGGGGTCATCGGGAACAGTTACCGTGACAAACCTCAACATATTTGGGTCGAATGATGCCCGCACGACTCCTGAAACCAGAGTGCTTTCTGATATCAGATGATTCTGTTCAGATACTGAAATAAGTTCTCCGATCTTTATTCCGCCGGGAATTCGGTGTTCCAATCCCGTTGTCATCACGGACTCGCCCGGAACGCACTTTTCATCCGACGGCAGATAATCTATCGGAACATTTCTGCCGCTGCCGTGACGGTCAGTTCCGTTGATAAAACCGACCGCACGGGAACCGACTGTTCCGGACATCTTCAGCAACGGATTATATATCGTGTTGACCACGCTGGTGTGTTTTGAGGTCGAACTGATTACTCCGGCAAAGATGGGATTGTTGTTGAAATCAGAGACTATCACTGCGCATCCGGGATATATTCCATCATCACTGCCCCGGTCAATGGTCAGATGCTCCTGCCAGCGGAGCGGATCACGCAGAAGCACCTGGGCGTTGACATAACGCCAGCGGCTCATCGGCTTGAGCTTCAGCTGTGAACGCAAAACTTCGTTTTCACGCATCAATTCGATCGCCGCTGCCGCCTGCAGTGCCAGACGGTTATTTACTTTGGTCAGATGCTCAAGACGGGCGGCAAGCTCGGTGCGCGTGCAGAAAAGCAGGGTTTTGTCAGAAAGAAATCTCACCGGCATCTTCACTGCCGCAAGGTAGGGATAAAAAAAGTCTCCGGCGACCCTGATCACTGAAGTGCGCAATGCGGAATAGCAGAGCACGGCAACAGGAATAAGCAGCACCGCAACCAGAAACGGCAGCACTTTCCTGGCAAAACGTCTCTCTTTATTTTCTTTTGTCATATTGTTTTCCGGAAAATTCGTAAAATTACTTCCATATAAATTAACCCCGCTCACGCCATTATTCAAGGCAGAAACGGTGTCAAAACAGCTCTTTGCCCACCATTTCCAGCCACGCTCCGTGACGGGAGTCGCCCTTATAAATCCAATTTCTGCGGTACTTTATCTCATCGGGAACATTTTTCATTTTCAGACTTTCGGTTTCGAGAAATCTGCGCAGCTTCTCTCTCCGGTCGAGCGCAGAACGGATATCTGCCACCCGGCTGCGCACAAATGACGGGTCGATAACACTGCCGGACGAGAACATTCTGCTGATTCCGGAGCGTTTTGAGTTTTTGTCTGAACTCACCACTTTTTCCTGATAAAAACGCCTCACCGACTTTCTGAAATCGCCGTCCCCGTTTTTTTTCAGCAGTTCGTTGAATTTTTCCTCATCCTTTGCCAATGCAGCACTTCTCTCTTTACGCCGCTGAGTTCCGGCTGTTCGCCCCGGAGTTTTTTTCTCCTGCGGCTCACCGGCAAAATTTTGAATATCATTCTCGAGAATGTAGCGTAAATCAGCCAATATGCTCCGCACTTCCCTTGACTCGCCGATGGAAATAACATAAAGTTGGGAAGCGACTCTGCGGCAGAGAAAGACAAAATCAGGACGGTCGGCAAGCTGAGCAAAATTTTCCAGACTCACTTTCAACATCTTTCCGGTCGGCAAACCATCCTGATCGAGTTCGGGAACTTCTGAAACCAGAGCTTCTGCCAGACAGCGGCGGGTCAACCTTTCCGGAGGAGGCACAAGGTCGCTCCACAACTCACGGCGGTACGCCGGAGCAATCATCCTGTCATCCAGAGCCCTCAACGCCTTTGCTGCCGCCGCATTGAATTTCTCAGCGTCGAATTTGCGGCTGTCGCCGATCAGCACGGTAAGCCCGGAAAAACGACGGACACGTTTCAAAGTCAGCATTATCAATTTGCAATACTCACGGTAAAACGCTTTTTCTCCGGAAGAGAGACGTTTTGCATCAATGTTGATGACCGATGCCGGATCACCGAAAACTCCATTTGCGGCAAGGATATCAAGAAGCGGAAAACTGTGCTGATTGCGGATGAGTCTGGCACTTGAAGTCTGTTCGGAAGCCACTTCGGCAATTCCGCAGACGAACCAATCGGGCAGAGCCGAAAGATCGCCTTTGAAATTACCTGTCTTGGCTCTGAGCAGCAGGATAACCAGTTTGCGGCACACTCCCGCATCACGTCTCCAGTCATCGAGGGAGTTGAGCATGATGCGTGCCTTGCCCGAACTCAAAGTCATCTGAGGGTCACCGGGCGGAATGGTCTCCTCGCAAAATATCTCAACTTCCGCCGCCTTGTCGGCAACTTTGAAATTGCCGTTCACATATCTCAAAAGGCGGCGTAAAGCAAAATGCTGTTCCTGCTCAGGATGGCTCACAAAATCGGCAGCCATCCCCGAAAGCAGAAAAAACAACATAAAAATTGCAATTAAACTCTTCATCGGTCTTGTTTTTTATCTTTTGTGGATGTAGTTTAAGTCCATGACATAAATATAGCTTGCTTTTACCAAGAAAACAACCCATGAACGACAAAAAAAACACATCTGTTGAATTTTATCCGGCAGCTCTCACTATTGCCGGAAGCGACTCAGGCGGCGGAGCCGGTATTCAAACCGATCTGCGCACCTTCAATGCCTACGGTATTTTCGGATGTTCTGCCATTACTTCAGTGACGGCGCAAAATCCGTTTGAGGTATCGGCGATAGTCAATATTCCTGCCGAAACCGTGGCATTGCAGATAGATACCGTATTAAAAGAGATACCGGTCAAATTCGCCAAGAGCGGAATGCTTCCCACCGCGGAGTGCATCGAAGCTGTTGCCGATGCGGTGAAGAGGCACAAACTTTTCCTTATCTGTGACCCGGTCGCAGTTGCTTCCTCCGGAGCAGTTCTGCAAAAGAAAGAGGCTCTCGACACCATGAAGCAGCTGCTTTTTCCGCAGTGCAAGTGGATAACTCCAAATATTCCTGAAGCGGAAATGCTGCTCAACCGCAAAATAAGAGATTTCAACGCCATGAAAAAGGCGGCTCTCGAACTTTATGAGCTTGCAGGCTGCAATGTGCTGCTCAAAGGCGGACATCTTGAAGCAGAGTCCCAATACTGTTCCGATGCCGTTTGCGTCAAGGGGGATTTGTTTACTTTGAAGTCTCCCGCAGTCGAATTTGATACTGCCACTGAATCCCACGGCAGCGGATGCACGCTCTCTGCGGCAATCACCGCCGGCTTTGCCATGGGTATGGATTGGAAAAACTCCCTCATTGATGCCAAAGCATTTGTGCTCGGCTCGATGCGGGAAACCGCCCAGATCGGTCCTGAGGTATTTGCGATGTATCCTCCGACCGGGGATTGCCGTCACGAAGTAAGTTTATCTGCAAACAGCAGAAAAAAGTGAGGTCAATGTGAAGAAGTTTTTTGCAATCCTCACCGTTTTTTCAGCTCTGGCACTCACTCTCGCCGCCGGTGATATATCGTTCAACAGGATCGCAGAAAACTGCGGAATGAGGCGTTATGATATATCCGCAAACAGAATAGAATACCGCAGAGGCAATACAAAAATCACCTTTCTTCCTCCCAGAAGAGAGTTCTATTTCAACAACGTGCGGATAGTTCCCGGTTACGCTCCTGAAAAGAGACTTGTGCGCAAACGCTGGTCGTGGAAAAAAGAAAACGATATCTTCATCAGCAACAGTGACTGGTACTCGACCATCAGACCGCTGCTCAATCCGGCAATTACGCCAAAACACCGTGTTTTCACCATCACCCTCGATGCCGGACACGGAGGCAGCGACACCGGTGCTCTCGGCAAATTTTCAAGAGAGAAAGATATCACGTTGAAAATCACCCGCCGCACCGCCGCCATTTTGCGTGCCTGCGGTTACAAAGTTCTGCTGACAAGAGCCAATGACAAAACTTTACAGCTCAAGGAACGCACTGCCATTCAACGCAGACAGAAGAGTGATTTGTTTGTTTCCATACACGTCAACGCCGTGGCAAAAAGAGGAATCAGGGGAATTGAAACTTATGCGCTCACTCCTGAAAGTGCTCCGTCAACCAACGGGAAAAGCAAGCTGGAACGCCATCCGGCAAACGTAAGAAACGTCAACAACTTTATGCTGGCTTACCATTTACAGCGTGCAATGCTTTCGAGAACCAAAGGCAATGACCGCGGAGTAAAACGGGCAAGGTTTGCCGTTCTGCGGGATATTTCCGCTCCGGGAGCTCTGGTCGAAGTCGGATTTATCAGCAATGCAACTGAGGAAAAACTGCTCAACAATCCGGCTCATATCGAAAAAATCAGCCGTGCCATCGCTGAGGGTATTTTAACCTACCACCGCTCGGTTTCCCGTTCAAGATAAGGAAACACTGCATTTACATCACCTGCTCCGAACACAGCGACCAGCAGCGGTTTGCCGTCGGCAGGAGTTTTCAATGCTTCGGCTGCTGCAGCTTGCAAATCACCGGTCAAAGCGACTGCTCCGCACTCATCTGCCAACATTTGTGAGTTGACCTTTCCCTTCTCGCTCCATGCGGCAAAAACGGGAAAAACAAGCAGAGAATCCGCTTTTTTAAGCTCGCAAACAAAACCGTCAAAGAATTTTTCCAGCCTCGCATAGCGGTGGGGCTGAAAGAGTATGCGCAAATGATGTTCCGGATATTTGTGGCGCAGAAGATTTATGCTGTTGCGAACCTCGGTCGGATGGTGCGCATAATCCTCAATGATGACCAGATCTTCACATTTCAAGCGAACGCTCATGCGTCTGGCTATGCCGGGATAACTCTTTGCCGCACTCACCGCTTTATCTGCCGGACATCCGACAAGTTCGCAAACCTTGACCGCCAGCTGAACATTTGCCGCCTCGTAACCGAAGAAGCCTGCGCAGGAAAAATCATCTGGAACTGTATCCAAAGCAGTTCCCCTGCCCGCACAGAACTCTCTTACCTCATCGTAATTATAGTAGATAAGATTTTGAGAACGGGAAGCGAACTCGAAGAAATTAGCTTTCAACTGCTCCTCTCCGCCGACGCTCCACGCATGGTCGGGGTCATAATTGGGAATAACTCCGCACCACGGAAAAAGCAGTTTATGAGTTCCGTCTGACTCGTCGGCTTCAGTGACGAAGATATCTCCGTTGCCTGAGGAGTAATTTTTTCTGCCGTTGAAGTCGGCTCCGATCATATATCCCGGCTCAAAGCCGTTTGCTTCGAGGATGTGGGAAATTATTGAAGTAATTGAGCTCTTACCGTGGGCTCCGGAAACCGCCACCACTCTTTTGTAATCAAAAGTGAACTCAGCCAATGCCGCTCCACGGCACAGCTGGGGAATACCGAGGCGGACGGCTTTGGCTCGCTCGGGATTATCGGCGGGAACTGCGGAGGAGTATATCAACAGCTGAGTATCATCTTCAAGAGCATCCTCAAAGTGTCCTGTTTCCACCCTTGCTCCGAGAGTCATCAGATGCTCCATCTTGGAGTTCATTTCACGGTCACTGCCGGAAACTTTTCTGCCTGATTGCACACACAACGCCGCAAGCGGAGCCATTCCTGCTCCGCCGATTCCGACAAAGTGCAATTTATCAGGGAGTGCCATTACTGCTCCTGAAACTGTATGGCGTGGAGTCTGCTGTATATGCCGTTTCGCGCCAGCAGCTCTTCGTGGGTTCCGTGTTCGGCAATGATGCCATCTTTCATTACCAAAATCATATCTGCGTGGCGGATGGTGCTCAGGCGGTGGGCAATGGCAAACACGGTGCGGTTGCTCATAACGTGGTCGAGAGCCTCCTGCACCAGACGCTCGGTCACGGTGTCGAGTGCACTGGTAGCCTCGTCGAGAATCAATATCGGAGGATTGCGCAGTATCGCACGGGCAATCGCCACCCGCTGTTTTTCACCTCCGGAAAGTTTAAATCCCTTCTCGCCGACGATCGTATCATATCCCTCGGAGTGTCTGCCGGAAATGATAAACTCATGGGCGTTGGCAAGTTTTGCCGCCTTGATGATATCCTCCATCGAGGCATCTCCGTTGCCGTAAGCGATGTTGGCGGCGATTGACTCATTGAAGAGTATAGGCTCCTGAGTGACAACGCCGATATTTTTGCGTATCGAGTCGATGGTCATGTCACGCACGTCAACGCCGTCTATCTTTATACTTCCGGACTTGACGTCGTAGAAACGGGCAATCAGGTTGGCGATGGTGGTTTTGCCTGAACCGGTCTCACCGACCACAGCGACCATGCTGCCTCGTTTGATTTCAAAACTCACTCCGTTGAGTACGGCACGGTCGCCGTAATTGAAATGGACATCCTCAATGGTGATGGATTTCTCAATGCCTTTCAGGGTGACAGCATCAGGTTTTTCCGGCAGACTGCTGTCATAATCGAGCAGTGCAAAGTAACGGTCTGCCGCCGCCATCGATCTCTGAATGAGAGTTATGACTTTGGAAACAGACTTCACCGGTTTATAAGCAAGAAACGCAGGAGCGAGCAACGCCGCAAGCTGAGTCACCGTAACTCCCTGACTGAAAGAGACGATCAGAAACACCAGCGTGGCAGACACCACCATGAACTCCATCAGCGGAGCTACCAGCATATCTATTCTCATCGCCCGCAAAACCTGACGCAGATAGCGGCGGTTCACACTGTCGAAGCGTTTTTCCTCATACTTTTCGGAGTGAGTCGCTATCACCACTCTTATTCCTGAAAACGCCTCGTGCATACGGCTGAATACATCGGCGATATAGGCGAAACTCTTGCGGTAGAACTTTTTTATTCTCCGTGCCAGAAAGTGCAGCGGCAGCACCATCACCGGAACTCCGACAATGAGAATGACCGCCAGAGTATAACTGTTGTACTCGTGGCAGGCGGCGATGATGGCTATGGCGCAGGTGATGACCTGCACCGGAGCACTGGTCAAATCCTCGACTACATGGCTGATACAATTTTCCATCGAGGATGTATCATTGGTACAGCGGCTTATCAGGTGTCCGACATCGTTTTTGCCGTAAAATCCGAGCGACTGATTGAGCAGGTGGCTGAAAAGCTGCTGGCGCATATCTGCGACCGCCTTCAAGCCGACCCTGCGGGTGCAGTAGCCGTTGACGTAGTGAGCCAGAGCCTTTATCAGCCATGCCGCAACGAACACCGAGGTGTAGATGATAAATATCTGCCACGCCATTCTGCCATCGGGAGTAACAGCTTCAAAGCTGAACTTGCACGGCCAATCGACGTAAACAATCCTGCCCTCGATACGGCAGGGTAGATGGAAAGTTTCTATCGTACTTTGCGCCTGCTTTATCAGGCGGTCAAGTTTGGGATCACTGCCGTATTTTTCAGGATGGAGTATCTTATCGACCAGTACCACCTGCTCATTTTTCGATACTCCGTCACGACTCACGGCTTCAACGATTTGAGTTGCCTTATCCTGAGCTTTTGAGGAAACGGCACTGCTACGGTTGTCGGGATCAAGCACTCCGACGAGACGCGGAATCATACTGATGCTGACAAAGAGGGAACCGCCGACAAGAAGTCCGGCGACGATTCCCACGGTCAGACATTTCCAGTACGGTTTGGCGTAACCGAGCAGCCGGAGCAACTGGCGTGAGTTGATCGGCGCTTTTTCGTCTTTGCGGTGTGATCCCATACAGAGTTATCCGGAAGGAAATTATTTGTAGAAATTCTTGATGGTCCCGACCACATACTCTCTCTCGGCAGCGGTGCACTCGCCGAAGATGGGCAGAGCCAGAACTTCACCGGTTGCCTCCTCGCAGACGGGATAATCGCCGACTTTGCCGCCGAGTGACTTGAAGCACTCCTGCAGATGCAGTGAGAG
The DNA here is from genome assembly GCA_017508385.1 of Lentisphaeria bacterium. Classification (GTDB taxonomy): domain Bacteria; phylum Verrucomicrobiota; class Lentisphaeria; order Victivallales; family Victivallaceae; genus UBA1784. Next base: position 41,246 of record JAFVZB010000060.1, on the reverse strand, counting down.
CGGATAGTAGATGGCGCAGCCGACATTGTTCTCTGCCAGATAGTTTTTCAGAGCATCACGTTTGCCGTCTTTGACCCGGATGCAGTACTGGTTGTAGATGTGACGGACATCGTATGAAGCCTTCTGCGGCAGAACGATCTTGTCACCGAGTCCGGCATCGGCAAAGAGCTGAGCGTAATGGTCGGCATTTGCCTGACGGGCAACACTCCAGGAATCGAGGTGCTTGAGTTTGATTTCAAGGATGCGTGCCTGAAGAGCGTCGATACGGAAGTTTCCGCCGACATACTCGTGGATATAGGTCTTGCTCTGACCGTGGTTGCGGTAGATTTTGAGCAGAGCTTCAAGCTCTTTGCTGTCGCAGGTGACAGCTCCGCCGTCTCCGAAGCAGCCGAGGTTTTTGCTGGGGAAGAAGCTGAAAGCACCGTAACGGCCGATGGAACCGGCACGACGGCCTTTGTACTCAGCACCGATAGCCTGGCAGGCATCCTCGATAACGAAGAGATTGTGCTCTTTGGCGATTGCCATGATGGGATCCATATCGGCGCACTGACCGAAGAGGTGCACGGGGATGATCGCTTTGGTACGGGGAGTTATCTTCTTCTCGATCTCAGCCGGGTCGATATTGAAGGTGACGGGGTCGATATCGGCGAACACAGGAGTAGCTCCGACACGGACGATCGCTCCGACGGTGGCAAAGAAGGTGAACGGAGTGGTGATGACCTCATCTCCGGCACCGATTCCCTCAGCCATCAATGCGATGATAAGGGCATCTGAACCGCTGGTGACACCAACAGCACCCTCGCTGCGGCAGTAGGCTACCAAATCTTTTTCAAAAGATTCCACGGCGGGACCGAGAATGAAACGCTGGGAATCACAAATTTCCTCGACTGCCTTGAGAATTTCAGCTTTCAACGGTGCATACTGTGCACGGAGGTCAAGCAACGGTACCTGCATAATCCAATTTCTCCTCAAATAGTGGATATTTTATATATTTCCGGAAGGTGCGCAATATCCCTATCGCATCTCCGGAACAATTACATTTTGTATAATATAATCCGCAATACGCTCTTTTGCACGCAACTATATCAAAAAAGTTGCATTATTTTTCATTTTTTGGCTGCCGGAGCTGCCGGAACAACTTTTTTCGCAGCCGCACTTTCAGCTTTTTTGATGTTTTTCTGCTGTTGTTCCTGAATCATCTTTTCCTGAATGGCGGCGGCACGGCGTTCATGCCAATCGACCAATTTCAAGCCTCCGTAAAATCCGGCTGCACCGAATACGAGCGCAGTGAGCACGATCAGAAACAGAGTTGACGGTTTCGTCAGGAATTTTTTGTTCACCTCTTTTTCAAAAAGCTCCTCTCCGACCGAGCCGGGACGGCAGGGAGTGAAAGTGAAGAACAATCCCAGTTTGAAAGTGAGACGCATTTTATGGTTGATGGCACATCCCGCCGCCTCAAGGAAACGGGCAAGGTCGCGTTTGTAGAGCTTGGTGAGTGAGATCGCCACGCATGGACCGCCGAACACCACAATGATTCCCAGCAGAACGCCGAGAATGGTGAGGAGTGAGACATTCTGCAATGATTTTGCGATAAATGCGACCGAACTTCCGAGGGCGGCAAGTCCGATACCGCCGCTCATCAGCAGCATGGTTCCGTTATTTCCGGCAGCCGGAGGAGCTATGGGTTTACCGCTGCTCAGCTGGTTGCCGAGGTCTTTCTGAACACTGCCTGCCTGAGTTGTCACAAGTTTATCAAACTGTTTGCTGATAAACTGCCCCAGATTGAGGAACGGCTTTTTGAGTGCATCGGGAATGGATACCGGCTGTTCGATGAAATCTATCACTTTGGCATCGAAGGTTTTTCCGTCAGCCGAGAAGAAAACTCCTCTCTTACCGGGGAAGAGGTTGCTCATACTGCCATTGGTGATCGCCACGGCGAGAGTCTGTTTGGTTACTGCTCCCGGAGCTCCACCGCTCACCTCGACGTACGCCACGCAGATATTACTGGTGGTAACGATTTTTTTGTGCTCTGCGACATTGGTCACGGGAACGGCAAGGGTGAAATGACGTCCATCCATGACCAGAATACCGGTCTGGAGCATACTGAAACGGTGAACGCTGAAGAGCTCGGTCAAATTGGCATAGTTGTTGAGAAATTCAAGGATGTAACGCTGATAGAGAACCGCTTTGAGCAGTTTACTGCTTCCGGCAAGAGCGCAGCCCGCATCGACATCCTGCTGGATGAGCTTTTGAACTGCGGATATACTTTCATCGGAAATCAACTCTTTCAATGCTTCGGGAGTAAAATCATCAAACTTGCCAGCAGCAGGATTTGATGCCATGTATGCCACTCTGGGAGCAAGACGGGAAAGAAACACTTTCCACATTTCCTCAGAGAGAGCTCCGTCTTTCAGAAACTCAGCAAATGACTCTGTTGCGCAGAGCTGTCTGAACTTTGCACTCCAGCGGGGGTTCAGCACCGCATCTCTGCGGAGAACTCCGCTCTTATCGGGAGCTGCGATAGCGGTCTCATCCAGAAGTTTATTCACGTCTCCTGCAAGGCGGATATCTGCCACGATATCTTTTTTGGCAAGACGGTCGGGGTCATCCTCGAAAAATGCGACCGCCGATGATGAGAGAAAGAATTTTTCCACCGGAGTTTTCAACTCGGCAGCAAGCGCGGCAACGACCGGAGTTTCCGCTCCGAACGGATTGAGTTCAGCATATCTAGCTTTGCCGTCATCAAGCCATGCGATATAGGCGTTGGCAAGGGCGACAAAATCGGCGAGCTCTTTGCCGTTTATTCCGGAGTTTCCTGATAAATCCTGAACCGCTCCGGAAGTTTTGGCTACTGCCCTGATGACTCTGGCAGATGCTGACTCATCATCCTCTGCGGCAACGATCACACCGTCGCCGTTGCAAATGGCGCACTTTTTTATTTCAGCATCGTTGGAAATTTCCTGCAAAGTTATGCTCGTTGCTTCAGGTTTGCCGATAGCGGCAAGCATGGTGCGGGCGGCGGCTGAAATATCTATGCCATCCTGAGAGTCAAGATCCAGATGGGCAAGCTCGAGCGCATCGCTTGCAGTATCAACACCGGACATATCTTTGAACACACCCTGCAAAAAGCGCAGTGCGTTGCGGACTTCGTCGGTACGGATGAGTCCGTTTTTGTCGCTGTCAAGAAAATCAAGAAAACGCTTGTCAGTGCGCAGGGAACTCACCGTCAGGCTGATAACTTCCCAATGAGCATCATCAAGAGCCAGCAATGCGGGAAAATCACTGCTGCTTGAAATTACCGGCTGATAGCTTCCGCCGATTCGGATAAAACGGCTTTGCGGAAATGTATCTTCTCCGCAATCACACTCTCTCTTCAAAATATCTTCTGACATAAGATACCCTTTCTTCGTGATAAAAACCAAATACTTGCTAATAATATATCAGTATTCGCAAAAATTGCAACCGCTGACGGTTGTATTTCCGCACACTTGGTGTATAGTAAGTATAGTATAACATCTTTTGGAGACACAGATATGCTTTGCGATATATGCAAAAAAAATGAAGCTACCATTCATATAAAGGAGATGCACGACAACAAGTGGACCTCCATAAATCTTTGTGCCGAGTGTGCAAAAAAGAACAATCTCGATGCCTCTCCCGACACGCCGGGAGTCGATATCACCCAGATGTTGATCGGGCTCGGCAAGGCTCTTGAGGCTCAGGGCAAGAAAAATATTCCAACTCATCAGCACTCAGCCAAACCGGAAAATCTGCCGGTGATGTCAAACTGCCCCATCTGCGACTGGAGCGTTGCCGATATCAACAAAAACCATGGTAAGCTCGGATGTCCTGCGTGCTACTGCCATTTCGGTGAGCTGCTCGAAAACTCGATCGCAAAAATTCAAAAGGGAACAAGTCACGTCGGCAAAAATCCGCTGAACGCTCCTCAAAATGAGTATGCCCGTTTTCAGTACACGCTCGCCATTCTCGAACAGACACTTGCCAAACACGTCGCAGGCGAACAATACACCGAAGCGGCAAAAGTCCGTGATGCCATAGCCGGACTCAAAGAGAGTTTCGCCGCAAGCCAGCGGGAAAAAGAGGAGTCCTTCAGACAAGCGGTCATCGAAGGCAGAAAACACGCCCGCAGGATCGAAGAGGAGGATGTCTGATGGATATTTCGCCTCAAATTTCAAAACTCATTCAAAATCCCGTCTGCTTTCTCTCAGATTCTCCCGCTGCCGGAGACGGTATTGCCATATCCAGCAGAATCAGACTGGCGAGAAATATTGAGGGATACCCGTTCCCCGGCAATGCTCCGGAGGCTCTGAAAAAAGAGATTGCCTCTCTGGTGAGAAGTGCGGCTGTAAAAAGCAGGATGTTTCCAGCCCGCAGCAGTTATTTTATCTTTCCGGAAGAGCTCTCTGAGAGCGAACTTGCAATTCTGGTCGAAAGACGGCTCGCCAGCACCGGTTTTGTAAAAAATCCGCAGGGAGCTCTGCTCATTGCAAGCCGCGACGAAAAGAGCAGCATCATGGTCAATGAAGAGGATCAGCTGCGCATTCAGTGCATGACTCCCGGGTTTGACCTCGACTCTCTCTGGGAAAAAATTTCCGGAATCGACGACAAGCTCAACACTTATCTGGAATACGCCTGCGATGAAAAGTATGGTTTCCTCACATCGTGCCCCAGCAACATCGGAACCGGTTTGCGGGCTTCGGTGATGCTCCATCTGCCGGGACTGGTTGCCACCGGATTGATAAATCCGACTCTTGAAGGAATAAATCAGCTCCATCTCGCTGTTCGCGGTCTCAGGGGCGAAGGCAGCAAAAACCACGGCAATTTTTTCCAGATATCCAATCAGTACACATTGGGAATCACCGAAAAAGAGGCTATTTCAGCCCTCGCTGCCGCTATCGTCAAACTCATTGACGGAGAAAAGCAGGCAAGAGAGAGACTTTTTGAATCCAATCGCAATATGCTTTTCGACAAGGTAGGCAGGGCGTACGGAACATTGAAATACTCCTACCACCTGCCGCTCGATGAGGCATTCTATGCGTTGTCGTGCATCCGTCTCGGTGTCGATATGGGAATGTTCAACGCCATCGACATAGCAACGGTGAACCGTATGCAGATCGCTCTCCAGCCCGGACACCTCGGCTGTCAGATCGAAAACTTCTGCACATCAGATGATTGCGACGAAAGAAGAGCATTCCTGTGCAGAACTCTGCTCAAATCCGGAATAAAAAAAGGATGATTTTTTTGTCTTTTCCTGAAAATCGACTTGATTTTTTACCGTGATGACATTATCTTTATCTCCAGAAAGCGGGTCATTCTCGGAACAAGAATTGCATCGGGCTCTCTTTTGAGCTTACTGTACATCGTATTGCCGCGAGATTTTAAGCCCGCTTTCTTTCTCAACAAAAACAAACAAATAATCCGGGGGAATAAATGAAAAACTGGATACCGTTCCTGATTGCATTACTTGCCGCCGCCGCTCTGTTTGTCTGGTTCGGATGCCGAATCGAACCGGGCAACGGAGAAATCGCTGTGTTGATTCGCAAAACCGGAAAACCGCTGCCGCAGGGGGAAATCATTGCAACATCTCCCGATGAGCAGGGAATACAGCTCAATGTTCTCGGCGAAGGCAGATATTTCCGGAATCCGTACGTCTGGGATTGGGAAATTTTCCCCGTGACCGACGTTCCCGCCGGAAAGTTCGCCGTTCTGGTACGCCGCTCGGGCTCGAACAATCCAGACGGAAGCATCATCGCCGCCAATGACAAATGCCGCGGCGTGGTCAAAGAGGTGCTCGGCACCGGACGTCACCGTATCAATCCATACGCCTATCAGGTCAAACTTTTTGACGACATCAAAATCATGCCCGGAACCATCGGCGTAGTTACCAGCCTCACCGGAAACGACCTCTTTTCAGGAACTCCCAACGACTGCCGCAATGAAAACGGCTTTCTGGTCGATTCCGGCAGAAAAGGTGTGGTCAAAGAGGTGCTCAAAGAGGGTACTCACCGCATAAATCCCTTTATTTACAGCGTGACCGTGGTCAACATCAGACGTCAGCGTCACGAATTCAGCGGCAAAGATGCCATAACTTTTCTCACCATGGATGGATTCCCGGTTTCCATCGAGGGAACAGTTGAGTTCAATATAGATGAGAAACTCGCTCCCAGACTCACTCAGGTGGTGGGTGATATGGAAGATATCCTCAACAAAATAATCCTGCCCTCCGTGCTCGGCTTCGCCCGCATCGAGGGAAGCAAAAAGCAGGCGACAGAATTTATCGTCGGCGAAAGCAGACGGCTCTTTCAGGATAAACTTGATGCGTTCCTCAAAGCAAATTGCCGCAAATGGGGCATTGAGATCAACTCGGTGCTCATCAGGGATATCATCGCTCCGCAGACAGTTGCAGGAATCATCCGCAACCGTGAGCTGGCGCATCAGGAGGCGGTAAAATACGAGCAGGAAATCATCCGTGCCCGCTCAGAAGCTGAACTTGCCCGTCAGAAGATGCTCGCCGACCAGAATTTGAAAAAGGTCGCTGCCGAAACTGAAAAACTTACCGCCTCAATTTCGGCACGTCAGCGTCAGTCTGAAGCGGTGGTCGCAGCTGAAACCGAATTGAAAGTAGCTGAAATAAATCTCAAAACCGCCAAAGCCAATGCGCAGGCTGCCATCAAAGTTGCCTCCGCAGAGCGGGATATCATCGCCAAACGCAACACCAGTGAAGCTGAAGTTCTGCGCCGTCAGGTCGAGGCTTACGGCGGAGGCACTGCCTATGTGCAATCAAAACTCTGGGGCAAACTTATGCCCGGTATCAAACAGATCATCACCAACGGTTCACAAAACGGCACTTTCGGACTTCCGGAAATCAGCGGTAAAGGAGTTGCAAAATGACAAAAAAATCCTTTAACATCAAATCTGTTTTATGGGGAGCAGCTGCAACAGTTTTACTCATCGCCGCAGCGTTATTCGTTTACCTCTGGTGTTTCTGCCGTTTCTATGTCCAGCCCGGATGTATGGCTGTGGTAACTGCAAAAACCGGTAAAACTCCCGCCACGTCGGATATTCTGGTGAACCGTGGAGAAAAGGGCATCTGGAAAGAGGTTCTTTCTGAGGGCAGACACTTTCTTGACCCGGTGAGATATGATATCAAAATCGCTCCTGCCACCGTCAGTCCGCTGGGCAAAGTCGGCATTGTCACCTCAAAAGTCGGCAAGGAGCTGCCGCCGGGAGAAGTCATTGCTCCCGACCGCGAAAGCAAAGGTATCTGGAAAGATGTGCTCGGTCCCGGAGTTTACCGGCTCAACCCTGAGGGTTACAGTGTTGAAATCGCTGATGCCATAAATATTCCGGTGGGATTCGTCGGAGTTGTCACCAGCCAGACCGGCAAAGCTCCCGCTCCGGGGGAATTCGCCAAGCCGGGTGAAAAAGGAGTCATGCGTGATATCCTGCAGCCCGGACTCTACTACATCAACCGCTATGCTTATCAGGTCAACATCATCGAAATCGGAATGAATCAGGTTTCCATGACCGGACTCGACAACAACGTGCAGAACATTCAGTTCCGCCGCCAGCTGGTCAATGCTACCGATGCGTTGAGTGAGCTCACCTCAAACACCATGAATTTTCAGGTTGAACTGCGCAAACAGAATATCTCCAAAAATTCGGATAATGCCAAAAGCGTTCCCGGGAAGAAGAAGGTGCTTGCAAAGCGGGCAAACGCATCAGGGAGCAGACGCTATGCTCCGCGGGCAGAGAGCAAAGCTGTCGCCGCTCAGGCAGGATATGAAGAGAAGCGTGCAGTCGAATTCCCCAGCCGCGACGGTTTCAAAGTCTCTCTGGATATGACCGTTGAGTTTGAACTTCTGCCGGAAAACATCTCAAAAATCTATCTGCTGTACGGTGATTTGCCGCAGGTTGTCGAAAAAATCATCCTGCCGCAGGTGCTTTCGGTATCCCGCATCAAAGGCTCCAACTACAAAGCTCAGGATTTCATCATGGGCGACGGAAGAGAGAAGTTCCAGAACGATCTGCGTGAGGAGCTCAAAAACACTCTTGCCGGAAAACTCATCGTGGTTCACAACGCCATCATCCGCAACGTTGATATTCCGCAGGATATCCTGAAACCCATTCAGGCGGTCAGCCTTGCACGGGAGCAAAATCTCACCAATCAGGCTATGCAGAATACGGCAAAGCGTCTTGCTGAACTCAACACCGAGACCGAACTTATCGAGCAGCGCAGGCGTGAAGTCGAGCAGGAGACCAGAAAAATCGTTGCGCTCACCAATGCCGAAGCCAAACGTGAAGTCGCCTCGATCGAGGCTGATACCAGACTTCAGGTCGCTCAGCTGCAGCTCAAGAGAGCAGAAATTACCGCCGCCACCCGCAAGGTGCTCGAAGAGTCGAAAGTTCAGGCTGAATTCATGGTCAACAACGAGAGTGCCAAGGGCGAACTGCTCAAAGCCAAAGCTCTCGGCAACGCTGATTTGATGAGCAAACTTCACATGGTGGAAAAGCTCGGAAACAACGTTGAGACCAGAATAATTTACGCCGGTGAGGGAACTCTCTGGACCGATTTGAAAAATCCGTCACTGGCAATTCCGGCAAAAAAATAACCGGATACCACTGCAAATGTGACATCCGGCAAAAACGCTGCCGCACAGGTTATTCGGATTTATCCCAGACTGTGCGGTTTTGACGCATTGCTTCGTAAAGGGCTATCGACACGCTGTTGGCGAGATTTATGCTGCGGAAAAACTCTCCCGGCATCGGAATTATTCTCATTCTGTCACGGTATTTTTCGTAAAACTCCTGCGGCAGACCTGCCGACTCTTTACCGAAAACAAGGTAGTCGCCGGGTGAATACTCCACATCGTAGAAGCTGGTTGTTCCGTGGGTCGAAAAGAAGTGGAGCACTGCATCGGGGTTACTCTGCATGAATTTATCCCAGTTGGGATATATGGTGTAATCGAGTTTGTTCCAGTAGTCCATTCCGGCACGTTTGAGATATTTATCCTCAAGCGAAAACCCCAGCGGTTCGATCAGGTGCAGCTTGCACCCGGTTGACACACACAACCTGCCGATGGAGCCGGTGTTTTGCGGAATTTCCGGCTCAAAAAGAGTTATATTGAAGTTGACCAATTTTATTTTCTCCTCATTTTGAAGGCAAACAACTCATCGCAGTCGGCAACGCCGCACCCGGCACGCATAGCTCCGCAACAGATTTTTCCTGTGAGCGGATGGGGGAACTCCTCAGCGGTAAAATCGGGATTGCGCTCAAGAAATTTCCGTGCGACACTCTCGTTTTCGTTTTCAAAAATGGAACACGTCGCATAGACCAAAACGCCTCCGCTCTTGACCGCAGGAGCGTTGTTTTCGAGGATTTCCAGCTGTTTCTCAGCAAATGAAATTATATCCTGCTCACCCATGCGCCACTGCAAAGCGGCGTTGCGCCGCCACACTCCGGAACCTGAACATGGAGCATCGACAAGCACTCCATCGAACTTGTGTTTGCCTTTCCATCTGTTTCCGTCATGCGGACGGGTCGCTATGTTTGACCACCCTGCCCTGCGGGCACGTTTTTTGAGATTTTCAAGAGCGGAAACTCTGATATCTCCTGCAACGACACTGCCTTTGCCTGACATCAGACTTGCCAGATGCAAACTCTTGCCTCCGGCTCCGGCGCAGGAGTCATACCAACGCTCACCTGCTTTGGGAGCACAGACGACTCCGACACACTGGCTCGCCAGATCCTGAACCTCAAAATCTCCGTTCTGAAACGATTTCAATACTGCAAGATTTATCTTTGCCCCGGGCAGGGATGCGGAAAACTCGCCGTACTCTTCAAAAGCAATTCCGCACGAAGTCAACTCATCAAGTGCCCGTTTTTTACATTCCTTTGAAGCAAATCTTATCCACATCGGCGGACGCAGTGACAATCTTCTCATATAGCCGTCATAATCCCAATCTTCAGGAACAAATCGGCGGAAATCAGGAGAAAGCTGTTCACAGCAAAATTCACGGTCAACGCCGAAAATCACAGCCGCCTCAGCCGCCCTGCCCTCGGCTGAAGTCGAAGTTATCCTCACGCTGTCAGAACCGGCAAGCTGCAATATTTCCGAATAAACTTTTTCATCCGCTCCGTCACACATCAAAGCAAACGCCGTCAGAGCGGCGATATCCCGTTTCTGCAAAAGTATCCTGCCGCTTTCAATATTCTGCCTCACCTGCACAGGCATGATTTCCCTCAGCCACCCCCATCGGCGGAGCACACTGTAAACCGAACTGTTGATGAAAGCACGGTCTTTTGAACCGCAATTTTTATGGCTGCGGTAAAAGTCTCCAAGCACCTTATCAGGAGGCACAAGCCGATCGGCAAACAAGCCGCGCAGTACCTCGCGCATCGCCTGTTCGCAGGTGTTGAACTGACTTTTTATACGGTTGTTACGTTCTTCACGGTTACTCATCACAATGGTCTTATTCTACGTCGTTTATCCTGGCTCCGTCGGCTCCCGGCATGTTCGGGAACGGTTCTTTCATCACTTGTTTCAGAAGATTCCTCGCAAGTGCTCTTCCTGCTTTGCGGAGCGATTTTGTATTTTATAATGATCAGCGTCACCTCATAAAGCAGCCACGCCGGAATTGCCATTGCAAGCTGGCTGATGATATCAGGAGGAGTGAGAAATGCCGCAATAATAAATATCACGGTTATCACCACTGCTCTTTTTTTGCTCAGGGTTTCGGCTTCCACCAATCCCAGTTTTGCCAGCAGCACCAGCACCACAGGAAAGAGAAAGCTGACGGCAAAACCGAGTATGACCATGGTCGCCATCGAAAGGAAATCTCCGACTCCGATGACAGGTTGCAGCTCACTGGTGGCAAAACTGTATGAAAACTTCATCACCATCGGCAGTACAAAATAAAAAGCAAACGCACCGCCTCCGAGAAAGAGCACAGCTGCGGAGAGGGAAAATTTCAGCAGAGAGGATTTCTCATGCCGATAGAGTCCGGGGGCGACAAAAGCCGCCACCTGCCAGAATATCCACCAGCTCGAGAGAGCAACTCCGAGAAAAAGTCCCATTTGCAGCTGGACAAGGAACGGCTCAAGCGGAGTAAAGTAGTGGAGCTTCAACTCTCCCGGACAGGTGACTTTGATAATATACTTGAGGCAGTGCGGAGCAAAGAAAAACCCCGGTATCACCAGAACAGCGACTGCCGCCAGGCTCTTCAGTATAACTCCTCTCAACGCCTCAAGCTGATCGAGAATACTCCCGTTTGGGTCAGGCATGGTCAGGATTCTTTGGTATCGTTGTTCTCTTTTGAGTTCTGAGCTTCCGGCTCACGGTTGATCTCGTCGATTATACCGTCTTTGGCATCCTTGAACTCACGGGAGGCTTTGCCGAGAGCACGGGCAACCTCGGGAATGCGTTTTGCTCCGAAAAGCAGAAGAACCACAAAACAAATAAGAAGAACTTCACTCCAACCGATACTCATACTTCACCTCTCTTTTTTTGTTGTGCGTGGATGAAACTCGATGTAGTCAATTTCCACACGGGTGTCTGATTTACTGTATTGACTGTTTCCGGCGATGCCGATGGCATACCGTTTTTTGATATCACGCTTGAAAAAATTGTTGAAGTCGGCAAGAACATCACGCTCCTCCTCGACCCACTCACCGACGGGAGTTGTGCGGTTACGCATACATATTCCGTAAACGGTCACGGCTCCGCAGCTGTAACGCCGTAGTTTGACTTCTCCGATTTGAGGCAGGATCTCCCAACGGTAACTTACCGTGAACTGACGGAATGAGTTGCCGTCGCAAATGTAAATCGAACCTGCCTGATCATCTGGCTCTTTGCCTTTGTGCAGCCTGACCGGATGGATCATCCGCCACCGCCAGCGCATTACCGGAGTTTTTTTCAAATCAAGCCCGGGAGGCGATATCAACGCTATTCCTGACGAATTGCTGCACTCTATCGCCAGTGCCCTGCCGTCACGGGCTCCGTCTGCCCGCACCACTGAAAAGCGGCTTTCAGGAACATGAACTGCGGTACGGCGCACCCGCCACGAGTCAGAAAATTTCTTGTGATCATCGAAATCAAATACCACAGGAGCTGCGCTGTTGTTTTTTCCATACAGCACACCGAAGCAAATGCTTGCAAGCAGCAATACTATCAACCTTTTCACTTTGCCAAATACCTGTGATAACGTTTCATGACCTGCGTAATATAACGGCGCGTCGATTTGATATCTATACGGGAAACCACATCCCCGTCTTTCGTTGCCGGTTTCCACTTTTCCGCCCTGCGTATTCCGGCGTTATACATCGCCAGTGCAAGAACGGTTTTCTGACTGTACTTTTCATACCGCCTCATGGCTCTTGCCAGAAACCAGCAGCCGATTTCCAGATTGAGCTCAGGAGATGTCAACTCATCTCCTGAGGGAACCTTTTTGCGATTGAGACGCGCCCAGTCGGTAACTGAACCTGACGGAAGCACCTGCATGAGTCCGTACTCGCCTTTGCTGCCCCGGGTAAAGGGGTCAAAGCGGCTTTCCTGAAAAACGACCGACCTCACCAGCTGCGGGTCGAGTCCGTGACGTTTTGCCGCAACTTCTATCTCTTTGGCAAACAGGCGGTCATTGACCAGCCAATCCCGTGGCGACTCGTCGGATATCAATCCGACCGCCGCCGCTAAGAATGCGATCACAGCAACTACTGCTGACGCTGATTTGACAAATTGTATTCGATTTAACGGCAAAACGTCTTCTTCTTTTCAATTAAATGCTTTCGGCAGCTTTTGCGATCTCTCTGCCATGAGCGGCAACATAAGAGATTATCTCATCGACCAACGCCGCTGAGAGTCTGATTTTCACTCCGAACAAAGAACCCTTGACAAAGGGAACGACACAGCTCATGACTTTTGCTCCGAGTTCAGGATTGTCACCGAATACTGCGCCGACAAACATTCCGGTATACATCGGAATAACTGCTGCCATCTGCTTTGCCTGAGCTTCGTTTGCGACTTTGATGGAAATATTTATCTCGTGGTCTTTTTTATCCTTTCCGACAAAAGCGTATGAGAGAATGCCGCTCATTCCGTTATCGTCGGCAAAAACCATCCAGGCAACGTTGTCGGTTTTTCTGCAGGAATTGACCATTTTTGCCATTTCCCCGGAAACGCCGCATTTGGTGTTGACGCTGAGAGCTCTTTCTATATCATCGTCATCGCCGAGAGCAAAGACTTTGTCTGAAACCTGGCAGATGTAAGAGTTTCCATCAAAGCACCATATCTCGTTTTTTCCGGACTTTTTCGCAACGGCGTTGATATTCAACTTCTTTATTGCGGAAGCTATATCAATTTTTTTGGTTGTCTCAACGAATAAAACTCCGCTGCCGCTGCCATTGATGACGAGCAAAGCGCAGTTGATGTCGTTGATTCCGAATCCGACTTTGGATGCAAACTCCTGCTGTTTTGCCATTGCATCTTCAGATTGCAGAAACTTGATCACTTCAGGACGCTTTACTATCTCTGAAACATCAACATTCGCAATGAGTTGCGCTCCCTCGGGAGCATATTTGAGCAAATCCCCGGCGCAGACTGCTGAACAGAGCGCAGTCACCATCAATGTAACGGCAAAACAGATTTTTTTCATCAGGCGTTTTCCTTTTTCTCTTCCATTTTCTTGGGCAGTTTGACCTCGATGTGAAGTTCACGGAGCTGTTTGAGCGTAACTTCGCTCGGAGCGTTCATCATCAAATCCTCAGCCTGCTGGTTGAACGGAAATGCGATGACTTCACGGATATTCGGCTCATCGGCAAGCAGCATCACCATGCGGTCAACTCCGGGAGCGATTCCGCCGTGCGGAGGAGCTCCGAGTTTGAAAGCGTTGATCATACCGCCGAACTTGGTATCGACAACTGAACGGTCGTATCCTGCGATCTCGAATGCCTTGTACATCACCTCAGGCTGGTGGTTGCGGATGGCTCCGCTGGAAAGCTCGATTCCGTTGCAGACGATATCGTACTGCCATGCAAGGATGTCGAGCGGATCTTTGGTCAGCAGAGACTCCATTCCGCCCTGAGGCATTGAGAACGGGTTGTGACTGAATATGGTAGCTCCGGTCTCTTCGTCTTTCTCGAACATCGGGAAATCGACGATCCAGCAGAATTTGAACACGTTGGGGTCGATAAGTTCAAGCTGACGTCCCAGCTCGGGAATAACAGCTCCGCCGATCTTCTCGACCAGGTTCTGCTTGTCGGCGAGGAAGAAAAGCGCATCGCCATCTTCAACATTTCCGGCAGCCTTGAGACCGTCGATGACCTCACGGCTCAGGAATTTGACGATCGGGCTCTTCTCAGTTCCCTCACTCCAGATGATGTAAGCCATACCTTTGGCTCCGTTTTCCTGAGCGAACTTGATCATGTCGTCGAAGAACTTGCGGGGCTTGCCTGCGACTTTCGGAGCTTTGATGGCACGCACGACTCCGCCGGAAGCGACGGTTCCGGCAAATGCCTTGAACTCACTGTCTTTGAAGAACTCTGAAACGTCGATCATTTCCAGCGGGTTGCGCAGGTCGGGTTTATCGGAACCGAAACGGCGCATCGCCTCTCTGTAAGGAATACGGGGGAACGGCGGCTGGTCGAATTTCTTGTTGCCGTATTTGCCGAAGACATCGGCGAGCAATCCCTCGATGACAGAAAAGATATCATCCTGCTCGACAAAGCTCATCTCGACGTCGAGCTGGTAGAACTCTCCCGGACTGCGGTCTGCACGGGCATCCTCGTCACGGAAACAGGGGGCAATCTGGAAATAACGGTCAAATCCGGAGACCATCAGCAGCTGTTTGAACTGCTGCGGAGCCTGCGGAAGAGCGTAGAATTTGCCCGGATGCAGACGTGAGGGCACCAGATAATCACGGGCTCCCTCGGGGCTGCTGGCGGTCAAAATCGGAGTCTGGAACTCATTGAATCCCTGCTCAGTCATGTAGCGGCGGATCTCGCTGATGACTTTGCTGCGGAGCATGATATTGTTGTGGAGTTTCTCTTTTCTCAGGTCGAGGAAACGGTATTTGAGACGCATTGACTCAGGAGCCTGGTCATCTTTGGCGACCTGGAACGGAATCACCTCAGCTTCACCGAGCATTTCCATGCCGGTTGCCTGAAGCTCGATCTCTCCGGTGGTGAGACGGGGGTTGACGGTCTCAGCGGAACGGGCGACAACTTTTCCGTCGAAACGGACAACTGACTCCACACGCCATTTATCAAGGGCACGGTAGAAATCCCGCTCGGGGTCGATGACGACCTGAGTGAGACCGTAGTGGTCACGCAGGTCAATGAAGATTACGCCGCCGTGGTCGCGGACACTGTGAATCCAGCCGCTCAGGCGGACATCCTTGCCGACGTCGCTCTTGCGCAGCTCACCGCAATTGTGTGTACGATACATGATTTTATTCCTGTCGTTTTTATTTACGATTTATGTTGCAAGCCAAACAGTTTCAAAAGCTCCATTGAACCCTGAAACTGCCTCAACAAATACCCAATATGAAATATAGCACCGAAACGTATATTTTTCCAGTTGATTTTCATCCTCTTGGATGGAATTTACGATGAATTGAGAGCAAACGGCTGCTTTCCACATGAGTATATATCTCTGTTGTGCTGATATCGGAGTGTCCGAGCATCTCCTGAATAGCACGCAAATCGGCTCCGTTCGAGAGCAGATGGCTGGCAAAACTGTGGCGCAGCATGTGCGGATAGATGTTTTTGGTAATGCCGGAACGCTCCGCCGCTATCTTAACGACCTGCCACACCCGTTCACGGTCGAGTGCCCTGCCCCGCACTGAAAGAAAAAGCGCAGGATTATTTTCGCCACGCTCTCCGGCTAGCTCAGGGCGAGCCTCCTGAATATAGCGTCTGAGCAGCCGCAGCGCAGGCTTGCCGACGGGAACGATGCGCACTTTTGAGCCCTTGCCCTCGACCCTCAGGAGTTCCTGTTCGAAATCGACCGCAAGCAGCGGCAGCTTTGCCGCCTCGGATACCCGCAAACCTGAGGAGTACAGCAGCTCGAGTATCACCCGGTTGCGCAATTCGAGCGGCTCACCGGCACGGGTCGAAAATGTATTGAGAAGCCGGGTGATTTCAGATTCAGAGAGAAAATCCGGCAAAATTTTCCACAACCGTGGTGAATCCATCACCTCGGTGATATTGGAAGCAATCAGTTTTTCCTGAGCGAGATATCTGAAAAAGACTTTGAGCGTCACCAGATGACGGGCTATCGAGCTGGTCTCAAAACCCCGGTCACGCAAGTCGTCGAGCACGTCGAGCAGGTCATCGTAACTGCATTTGCTCCACGAGGACACGCCGGAGCGGCTGAGAAACTCAGCAGCCGACTCCAAATCGTGACGGTAGGCGGCTATGGTGTTGGCGGCAAGTCCGCGCTCGATCACCAGATATCCGACAAAATACTCTATTTCCCGCTGTAAAGAGCTGTTCTGTTTCATTCAGATTCAACTTCTGACTGTTCCGCGCCTTCCGTAACGGTGGCACTCCTGAAGATATGCGACTGCATCTTCTGCGGTATCGACAAGCTGGAAAAGGTCGAGGTCTTTTTCATCGATCATTCCCTCGGCAGCAAGAGTGTTTTTGAACCAGTCAACGACTCCGCCCCAGAACTTTTTGTCAACGAAGATTATCGGAATCATGTTTATTTTGCCGGTTTGAACCATGGTGAGGACTTCACTCAACTCATCGAGTGTGCCGAAGCCTCCCGGATAGACGATGATCGCAGTGGAATACTTCAGAAAACAGACCTTGCGCACAAAGAAGTACCTGAAAAAGAGCGATTTGGTCTGATATTTGTTGGGATTCTGCTCCATGGGCAGCTCAATATTGAGTCCGATGGATGAACCGCCAGCCTCAAAAGCTCCGCGTGAAGCCGCCTCCATGATTCCGGGACCACCTCCGGTGATGACACCGTACCCGGCTTTGACCAGACGGCTGCCGAGGTCACGGGCGGAAATATAATCCTCATTATTCTCTTTGGTCCGGGCTGAGCCGAAAACTGACACCAGCATCTCTTTGTAATGCGACATGGTATCAAAGGACTCAACAAACTCGGACATGATGCGCAAAATACGCCATGAATCAGCCGGCATAAAATCGTTTTTGTTGTCGGTGCAACTGCAGTCTGGTAAATCATTCATGGTCAATGCCCTCCTTTTGTGCTTTTTCTGCGGCGTCGTAACAGGCAAGTGCAGCCTGACGTGCCGCACTGGAACTTCTGGGTGAAAGCAGCTGTTTCACCTCAAGCATATCAGCTTCGACCTGCTTTCTGCGTGCTCCGCCGGGAAGAAACGCCTCCACTGCGGGAACGATATTTGCAGGGCAGAATTTATGTTGGAAAAACTCAGGAAACACCTCTCTGTTGGCGATGATGTTCACCATAGTGAAAAATCCGCGGTACAATCTCACCAGCACCAGAGCGACAAGAACCGTTCCCCACCCCATGCGGTAACCCACCACGAGCGGAAGTCCTGATATAGCTGACTCCACAGTGACGGTTCCGCTTGCGGCTATTCCGGTTCCGGCACGCTGCTGCCACTGCGCTGTATCGCCGACGGAAATTGAAACATCAGGTACGTCAGGATGCTTCTTTCTAAACTTTTCGTATATTTCACGGCACTGCTTTGCCACCTTTTCACGGGGAGTTGACAGATAAAATCTCAGCTCAGGATGTTTCGGAGCAAGCTCGGTAATGCTCTCAAGCATAGTCGGCAGCAGCCGTTTGACTTCAAGTGCACGGCTGCCGGGAAGCAGAAGAAAGCTGTTCATATCACGGGTGATGGAAGGGTCACGCCGCTCGGCAACGAGGTCTATGAGCGGATGTCCGACAAACTCCGCCCGCAGGGGAGTCGGTTCAAACACCTCCACCTCAAACGGAAAGATAACCAGCATCTTGTAACAAATCCTCGCCAGAACGGGCAGTCTCCACTTCGCCCACACCCACAGATGCGGACACACATACCAGACAACTTTTATGTTATTGCGCCACATGGCAAGAGCAAAGAGCAGATTAAATCCGGGATAATCGATCAATATCACCGCATCAGGACGCTCTTTTTTCGCCTCACGCACCAGATAAAAGTAGATTTTGATGAACGTGAAAAGCATCTTGGTGACTTCAAAAATGCCGACGACTCCGAGTTCGGTGGAGTCAACTTTAACAGGAATACCGGACTCCATCATTTTCGGTCCGCCCATTCCGGTAAAAGTCACCTCTTCGTTGTTCTCTTTTGCGATATCACGCAGCTCCTGCGCAAGCCTTGCTCCATAAATATCTCCGGAGGTCTCTCCGGCAAGAATCCAGATATTTTTCATAAAACTCCTGTCAAACTTTTTTGCGTTATACAATAAGATAACCCGTCAACGGCACTCTTTCAAGCAGAAAAACGCAAAACCGGAGAAAACTTTTTCGCCGCACTATTGAAAAAACCGTTCTGCGGAGTTATTTTATACTCAAGTCAAAAAGCGTTCCCGTAGCTCAGCTGGATAGAGCGACTGCCTCCTAAGCAGTAGGTCGCTGGTTCGAATCCAGTCGGGAACGCCATTTTTTTGCCTGGAAGGCAAAAAAAAATGAAGCCTGAAAAGGCTGCGCTTCATGGCACGCAGTGTGCCGCTTCATGCACCGATAGGTGCGCTTCATATTTTGCGGCAACGCCGCAAAATGCTTCATCAGCTCCTGCAATCACGCCTTTTCAGATGAAGCGTTGTCCAGTTGCGCTGTACAACATGAAGCATTTGCTTACGCAAATATGAAGCACAAGTATCTCCTGATACTTGCATTTATTTTGTAGTTTTTACTTTTAAGTTTCATGCATCGTCAGGTGCGCTTCATAAAAAAAGGGTACGGATGCTTTGTTGTTCCGTACCCTTGATTTATTTTTCTTATTTACCACTCGATATATCCTGAAGCGGCGAGTATCAGCTTTTGCAATGTTATCTCGTACTCGGCACTGTACGGATTTTTCACCTCTCCACGGAGCATTGCGGCAAACTCCTCGAGCTGGTCGATGTATCTGCCTGTGGTGTGGAACGGTATCTCGTGTTTGCCCGCTTTGTACTCCGGAGTGTCTTTGAGGATTTCCATTTTGACGACCAGAGGTTTGTCATCGAACAGCGGATAACGGTGCTCCTCATCGGTGGTCTGCTCGATCGGCTGGATCTCAAGAGTTCCATTGGTTCCCCTCAACGAGAGTTTTCTGCCGCCTCCCGGGGTTGACATACAGCTGCGCAAAGTGGCTGTCGCTTTTTTGTACTCCAGAAGAGCAACGCCGTTGTCGTAAAGGGCATCTCCGACGATTCTCTGGCGGATGCAGTGAACCTTTTCGGGAGCTCCGAATATCTCGAAAGCGATATCAATAAGGTGTGAACCGTAATCGAACATCGCTCCTCCGGCGTAGCCGGCAAGCCAGTTGCGGAAATCATCTCTGCCGGTATCATTGCGGTGCATATTGGCATCGAGCTCAAAAACGTCTCCGAGTACTCCGCTTTTCGCTATCTTGCGGGCAAACTTCATATATGGATGACCTCTGAACATATACGCCACCTGAAACGGAAGATTTGCCTCGTAGTATTTATTGACCAGCTGTGCATAGCGGTCAAGCTCCTCACTGCCGCCGGGTTTGTCGATGTGGATGGGCAGGCGTTTGGCAAAACACTTTTCTGCGGTGTCGATCAGCTCGGTCATCTCGGTTTCGACCAGAACGGCATCAAGGTCGGGAATGGCGAGCAGCTCTTCCTGAGACATCCACTGCAAGCCCTTGTAAGCACGGTTGTCTTTCTCTTTTTCCTGCCACTTTGGAGACTCGGCGGCAATTCCGACAACCTCAAACGTATCCTGCATCTGGAGTCTCACCGCATTCATCTTGCCGTCTGCGTGTTCGTGACGGACTCCGATTTGGGCGATCCTGAGCTTTCTCATTATTGTATTTCCTTTATTGCTTCAAGGTAATTTTTTATATCCGTATCTCCGTAGAGATCGAGATACTCTTTGTTGATATCCACTGCGAAGCTGGTAAAACTGGTAATGCCGTGCCGCGCATAGACGGCGATATCACGTTTCATGGTATCAAGATCGCGGCAGGGGCAGCGGCGGTGGCATCCGGTACGGACACTTGCGTAACTGCTGTCGATGTGGTATTCGAGAACGTGAGTGCGGTCGGCTCCGAACATGGAAATTATCTCTTTGAAACGGCGGTAATACTCACGGTTGACCGCACAATCAGGGTCATCGAGAGTATGTTTGTAGCAACGTCTGTACGGAGCGTATTCGGCAATCACTCCATCGACCGGCTCGACCGATGAGGGCAACTGCATGGTGGCAAGGTAGAAGATAGAGCCCACCACGGCATCGGGATTGCTTTTGCGCAGCTCCTGAACCATGGCGTTGGCAGTGGCAAGACACTGGTCGGCGGCATTGAGTTTGGAGCATTTGTCACAGTGACACCAGTCTTCTCCGCCCTTGTCAACTCCCCAGTAGAAAAAGCGGTTGGTGGAACACGGCAGTTTGTCAGCAAGCATTACTGCATTTTTCGCCACCAGCTCAAGAGCCGGACTCGATACACACCAGTTGCCGTTATCCATCCGCTCATTGAGACGGCTGTTCTCGTAGAAGTACTCGGGATGCTCCGCAAAAAGAGAGTAATCCATCAGCTGCTGCGGAGCGTGCAGTTCGTACTCGAAATCGATATTGCGCTCACGGCAGATTTTACGGAACTCTTCCGTACCGTAAACCCCGAGCCTGTCTATCACGTTGTGGGATTCCCCGCCGCCTGAGTGTATTCCGAGCAAATTCAAATTGTCATCAAAATAATCAAGCCAGTTGACTGTATCAAGGTCAGTCGGAGCAAGAACGACTCCTCTACGGACTTTGTTGTCTGCCATTTATTTATCTCCTTTTTTGACAAATATCTTTATGGTTGATTTGCCGGTAATGACCGTGTTACGGCAAATTTCAGCTTTATCGTGGAGTGCGAGAACTCCAATGCGGTTGGTGTGCACCTGAAAGTGCGGGAAGCACGAAGATGAGACATCAAGCCGCAGGCGGTCGCCTTTTTGAATTTTGAATGAGTGTTCGGCAAAAGTGAAGTTGATTTTACGCTCACTGCCCGGAGTGTAACTCTTTTCCTGACGGCAGAGTGAGTCGATATCGTCACGCAGACCTATCGCCCTGCCCTCACGCACCAGACTCAGGCGGATATAAAAACAGCTGTCGGAAGCAGTAGATTTACAGTAGAGTTCCGTCTCAATTTTGCCGTCGCAGATAAGTTCCTCATCAAACTCAGGCGAAACAAATGAAATTATATCGTATCTGGAGTTCGGCTCATCCTGAAACTGCATTCCGCCGAAGTTGTTGCACAATCCCCCGTTGAATGAAGCTGGAGCGTACGGGTTGTAAGTATAAGTTATCTCACCCGGCTCACCGCTCTCTCTATTGAGTGTACGGTCTGCACCGAGCGAAAAAGTCATCCCGACCGGAGCGTTTTCCAATTTTTCCGCCGTATGCCATGCGTTTTCAAAGAGCGTGTAGTATTTTATTTTGCCCTTTTCCATAAACTTGAGAGGAGTAGCGAGCCTGAAGTGGTCGAACCAGACGTACTCGAAGCCGGGGCAGAGCTGTGACATCCTCGCATTTTCAAAATCAGGCAGCTCATCAGGCTCAGTGCGCATGGGCGGATTCCAGGCGTGAGCAAATGGAGATACGATAAGAGCGCACTCTTTGCGGCGTTCAGGAGCAAGACTGTTCCACATATCGAAAACTCCGCCGGTGTAGATATCGTAAAAGCCGGTCGTCAACAGCACCGGAACTGAACAGCGGTTGAGCACATCGTGATAATCACTGCCGCCAGCCTGAGTTTTCCAGAACTCATCTGCGGGGTCGGGATGGAGAAACTCCTCTTCGATTTGCGGCACATACTCTCCGAAAATATGTTGAGTTACTCCGGCAAGCGGAAGAGTTCTGAACGTATCATCGGCAAGCTCACGTTTGACATCACAATTGCGCTTATACATACCCATCACCCAGTTACCGTGGAGTCCGGGCTTGAAAAATCCGTTGCGGTAGAGAATGTTGTAACGCTCGCTATCCTGCACCATCAAAACTGCGGCTTTGATATCACCGGGATTGGTATTCAGGTAGCTGTAATGAACTGAGGCACAATAACTGCCGCCGCACAAAAAGAGTTCGCCGTTGTAGAAAGGCTGTTTTCTTACCCAGTCGAGCAGATCGAGTCCGTCGTTGCGCTCATTTATGTAAGCAATGCAGACTCCGGAACTGTTGGCTGTTCCCCGACACTGCTGGGTGACAACCGCATAGCCGCGGGTATCTTCATTGGCAAGAGCATCGAGATCCATCTTTTTCGGCAGATAGGGATTGCGCTTGATCACGGTCGGGAAACTTCCCTGCTCACACGGCAGCTGAACTACGGTGTAAAGCTCGACTCCGTCACGCATGGTGACATAATACTCTTTTACGATATTTGCCATAAAAAAACTCCTCTTCCGGCTATCTTATGAAATATAGCAGAAAAAGGAGTTTTTTCAATACCGCAAATGATTTTAACGGTAAATATCTGTCTCGACCCACGGATTGAGCCACTGCACATAGGTGCTGTCGGCGGAATACATCGGACCATTGACCATTGCCGCATGACCATCGCAGAATACGGTTCCCGCTCTCATTCCGTGACGCATAATGCTGATGGCAGCCGGAGGTTTGAGCAAACTTACCCAGTGGTCATAGTTTTGTGCGCTGGCACTGGAACCCGCACTGCGGAGCTGGAGATATTTCTTGGTCTCAGGATTGGTTGCAGGGTCTTTCTCAAATCCGCCGCAATCGACCAGAAGCGGAGTGGCTGATGACTTCTTTTTGCTGTAAGCTATTTCGGTAAAGGAGTGGTATCCGTCACGGTGGCTTTTGGTTTTCAAATTGGTTTTTTCTCCGTCAGGATAAACTCCGTACTGACCGAGAGCAACGCAGTTGTTCACTCCGTAACTCACGTTCATACTGGGATTCTGGCTCGGGTCGTATGCAGGACGGGTATCTTCGGGGCAGAGAAAATAGTTGCCCTGCGTTTTGCTCAGGATGCTGTGCCGCAGGTTTTTGGTTCCGAGATATCCTGTTTGGAGCAGAACGGTCGGCCAGTATTTTGAGCCGCCGTAGGTATTTGTCCAGCCGAGCGGAGGAAGATCACGGTTATCCTCGGCGTAAGAGTGATAAATAGAACCAAGAGTCTTCAAGTTGTTAATACAGGTAACCGAGCGTCCACGCTGGCGGGCACTTGAGAGCGCAGGCATCAGGATTGCGGCGAGAATTGCGATAATTGCAATCACCACGAGAAGTTCGATAAGAGTGAAGGGTTCCTTCACTCTCTCATCATGATGAGAAACTTTCTTCATTTTTCTTTTCCTTTTTATTTTCAATAGAGCTCAGGATTATCCGCATATTTGGGAGAAAGCCAGCGGACTCTACCGGTATTGGTCGAGTGAGTATTTATAACCGGAGTCTGAATGGATTTCACATGACCATCGACAAAGCAGGCATTGAATCTGCTGGCATGCCTTGCGCCGAGAGAAGCCGGAGCAGTCAGCATATTTTCCCAGAGGCTGATATCAGCCATAGCGGTATAATTTTGGGCAGCTGGAGTTGATTGGTCGCAAACCCTGACATTGCGGCGGCCACCATTACGGTAATCGCTGCTATCAAGGAAAAACGGGTGCTGTGCAGGACTCTTTCTCGGTGACAACGGGTGTTTCAGCTGATTGATATTGAGCCAGAAACAGGAGTCATTAACGTTCCATGCTGCTCCCGAGAGTCCGCTGTTGATGGCGTAAGAGAGATAATGCTTATTGTAACTGCTGCCGTCAGCATCGGTTATGACCGGATTGGGGTCGGTCGGACAGGTAAAAGCCGTATTGCGCTTCATTATATCGCCGCTGACATATCCGTAACTTTTCTGATGTTTGGCAACGCTCTTGCAGGATGACGCCATTCCATACGCCCAGATAGTGTTGTTGTTCTCTTTGAGTCTGCCCGGATAATTACCGAAATAATCGACATCGGTTTTGGAAGCATCACGTCCGGCGAAATAAGCGGGAATCATCCATCCCTTGTAGTCATTCTGATAGCCGCCGAGACCGAGTCCGAGCTGTTTAAGATTATTCATACAAGCAGAGCTCTGACCTCTTGCCTTTGCACTGTTGAGAGCAGGCATAAGAATGGATGCCAGAATTGCGATGATAGCGATCACAACAAGAAGTTCGATAAGAGTGAAGAAGCTCTTCACTCTCTCATCATGATGAGAATATTTTTTCATAATTGTCCCTTTCACTTATCCATATATTGATATTATACACAAAAAAAGGAAAACCGCAAGGGGCAACCCCCAAAAAAAATCAAAAAAAAGTAAAATAAAAGCGGCAGTTACCTGTTTTCCGGTAACTGCCGTTTTGTTTTGTGATGGATTACTGGTTGTCTGCCATCTTTTTGTAGTATTGATATTTCTTTGCCGCTACTTCGGCTCCACGGGCGAAGAAGTTTTCCGCATTGTCAGGGAACGTTCTCTTTAATGCCGCGTATCTTGTCTCTCCGGCGAGGAACTCCGTGTACGAGACTGCCGGCTCTTTGGAGTCGAGCGTGAACGGCTTTTCGTTTGCAGGATTATAACGGTAAAGTATCCAGTATCCGGCTTCCACTGCACGTTTCATCTCGTCCTGCGCACAACCCATTCCGCACTTGAGTCCGTGTGAGAGGCACGGGGTGTAGGCGATGATCACTGACGGTCCGTTGAACTCCTCCGCCTCTTTTATCGCTTTCATCAGCTGATTGGGGTCCGCTCCCATGGCGACCTGCGCCACATAGACGTTGCCGTAGGTCATGAAAATCGCTCCCAGATCCTTTTTCGGACTCGCTTTGCCGCTGCTGGCAAACTGGGCGACTGCTCCTATCGGAGTGGCTTTGGATGACTGACCTCCGGTATTGCTGTAAACCTCGGTATCGACGATGAGCACGTTGATATTTTCTCCGCTTGCCACCACATGATCGAGTCCGCCGAAGCCGATATCGTAAGCCCAGCCGTCTCCTCCGAACATCCAGAAGGTCTTTTTGGCGAGCATATCACGGTGCTTGATGATTTCTGCTGCGATGGGCAGGTCAGAGCCGGAAAGCAGTTCACAAAGTCTATCTCCGGCACGGCGTGACTCTGTCACATCGTCGAATGAGGCAATGTAATTTTTCGCTGCCGCCGCCAATTCTTCACTGATATCGCAAGTCAACAGTTCGGCGACCCGCATTTTGGCTTTGGCACGCTGCTGTTTGACTGAAAGAGCCATTCCGAGAGAGAACTCGGCGTTGTTTTCAAAGAGCGAGTTGCTCCAAGCCGGTCCCCTGCCCTCTTTGTTGGTGGTGTAGGGGATTCCCGGCATGGGTGAACCCCACGCCTGAGAGCATCCGGTGGCGTTTGCCCAGTAAACGTGGTCTCCGAAGAGCTGGGTGAGCAGTTTGGCGTACGGAGTCTCTCCGCATCCGGCACACGCTGCTGAAAACTCGAGCAGCGGCTGGCGGAACTGACTGCCTTTGATGCTCCAGATGTCGAACACATCGCCTTTGTCGCTGAGATTGAGGGCGTAATTCCACTTTTCACTCTGAGCTCCCACCTCACGGTAGGGTTTCATCTCAAGAGCTTTCTCTTTGGCAGGACAGGCGTTGACACAAGCTCCGCAACCGGTGCAGTCGGCGAAACTGGTCTGCAAGGTGAAGTACAATCCTGCTTTGCCGCGCACCTCAAGGGTGTCAAATCCGGCAGGCTTGGCACTGTTTTCGGCTTCGTTCAGCAAAAACGGTCTGATAACTGCGTGCGGACACACTAAAGAACAGCGGTTGCACTGCAGACATTTTGAGGAATCCCACACCGGAACTTTCACCGCGATTCCACGCTTCTCGTAGGCGGTGAGACCCATATCAATTACTCCATCCTCATAGCCTTTGAATGCGCTCACCGGCAGGTCGTCACCCTTCTGGCGGTTGATCGGGTCGGCGATTTTTTTCACCACATCAGGTCTCTCAGTGCAGCAGCAGCACTCTTCATCGGCGGCGTTTTTCCACGATTCGGGTATCTCAATGAGTTTGTAAGCTGTTGCTCCGGCATCGATGGCTGCCCAGTTGCGGGAAACAACCTCGTCACCTTTGGCAAAGTAGGTGCGCTTGGCAAGCTCTTTCATGTACCGGTCGGCTTCATCTCCCGGAATGATGTTCACCAGATGGAAAAATGCCGACTGCAGAACGAGGTTGTAGTGATTTCCGAGTCCGAGCTGAGAGGCAATGGAAACCGCATCAATGGTGTAGAGTTTCGCCTCTTTTTCTGCCAGCTGACGCTTCACGGATGCCGGAATAAGTTTTTCCAAACCTGCCGCATCAAGTGAGGTATTGAGCAGAATGGTTCCGCCCTGCTTCAGCTCGCCAGCCACATCGTACTGACGGATATAGGTCTCGTTGTGACATCCGATGAAATCGGCAAATTTCACATAGTATGAACTGCGGATGGGACCATCACCGAAACGCAGATGCGACTTGGTGACTCCGAAAGATTTTTTTGCATCGTACTCGAAGTACGCCTGAGCAAATTTTGAGGTGTGGGCGTTGATGATTTCAACGGTGCTCTTGTTTGCTCCCACGGTTCCGTCAGAGCCCAGACCCCAGAACTTGCAGCAGACCTGATGTTCGTCATCGGGATAGAGCACTCCGCCGACCGGCAGAGAGAGATTGGTGACATCATCCTCGATACCGATGGTGAAGTTGCCGCGCGGAGACTCCTGCTTGAGGTGCTCGTACACGGCGCAGAGCTGGGATGGGTCAACATCCTTGCTCGACAAACCGTAACGGCCGCCGACAACTTTGATACTCTTTCCTGCATTGGCGATAACGGTGCAGACATCCTGATAGAGCGGCTCGCCTGCGCTGCCCATCTCTTTGCAGCGGTCGAGTACGGCGATTTTGCGAACTGATGAGGGGATTGCCGCAAGGAAATGCTCCGCAGAGAACGGACGGAAGAGCCTCACCTGCAAAAATCCGCACTTTCCGCCTCTTGCGTTGAGATAATCGACGGTCTCTTTCACCGCTCCGGAAACTGAGCCCATGGCGATGATGACGTTTTCGGCATCGGCGGCTCCGTAGTAGTCGAAGAGCTTGTACTTTCTGCCTGTGAGTTCACCGATTTTATCCATGTACTCCTGCACGATCGCAGGGAGCTCATCGTAGAAGCGGTTGTTCGCCTCACGCACCTGGAAGAAGATATCTCCGTTCTGCACGGTGGCGCGCAGTTTCGGATGATCGGGATTCAATGCCTGAGCACGGAAAGCATCAACCGCATAAGTGTCGAGCAGTTTCGCCAGATCCTCATACTCGATCGGCTCGACCTTGCTCATCTCGTGACTGGTGCGGAATCCGTCGAAAAAGTGCAGAAACGGAATCCTGCCTTTGATCGCCGCAAGGTGGGCAACGGGAGCAAGATCCATGATCTCCTGTGAGTTGGCAGTTGAGAGCAGAGCGAAACCGGTCTGACGGCAGTTCATCACGTCGGAGTGGTCTCCGAAAATCGAAAGCGCATGGGTTCCCACGGTACGGGATGCCACATGAAGAACTCCGGGCAGACGCTCACCTGCGATACGGTGCATCACCGGAATCATCAGCAGCAAACCCTGAGATGAGGTGAAACTGGTGGAAAGAGCTCCGGTCTCAAGCGAACCGTGGATAGCTCCTGCGGCACCCGCCTCTGACTCCATCTCGACCAGAGTCACGGTCTGACCGAAGAGGTTTTTTCTGCCCTTGGCTGACCACGCATCGGTCTTGCCCGCCATCGGACTTGACGGAGTAATAGGATAAATCGCCGCAACTTCGGTAAAAGCGTATGCGGCATAGGCACACGCTTCGTTGCCGTCCATGGTAACAAAATTCTTTTTATTCATAGAAAAATCCCTTTTTGAGAGGCAGGGTCAGTCGGCTACGATACCCTCGACCTGCGCAATATTCAATCTCTTTGCGGCATCCTCACGCATCTTGTACTTGAGGATCTTACCCGCCGCATTCTGCGGGAACGCCTCGACAAAGTCGACGTAGCGGGGAACTTTGTGTTTCGCCATATTCTGACGCACATAATCCTGCAGCTCGGCGGCGGTCATGCTCTCGCCGGGTTTCAGGATGACTGCGGCAAGGATCTCCTCGCCCAGCTGTTTGTCGGGAATACCGATCACCTGAACATCCTCGACCTTGGGATGAGTGTAGATAAACTCTTCGATCTCTTTTGGATAGATGTTTTCTCCGCCGCGGATGATCATATCTTTGAGACGTCCGGTGATTTTGTAGTTGCCGTCGGGAGTGCGCAGAGCGAGGTCTCCGGTATGGAGCCATCCCTCGGAATCGATGGCGTTTGCGGTCTCACGGGGCATCTTGTAGTAACCTTTCATCACATGATATCCACGGGTGACGAACTCACCGATCTCATTGTCGGGCAAGTCCTTTCCGGTCTCGGGGTCGATGATGCGGTTTTCGATTTCCGGCAGGTCACGTCCGACAGTGGCGACCCGGTCTTCGATGGGGTCGCTGGTGGTGGACATGGTACATCCGGGTGAAGCCTCGGTCTGACCGTACACGATGGTGATTTCGGTCATGTGCATCTTGTCGATAACATCCTGCATGACCGATATCGGACAGGGTGAACCTGCCATGATTCCGGTGCGCATGTGAGAGAAGTCTGTCTTGGGGAAATCAGGATGACCGAGCAGTGCGATGAACATGGTGGGCACGCCGTGGAAACAGGTGATTTTTTCCTGATTGATGCATGCCAGTGCCGGTTTTGCTGAGAAATACGGCAGCGGCAGCAGAGTTGCGCCGTGGGTCATGCTGGCGGTCATCGCCAGAACCATTCCGAAGCAGTGGAACATCGGAACCTCGATCATCATGCGGTCGGCGGTTGACAAATCCATGCGGTCGCCGATACATTTGCCGTTGTTGACCACTCCGTAGTGGGTGAGCATGACTCCCTTGGGGAAACCGGTCGTACCTGAGGTGTACTGCATGTTGCAGACATCACGCACATCGACGGCATCGGCACGGCGGCGGAGCTCTTCGACGGGCACGCTCTTTGAGCGGGCGAGAGCATCTTCCCAGGTGATTGCACCCTTCTGGCGGTAGCCGACGGTGATGACGTTGCGCAGGAACGGCAGACGTTTGGCGTGGAGCTGCCCGCCCTGACGGGTGGTTTCCAACTCGGGGCAGAGCTTGGCGATGATCCCTGCATAGTCGGAGTCTCTCCACCCCTTTTCGAGAATGAGGGTATGGGTATCAGACTGTTTGAGCAGATACTCAGCCTCAGCGATTTTGTAGGCGGTGTTGACCGTGACCAGAACCGCTCCGTTCTTGGTGGTTGCCCAGAAAGCGATGTACCACTGCGGCAGATTGGTCATCCAGACTGCGACATGGCTGCCGGGTTTCACTCCGAGAGCGATAAGTGAGCGGGCGAACTGATCGACATCATCTCTGAACTCGGAATAGGTACGGGTGTAGTCGAGCGTGGTGTACTTGAACGCCAGATGGTCGGGGAACTCCTGCACCATGGTGTCGAGCACCTGAGAGAAGGTCTTTTCGATCAGGGTCTCTTTTTTCCAGACGTATTTACCGGTACGGGCGTTGTTGTCGTAGAGCGGAGTGCGCATCCGTGAAAGCTCGTAACGGCTCATGTAGCTGATGAAGTGGGGGAAGATGATGTCGATATCGCTGATCTCATCCCACTTGGGGTCCCACTCGATCGAGATGAATCCGTCGTAGTTGACTGAGCGCAGAGCGTTCATTATTCCTGCGATGGGCAGAGAGCCCTCACCGACCAGAGTCGGCTTGTCGGCACTCTCTGAGTCTTTCATGTGAACGTGACGGACATAAGCTCCCAGATTGCGGATGGTATCCTCAGGAGCTTCGCCTTTGATACGGAAGGGATAATGCAGATCCCACAGGGCGGCGAGATTGTCGCTGACGAAATCCTCAAAAAGTGAGCGCAGTTTTGCAGTGTCGGCAAAGACACCCACGGTCTCGACGAGCAGAGTTGTTCCGTTCTTTTCAGCCATGGGCAGAGCCTCACGCAGGAACTCCTGAACTGCGGCAACAGTGCCGCTGCTGTCGTTCGAGGTCTTCACCCGCACATAGGGTGCGTGCAGACGTTTTGCCGCATCCAGCACCAGAACAAGCTCGTCAAGAGCATCCTTGGTGGAGCAGACGATATCGGAAACAAGGTCGATACAGGATATTTCCAGACGTTTTTCCATGATGCGGCGGTAAAGAGCGGTGATTTTTCCCGGCTCGTTCACGTCGAACACGGCGTGGACATCGTGTATTTCTATGCCCTGAAAACGGTATTCACCGGCAATATCAATGAATTGCTCAAAGGTGTAGTCGAACCAGCGGTTGGTGGAAAAGGAGAGCTTCATGATCAGTTGTTCTCCTCATAACAGATTTTGTTGAGAGCGTCAACATACGCTCTGATTCCGGCTCCGATAACGTCGGTCGAAACACCTTTTCCTGAATAGAGTTTGCCGTTTGAGCGCAGACGCACGATTCCCGAACCCACGGCTTCACGACCCTCGGTTACCGCAGTGATCTGGAAATCATCGAGCTCGAAGTGTCTGCCGACTATATTTTCTATTGAGAGGAACGCGGCATCCACAGGACCGTCGCCGGTACTGAATCCCTGCACCTCTCTGCCATCTTTGACCAGCACGACATGAGCCATCGAAGTGATGATGTTGCCGCTGTTGATGACAAAACTCTTCAGCGTGTAGGTGGGAGGAACCTGCATCGCCACGGTGGCAACGATCGCATCGAGCTCCTGAGGACCGACCTCTTTCTTGCGGGAAATATTGAGAAACTCATCGTAAACTTTGCTCAAATCTTCGGCGGTAAGTTCGTAACCGAGCTTCTTCACAGCCTCTCCGATGGCAGCCATATCCTCACCGGCGGCAAGTTTCCAGTCTCCGCCATGAGCTGAAGCAAAGAGCTTTTCGGGAGCTCCCGAGTGCATCTTGCCTGCCATTATCGACTCGACATTCTGGATGATCGAGCCGCAGGCGGTACGGTTGAGAGAAGTTGTGATTTCAAGAGCATCCTCTTTGGCGCGGAGCACATCGGCAAACGCCTTGAGTCCGAGTCCGCCGGGAACTCCGATGGTGGTCTTTATCTGGCTTGCTCCCGCCTTGACTGCGGCGATGGCGCAGGCGGCAGCCATGTGCAGCTCATCGGAGCACTCAACTGAGAGCACCACGTTTGAGAGCTCAGGAACATCCTGCCGCAGCTTTTCGATAAACTCATACATCTCCCCCGGAAGCATCATTCCTGCGGAGTCGCAAACAGTGGTTATCTGAGCTCCGGCATTGATGGCGCACTTGACGGCTTTGACCAGAAATTCATACTCTGCTCTGGTGGCATCGGCAAAAGAAACCTCGGTCTCGATACCTTTGGCACGCACTTTGGCAATCACCTCAGCCAGCTTTTCGAGCACGGCATCGGGTTTCCTGCGGCAGTGGTACTCCATCTGCACCGTGGAGACAGGAGCGATGATGTTGAGGCGGGGCTTAGCCGCTTTGGATATCGCATCGCAGCTCAACTCAACAAGTTCATCATCAAGAGTGACTGCACAGCTCACCACACAGTTGCGGGTCAACGGAGCAATGGTATGTAGAAAAAGCACATCCGATTTGCCTTTAAGCAGCGGAGCAGTTTCAATAGCATCGACACACAGTCGGTCGAGCTGCTTGACTATCTCGATCTTCTCTTTGAACCCAAGCGTACAATCGGAGCTTTCACACATCCGCAACGTCGCATCGGCCACAGCTGCTTTTTTCATGTTGACAAACCTTTCTGACTTTTCCGGACGAAAATTTCCTTTCTTAACCGTCCGTTTTTACCGAATAACATCGGGTTCGGCACTGAACCCCGAAAAATTATATAATATAGCACAAAAATGATTTGTTTACAAGTTTTTTACAGTGCACTTTTATCCGGAATTTCAGCAGAAGAGTCAACGGCGTTATTTTTAGGCTCTATTCCCGACACGGGCAGGCATAAATAAAAAAGTTACTCCGCTTTTCTTGAAAGGGAGAGAGGGGCGCGGGGAGAGCGGGAAAACTTCTTTTCCCGTGAAAAGAAGTTTTCCCGCTTTCCCCGCATCATCTCCCCGCATCAGGAACAGAGCCTATTTTTTATGCTTTTTGCGCCATTTCCACGGAGCTTCGGGGTCTTTCTTTTTCCACAGGCCCAGCTTTTCTGATTTTGCTCTGCGCTCGGCTTCGGAAAACTCGTACTGACGGGCGGCATAGTCAGAGTAATACCACGCCATACCCTCTTTGACCATCTCAAGATTGATGTATCTTCCGCCCAGCATCACCATTCCGACCACCCGCTGATAGCGGTCAACGTTGACAACTTTCACCACGACCTCTTTGCCGAGTATCTTTTCACGCAATGTATCACGGGAGTTGAGTCCGTAACTCTGAGCCGCCTCAGGAGCGTCGATGGCGTAAAAACGCACCTTGTACTTGGTGCTGCTGTCGGCGAGCAGGGTCATGGTGTCGCCGTCGTAAACCTCGATGACTTTGCCTTTGAGCTCCTGCTTCGGAGCGGCTTTGCCGTATGATGCTCCTGCGCCCGGCAGGCATTTGCGCACCAGCGACGGCAGAAACTCCTTGTACTTCAAAAGCACGATACCGGCATTATCCATGCGGTCGAGATTGAACAGCAATCCGCCGAGCATGATAAAGAATACGGCTGAAAATCCCTTGCCGGCAAGGCGGAAAACCGACAGGGCTTTTCCTGAAGAGCCGTCCCCGTTTCTACTGTTATTTTTGCGTGGAGCCATTTTTTTGCTTCTCCTTTTGTTCGAGTTGTAATGCGGACATACGGCAGCCGCAGAATTTCTGGCGGTAGAAACCGAGTTCAGCTGCTATGCGGGTACTTTTCAGATATCCGTTCTGTTTTTTGAAATCGTATTCGGCAAAATTTCCGAGCTCCCTGCCGATGGAAAAAATCATCTTCGATGACTTGTAGGGACTCACGGTCAGACTGGTGGTGAAGGGAATGTTGATTTTCCCGGCAAACTCAGCACTCTTGCGCAGACTGTGAAGAAAACACTTTTCGCAGCGTTTACCCCGCTCAGGTTCATCTTCCAGGCCCCTTATGTCGCACATCCACAAATCGTTGCGGTACTCATCGACTTCGAGAGCGACTCCGTAGTGTTCCGCAAGCAGTTTCACCGAGTCAAGGCGGCGGTTGAACTCGCCGATATCACACATATTGTCGTTGGAGTAATAGAGTATCACCCGCCTGTTCTCTTCGAGCAGGCGTTCGACACATCCTCCGGCGCAGGGAGCACAGCAGGTATGAAGAAGTATATCCTGCCTGCTCATTCCACATTCTCCTGCACTTTCTTCACCTCGTCAGCGGTAAGGTAACGCCACTTGCCGGGAGCGAGATCACCCAGTTCGAGAGCTCCCTGCCGCACCCGCACCAGACGTTTGACTCTTTTACCCATGGCTTTCACCAGACGGCGTATCTCACGTTTTTTGCCCTCGTTGAGCAGAAAGGAGTAGATGTTTGAGCCGATGCTCTTTACTTCAAGTGCCTTGATATCGCCATCCTCATCCCGGACTCCGGAACACATTTTTTCCAGCTCTTTTGCCGTAAACGTGCCGTTCACGGTGACGTGGTAGAGTTTCTTTATCCCGTACCTCGGATGGGTGAGACGGTCGATAAAAACTCCGTCATCGGAAAAAATTATCAACCCCTCGCTGTCACGGTCGAGCCTGCCTGCGGAAAATATCCGCTCCTGAACATCAATGAGCTCGACTGCAAGATGTTCCGCATGGGAGTCATTGGCGGAACAGGTGTAATTCACCGGTTTGTTGAGCATGATATAGACGTGTTCACGCTCGCAGGATTCAACCTTTTTCCCATCAAAACAAACCTCTTCGCTTCCGCTGAGACGGTGTTCAGGGCGCAAAACAGCCTCA
Source organism: Lentisphaeria bacterium (assembly GCA_017508385.1). Taxonomy (GTDB): domain Bacteria; phylum Verrucomicrobiota; class Lentisphaeria; order Victivallales; family Victivallaceae; genus UBA1784. The sequence goes on along the minus strand of JAFVZB010000060.1, from coordinate 7,126 downwards.
CCATCGACCGTGACCCTTCCGGCACGGATGGCGGCATCGGCTTCACGGCGTGATACTCCGCCGTATTGAGCCAGAAATTTTATCAGAGCAAGTGTTTCCATAATGCAGATAAAATACACGCTTATACCGCCGTTGTCAAGCTCAAATGTTGACAAATCCGCCATATTGCAGGGAATGAGTGTTTCCCATAAAAAAAACAATTATGACAAGGAGTAAAAATGGAACTCAACAAAATCATCTCGAGTCTGCACAATGCAGCAGCTCAACTTGCTTCGGGCAGTTACCCGCAATTTACCGGAGCTCTTCCCGTGAGCATCCGCAAAGCCATTTGCGTGACGTTGAAACGGGCGGAACCCGGCAACCGTCACTCAGAAAATTTCACCTTCACCATCACTCTGCGTTCAGCAGAACGTGAAGAGCTCATTGATGACATCTGCATCCTGAAAAAATCGCTCGCAGGAAATCTCGAAGAAAATCTCGTCGGCGAAATTCCTGCTCAGGACTTTATCATCGAAGGGGTGAAAGGTGCTTCCCGCTGGGTATGGGAAAGCCGTTTTGATATTACTGTTTCGATTCCGGTAATGTAAGGAAAAATACCATGAACTACACTGCAACACAAGTCACTCCGTTTTCAAACAACCGTTTTCATCCCGCTTCAGCAGCTGAACTTGAACTTATCGGCAACGCTCTTCTGAGCCATCTTTGCGGATTTGATATGAATTCAGAGCTCTTCAGAAATCAGCTGCCTCCGACAATATGTGATGCGGTTTTCTGCTCCCTCTGCGGAGAAGAGCCGTCGCAGGCTCCCGGAACCCGGGATATACTCTTTCGCATCACCTGCCGCGGAAGCTCGGAAAACAGCTCCGTCTTCACCAAGCTCAAACAGCTGCTCTCCTATGCCGGGGAAGAGCTCTTTATCGAGATCAACTCTCCCGAACTCAGAACTCCCGCTGTGGTCAGCTGCATGACATTGCAGGATAAGTGGCAGGTCGCAAGACAATTCTTCGGAGGAGTCTCCGTTCCGCATATTATCTGGGATTTACGCCTCAGCATCGTCTGCAGAAGTTGACAAATCATCTTTGATGTGGTATGTTAAACTGATGTTTTTTATAAACTGCAGTAAAACAATCAGAAAAGGGATGAATTTTATGAATGTCAACAAGTATCTGAGACTCTTCTGTGCGGCAGCTCTGCTCGGAGCTTTCTCTCTCGATGCAGCTCCGAAAAAAGGTTCAAAAAACAGTACGAATTATCGCCAGAGTCTTTCCAAAAAATCCGACACTGTCACCAACCCCTACGCAATAACCGCAAAAAAGAGGGCAAAAGAGGATCCTGCCGCCACTGCCGCACTGAAAAAGTTTATCGCCAACCGTGACAAAATGGTGCTTTCAGGCAAGTTCAATGCTATTCCGGGAATGGCGGATAAACTTATTTCCGCCCAGAAAAAACTCACTCCTGACCAGAAATCACTGGTCATCTTCTACAAAGCAGATGCCTTTCTGAGAGCGAAAAACTACAACAACGCTTCAAAATTCGCCCAGCAGGGAATGAAACTCAGTTCATACCACATCGGCAAACACTCATCCATAGCCATCCGCATCGCCATGGCGAAAAAACAGATTGCCCAGGCTGACAAAGCAATCTCGGCGTTTGAAAAAGCCGACAGGATCCCCGATGCCCAGTTCTACGGAGCCGCCGCCGAGGTGCGCTTCGCCCAGAAACGGTTTGACGATGCCTTTGAGTATCTCAAATCATACGGCAGACAACCCGATCTGAGCTGCGACCAGAGAATAGAGATATTCAGCGGTTTCGGCAAATACTACATCCACAAAAAGCGTTACAAGGATGCCATTGCCCAGTTCAACGCCATCAAAACCATGTACGGAGTCGATCAGTACAACGCAGAACTTGCAGACTTGCAGATCGCTCACTGCTACGCAACAGTAAAAAACAAAGCAAAAGCCGCCGAGATATACAAGGCTCTCACCAAGAGCAAGAATGGTAAGATACGCAGTCTGGCGAACAACGAGTTGAAGAAACTCAACAAAACCAAACAGCAGGCAAAGAAAAAGAAACCTGCCGCCCCAAAAGGTTCCAAGAAACAGAGGTAAAAGTGATGATTTCCCATCCTGACAACCAGACGTTCATCCTCGACAACGGTCTGGTGCGGCGCATAGTTATTTCCGACCGCTGCGGTCTGCACACCTCAAGTTTCATCAATTCCCAAAGCGGAACCGAGCTCGCCTACGCCCGGGGAAGCGAGTTCTCTCTGGTCGTTGACAACAAGGAGCTCAGAAGTTTTTCCACCCCGTCTGTGAACGAGCTTGACGGAACAGAAAATTCCGCTTCGGCGGATTTTTTATTTGAGGGTTCGGGAACAGAAAAGTTTGCCGACGGCAGTCAGGCATTGAATTTGCGTTTCAGGCACGATTCTAAACTGGCGGTGACCGTCTCTTACCGTATCTATCCCGGCATCGCAGGAATACGCAAGCATCTCGAATTGACCAACATCTCAGACAAAAATATTTCAATCGAGCGGCTCATCATCGACAACATGACCTATGCTCCGGGAACTCCGGGCGCCTGCCGCACTTATTTTGACCTCGACCGGGAAACTCCGGTATGTTTTGCTTCCGAGTGCACCGAGGATATCATAAGAGTGCACAATCATCAGCTTGATGAGGGAGTCTTCATCGGCAGCAGCATTCCTGGAGTGCTGCGTTATTTTCTCTACTTTCCCCATTGGTCAAGCGTCTCGTGCTCCTACAATCAGGGCGGAGCGTTTTTCCGCAAAGAGCTCGTGCCGCAGGAAGTGTTCACCACCTGCGACTCACTCATCGCAGTTTACAGCGGTAAATTTGAGGATGCCTCGTGTCCGGAAAACTACCGCCGTCTGGTGCGGGCGAACCTGCCCGCCCTGCCCGCAAAAGAGGGTGTGATGTACTGCACATGGCTGCCGTTTCTGCGCAACATTTCAGATGAGTTGATAAGCGAACTTGTGCCGCTCACCCGTGAAATGGGATTTGATTATCTGGTCATCGACGACGGCTGGTTCAAAGAGAAAAGCGACTGGCAGGCAGATGAAGAGAAGTTCCCGTCAGGACTTGAAGCAGTGTCAGAAAAAATACGCAACGCCGGACTCAAATTCGGTTTGTGGTTCAACATCGGAACCGACTACGGTGCCATTGCGGGCGACGACCGTCTTGCCGCCAGAAGCTCAAATGGTGAGATAAAATACTTTTCCGCCGCCCGCGACCGCAAGGTGATGTGTTTCGGCTCGGAGTACAGGTATTACATCACCGAAAAACTCTCTGAGCTCGCCGAAAAATACCACGTCTCATATTTCAAACTGGATTTTTCAGCGATCAACAGTCCGTACAACTTCACCGAGTGGGGCTGTCACTCAACTGAGCACTGCTTCCACAAGAATTACAACGACTCATTCACGGCGATGTACGAGGGGATGATGTATCTGAGAAAAACACTCAAAAAGCGTTTCCCCGACCTCATCGTTGACTTCTCTTTCGAGGCTTTCGGAACTGCCCGTCCGGGAGCTGCTGCATTGGAATACTCAGAGCTTCATCACGTTTCCAATTTTTCAGCACTGAAAACCGCTTTCCAGCAGATCCACTCCGTAAGGCGCAGCTTTTACAGCTGGCTCGGAGTGCTGCCTTGTGAAAGGATTTTGAACGGCTTGCTCTCGATACAGAGCGACGAGGGTGTGGAGTATTTCCTCACCAGTCTTGCCGGTGCTCCGCTGGTGGCAGGCGATTTGCGCAAACTTTCACCGAAGGTCAAAGAGCGCATCACCAAGTGCTGTGCCGCTTTCAAAAAGGTGACAGACAAGGGAGCGTTGACCGCTTTTGAAGTAGTCTGCAACACTTTTGAACACGACGGATTCATCCGCAAAAGCGATGACGGCAGAGCGATACTCTGTCTGTTCAACCGCACGGACGAGGTCTGGAAACCGGAATTTCCCGGCTTTATCAACGCCGAAAACGGTAAAGACTCCGTCGAAGTACCACCCCATGACTGTGCGATGTTCACTAAAATATGAAAAGCCTCCTTATCCACGACCTTACCGGATTGGAAAAATATGCCGGCACATGCGGTATGCCGGAGCGGAGTGAAGAGGTTGATTTTCTCTATCCGGTGCTGGCGAACGACTACTATTTGAGTCTGATTTCGCCCGATGACCCTGACGACCCGATACGGAAACAGGTTTTTCCCGACCCCCGGGAACTCGATGATGAGTCAAGCAGTTACGACCCGCTTGCTGAAAATGAACAGATGCCGGTTCCCCGTCTGATACACCGTTTCGATGACCGTGCGGTACTGCTTGCCACCTCGAAGTGCGCCATGCACTGCCGCTTCTGTTTCAGAAAACGCTTCTGGACAAAAGATCAGGAGTCTTTACAGGATATATCCGACAGTGAGCTTGAAAACATTGTAAATTATCTCAAAGCAACTCCCTCCGTTCAGGAAATCCTCATTTCCGGAGGCGACCCGTTGATGCTGCCTTTCGGCCGTCTGAAAAAAATCATCGAATCCGTAAAAAGTGTGGAGTCCGTTTTGACCGTGCGTCTGGGCACAAGAATACCCGTAGTCATGCCTCATCTGGTGACGGATGAGCTTGCGCAGTATCTCGGGCAAGTCGATGGATTGTGGGTGCTCACCCACTTCAACCACTCCAAAGAGGTGACCCAGCAGTCGGTCGGAGCGTGCAGAAAACTTATCAGAAACGGAGTCCCGGTACTCAACCAGACGGTACTCTTAAAAGGGGTGAACGACACTCCGCAGGAGATGGAAAAACTCTTCCGCACCCTGATAAGCCACAGAATAAAACCTCACTATATGTTTCACGTTGACCCGGTGCGGGGAGTCAAACACTTTGCGACCGGAGTTGACAGGGGATTGGATATTTTGCGTTATTTCCGCAAACGCCTCTCAAGTATCGCTATTCCGACCTTTGCCATCGACCTGCCTGAGGGCGGAGGCAAAGTTCATCTGCAAGCCGATTATTTCAAAGATGGCGGATATCCCGACCTGCACGAAAAGAAGATCATCAGCTACTATCCGGAACTTGACCGGTCAGAATGATTTGATTTTCCGTTCAAGAGCCGCACGGATGTGCTCTGCCGTCTGTATGAATGCATCAAGTTCAATACTGACATCGGGCTGTTTGTTGACGATATCCATGATGCTGAGCACGAGGGAATCAATATCCCGCATAACGAACTTCCCCAGGCTCTTCTGCAGCGGGAAATTGTGATTTTTGCCCGCATTGTTGAAGTCACAGATACGGGCGATGAGTTTTGAGATGGCACAAGCAACTCCGATGCCGTTGCACCGGGTATCAAGGGAAAGTCTTTCGACACAAAAGATATTCCATTCAACAGAAAGTGCGTCGAGCATTTTCACAAACTCATCCTCACGGAAGAGTTCTGACATGCGCTCATCGAACTCTTCATCGAACTCTTCATCTCTGAGAGGAAGCCTCTTCCACTCTTCCATTGACATCTGCCGGGGAACCAACTCCGGAATAGATGAGATATCAGAATAGATACAAGACTCCTCCTCAGGCAGATCGATGCAGATGGGCAATTCATAGAAATAGCGGTTGATACGCTTTTCATCACGGCGTATCTCTTTTTCCCACTCAGCTTCGCTGTCGAATAAGAAAGGTCCGAACCAATCCACTGTATAAATCCTGTTTTTTTCAGCGGCGGGCAAGTTTGGATGCGGTTTCTGCGGTGGGATTTTCTCCCCAGAGACCCTCAAGGTCGTAACGCTCACGGCTCTCTGGAGTCATCAGGTGGACTATCAGATTGCCGAAGTCGAGCAAAACCCAGCCGCTTGAACTGTCATCAGGCTGATTGAGGGTGCGCAGTTTGTACTCCTCACGCACCTGACGCTCGATGAAACTTGAGAGAGCACGCAGCTGAGGCTCACTTGAAGCGGTAGCCACCATCATGTAGTCGGCGACGCTTGAGACCTTGCCGATCTCGAGGGTAGAGATATTTTCAGCCAGTTTATCTTCAGCACATTTGATGCAGAAGTCGAGCAGTGCTTTGTAGTCGATTTTTTCCATAATTTTATTCTCCGTTTTCATTATTTTTTCTGTCAGCTCTTTAATATCGCTCCACTTTGCGTTTTTTGCCATCTTTTTTCTGATTTCTGTTGAAGATATTTCAAAAAACTTTCCATCGAGCCTGCCAGAGAGGAGTTTTTGACACTCATCTGCACTCCAATGCTCCGGCAGATGGTCGAGGGAGCAGCCCTGCCTCGGATAGGTGAGGACAAGGTATTTTTCCACCAGTTCATGCGCCCGGTGCCAGGTGTGCAGCCGGGCTAACGAGTCATCACCGATGAGCAGAGCAAGTTCATCAGGAGTCTCCTCCGAGAGTTTTTCCAAAACCGATATAGTGTAGGATGGGTCGAGAGCGAGCCGATGTTCGATATCGGAACACTCCATGCCGCTGACACCTGCGATCATCATTTCCACCATCTCAAAACGCCGCTCAAAAGGCATACGCTCTTTGCCCTGCTTGTGCGGAGGAGCATAGGCTGGAACCCACAGCACCCGGTCACACCTGCCGGAATCAAGAGCTCCCGAAGCAACCCCGAAGTGCCCGGGATGCGGAGGGTCAAAACTGCCTCCGAAAAAAGCGGTGATTCTGCGTTTGGTCATGCGGTAAAACTTTCCATAATTGAACTGCTGCACTTAATATAATACCGTTTCGAAAAAAAACAAGCACTCCGCTTTTTGCAAAAGCTTTGTTTCTGATATGGTAATGGGAAGCGGGGGGAGCGGGAAAACTTCTTTTCAACGGGAAAAGAATTTTTCCCGCTCCCCCCGCGCCCCCCTCACCCTTTCAAGAAAAGCGGGGGAACTTTTTTATTTGATAAAGTCCTGATTTATGTGAAATATGTAAAAGATTAGGGTTGCGGCAAAACGCAAAACGGCTTATTAGCATCGGTGGATGAGTGTGAGTCAAGGAAAGTGTTTTGCGCCCGAGCAGCGCAGGGAGTGTACTTTTGTACACGACCAAAGCGGCGAGGTAAGCAAAACGCCCCATTACCATCGGCGGATGCAGTGCGAGGCAAGGAAAGTGTTTTGCGTATG